>DATNFW010000095.1:0-41749 GCA_035606175.1 Steroidobacteraceae bacterium | reverse complement strand
AGGCTCTCGCGCAGAACAACTACTTCCCCGTAGCCGCCCTGCCTGCGGGAAGTTTTCTCAAGAAGAAGCCGGTGCCCCCTCCGGGCGCGTAGCCGATTGCGGCGCGGGCTGAGTCCGGACGTTATGCAGCGCGGAGCGCCGAGCGCGACGTATACACGTGATCTACCAGCCCCCACGCCTGCGCTTCCTCGGGCGTCATGAAGTGATCGCGGTCCAAAGTGCGCTCGACTTCCTCTAAGGTTCTGCCGCATTGCTTCGCATAGATTTCGTTGAGGCGACGCTTCGTTCGTAGAATCGGACCGATAAAATTTGAGCTCCGACACGTTCATCTCGCGCGACCCCCGAGCGCCATCGGTTGCTCCGACCGGCCTATCGTCTATGCTCACGCACGGGAATGAATTCGAGCCGCGCCCACGGCTCGCGGCCTGCAGGGGTGTTTCATGGTCTCTCATTTGTATCGCGCCGCCGTGTCGCTCGGCTGCATGACGATGATCGCGATGGCGCTCACGGCTGCCGGCGCGGCTCAGAAGCCGGCCGCGTCGGATTGCAACCGTCGCTGCCTCCTCGAGTTCCTTCAGACCTACACCGAGGGCCTGCTCGACAACGACACCTCCCGCATCAAGGCCGCAGCCGACCTGCGCGTCACCTCGAACGGAGCCGACGTTCGGCTCGGCAAGGGCGAGGTCTGGGGGCTCGCCAAGCGCATGCCCTATCGCCAGGCCTTCGTCGACCCGGTGACAGGTGCGGCGATTCTGATGGGCACCGTCACGAACGCTCCGACGAGTCAGGGGGAGCGCTGGTGGTTTTACATGGTGCGCCTGAAAATAGTCGCGAGGCGGGTGACGGAGGTCGAGGAGATCTCCTACGACGGTATGCTCAGAAGGACTCCGGCTTCCAAGCTCACGCAGGCCGACCGGATTTACGACGCGGTACTGCCGCCGGATGAACAGGTTTCGCGCGCGGAGCTCCTCGCCATCGCCGACAAATATTTCGATGTGGTTTCCGGAACGCTCGATTACCACGATGCGCCATGGCATCCGGAATGCTCGCGGCTCGAGGACGCCATTCTGACGGTCAATCAGCCCGAGTCGGCCGGCAGCTGCGCCGGTGAGTTCGAGAACCCGCGGATGAAATGGATCGTGAAGAACCGCCGCTTCTACGTCGTCGACGTCCAGCGCGGGATCGTGGTGGCAGTCGCCAACTTCACATCTCCGCCCGAATATCCGAACAACAACGCCTCGGTCGTGTTCGAGGCGTTCAAGATCCAGGATGGACTGATCCGCCACATCGAGGCGATGTTCCGCGGCGACAGCTCGATGAAGACCTCGACTTGGCCCGACTTGCCCCGGGGCGCGCGTTGAGGGCGACCCCTGCACAGGACTCCCGTCGCAGACGGCGATGGGTCGTTTTCTTCGCCGTGCTTGCCGCTCTGTGGCTGTGCGGGCAGTCCGTCGTTCTCGCGCAGCGCGCCTTCCGGGTCTATCGGAGCCTCGAGGCGCAAGCGGACGTTCCCCTGCCCCCGGATTATCGCGTCCCGGGCGAGTTCGTCATGGCCCGCCTGATGTATCCGACGGCGCCGGAGTTCGGCTGGTTCGGCTTTGGCGACTGGACACAGGGCGGCACGGCCTGGGCGGTGGACTACCCGCGCGGCGACCGTTTCTTCGCGAGTATCCTGCGCCGATTGACGCGTTTGAGCGTCCGCTCCGTCGAGCAGCCGGTGAACCTCGACGACGGCGATGACGTGTACAACTGGCCATTCATCATCGTGGGCCTGCCCGGCATGTGGGACCTCACCGATGCGCAGGCGGCCAAGCTGCGGGACTACCTGCTGCGCGGCGGATTCCTGTTGTGCGACAGCTTCTTCGGCACTCGAGAATGGGCCGGGTTCATCCGTGGAATGAAGAAGGTCTTTCCGGACCGGCCGATCATCGATCTGCCGGAAGATCATCCCCTCTTCCACACCGTTTATGACTTGAGCCCGACGGCGCAGGTGCCGAACTGGAATGCCCTGCAGGCGGGCGTGCCGTATCGCGCCGATGGCGTAAATCCGCACTGGCGAGCGATCCTCGACGATCATGGCCGAGCGATGGTTGCCATCGCCTTCAACAACGATCTCGGCGACTCTTGGCAGTGGGCGGACTTCCCGAGCTATCCGGAAAGCGGTGCATCGCTCGGTATGCGCATGGGCGTGAACTTCGTCGTCTACGCAATGACCCATTAACGCGAACGAAGCAGCTCAAGCCGCGCGCTGGGAATCCCGCAGCGTTCGATAGGTAACCGAGTATCGCAATCCGGGCGTCGCCGTGATCCTATGCTGCCACTCCCAGCGCGCCTCACCCTCCAGTTTGTAGACGGACCTCGGCGCAAGCTCCACTGCGATCGATGGTTCGCGCGGCTTCGGCGGATAGCGTCGAAAACGCATCCTGCATGGGCATCCCAGGGAAACTCCGACAACGAGCTCGAAATTCGGCACGTCCCGGTGCCATCCGAGCTGGGTGCCCGGGGCGTACTCGGCGACGAGGGCCTGAGCAAAGCTTTCGGCAGAGCGGCCGGTCCACTCCGCCACGCGCCGGCGCAGCGGATGAAGAAACGCGGGAATCGGCTCGGCCGCGAGCAGGCGGTTGGCGCTGAAGTCATAACGGCCGCCGTAGCTCTGAATCCGCCGCTTGGCCTGAAACTGCTTGTACTCGGCCTCTTTGAGCGGCAGGGTTCGGATCGCGCCGATCAGCGCTGCTTCCTCCGCTTCCGAAAGAAAACTAGGCTCGTAGACGTACCCTCGTACGAGAGCGTCTCCCGCTATGGCGAATGGGTCGACGGGCTTCAAACCGCTCCCAATGCGATCGAGCCTGACGAGAGCGGGGCCGGATCGACCCGGCCTCGCTCTCCTTCGGCGCCGCTACAGTGCGCGCTAGCTATGCACTCTTCGCTCCGCGCCGGCGTTCCTGCGAGTCCCCTGCCCGCCGGCGGAGCTCTCCTCCTCAGTTTCGTCGGTCTCCTCGGACAGGAGCGCCGGCGTGATCTCCTGCTCGGCAAGCTCCGTCAACTCCTGATCGTAGCTCTTGCCCTCCTTAAGGGCCCGCTCCATGGCCGCGACCGTAGTCTTCTTCTCCAGCGCTTCCCCCAGCGACTTCGCGGTTCCCCACGCGCCGATACAGTAATGCTCGGTCTTCTGAATGGACGCAATCAACACCGCATCCAGTGCAGGACCTTCCTCGACTTCCTGGATGTGCTCACGTGCGTCATTGATCAGTCCTTCGGCCGCCACATTCCGATTCCTTCCCGGGCTCTCCTCCAGCTCATCGAAGGCGGCTTCCAACTCGCCGAGAATGCGCTCACCTTGCTCCTGCCTGCGCTCGAGCATTCGCCGCAGCTTCTCGGAGTCGGCGGCGCGCGCCAGCCGTGGCAATACCCTCGAGAGTTGACTCTCGGCGCTGTTGATCTGCTGCAGCTCCATCACCAAGAGATCCGTAGCATCGATGGACTGCTTCTCTCGCCGAGATGATCTTTTCGCTTTACTCGTCCGTGCCATGAGGTGCTCCTTTTATTTCCCGATGGATATCGAGGGGAAGATGAACGGTCGCCGGCTGCCCTCGTTCCCGTCTGCGAGGCACTTTCGCTCGGTTCAAGAAATCCCTCGCCCGGCAGGTTGCGTTGCCGCTTTCGCCCTTCACTCGCCGGCGAGATAACGATACTGCTCGGCACTCAGTGGGACCACGCTCAGTCGACCCTGGCGCACGAGCGGCGAGTCGGAGAAGATTTTGCTCGACTTGATCTCGGCGAGCGGAACGGCTTTGGCCAACGGCCCCCCCGCTGCAATTTTCACTCTCGGTTCCTTCGCGTCCGTCGCTTGCACGGAAACCACCCTCGCCGTTCCGACTGCGCTCTTCGTGCCGCCGGTCTCATAGACCACGAGCTTGTCGCCCGGGCGCATGCCGCGCAGATTCTTTACGGCCACGGGGTTCGAGACTCCGTCCCAGATCGTCTCCTTCTCGCGCGCCAAGTCCGCGAACGAGTACTCCGAGGGCTCTGTCTTCAAGAGGTAATGATCGCTCACGTTATCTCCTTTGAATCAGTATCTTATATGATTTTTCTCAACTACAATCGACCGGCTGACGCATTGAGCTGCGAAATGTGACTCGCCGAAGCGCAATGGGTAGCATAGGCGCCCTAAACTTCAGGGGGCGTCATCCGTCGACCCGCTTCTCGAGCGGGCGCTCTTTGGCCATTCGATAACGAAGTGAATCGGGCATCTCTCTCGCGCCGGGAAGTGCTGCGCGGCATGGCTCTCGCCGCGGCGCCCCTCGCAGCGCTCGGCTGCAGCCGGCAAGACCCCAACTCTCTGACGGTGGGCGGACTTGCCGTGACGTGCAATCTCACCTTGCCCGTTGCGTGCGTGGGCAGGAGCGTAGCCAATCGTTCGGCTCCCCCGGGCGCTCCGCGCTTCAACTACGAATACACGAAATTCAACGGCTGGCCGGAAATCAAGGAATCGCTCATGGCCGGCCGAATACAGGCCGGCTACATGCTCGCGCCGCTCGTGATGGACCTCGCGGACAAGGGAATCCGCATGAAGATCGTCTCGCTCGGACACCGCTCCGGCGCAGTGATCATGGTGCGAACGGACTCACCCTACCGGCAGTTTCGGCAGCTTGCGGGCAAACGCGTCGCGGTTCCGAGCCGCTTTGCGGTGGACTTCCTTTTCCTGCGGCGGATGCTCGCCCAGGAAAACATGCGAATCGAGGACGTCGTGATCGTCGAGATGGCCCCGGCGGACATGCCCGCCGCGCTCTATGCGAAAGCCGTCGACGCCTACTGCACCGGCGAGCCCTTCGGAGCGGCCGCGCAGAGCGCAGGGTATGCACGGGTACTGCGCATGACGCGCAATGAATGGCCGAAGTACATCTGCTGTGTCCTCACCGTTCGGGAGGAGTTGATCGCGGCGAATGCGCCCATGGTGCAGGACCTCGTAAATCAGATCATGGGTGCGGGCTTGTGGCTCGATCGCGGACCGGCCAATCGCGAGAAGGCCGTGCAGATAGCCGCAGGCCCGAAATTCTTCAATCAGGACCCCAAGATCATTCGTTTCGTGATGCAGAACCCGAGCGACCGGGTGACATACGGCGACCTGCGCATGATTCCCTCGGAGTTCGACGAGCTCATGCAGCTGTCGCTCGCAGCCGGGACAATCAAACATCCGATTCCCTACGAGACGTACGTGGACGAGCGATTCGCGCGCCACGCACGCCCCGCGAGCATTCCGTTATGAATCATCCGCGCCGCCTCCGTATCACCCTCGCCCGAGGGCTCGCAGCGGCCGTACTCGGGGTCGCGCTCACCGGTAGCGCCGCTGCCTATCCATCGGCATTCAAGGCGGGCGTCTTCGATCCACCGCGCGCCGCGCCGGATTTCGTCCTGCAGGGCTCCGATGGACACGAGCTGCGACTCAGCCGCTTTCGCGGCAAAGTCGTCCTGCTCGCTTTCGGCTACTCCTCGTGTCCGGAGGTATGCCCCGTGACGCTCGCGACCTTCGCTCAGGCTCGGCGCAAGCTCGGGGCTGCGGCAGCCGACGTTCAGGTGGTCTATGTAACCGTCGATCCGGAGCGAGATGTACCTAAGCGCCTCGAGGAATTCCTGGGTGCATTCGACTCTACCTTCATCGGCGGCACCGGTACCGAAGCGCAGCTTGCGGCGGTCCGCAAGGCATACGGAGTCACGGCGACGAAGGTCCCGAGCCGGCACGGCTACACGTACGCCCATTCATCGTTCACTTATCTGCTCGACCGCACGGGGCGGATTCGCGCGCTGATGCCCTACGGACACAGCCCCGATGACTTCGTGCACGATCTGACGATCCTTTTGAAAGAGTAACGTGCGCGTACGCCCGCTTCTCTCGACCGTCGTCGCCGGCAGCGCCCTCGCGGTGCTGGGCTGGAGCGCGCTGACGCCGGTTCGCAGCGCATCTCGAGAGCAGATATTCGAGATCCCCAAAGGAACATGGGCCAGACGCATGTCCGGCGCTAAAGTCGAGATTCTGCCCAACCACATTCATCTGACGCTCGGCGTTCGCGACATCCTGGTGCTGCGCAATCATGACGTCGTCCCGCAGCTCTTCGGGCCGACGCTCATGATGCCCGGCCAGAGTTTTCGACTGCCGTTCGAGCAGCCCGCCGTGTACACCTTCTCCTGCACGGCGCACGCAAGCGGAGAGATGATCATCAGCGTCGATCCGTATCCTTCCAGCCCCTGGGCAAGAGTCGGCTGGCGCGCGCAGGAGCTGTGGTGGCACACCCGTCTCCGCGCGGCGCGGCTCGTATATCGCTATCGCTCGTGATCCGCCCGTACTAGACCATGCATCGGCTCAAGGAGTCCGTCCCCGCCCTCGCGGTCATCGCCGCGGTCATCGCCCTCTGGTGGGGAACGGTGCTCGCGACGCACAGTCTGATTTTTCCCACGCCCTGGGCCGTCGTCACGGGCACGTGGGAGCTGATTGAGAACGGCACACTCTGGCAGCACATCAGCGCATCGCTCATGAGGGTCGGCGTCGGCTTCGGGCTCGCCGTGTGCGTTGCGATTCCGCTCGGTCTGTGGATGGGATGGATGCACGGCGCATATCGCACGCTCAATCCGCTCTTCCAGATCCTGCGGCCGATCTCGCCGATCGCCTGGATACCGATCGCGATTCTCTGGTTTGGCGTCGGGGATGCCTCGCCCATCTATCTGATCTTCATTTCGTCCGTGTTTCCGATGATCGTGCAGACGACTGTGGGCGTGCATACTATCGAGAAGCGCTACCTGCGGGCTGCCGAGAATTTCGGCGTCTCGCGCCGCACGCTGTTCAGTCGCGTCGTCATCCCCGCCGTGCTGCCCCAGGTCGTCGTAGGCATGCGCATCGGACTCGGAGTCGCGTGGCTCGTCGTCGTGGCGGCGGAGATGATCGCCCTGCACTCGGGTCTCGGCTATATGATCATGGACTCGCGCAACGCGGGCAATCGCTACGACCTCGTGATCGCCGGCATGATCATCATCGGGCTGATCGGGCTCTCTCTCGATGGCGTGATGCGCCTCCTCGAGCGAATGCGCTGGGTCAGGTGGCGTTATGCGCCCTAAGATCGAGGTTCGCGAAGTCGGGAAGGGATTCGTCTCGGACAGGGGCCGACTCGAGGTCATACGGAACGTCAGCTTGAGCGTAAGGGACGGCGAGTTCGTGGCAATTGTCGGGCCCTCCGGTTGCGGCAAGACGACGTTGCTGAACCTCATCGCGGGATTCATCGCCCCGGACACCGGCACGATCTTCATCGACGGTGCGCCGCATTCGAAGCCCAGTCTTCGGGGAATTCTCATTTCGCAGCAGGGCTCCGTATTTCCCTGGCTCACCGTGCGAGAGAACCTGATGTTCGGTCTCAACGGGCACGCCGCCGGCAGCACACTCGCAGATCGATACGCGGAGATCGTCGGCTTGACCGGCTTCGAGGACAGCTACCCGCACGAGCTGTCCGGCGGGATGCTCAAGCGTGCGGAGCTCGCGCGCGCTCTTGTGGTAAAGCCCGAGATTCTCTATATGGACGAGCCGTTCTCGGCGCTCGATGCGCTCATGAGCTTGCGAATGCGCAACGAGTTGCTGCGGATCCTGGCGAAGGAACGTCATACCGTGATGCTGGTCACCCACGACGTCGAGGAAGCCATTCACCTCGCGGATCGGATCCTGGTCCTCTCATCGCGACCCACCCGCATCCAGGCCGCATTCGATGTGCGCTTCGCGCACCCGCGCCGGCTCTCGAGCGCCGCCGCGCAGGACTTGCGCGTGGCCATATTGCGTGAGCTGGGGGTCGATCACGACGATCCCGCGTAAGCACCGCCCTTGCAGCGAGGCCGTGTAGGAATTTTCTGACTTACTCGGACGGCGAATTACGGTCAAATCCCCGGGGGCGTCGGTTCGACGCATCTTTGCCAGACCCAAAGGAGTCATCGAGCGATGGGGCCAAAATCCCCTTCGGACCCGCCGCCCGTACCGCAGCCGGCCGAGCTGCTGGCCGCGATCATCGCATCTTCCGAGGATGCGATCGCGAGCAAAACGCTGCAGGGAATCGTCACGTCCTGGAATACTGCCGCCGAGAGACTCTTCGGATTTGCGGCTCACGAGATGATCGGGCAATCGATCCGGCGCGTCATCCCACCGGAGCTCCACCCGGAGGAGGACCGCATCCTCGAGGAGATTCGCGCCGGACACCGCATCGAGCGCTATGAGACCGTACGCCTGCGCAAGGACGGAAGCCGCATCCACATCTCGCTCACGGTATCGCCCATTCTGGATTCCGCCGGTCGAATCGTCGGCGCTGCGAAGATCGCGCACGACATCACCAGGCTCCATGCGCTGATGAGCGATCGAGAGACCCTGCTGGAAGCCGAGCGGACTGCCAGAGCGGAGGCCGAAAGAATGAGCCGCCTGAAGGATGAGTTTCTCGCCACCCTGTCGCACGAATTGCGCACCCCCTTGAATGCCATTCAGGGATGGTCCGAGCTGCTGCAGCATCCGGGAGCCAAGGCGGAGGACGTGAGGCGGGGCCTGGAGGCGATCGCGCGCAACGTGCGCATCCAGGCTCAGATCGTCAACGACCTGCTGGACATGAGTCGCGTCATCTCGGGTCAGGTGATGTTGGAGGTCCGTCCGACGAGCCTTCAGGAGATTCTGGGTCATGCCATAGACGCGGTTAGAGCTTCGGCGGAGAACAAGTCGATTCGCATCCAGACACTGATCGACTCGAAGATCGGGCCGGTGCGCGGCGATCCGACTCGACTGCAGCAGGTGCTCTGGAACCTGCTGAGCAATGCGGTGAAGTTCACGCCGAAACGCGGCCGCATCAATGTCATCCTCGAGCGGGTCGACTCCCATGTCGAGGTCACCGTCGAGGACACCGGAATCGGCATCGACCCCGACTTCCTGCCGTTCGTGTTCGAGCGCTTTCGCCAGGGAGAGGCCGGAATTTCCCGTCGCTATGGCGGCCTCGGAATCGGGTTGTCGATCGTCAAGAACCTCGTGGAACTGCACGGCGGTTCCGTCCGAGCAAAGAGCCCGGGCAAGGAGCAAGGCTCGACCTTTACGGTCGCGCTCCCCCTCTTCCACGTGCGCCCGGACGACGATCGGACGTCGCAGACGAGCCAGAGCGATCCCCTGCAGAAGATCGAGTTGCCTCGTCTCGATGGGACCAGAGTCTTGCTCGTGGACGACGATGTGGGCGGATGCGAGCTCGTGTCAGCGATATTGACCGCTCGGGGAGCTAGTGTTCGCTGCGTCGCCTCCGGAGCGGACGGTCTCGATGTTCTGTCACGCGAGAGTTTCGACGTCGTGCTCAGCGATGTCGGAATGCCGGAAATGGACGGCTATGAATTCATGCGCACGCTACGAAAGGCCGAAGCGCGCAAGTCCAAGTTGACACCGGCGATCGCCGTTACGGCTTATGCGGGCTCTGCCGACCGGCAGCGCGCGCTTCTGTCGGGATACCAGATGCACATCGCCAAGCCTATCGAGGCCGCGGAGTTGATCGCGGCGATCGCAAGCCTCACGCCACTGACAAGAACATAGGCGCGAGCGGCCACCGCGATCGCTCAGGGATTCAGACCGAGAGTCGGCGATGCCCCGCTACGTGAGTCTACCTGAAGGGTTGCCCCAGCCAGGGCGACGCCTTACGTTAATGAAATTCTCGAGTTCGGGGTATTTGGAGGAGCATCGTGTCAGGCCAGGCTCGCGTCGAGGTACCGTTTCGCGCGCACGTCGAGCTTCTCCAGCGGTTCGTGGCCCAGCGAGCCGAGATCGTCGAGTCGATACAAGGACTCCTGAACGCGCAACGCAAGCCCGCCGAATATCTGCAGGACCGCGCTCTGCTGTCTCGCGAGCTCGCGGATTGCTTCTTCACTCTCCCCGCGATCGGCGGCGACGCGGCGCGTCTCGGAGATCAGTTGGAGCAGGCGCATTGGGCTTGCGGATTTCGACCGCGCCGGATGCCAGGTATCCCCAACGACCTCGTCGATCCGGCGGACATGATGATGCGCGGCTTTCACTTTTGGCAGCAGACGCGCTGGCCCGGCCGCAACGCGCGTCTCCGGTACGCGCACACATTGTTTACGCTCTTCGTATTGAGGCGCCTTGCGCTGCTCACCATGCGCCTGTGGGATGCCGGAGAGGACGGCGCTCACGATCGGCTTGCGCAACTGCAAGGCGTGCTCGATCGGCTCTGCAGAAGCGCACCGGCGGATCAGCCTCGATTCGTGCGAGATGTGCGCTGGCTGATCCCGGTCGCGCAGAGCCCGACGACCGATGAGCTGAGCCCCTACTTCGATGTCGCAAGAGCAGTTGCGGAGAGTCTCCCGGACGCCGACCGAATCGAAATCCACAAAGCGAGCGTCGACATGGCGGGTGGGCACCTGCGCTCACAGCTTCTGCACTGCTCGACCGACAGGGGCGTGCCTCTCGAGGAGCACGGCCTCGTTCTCAGCACCCGCAATTCCAACGCCCTCGATTTCGCCATGCTGATCCAGGGCCTCGTGCCGCTGCTTCACGCCTATGAGCACGCCGCGCGGGGTGGCGACAATCACAAGCGACTCGAGCTCGCGGGCGCTCTATGCCAGGGCATCTCCGCGGATCCGGAACTGTTCGTGAACCGCCTCGACTTGCTCGGCCCGTACAGCATGATCGAGCATCTCTTCGTGGCGCAGGACGACCAGGGGCACGTCGCCTATACGCCAACTGGAGAACGTCACGTTCAGTTGCTCGAGGAATACACGGCGTTGATCCACCGATTGGCGGCGCCGCTCGCCGAGGATTGCCCGCGGTTTCGGCCGGTGAGCGGTACCTACTCTCCGTTTGGAGTCATCTACGGCTTCTCATCCAACCTCCTCGAGCACATGGCGCTCAAGACGCTTCAGCCCGATGCGGCGACGCACTTCGGTATCGAGGACGTTTTCGCCGATGAGGAAGGCAGCCCTGAGAAGCTCGCCTGGGTGAGCGGCTGGCGGAAGTTGCCGCATATCAAGCCGGAAGTGCAGAGGCTGTTCGCATACCCTCAGCCATTCGCCGAGCAGATCTTCGGGCGGATCGAAACCGCCTTGCGCAAGTGCGCTGTCGAGGGTGCGACCACCCCTAAGATGAGGAGCGGAAAACTCTGGATCGCCTCCGAAGACGGCCAAACGGCCGATGCGGAGGCGCCGCCGATTCCGGATCTACCGACCCAATATATTTTTTCCTCGGATGCGCGGATCGTGAGCGCGCAGAAGGCGCATTCGTACGATCAGACGCGCCTCCTGCGCGACCGGAAGGAAGGTATGTTCCTCGTGAGTTACGAGACTTCCGGCGGATGGGTGGCCCTCTCCAAGGACGTCCTCACGGAACTCCTCGGAATGGGCCGCGATGCGCGGGTTGTTGGTCTGCCGAGCGGGGCGGCTCGAACGCTGAGATTGATGTGCCCCGGCCTCGCGATCGCCCGCTGAGCGCGCGCGCGAAGCGCTGAGCCGCGCTTGAGCGTCGATCGTCGAGCGCCGAGCACTCCCGTCTAAATAGCAGGCGCAGGCTCGCCGAAGCGGTTAGCTTGCGTCTGGCCCTTGCCTATCAAACCCCAGACGATGAATCCCGCCGACACCACGACGGCTGCCGAGCCCAGCGCCGGCCGCAGCTCCGGGCTGAGACGCGCCATGTGAACCCAAATGGCCACTACATCGATCACTCCGGGGATGAGCAGCAGCCAGGCGGTCTGCCCCATGTCATGCAAACGGCGTGCTTGCAGCACCATCCACGGATACAGCATGGTGATCAGCACCCACTCGCCGTTGCGATTCCTGACGAAGAAGAAATAGAGCGCAGCGACGGCGAGAAGGGGTATGAAAGCCCGGATGAAACCGCCGCGGGAGGTGCGCCCGTTCGGGTTCGCGAAGAAGTCCTCATATCTCCCGCCGCTGTCGCTTTCGCCGAACGTCACGGCCCAGCGCTGCAGCGCCCCTTTGTAATAATCGAGATACGCCAACATCAACAGGCCGTTGAGGGCGAAGGCGGCGAGCGCCAACAGTGCCCACAGGGGCTGGTGCTCCAGGATCACCGCCCAGTAGAGCGCGCAGACGGAGATCGGCATCAGCACGCAGAGGGCTACGGGAACGAAAACGCCGACGAGGAGCAGCGCCCCCGCGACCAGCTGAAACGCCATCGCCACATCGAGGAGCCTGCTGTGGATGAGCGCCGTCATCAGCAGGACGGCGAGCGGCGCGTGTCCGCTCGGCTCGGGATAGAGCGAGATGAAAAAGTGGTTGACGCCGTTCAGCACCATCCACGCGCCGAAAATCACTCGGCCACCGATGACGAGCGGCTTCATCGCCCGGCTCCCGCAGGCTGGGCAACACTCGCCGAATTGGCGGCGCCGAATGTCCGCGGCTTCGCGCGCAGCGCGAACATCGAGCGGTAGTTGCTGAAGTAGGCGAGGCACAGGACACAGTTGCAAAGCAGTGCCGCCTCTCCGAAATACGACGCGCCCGAGCCCCACCCCTCGAGGGGCGTGTCCCAGTAGAACACGCAGACCGAGACCGGCATGCATACCAGGAGCGCGAGGGGTGCGTAGAACCCGGTCAGCACGCAGACTCCGGCGAGCAGCTCCACGGCCTTGACGATGTCGAAGAGGTGACTGCCTAGCAGCGCCACGATCAGCTCGTGGCTCAAAGGCTTACTCCCCATCGGCTGCGGGAACAGCGAATAGAAGTGATTCAGGCCGGCTGGAACCATCCAGGCCCCGAACACAAGCCTAAAGAACCACACGGCGTACTTCACGGAGTCCTCCCGCTGGCTTTGTTGTGTTCGACCACGCAGGCGCGGTCAACGATGCGACGTAGAGCTTAGGCGCCGCGCCCTGGGTTGTAAACGTATGAAGACGTCCCATTGGATTGGCTCATTCGATCAGAGCTCGTCGAGCGTTTTCGGCCAATCCTCCTTGAGCAAGCGGGACAAGGCTCGATCGGCAAGAAGCCTGCCGCCGGTCTGGCAGCGCGCGCAGTAGTTCGTCTCGTTCTCGGCGTACCGGATGCGCTGCACCGGACTTGCGCAAACGGGACACGGCAGCCCGAAGCGGCCGTGAACCGCCATGTCGTCGCGGAAGGCCGTTACCTTCTCGGGGAACTGTCCGCCCGCGAGCGACCGCAAACGCTCCGTCCACAGCCGAAGCTGCTCGCGCGTGGCCGCGTACAGGCGCTCGATCTCCGCATCATCGAGCCGGCCCGTCAGCATGACGGGCGACAACCGCGCGGCATGCAGAATCTCATCGGAGTAGGCGTTGCCGATCCCGCTGAACAATCGCGGGTCGGTGAGCGCGCGTTTGAGCGTATGGTTCTCGCGCCGCAGCCGCTCCGCGAATTGCGCGAGACTCGCTTCGAGGACCTCGATGCCGCCCGGGTCCTGCAGCTGCAGATCGTGCTCCCCCTGTACGACGTGAAGCGAGGCCCGACGCTTGGTTCCGGCTTCGGTCAACGTGAGCGCGCCGCGCTCGAATGCGAGCTCGGCCAGCACCGAGCGGCTCCGCCGCGGCGGAGTCCCCTCGAACCAGTGCAGGCGGCCCGCGACCATCAGATGCAGGACCAGCCAAAAATCGCCCTCGAGCCCGATCGCGATGCGCTTTCCAATGCGCCTCACCTCGGTCACCCGTCGCCCGACGGCCGCTGCGGCGGGCGGTACCGCGGTGCGCAGGAGGAAGGGCGAGTTGATCCGCAACCCCTCGAGACGCTGCCCGAGAATGCGGCTTTCCAGCGCCTCGATGTAGACCGCGAGATCGGGCAGCTCGGGCATATGGGCGGGCTCCGCCGAAATTGAGGCTCGGCTCGATGCATCGTTGTGTCCGATTCCCGACACAGCAGAGCCTCGATAAATAATATACGGGCGCCCCGGGGGAAACTGCCGCCATCCTGGAGAACCGTCTGTGCCTGCATTGAGGCGCCTGGAATCGGAGTTGCGTGAGCGCGCACGTGAGCTCATCAGGGAGGGGCGACTTCCCGATCGAGCCCCGGCGCGGGTTTGGGGGGGACCGGGTAGCGGGGTCACATGCGCGCTCTGCGCAGAGGCTATTCCAGCGAGCGAGATGGAATACGAGGCCGATGCCGCCGTCGGTAGCGCGGTGCAGACCTTGCACTTCCATTTCGTGTGCCATGCGGCCTGGCAGCTGGAATGCCTGCGAGTCGATTACGACCGCCGCACAGAGGCGGGAGCCGGCGAGCCCACCTCGGCTCCGCGCGCGCCGCCCCGAGCGAAGTCTCCGGGCAACGAGCGCGCAGCCCTCTTCTGGCGGCCTTGCCTCGCACTTGCCTAGAGCAGTTGCTCCCAGAGCCTCCAGAACCAACCCTTCAGCCGCTCGATCGCTCCTTCGCTGCGAACCTGCGCCCAGCCGATCGGCTCGGCGTGCTGCATGTCACTCTCGAGATCGGCGCGGAGTTGATCGGCCGTCGACTTGCCGAGAATCACGGCATCGATCTCGTCGTTGAAGAGCACGCTTCGCTGGTCGAAATTGGACGATCCGACGAGCGACCACACATCATCCACGACCATGCTCTTCGAGTGAACGATGCCGTCGCTGCGCTCGTAGATCTTGACGCCCGCGCGGAGCAGCGCCGGATAGTAGGAGCGCTCGACGGGGATGATGGCGCCGATGTCGCTGTGGGACGGCAACAGAACGCGCACATCGACGCCGCGCCGCGCGGCCGCCTCGAGTCCCCTCAGCTCCTGGTGCGTGGGAACGAAATAGGCCGCCGTCAACCAAATGCTGCTGTCTGCCGTGCGAATCGCGGTCAGCACCGTCGCGTAGTAGCGTGAGGTGAGTCGCTCGGGGGTGCTGCCGAGCACCCGGACGATTTCCCGTCCTCCCTCGAGCGTGCCCGAGGTCTCCTCCCGCGGAGGCTGCCGCTCCTCGAGAGGCGGCCCGTGTAGCGAGCGCCAGTGCTCGCCGAACACTCTCGAGAACTCGGGCACGACCGGGCCGCGGATCTCCACATCGATGTCGTGCCAAACCTGCCGCGGCTCCTGTCCCTTCTTCGACTTCGGCTCCGCCGCCTCGGAGGCACCGATCGAGGGACCGCTCTCTTCGGTGGCGAGATTGATGCCACCCACGATCGCGACGGCGTCGTCGGCGACCAGGAGCTTGCGATGATCGCGCATGTTCGGCGAGTAGTGCCCGGAGGCCTTGAGCGGGTTGACCGGGTTGTACTCGAGGAGTTGCACCCCCGCTGCGCGGAGCCGGTCCAAGAACGTAGACGGAGAATCGAGCGAGCCGAACGCATCGTAGATGACACGCACGCGAACACCGGCGCGCGCGCGGCCGACGAGCAGATCGCCGACGCGGCGGCCCCCGCTCTGCACATCCTCGAAGATGTAGTACTCGAGGTCGAGGGTATGCCGTGCCCCTTCTATGGCGTCGAATATGGCCGGAAAGGTCTCGGAGCCATCGCGCAGAATGCGCACGCGGTTGCCGGCGAAGAGCGGGCTCTCCGCAACGATCTGCTCGGCCGCGAGGTGCCGTTCGAGCGCGCCCGCATTCGGCGCCTCCCTGGCTACCCGCGCGAGCAGCGCCCTCGATTGCCGCGCGCTGAGCGGCCCGCGGGCTCCGAAGACGGTGATCTTCCCGGTGCCGCCCGCCTCCTGCATGAGGCGCGACTCGTCGATAATCGGCACATGCGCGCAGGCCTCGAGTGCCAGCATAGCGGCTGCGAGCAGGAGCACCGCGAAAGCGGATGCGCCCGGGATGTTATTCGGCTGCCCGGAGCCGCTCATCGTCGAGTGAGTCCATCATGAGCTCAATGGCTTTGCGCCGGCACATCCGGCGGGCACTGCCGGCCGCGAAGCGGCCGAGCGCGGCCAGTGCTATTCTGGCTGACACCTCGGGGGAACGCCAAGATGGACCCAAAGCGTGCGGCGCAAGAGCGCTTCGATACCGCCCGTGACGCGCTGATCGACCTCAGTCACCGCATCCATGCACATCCCGAGCTCGGGTTCGAGGAGGAGAAGGCCTCCGCCTGGCTCTGCGAGATGCTGACCGATGCGGGCTTCTCCGTGGAGAGCGGCATCTGCGCGCTGCCGACTGCATTTCGCGCGCGGGCCGGCTCGGGCCCGGTGCACGTGGGCATCTGCGCGGAGTACGACAGCCTCCCCAGCATCGGCCATGCCTGCGGTCACAACATCATCGCAGCCTCCGCGCTCGGTGCAGCATTCGCAGCCGCTCAGGTCGCGGACGAGCTCGGCTTGACCGTGACCGTCATCGGCACGCCCGCGGAGGAAGTCGGCAACGCGAGCGGTAAGATCCTGCTGCTCGAGCGGGGCGCCTTCGACGGCATGCATGCGGCAATGATGGTGCATCCGGCGCCGATCGACATGCTGCGCGCGAAAATCATCGCGGCATCGATGTTCGAGGTGCACTGCACCGGCAAAGAGTCGCACGCCTCCGCGTTCCCCGAGCTCGGAGTAAACGCGGCCGATGCTCTGACGATTGCGCAGACCGCGCTCGGGCTGCTGCGGCAGCACATACGCTCGAGCGATCGCATTCACGGCATCGTGACGCACGGAGGCGATGCGCCGAACGTCGTTCCTGCGCATACCTCGGCGCGCTACATCGTTCGCTCGGAGACGCTCGAGCAGTTGACCGAGCTCAGAGGAAAAGTCTATCGCTGCTTCGAGGCCGGGGCACTCGCGACAGGTGCGCGGCTCGAGATCACGGGCGGCGACAAGCCCTACGCCGAAATGCAGCACAACGAGACGCTCGCCGAGCTCTATCGGGCCAACATCAAAGCTCTCGGCCGGTCCCTTGCCGGTGCAGGCGAATGGGAGACCCGGCCCTCGGGATCGACGGACATGGGCAATGTCTCGCGCGTCATCCCCTCCATTCACCCGATGATCGGCATCGACTCGCTCCCCGCGGTCAATCACCAGCCGGATTTTGCCGCTCACTGCGTGAGCGCACCCGCGGACAAGGCGCTCCGCGACGGCGCGCTCGCGATGGCTTGGACGTGTATCGATCTCGCGCGCCAGGGCGTCGCATCGCTTCAGTCAAACTCGCCCGAGCCGCAGGCCAAATAGGCTTCGCAGGACCCCGCCGGCCCCCGCCGACCTCCGCCCGGCGGCCCGCGCCGGCAGTCGCTCGGGCCGCAACCCGCACCCGCTGTAACTTCTCGACCGCTGCGGTGTTCTTGCCCTAAGAGATGCACCCGTGCACCCGGCAAGCTCAGGGCGACCCGATTCTCACGAGTTCACAGCCTTCATGCGCGCGTACCAGGACATGGTCTTTACGACCGCCGCCCGCCTGACGGGGAATGCCGGGCAGGCGGAGGACATCGCGCAAGAGGTCTTTCTTCGCGCGTACGAAAATTTCGCGCAGCTGCGCTCGAGCGCATCGGCCGGCGGGTGGCTCAAGACCGTGGCAACGCACCTCACACTCAATCACATCACCCGCTATCGCCGCCGCTGGCGGCTGTTCACGGAAGTGTTCGCCGGAGAGCCCGCCGACGACGCCCTCGAATCCGCCGCGGCCGAGATCGACGAGCTCTTCGCGCACACCGATGTGGAGCAGCGCCGTGCGCTCATCGAGCAGGCACTCGAGCGGCTCCCGGCGCACCAGCGAGTTCCGCTCGTCCTCTATCACTTCGACGAAATGCCCTATCGCGAGATCGCGACGCGACTCGGCGTCAGTCTCCCAAAAGTGAAAACGGACATTCTGCGCGCACGCGTCGCGATGGCCGCCCTGCTGACACGCGGCGGCCTCGAGGCGAGCCCTGCGGCAACCGGAGCTCAGTCGTGAGCACGCCCGAGGAACACTCGCAGGGCCGTTCGCTCACCAGCTCGCAGGATCGCGCGCAACGCCTCGAGCGTCTGATGCAGCACGCGCTCTCCGAGCTGCCGCTGCGCCGGGCGCCGGCGAGGCTCGAGCGGCGCGTGGCGGAGGCGATCGAGGCTCGCGCCGGACATGCATCGCGGCCGGTGAGTTCCTGGCCCGACGGCTTCGGCCGAAAGGGCATTGCCACCTGGCCGCTTGCGGTGAGAGTGGCGCTGCTCGCGTGCTGCCTCGCAAGTGCCGTCGTCGTCTCTCTGGGTATGACCGCTTTCGGCAGCTTCATCGTGCAGCTCATCCGCTTGATCCCAACCGAGTGGCTGGTCGGCGGGCTGCTCGCCGCCACCGCACTCTATTCGATGCTGTTCGGCCTCCTCGCCATCGGCTACTCGACTCTTTACGCCACACCGGAACGCTCACGCCCATGAACGACCTGCTTCGGCGGCTGCTGCCCCTCGCACTGCTCCTTTGCGGCGTGGCGATCGCGGGCACTTCCCACGGCCAGGACATCGAATCGTGGAGCTCGGACGGCGAGCACAACCTCGTCTCCATCGGCCACGACGTGCAGCTCGGAAAGGGCGAGCGCGCCGATGCAGTGGTCGCCGTATTTGGGTCGGCGACCGCCGAGGGCGATGTGCGCGACTCCGTCGTCTCGATCTTCGGCGACTCGCACGTGAGCGGGAATGTGGGGGACAGCGCCGTCGCCGTATTGGGCGATGTCTACGTCAACAGCCGAATCGACGGCAACGTCGTCGCGGTGCTCGGCAACGTCCGGCTCGGCCCGCAAGCCGATGTGCGCGGACAGGTGATCGAGATCATCGGAGCTCTCGAGCGCAGCCCGAGCGCCGTGATCGAAGGCGGAAAAATCGGAGTGCTCACCGGCCTCATCGAAAATGTCGCCGGACTGCGTGGATGGATTCGCGAGTGCCTTCTTTACGCGAGACCCCTCGCGCCGGACCTGCGCCTCGGCTGGGCCTGGGGAATCGCGCTTTCTTTGCTGGCGCTCTACGCGCTCATCGCGCTGCTGTTTCGCGACACGGTACAGCGCTGCGTGAATACACTGGAGTTGCACCCCGGGCCCTCCCTGCTCGCAGCCATCATCGCGACGCTCCTCGTCCCGGCGCTCGTGATCGCCCTGGTGATCACCGTGATCGGCATCGCCGCGCTACCTTTCCTGTGGCTCGGACTGTTTTGCATCGGCATCTTCGGCCGCATCGTGGCGCTCGGCTGGCTCGGGGGCCGGTTCCTGCGGCTCGGCAACCTGCACACCGCGACCTCGGTTGCGATGGCGGTACTGCTCGGCGGCATCGTCGCGATCGGGCTCTACCTGGTCCCGGTGCTCGGCTTCATCGTGTATGCGCTGCTCGGCGTGTTCGGCTTCGGCGCCGTCATCTACACGATGGTGCTCACCGCGAAAGCGGCCCGAGAGCGCCGAGGCCCCGCGGGGCCGCAGGGAGCGGCGTCCGCCGCATCGATGGGAAAGCCCTCGGGGCCAAGCACATCTGGCGCGACGGGTCCCGCCGCGAGGGATCCCGGCGGGCGGGCTGCTGCGGGTCCGACAGCCGCCGATGCGGTCGCTGCGGGTGCGGCCGCTGCGGTTGCGGCCGCTGCGGAACCCGCGGCGACGGACCCGGCCGCGGCGGGTCAGGGCGCCACAGGACAGAGCTCGACAGGTGCCTGGGGAGGCCCGGCGCTCGATCCGCAGCTCGCGCTGACGCATCCGCGCGCGGGATTCTGGATGCGCATGGGCGCGCTGTTCATCGATCTGCTGCTCGTCTCGTTCGCGCTCAGCCTTCTCTATCAGCACGGCTGGCGCGGAACGCTACTGATCGTCGCGGCCTACGCCGCGATCATGTGGAAGCTGCGGGGCACGACCGTCGGCGGAATCGTCTTCGATCTGCAGGTCGTGCGGCTCGACGCCAGACCGATCGACTGGGGAACTGCGATCGTGCGCGCCCTCGCCTGCTTTCTATCGCTCGTCGTCCTCGGCCTGGGGTTCCTGTGGATCGCGATCGATCCCGAGCGGCAGGCATGGCACGACAAAATCGCCGGAACCGTGGTGGTGCGTGCAGCGCGCGGCGTTGCGCGCGCTACACCCGGTTGAGTACCCGCGCCGGCAGCGTCACGATGGCCCGGAGCAGATCGAACACACCCTCGACCGCGATCCCAACCAGGCGGAACGGCAGAAGCAGTAGCCAGACGAGCGGCCACAACAGCAGCGCGAGCAGCGCGAGCGGCCAGCACAGAAACAGCAGAATGAGCCAGAGCAGGAACTTCACCACCGTCTCACAATAAAATCGACTCCCGCTGCCGGCAAGCCTCGTGCCGCAATGACCGTCCGTCCCTCTCTCGATCGAGAGAGATGCGGCTCACCCGAATGCCGGCCGCAGTCTCGCCCGCGCGACCGATGACAATCGGGCGCGATCCCGCGCAATCTGATGCCATTCATCGAAGTTGAGACCCTTTACCGCCACTGACTTCGTTTACCCGGATCGTTCGGCCCTTCGGAATGTCCCCCTCATTCCAGCCGACACCAGGACGGCCGCATAGGCGGCCGGCGAAGTCGGTGGCGAATTCTCCCCCGTCGCCGCCGCCGTCGCGAGCGATTTTCATTTGACGTAACCAGCGCTGCACCGCACTATAAGGTCGAGCTCGCGCTCGCGAGAGCGAGCGTGAAAGCTCGGCGGGGCCGCTCCTCGACGATCGTCGGCGCTCCCGCACAACAAACAACGGGGAGAACACGATGGACTCGCGGTCTCATTCCGCGGTTTTGCGGCGCACCGGTCTATCGGCTCTTCTCATCGGTCTTGCGGCCCTGAGCGTCCTCGACGCCGCGCCCGCAGTTGCGCAGAGCCGCACGGCAGTGGCGGATGACGGCGGGGCGCCCGCGCCTGATTCGGTCGCGGGCTCCGTCCCGGATACGTTCGCGGGCTCCGTGCCGGCCTTCGTCGGCGCCTCGCGCGATCTCGGCTCGGCCGATCCGCATTCGAAAATCACGATTGCGCTGCACTTGAAAACGGGACGCTCGCTCGATTCCTACTTGCAGCGCCTCTACGATCCAACCTCGACCGCCTATCGACAGTGGTTGTCGGATGCCGAGATCGATGCGGTGCTCGCGGCCGCACCCCGGGATCTGAAGACGATCCGCAAGTTCCTCGCAGCACACCATTTGAGTCTGGTAGATGAGGGGCGCGGGCAGGTCCTTGCCCAGGGAAAGGTGGCCGACGTCGAGGCGGCATTCCGGGTCCCCCTGCATATGTTCGATGTGCACGGGACCGTCGTACGCGCAAACACCGCCGCGCCTTCGATTCCGGGCGCCGCGGGCGCGCTCGTGAGCTCCGTCGGTGGCCTCACGGATCACCGCATGAGGCCGCACTGGACGATGAGTCGCGGACCGGACGGCACTGCCTTCGCGCCGGTCGCGCTCAATGCGGTGGAGAACGGGCTCTTCTTCTCGGCACAGTGCTTCCGGCCGCCCGAGCGCGTGGTGTTCAAATCGACGGCGGCGACTGCCACGTACTTCGGCAATCGCTATGGCCAGAACATCGATGGCGCCGGATCGATCGAGCCCTGCGGCTATCAGCCGAGCGATGTGTGGAAAGCCTACGGTCTGATGCCTCTCTATGAGCGCGGACTCGATGGCACGGGCGAGACGATCGCGATCGTCGAGGCGTTCGGCTCGACGACCATCGAGCGCGATGTCGCCGCATTCTCCGCCGTCTATGGACTGCCGCCCCTCGATCTGAAGATCCTCGGCACGCCGACGGCAGCGCCGTTTTCGAGCGACTCGGACCAGCAGGGATGGGCCGTCGAGACGACGCTCGATGTGGAATGGGTTCACGCAATCGCCCCGGGCGCGAAGATCGTGCTGCTCATCGCCCCGGATGACAACGAAATCCATCTCGCCCATACGGTGGCGAAAGCGGCGCTCCTGCACGGCGTCGCCGTGATCTCCGACAGCTACGGCTATCCCGAGTCGCTCGAGACCGATGCGGAATTCCGGGCGTTCGAGCGGGCGAACAAGATCGCTGCGGCGCGTGGGATCTCGGTCCACTATTCAACCGGCGATTTCGGGGATTTGGACGCGGAGCTCGGGTACACCGATGTGGCCTATCCGGCAACCTCGCCTTGGGCGACTGCCATCGGCGGCGTGAGTGTCGTCCTGCGCGACGACGGCTCGATCGCGATGCAAACGGGCTGGGGGGCGAATGTCACGCGCATCGCCGAGGCAGCGCCTGGCGCGAACCCCCCGGTGAACGCACCCATCCTCGCGCCGCTTCATCAGGGCTTCTTTGCCGGCGCCGGGGGCGGCCCGAGCGGCGTGTTCGCACAGCCGCAATTCCAGCGCCATCTGCCCGGGCAAATGCGTGAGACTCCGGATATCTCCTGGATCGCCGATCCGTACACCGGGGTCGAGATCATCTATACGGGGAACGAGAGTGGTCAGCAATTTGCGACCGTGATCGGCGGAACGAGCGTCGCCTCTCCGATGTTCTCGGCCCTGTGGGCGATCGCCTCACAGCGGGCGGGCGAGAAGCTCGGTCAGGCGGCCCGGACGATCTATCGGCTGAGCTCGCAGTCGATCACCGACGTGTTGCCGGCGTTCTCGCCGACGAATCCTTTCGGGGTGATTCGGAAATTTGCGGGAAGGGGCGCGGGCATCACGATCGAGACGCCGCGCGAGCTCGCAGAGCCGCTCGAGGGCAACGCCCTCTTCTACAGCGCGCTCTTCAATAGCCCGATCTCCACACGCTGGTTCGTGCTCACCTTCGGCACGGACTCTTCGCTGCGGATCGGACCCGGATGGGATGAGGTGACCGGGCTTGGCACGCCGAACGGGGCGAATTTCGTCGAGGAGGCTGCGGGGCGCTGAGGCGCCCCGAACCCTCAGTACAGCGTCGCGGGCGTCGACTCCATCCACGCGCGATGGACTCCCGATGATTGGATGCGCGCTCGTAGGCAGTGTTCGTGTCGTCCTCGCTGGTTTTCATCGCCTGCAGAGTCTGCTTGTCGCCGACGACTTCAGCCGCTCGATCGCTGAGCCGTAAGCTTCCGCTGCGGCCAGATCGAGCTGGATCAGGTCCTCGACGCCGACGTGCACACGTCTCATACCACCCGCTTATATGCTTAGAGAAATCAGCCTTTTCTCCCTCGAGACGCGGGATGCTAACGTGGCAGCCGCGTGAGTTCGGTCCTTCGTCAAGGAGTTGCGCACGTGAGCGGCAACGCACGTGCGTCGTCAGCGCCCACGCAGGGTTCGCAGCCCGCGGACCCCTGGGCGGCTGCGCCCATGGCGCCTTCGCTGGCGGCGGAGGTGCGTGCGCTCGTCTCGCGGCTCGATCGTGATCAACGGCTATGGCTCAGCGGCTTTCTGGCAGGCCTCGAGTCCCAGACCCAGCCCGCCCCCGCACCGGTAAGCGTACCCGAGACGGGGCGCCCGGCAGTCACGGTGCTCTTCGGCTCTCAGACGGGAAATTCCGAGCGCCTGGCGAAGCAGATCGCCGATCGGCTGACCGAGCGCGGCGTCCGGTTTGCGCTGCTGGATATGCTGCAGTGCAATAAATCTCACCTTCAGGACGCTCAGCACCTGTTGCTGATCGTGAGCACCCACGGCGACGGTGACCCGCCCGAGCGGGCCGTGCCGCTTTCAGAGTTGCTCGCCGGACGCAGGGCGCCGCGCCTCGAGCACGTACGCTACGCGGTGCTCGCGCTCGGGGATTCGAGCTACGAGAAATATTGCGAGGCGGGGCGGCAGTTCGATGCTCGTCTCGAGGCGCTCGGTGCGCAGCGCCTGCACCCGCGCGAGGAATGCGACGTGGACTTCGAGGCTCCCGCCGCGCGCTGGATCGATGCCGTTGTGGGCAAGCTCGAGCAGTCGCTCGGCACGACGCAGCCGCGGCTGCACGTCGATCCGGCGGACCGCCGTACGGCCTCGGTTTCGAATGCCTACACGCGCAAGAACCCCTTTGCGGCGGCGGTGCTCGCGAACCAGCATTTGACGGCGACCGGCTCGACGAAGGACGTACGGCACATCGAGCTCGCGCTCGAGGGCTCGAACATGCACTATGAGCCCGGCGATTCGATCGGCATCGTGCCGCGCAACTGCGAGCAGGACGTGGATGCGCTGCTCGAGCGGCTGCCCTTCGCAGCCGAGAGCCCGGTGCCCGCGGATGCCCACACGACCGTGCCGCTCCGCCAAGCGCTCATCGAGCGCTTCGAGATCGGCCCGGTCACCCGGCCCTTCCTCAAACGCTACGCCGAGGCGATCCGCTCGTCCGAGCTCGCGATGGTTGCAGCGGCGAGCGACGAGGAGATCAGCCGCTTCATGCGCGGGCGGCATGTGGCGGATGTCGTCGCGGCGCATGCTCCGGGCGGGCTCGAAGCGCACGCTTTCGCGCGGCTGCTCCCACCGCTCGCGCCGCGTCTGTACTCGATCGCCTCGAGCCAGCGATCGACGCCGGATGAGGTGCACCTCACGGTGAGCATCGTTCAGTACGAGTCCTTCGGACGCGCACGCCGCGGCGTCGTCTCCGGAACGCTCGCCGACCTCACATCCGAGGACGCGGTGCTGCCGATCTATCTGCATCGCAACCCCGCGTTCCGCCTGCCCGCCGATCCGCAGACGCCGATCGTCATGATCGGCCCGGGAACGGGCGTCGCCCCGTTCCGCGCGTTTCTCGCGGAGCGCGCGGAAGCGGGCGCGGCGGGCCGCAACTGGCTCTTCTTCGGCGACCGCTCCTTCGAGCATGATTTCCTGTATCAGGCGGAGTGGCTCGAGCTGCGCAAGCGGGGCCTGCTCACGCGCATGGACGTCGCCTTCTCGCGCGATCAGAGCTCGAAAGTCTACGTGCAGCACCGGATGCTCGAGCAGGGTGCGGAGCTGTGGCGCTGGATCGAGGACGGCGCGTATGTCTACGTCTGCGGCGACGCGCAGCACATGGCTCCGGACGTGCACGAGGCGCTGCTGAAGGTCGTCGCCGAGCATGGCGGCCTCGATGAGGAAGGCGCGGCGGAGCACATCCTCGGCTTGCAGCAGCAGCGCCGTTATCAGCGCGACGTATACTGACGGGGTCGGCTCGAGCCGCAAGCTCGGGCGCGAGGAACCCATGCCGAGCAATCCGATCAATCCGAGCAAGCCTCTCACCCCGGTGAGTCCGGCCGACCGCCGCAGCGACGTTTCCCGCCCGCTCGAGGAGCTGCATCCGAACGAGCGGCTCAAACATCGCAGCCGCTTCCTGCGCGGCACGATTATCGAGAGCCTGGCCGATCCGCTCACCGGTGCGATCGCCGAGTCGGACACGCAGCTCACCAAGTTCTTCGGCATTTATCAGCAGGATCACCGCGACCTGCGCGATGAGCGCCGGCGCGCGAAGCTCGAGCCGCGCTATCAATTCATGGTCCGCCTGCGCCTGCCGGGTGGAGTGTTGCAGCCCAAACAGTGGCTCGCGCTCGATGCGCTCGCTCGTGAGAACGCCGACGGCACGCTGCGCCTCACCTCACGGCAGACTTTCCAGTTCCACGGCGTACGCAAGCGCCGCCTGAAGCGGCACGTGCGGGGAATCATCGAGGCGGGCCTCGACACCCTCGCCGCCTGCGGCGATGACAATCGCAACGTCATCGCGACGGCGAATCCTCTGCTCTCGCCGATTCACGCGGAGGCGAGCGCGCTCGCGCGCCGGCTCTCGGAGCACCTGGCGCCGCGCACCGGCGCCTACCGGGAGATCTTTCTCGACGCGCCTCCGGTTGCAGGGGATCCCGAGGAGGAGCCGCTCTACGGGCGCACCTACTTGCCGCGCAAGTTCAAAATCGCCCTCACCATCCCGCCGCAAAACGACGTGGACGTTTACGCGCACGATCTCGGATTCGTGGCGATCGTCGAGAGCGGCCGGATCGCCGGCTACGACGTGCTCGTCGGCGGGGGCATGGGTATGACGCACAAGATTCCGGCGACCTTCCCGCGTCTCGGGGACGTCGTCGGATTCTGCCGGCCCGAAGATGTGATCGCGGTCGCCGAGCACACGATGTGCATCCAGCGCGATTACGGCGATCGCAAGGACCGCTCGCACGCGCGTTTCAAATATACGATCGAGGATCGCGGGACGGATTGGTTTCGCGGCGAGCTCGCGGGCCGCCTCGGGACCGCGCTTGAGCCGGCGCGTCCCTTTCATCTCGACTCCTCCGGGGACCGGGTGGGCTGGGCACAGGGGACCGACGGGCGCTGGCACTACACCGTATTCGTCGAGAACGGGCGCGTGACCGATATCGGGGAGCGTCGCCTCATGACGGGATTGCGGGCGATCGCCGCGGGTCACCACGGACTTATTTGCATCACCACCAACCAGAACGTCATCATCGCCGGCATCGATCCCGAGGAGCGCCCCGTCGTCGAGGCGCGGCTGCGCGAATACGGCATCGAGAACGACGCGCGCTGCACGGGGCTGCGCCAGACATCGATCGCCTGCGTCGCGCTGCCGACATGCGGCCTGGCCATGGCCGAGGCTGAGCGCTACCTGCCGACGCTCCTCGATAAGCTGGATGAGATCGTGCGCGCGGTCGGACTCGAGCGCGAGCCGATCTCCATCCGGATGAGCGGCTGTCCGAACGGCTGTCCGCGGCCGTATCTTGCGGAAATCGCACTCGTCGGCAAAGCCCTCGGCAAGTACAACCTCTATCTCGGTGCCAGTGCGAACGGTGAGCGCATGAATGCGCTCTATCGCGAGAACATCGGCGAGGCGCAAATCATCGAGGCGCTCGCGCCGCTCCTCGGGCGCTTCGCCGCGGAGCGCCGCGCCGGCGAGCACTTCGGGGATTTCGTCATACGCGCGGGCGTCGTCCCGCCGATGCTCCATGGACGGGACTTCCAGCGCGACCTCGCGGAGGCGAGCTAGGACCCCGAGGACTCGCAGGCCGCCGAGATGCCGCGAATGCGCTCCGCCCAGGCGGCCTATCTCGTCGGCGTGCTCGCCGCCGCATACTTCCTTGCCTTTCTCGATCGGCAATCGCTGAACCTGTTCGTCGTGCCGATCGAGCACGACCTGCATCTGACCGATACCGAGATGGGTCTGCTCCTCGGGTTCGCTTTCGGAGCACTCTACTCGGTGCTCGGGATACCGTTCGGACTGCTCGCCGACCGGACAAACAGGCGCCGCCTCGTCCTCGCAGGCGTCGCGTGCTGGTCTCTCGCAACGCTCATCAGCGCTCTCGCGGCGAGCGCAGCGCAGCTGTTCATCGGGCGCATCGGCGTCGGGATCGGCGAAGCGGTGCTCGCCCCGGCGGCTGCTTCGATGATTGCCGATGCTTTCCCGCCATCCTCACGCGGCCGCGCATTCGGGGTGTTCTCGCTCGGCACCACCTTCGGTGCGGGCACCGCCTCACTGCTCGGCGCCGGTGTCATCGCGGCGATGGCGAGCCGGGAGCTGCGCCTGCCGGTGCTCGGCACACTGCACGCCTGGCAAGTCACGCTGCTCGTCGTCGCACTCGCCGGGATACCCATCATTGCCGCCACCGCGGCCGTGCGCGAGCCGGAGCGGCGCGCGCGCGCCTCCGGAGCCCATCTCTCGCTCGTGCTGCGCCATCTCGGGCGGCATTGGCCGCTCTACACCCTCATTTATCTGACGAACGTGCTCGCCTCTCTCATGGCCTACGCGTTCTATCCCTGGGTTCCGGCGGCAATGGAGCGGACGTGGCACGTGAGCCGGCAAGGGATCGGATTGCACTTGGGCGTGATGATCATCGCTTTGTCGAGCGTCGGCATATTCCTCGCGGGGTGGCTCGTCGATCGATTCAACCAACGAGACGTGAAGCACGCCATCGCGATCGTGGGGACGGTCGTCTTCCTCATTCTGGCGGTGATCGCGGGTGCGATGTTCAGAATGCCGGCCGTGGAGCTCACCTGGGTGCTCATCGGCCTTTACATCTTCCTCGTGCACATCTACTTCCCGTTCTCGCTCCTTGCGCTCTCCATGGTGACCCCGCCTGCGGCGATGGCGAGTGTCTCCGCAATCAATTTCATGCTGACCGGAGTGCTCGGGCTGTCGCTAGGTCCGTTGCTCGTGGTTCTCGTCGCGCAGCGGTTCTTCGCGGGCGCGACGGCGACCGGGTACGCCATTTCCGCGGTCTGCGCCTCGCTCGCCCTCATCGGCGCCGTCGCCTTCGGGCTGCTCATCGCGCCGCTCAAAGGCTTTGCGCCGGTCGAAGAGCTTTAGGGGAGAGGGTCAGGCGAGAGCTGTTGGCGTCACGCGCTGTGCGCGCCGGAGCTCGTGAGCTCGTCAGTCTCCCCGTGGATCGTGCGCACGCGAATGCGCAAAGCCCGAGTCGCTCTCATCCGGCTGCGAGCCGAGCCGCGACTGAAGCATCGCAAGCGCATCCGCCGGCGCATCCGCGTACCGAAAGAGTTCGAGATCCTCACGTGCGATCGTGCCGTGGCGCACGAGCGCTTCGAAGTTGATCACCTCGCTCCAGTACGCGCGTCCATAGAGGATGACCGGGATCTGCCGCTCGAGCTTGCGCGTCTGTGCGAGCGTCAGAATCTCCGTGAGCTCATCGAGGGTACCGAATCCGCCGGGAAAGACCACGAGGGCGCGCGCAAGGTGCGCGAACCAGAGCTTGCGCATGAAGAAGTAGTGGAACTCGAACGACAGCTCGCGAGTGATGTACGGATTCGGGCGCTGCTCGTGCGGCAGACTGATATTGAGCCCGACCGTCCGGCCACCCGCGTCGGAGGCGCCGCGGTTTGCGGCCTCCATGATGCCGCCGCCGCCCCCGGAGCAGACGACGTAACGATGCTCGTGCGAGGGCAGCCCCTTCGACCAGATCGTGATGAGCCGCGCAAGCTCGCGAGCCTCCTCATAGTAGCGCCCGAGCGGACCGTCCGCCGTGAGGCGCGCGGATCCGAAGAACACGATCGTGTCTCGCACGCGCAGGCGCCGAAAGCGTTCGAGAGGCTCGAGGTACTCCGCCAGGATGCGCAGCGGCCGCGCCTCCTCACTCGTGAGGAACGGCTCATCGAGATATGCGAGCGGGTGGCGGGAGCGGTCGTCGTTCGGCATGGACTCACCTCGTGCGTGCGAAATCGACGAAGCCGCGCTCGACGTCGGTTTGCACGAGCTCGACCTCGATGCAGTCGCCCACATCGAGCGCCTCGGCGCCGCGCACGAGCTTTCCCTCGGCCATCGGCCGTGCGATGCGCACCCAGACGCCATCTTCGTTGACGCCGGTGACGACCGCCTCGAAACGCTCGCCGATGCGCGGCGCGAGCAGCAAAGCGGCAGCGGACTTGCGCACGCGGCGCTCGACTTTGGTGGCGTTGGTCTCCTGCAAGGTGCAGTGCTCCGCGAGAGCCTCGAGCTCCTGCGGCCCATACGGGGACGATTGTCCTGCGAGTGCCGCCTTGACGAGCCGGTGCGTGATGAGGTCGGGGAATCGCCGGTTGGGGGCGGTGGAGTGCGCGTAATCGAGCACCGCGAGCGCGAAATGCCCTGGACCTTGCTCCCCCGGCCGCTGGGCAACGTACTCGCCTCGACCGAGCAGCTTCACGACGGTGAGCGAGAGGTCCGCGAAGCGCGTGGGATCCGCCGCGCGGCGCTTTCTGAGGAAGGCATCGAGGGCAGCCGCATCGGAGCTCTCCGGCAGCCGCTCCCCGAGCGAGGCGGCGAGCGCGGCGATGCGGCTCCAGCGCTCCGGCGCGCGCAGCACGCGACGCAACGAAGGAAAGCCTCTTGCGGCGAGGAACCGCGCGATCGCGCCGTTCGCCGCGATCATGAAATCCTCGATGATCTCTTTCGCACGGTTCTTCTCGTCGGGTCGCAGATCGGTGAGCACGCCGCCCTCGAACACCGCGCGCGCTTCCCCCGTCTCGAGCTCGAGCGCCCCGTGTGCGCGGCGCAGACTTTTGAGTCGCGCTGCGATCTCATCCTGCTGCCGAAGCTGCTCCGCGAGCCCCGGCACCTGCTCGATGGGCGCAGGAGCCGCGCCGCTGCCGGCGAGCCAGGCCCCGACGCTGTCGTAAGCGAGCTGCGCGTGATTGCGCACCCAGGCGCGATACACCCCCGCCTCATCGACCACGCCTTCGGCGCTCACACTCAGCTCGATCACGAGCGCGAGGCGATCGGAATCCGGCGCGAGGGAAGTCAGATCGGTCGACAGCCTCTCCGGCAGCATCGAGAAAATTTGGGCCGCCGTGTAGACGGAGGTCGTGTTCCGGCGCGCATGCGCGTCGACCGGAGAGTCCCGCTCGACGAGCGCATCGACGTCTGCGATGCCGATCAGTACGCGCGCCGCCCCGCCTGCGAGCGGCGCAACGACTTCGATTTGATCGAGATCACGCGAGTCATCGTTATCGACCGAGGACCAGAGCAGCGCGCGCAGATCTCGCACGGCGCCGCCGGTGCCGCCCGCCCCGCCGGTGCCGGGCCCCCCTGGGGTGCCACCCGCCCCGCCGGTGCCGGCAGCCCTGCCGGTGCCGCCGTCCGCACGTGCCTCCGGCGGCCGCACCGCCGCCGCCTGGCGCATCGCCTCCGGCGAGAAATCCGGCAGCAGCCCGCGCTCGAGCATCGCCCGCCGCGCGATGCGCCGCAGCTCGCCCGTGCCGCTCATCCTCTGCGACTCGCGAGCTCCGCGCCCTCGACGAGCGAGCGCAGCTTCGCCCATGCGATCTGCGGATGCACGCGTCCGCCGAAGCCGCAGTCGGTGCTCGCAATCACGCGCTCCGGGCCGACCATGCGCGCGAACCGCTCGATGCGCTGTGCGACGAGCGCCGGATGCTCGATGAGCTCCGTCGAGTGCGTCACGACGCCCGGCAGGATGACCTTGTCCTCCGGGAGCCTCACGTCGCGCCAGATCTCGTGCTCATGCTCGTGCCGGACATTGGCCGCCTCGAATGAGTAGTAGCGCGCCTTCACGCTCAGCATGACATCCACGAAATCTGCGAGCGGCAGATCGTGCGCGTGCGGCCCGTGCCAGCTGCCCCAGCACAAGTGATAGCGGATGCGCTCCTCGGGGATGTTCGCGAGCGCATGATTGAGCGCCTCGACGCGCAGGCGGCTGCGGCGTTTGAATGCCTCGAGGCCCATCGGGATGCCGATGCGATCCCAGAGCGCGACGAGCCAGGCGTCGTCGACCTGCAGCAGGAATCCCGCCCCGGCGATCGCCTCGTATTCGCAGCGCATCGCCTCGGCGAGCGCGGCGAGGAACTCCTCCTCGCTCGCGTAGAACTCGTTTGCGCGATACGGCTCGAGGCTCGCCGGAGCAGTCGAGGTGATGAAGCAGCTCGAGCGGTCGGGCGCAAGGGCGCCGAGCATGTCGATCTCGCGGCGCAGCGCTTCTGTGCCCGTGTAGACGATCGGGGCGGTGCATACCCGGTAGCGACGTGCGACTTGCATGCGCTTGTCGGCCGTGAAAAAAAGCGTCTGCCGCTCGGAGGCCCAGCGGTAGAACTCCGCGAAGGCTTCCCGGTCGCGTCCCTGAGCGATCATCGATCCGCGGTCCGGCGCGTCGCGCGTCTCGAATCCGCCGAGCCGACCGTCCATGTAGGCGAGCCAGTCGCCACCCTTGGTGAGCTCGCCCTCGTTCACGAAGTCGAGGCCGATCGAGCGCTGCTGCTCGAGCACCCACGCGACGGCCGTGCGCAGCGCCTCATCGGACAGCGTGGCGGTCGGGTCGAAGCCGGGCGGTCCTGGGAGGCTTCCGACGTGGGTGGTGCGAATTCTCACACCGCGAGTCTCACACCGCCCGCAGTGCCGTCGCAACCGGAAGCCGCACGGCGCGCAGTGCAGGCAGCACACCGCCGATCAGACCGACGACGCACGCCCAGACGATGCCGGTTGCGATGAGCCCCGGTCCGATCCGCAGATGGAAGACGATCTGGGCGAGATTGCCCGTGCCTCCCGAGAGCGTACCTACGGTGTTGCCGTCGAAGGCGACCCACGCGGCAGCCGCGCCGATCAGCGCGCCGAGCAGCGCGAGCAGCAGCGCCTCGACGATCACCGATGCAACGACGGCGGCTGCGCCGAAGCCGATCGCCCTCAGCGTCGCAATCTCCACCGTCCGGCTGCTCACGGCCGAATACATCGTATTGAGTGCGGCAAACACCGCCCCGACCGCCATGATCGCGCCGACCACGTGCGCGATGAACGCGAGAATTCTCGCGAAGGACCGGGACTGCTGCTCGTAGTACTGGGTCTCGGTGCGCACGATGACCGGGAGGGATGAGTCCTTCGCCACGGCTGCGGTGAGCGCCGCGAGCGCGCGGGGACTCGCGAGCTTCACGGTGACCGAATTGAAAGTCGTGCGCTGATAGGCGGAAAGCACCGTGTCGGAGTCCGCGAGGAGCTCGGAGTCGTGAGCGCCGCCCCCGCTCGAGAAGGCGCCGACGACCGTCCATTCGTTGTCGCCGAAGCGGATGCGGCTGCCCACATCGAGTCCGCGATAGCGCTCCTGCGCGGCACGGCCCGCGATGAGCTCCCGCAGACCGGGCGTGAACACTCTCCCCTCGATCAGGTGGATCTCCGGGCGCAGCTCGAAGGACTGGGGTGAAACCCCTCGCAAGGTCAGCGCGCCGAGTGCGCCGTTGTCTCGACGCGGCACGTTGATCGTCGCGAGCATCTCCGCCGATGCGATCGGCTTGCCGGCCGCATCGTGCGCGATGCCGGGCTCGGCCAGGATCGTAAAGACGGCCTCGCGAGGCAGGCCGCTCGCGACTTCGCTGTCCGCCTGCTTGTGAAGCACGATTGCCCGATCGGGCCGGCCGGTGGCGGTCAGGGCGTGCACGAGCCCGGTCGAGAGCGACAGCACAGAGATGAGCACCGCCACCACCCCTGCGATGCCGATCACGATGACGAGCGATGTGCGGGCGCGTTGCGGGAGACTGCGCAGATTGACTGCGACGACGGCACCGATCTGTTGCAAGGTCCTCATCGTGCGCTCGCTTCAGCGTCCGGCAAGGGCGGCAGCCACATCGAGGCGACGCGCTCGCGCAGCAGGCGGCACTCCGCTTGCGAGTGCGAGCACTATGCCGACGCCGACGGCGGCCGCGAACACGACATTCGGCACGTGCATCGCCGCGATGCCCTGCGAAGGGAAGGAAGCCACGGCAGGCAGAATCAGGGCTGCGAGCCCGACGCCGATCGCCGCCGCAACGACGCTCAACAGAAGCGCCTCGGCCAGCACGAGCCACTGCACAGCCGGATCGCTGAACCCGACGGTCTTCAGCACCGCCAGCTCCGGGATGCGTTCGCGAACGGACTGCGCCATCGTGTTCCCGACGAGGAACAGCAGCGTAAAGAGCACCGCGCCGACGATCGCGTTCACGAGGTAGTTGATGTCCCCGATCTGACGCAGCGTCGATTCGGCGAAGTCCCGCTCGTTCTGGGTGCGCGTCTGGTTCGGCGAGTTGGCGAAAACGTCATCGATCCGCTGTGCAATGAGCGCCGCCTGGCCGGGGTCCTTCACGCCGACGTAGAACTCGATGGAGGTATCTTTGGCGGAGGCGCGCGCATCGTTGATGTAGTCGTAGTTGCCGAAGATGCGCGTCGCCCACTCGGTTTGCGGCAGATCGTAGATGCCGACGATGTCGAAGGCCCAGTCGGAGGTGCCGTCCTTCTTCACGATGTTGAGCGAGTGAAGCGGAATCCGGTCGCCGATTTTCCAGCCCTCCTTCTCGGCGAGCGCCTTGCCGACGATGATGCCCGTGCGAGTGCGGAGCGCCGCGGCGAGCTCTGCGGGCGGTATCTTCAGATCGGTCTCGATGTCGAAAAACGCGGCAAGATCGGTGCCGATCACGAGCTGCACGTTCGAAGGCCGCTGATACGTTCCCGCGAGGACGGTGAACCCGGCGACGTGTGCGACTCCGGGCACCGCGGCGATGCGCGAGGCATTCGCGATCGGCATGGGATCGTACAGCGCCACGCGGCTGTTCACGACGAGCCGCGCGGTGTTCGTGAGCTTCATGGCCTGTTTGATGCCGACGTTGACTCCCTGTAGCACCCCGAACAGGAAGAAGGCCGTGACGATCGACAGGAACGTGAGGATCGTGCGGGCCTTGCGCCGGCGCAGGGCCGCCCAGATCAGCGGAACGTATTTCAAGGGACTCTCCCGCGCCCGACCGCGCGCGCCGCCGGCCGCGGCCGTGCGCTCCGAGCCGCCCGCCGAGCGACGCATGTCGAGCGCGCAGCGCGCGCCTCAGGCAGCGCTGCGCTCCTCTTGGGCGGTGAGCGTCCCCTTGTCGACGTGGAGTCTGCGCGAGGCGTGCGCGGCGGCAAGCGGATCGTGGGTGACCATGATGATGGTCTTGCCCTGCTTGCGATTTAAGATCTCCAGCAGCCCCAGGATCTCCTCGGCACTCGAGCGATCCAAGTCCCCCGTCGGCTCATCGCACACCAGAAGCGTCGGGTCGGCAATGATCGCCCGGGCAATCGCCACGCGCTGCTGCTGCCCTCCGGAGAGCTCGGCGGGCTTGTGTTTGGCCCGATCGGCAAGCCCTACCAGCTCGAGGGCCGCTTGCACGTTCTGCTTCCTCTGGCTCCTCGAGAGCTTCGTCAGCAGCAGCGGCACCTCGACGTTCCTCTCGGCCGTGAGCACGGGCAGGAGATTGTAGAACTGGAACACGAATCCCACATGCCGCGCTCTCCAGCGCGCCAGCTCCCCGCTCGAGAGCTCATCCAGCCGCGAGCCCGCCACCCACACCTCTCCCTCATCGGGACGATCGAGCCCCCCGATGAGATTGAGAAGCGTGGTCTTGCCTGAGCCCGAGGGACCCATCAGGGCGAGAAACTCCCCGCTCTCGACCGTCAGATTCAGCCCGTGCAGCACCTCCACCTGCTGCTTGCCGCGGCTGTAGCGCTTGACCACGTTCTTCAACGACACCACCGCTGTCATGAGCTCTCCCCCCGCTTGGCCAGAAACGACACCCGCGCTCCCATCTCAGGCAATATCCGCGCATCGCGCGTCTTGAACCCCACCCGCACCTTCACGGTCGCCTTGGAGCGATCGGCGGTCGGGATGATCGCTACCACTTCGGCCGGAATCGCCCAATCGGGGTAGGCATTGAGGCGCACGATCGCGGCCTGCCCCTCCTTGACCCGGTGGATGAAGTTCTCGCTCACATCCACTTCCGCCTCGAGGGAGTCCATGTCGACGATGGTGCAGATACCCGTTGCGGTAAAGCCGCCTCCGGCCGAGACCGGGGAGACGATATCGCCGGGCTGAGCGGCCTTCACGGTCACCACCCCGGAGAACGGAGCCCGCACGATCGTGTCATCCTCGAAGCGCTCGTTCACGAGCAGATTCGCGCGTGCCGTGGCGAGGGCCGCCTGTTGGATCGCGTAGTTGCTCTGGGCGGTGTCGTAGGCGTTCTTGGCGGTATCGAAGTCCTGCGCGCTGATCACTTTCGCAGCGTGCTCTTGCTCGTTCCTCGTGAAAATCGGCCGCGCATCGTTCAAGGCCACTTGCGCAGCCTTCACGCCCGCCTCGGCCTGATCGACCTGCGCGCGGGCCTGAGCAAGCGCCGCGAGGGAATTGGAATCGTCCAGGCGCGCAATGATCTCACCGGCCTTCACGCGCTGGCCCTCCTGGATATAGAGGTCCTTCAGCCGTCCCGTCGTCTTCGCCGATACCGTCGCCTGGCGCTGCGCCACGATGTACCCGGAGGCATCGAGCACCGAGACGAGCCCTGCATCGGCGCCCGAGCTTCCCGCGCCTGCTGTCGCGCCGGAGTTCGATGCGGCAGGTGCGCCCGCCGTGCTCGTCCCGGCATCCGTGGCTCCCGCCGCCGTATCGCTCGCGGCGCCCTGGGAACTCGCCGCAGAGGCCGCGGTACTGGAGTCGGCGGAAGTCCCGAGCAGTCGATGCCCGATACGCTGCCAGCCGAGAAAGCCCGCGAGCCCCAGAGCCACGATCGCGCAGAGGGCGGCCGTGAGTCGCCAGCGACGCAGCGTGCGTCGCGTCCGCTCGCGCTCGGCCCGGCTGATCCCGAGCACATGGCCGATATTCGCGCCGCTCTCCCCGGGAGCACGCTCCTCCTCGCCGCGATCGATCCGCAGCTGCTCGAGCAGTGAAGTCTTCTCGTCCATGCAGCGACCGACGCGCGTCCCCGGAGCTGCCCGACGGTCGGGCGGTTGTTGTAGTGGTGTTATATAGAACTACATCACCGAAGGGACGTCAAGCACCGCGTGGCAGTGGCCGGTTGGCCGGTTGGCCGGTCTCGCCTCCTCTCCGCGGGATCGCTATTGCGCGCCGCCCTGTCCGGCCGACAGCAGCGCATCGACCTCTTTCTCCGCCGCGAGCCAATCCTCCTCCTCGCGACCGGGACTGAATCCGCGGCGCTCGGAGCGCAGGTAGGCGGCTTCGGCGATCATCGCGCGTCGAGTCTCCACCGACACTTTGATTGGAGCACGGCCGGTACTCGGCTCGCGAGCCGCCGTCCCCGGGCGGGACGCGCTCGCGGATGCGCTCGTGGATGCGCTCGTCGATTTGGCAGCCGAGCCCGCGCGGCTCGGCGGGCGAGACTCCGCGGCGCCGGCGCGTGCCGTCGAGCCGGGAGCCGATGCACTGGGCGTTGCAGGTTGGGCAGTCTCACCGGCGGCGACGGATGGCGATGGTGCCGAAGTGCGGCGCGAATCACTGCTGCGACGATTGGCCATTTGATCCTCCTGATGAGGCCGTTGAATCGAATGCCGGAACGGCGACGCCGAGTCTCACCGGCGTTTGCGCATGGCAGGCGAGCGTACCATTCCGTGCAGATACTTGCGAAAGTCGCGTCCGAGCGAGGGATGCCCGAGCGCGTATTCCACGGTCGCCTGCAGATAGCCGAGCTTGCTGCCGCAATCGTAGCGCTTGCCCGCGAAGCGATACGCATAGACAGCCTCCTCGCGCATCAGCGCTGCGATGCCGTCGGTGAGCTGGATTTCTCCACCGCTGCCGAGGCCGATCTTCTCCAGGTGCTCGAAAATCGACGGCGTGAGAACGTAACGGCCGACGACTGCGAGCGTCGAAGGGGCGGACACGGGCTTCGGCTTCTCGATGATGCTGCGCACCCGGCTCGTCGCGGACTTATCCGCCTCGGTCTCGACGATGCCGTATTTCTCGGTATCCCTGCGCGGGACCACCTCGACCCCGAGAACGCTCGCGCGCTTCGCGTCGTACACGTCCGCCATTTGATGCAGGCATCCCACCTCGCTGCGAATGAGATCGTCGGCGAGATGAACGAAGAACGGCTCGGCACCGACGGCGGGCTGTGCGCAGAGGACCGCATGCCCCAAGCCGAGCGGTGCAGGTTGCCGGATGAAAATGCATGCGGCGTAAGACGGCAGCACGCTGCGGATCTGGTTGAGCAGGTCGCTCTTGCCCTGAGCCTCGAGCATGTGCTCGAGCTCCTGATCCGAGTCGAAATGGTCCTCGATCGCGCGTTTCGAAGCGCCGGTGATGAACACGAGACGGCTCGCGCCCGCCTCGAGCGCCTCCTCGACGGCATACTGGATGAGCGGCTTGTCGACGACCGGGAGCATCTCCTTCGGGCTCGCCTTGGTCGCGGGCAAGAAGCGCGTGCCCCGGCCTGCGACGGGAAATACCGCCGTGCGAATGACCGACTGCGCGTGGGACCTCATGCGATGCTCCTCGTCGGGAGATTTGAGCGGGGCCGCCAGTGTAGCGGATGGGCGCGGCTTTTCAGCGACGCGCGATGGCCGTTTCATCCGTACGCTCCGCCCATTTGAATACTGCCGGGCGCATACCGTCCCACGAGCGGCACTTCGGACAGCGCCAGAACCAGCCCACGCTCATGAGTCCGCACTCCTCGCACTGATAGCGCCCGTCCGCCTCCCCGATGCGCACGAGGAGCCGGCCGAGAGAGGGGGCGTCGGCGGCGAGCTCGGCACCCGAGGGATCGGCGGCGATGAGCTGCAGCCGCCCGGCATCCTCCTGAGGCAGCGCCGTCGCGAGAAGCCACGCGAGCTGTCGCGAGGTGAGCCGTCCCGTGCTCTTCAGCCGTGCCGAGAGATGCTCGACGACACTCTCCTGCCCGAGGGAGCGGCCGAGCGCAATGAGGCGCGGGATCACCTCGAGAGCGAGCCCCGGCTCAGCTTCGAGCGCGCGCGAATAACGCTCGAACGCGGCGCGCGGTTCGCCTTCGGCCTCGAGCATGCGCGCCGCGAGGATCTCGGCGCGCGGCAGGGTCGGGTCCTGCAGCCGTCCCTGCTTGAGCAGCGCCCGTGCGCGCTCCATGTCGCCCTCGAGGATCGCATGCTCGGTGAGCTCGCAGAGGTAGTGCGCGGCGACGCTGCGCCGCTCCTTCTTCAGCTCGGGGGGCAAATCGTGGAAGACCTTGAGCGCCTTCGCCCAGTCGCCCTGCTGTTCGTAGATGCGCAGCAGGTGCTCGAGTGCATCCCGGCGGTGCTCACGCGAGGCCGCGAGCTCCTCGAAGAGCCGCTCCGCGCGGTCCATGAGCCCTGCGCTCATGAAATCGAGCGCGAGCGCGAAAGCGGCCCGGTCGCGAATCGCGGGCGGGCCCTGGTCGTTCAGGCGCGTGTGCACGGCAATCGCGCGATCGACCTCTCCGCGCTTGCGAAAGAGGCTCCCGAGCGCGAATTGAATCTCGGCGGCATCCTCCTTCGAGGCACCGACGCGCGTGAAGACCTCAGCGGCCCGATCGAAGCGGTCGTTGATGAGGTGATCGAGCCCGATGTAATAGTCGCGCGGCAGCCGCACCGTGCGCGGACCGCCGTGTCTGCCGAGCAGCCAGGCCGCAATGCCGACCGAGACGAAGGCCGCGGCGAGCAAATACGGCGACAGCTGAAACATCGCGTCAGCTCACGGCCCACAGCTGGCGACTGGACCGCGGCGGGCGGGTGGACCGCGGCTGGCGAGTGCCCGGCGCACCCTCAATCACGTATGGGACGATCCGCACCGTCGTTGACGCGCTCGCGCAGATCCTTGCCCGGCTTGAAGTGCGGCACATATTTGCCGGCGAGCGCGACAGCCTCGCCCGTCTTCGGATTGCGCCCCTGCCGCGGGGGGCGGAAGTGCAGCGAGAAGCTGCCGAACCCGCGGATCTCGATCCGCTCCCCCTGCGAGAGCGCGTCGCTCATGATCTCGAGGATCTGTTTGAGCGCGAGCTCCACGTCCTTGGCAGGCAGATGCTTCTGCTTGGCCGTAATGATCTCGATGAGCTCGGATTTGGTCATCGTTCAGCTGCGGTCGCCGATGTGCTCCTTCAGCAGATCGCCGAGGCTCGTGCCCGTCGGCGATTGCTCGGAGCGATAGCTCTGCACCGCCTCGGCCTCCTCGTGGGCCTCCTTCGCCTTGATCGAGAGGCTGATCGTGCGCGACTTGCGATCGACGCCCGTGAATTTCGCCTCGACCTCATCTCCGACCTTCAGAACCGCGCGGGCATCCTCGACCCGATCGCGTCCGAGCTCCGAGGCGCGCAGCTGCCCCTCGACACCGTTGCCGAGGTCGATGGTCGCTCCGCGCGCATCCACGTCCTTGACGGTACCGCGCACGATGGTGCCCTTCGGGTTCTCGGCGATGTAAGCGGAGAACGGATCCTTCGCAAGCTGTTTGATACCGAGGGAGATGCGCTCACGCTCGGGATCTATGGAGAGCACCATCGCCTCGAGCTGCTGGCCCTTCTGGAAGTTGCGCACCGCCTCCTCCCCGGGCTGATCCCAGGAGATATCCGAGAGGTGCACCAAGCCGTCGATGTTGCCCTGCAGCCCGATGAAGATGCCGAAATCGGTGATCGATTTGATCTGCCCGGTAACCTTGTCGCCGCGGTTGTAGTTCTCCGCGAACTCCTTCCATGGATTGGCCTTGCATTGCTTCAGGCCGAGGGAGATGCGGCGGCGCTCCTCGTCCACGTCGAGCACCATCACCTCGACCTCCTGGCCGGTGTGCACGACCTTGGCGGGATTCACGTTCTTGTTGGTCCAGTCCATCTCCGAGACGTGCACTAGACCCTCGACGCCATCCTCGATCTCGACGAACGCGCCGTAGTCGGCGATGTTCGTGACTTTGCCGAACACGCGCGTGTTCGGCGGGTAGCGCCGCGCGATGTTCTCCCACGGATCGGCGCCGAGCTGCTTCAAGCCGAGCGATACGCGCGAGCGCTCGCGGTCGAATTTGAGGATGCGTACGTCGACCTCATCGCCGACCTTGACGACCTCGGAGGGGTGCTTGACGCGCTTCCAGGCCATGTCGGTGATGTGCAGCAGTCCGTCGATGCCGCCGAGATCGACGAACGCGCCGTAATCGGTCAGGTTCTTGACGGTGCCGCGCACCACGGCGCCTTCCTGCAAATTATCCATGAGAGCGGAGCGCTCTGCGGAGAACTCCTGCTCGACGACGGCGCGGCGCGAGACGACGACGTTGTTCCTCTTCTGATCGAGCTTGATGACTTTGAACTCGAGCGGCTTGCCCTCGAGATACGAGGTATCGCGCACCGGGCGCACATCGACGAGCGAGCCCGGAAGGAACGCGCGCACGTTGTCGATCTCGACGGTGAATCCGCCCTTGACGCGTCCCGTGATGACGCCCGTCACGATCTCGGAGTTGTTGAAGGCCCCCTCGAGGCGCGTCCAGGTGCGAGCGCGCTTCGCCTTCTCGCGCGAGAGACGCGTCTCGCCCGTGCCGTCCTCCACCGAGTCGAGCGCGACTTCCACCTCGTCGCCCGCCTTCACCTCGAGCTCTCCGCGCTCGTTCTTGAATTGATCGACGGGAATCACCGCCTCGGACTTCAAGCCCACATTGACGATGACGTTGTCCGGGGTCACATCGACCACGAGCCCGGTCAAGATCATGCCGGGGCGGATGCGCTGGTTGGCGAGGCTTTCCTGAAACAGCTGAGCGAAACTTTCTGTCATACCTTCACTTGCACGGCACTCGGGCGCGTGCTCTTCAATATTCCGGTCCGCATCGTCGCAGCCCGGGTCTCAAATGACGGCCGCCGCATCCTGCGCCGGCAGCTCGCTTTCATCCTTCGCTGAGGAGAGCCGCTCGGCGCCGCGGCGGTCAGGCCCACAGCGATCGGGCGCGTCCGAGCGCAAGTACGCGACCGACCACCTCCTCGACCGTGAGGCCGGTGGAGTCGATCACGTGGGCGTCGGGCGCGGGCTTCAAGGGAGCGACCGCACGCGTCGTATCCCTTGCGTCCCGCTCGGCTATCTCGCGCGAAAGGGCGGCAAGGCTAACATCTGACCCCTTGTCTTTCAACTGCTTATGGCGCCGCAACACCCGCTCCGCGGCGCTTGCCGTAAGAAAGATCTTGAGCTCGGCTCGCGGGAAAACGACCGTACCCATGTCGCGCCCGTCGGCAACCAGCCCTGGCGCGCGTGCAAACCCCCTCTGCCGCTCGAGAAGGGCCCTGCGGACCTCGGGCCAAGCTGCGACTCGCGAGGCCCCCGCACCCACCTCCTCGGACCTGAGCCGCTCGCTCACGTCCCGGCCGCGAAGCAGGACGTGCTCGCCCTGCGTATCGAACCGCACATCGAGTGCGAGCGCGATCTCCACGTGCGATTTGACATCACCCGGCTCGAGGCCCCGCTCCGCGCCGTCGAGGGCGACGAGGCGGTAGAGCGCGCCGCTGTCTAGACGATGCCAGCCGGCATGGCGTGCCACCCCGCGAGCCACTGTGCCCTTGCCGGAGCCGCTCGGGCCGTCGATCGTCGCAACGGGCACGGCGCTTTGCATCGCTCGCGCGGTCGAGGCGGCGTGAGTTGGGGCGCCGTGAGTCGCCACGACCTAGTCTGCCTCGATCGGGAGGCCGGCGCTGCGGGCGATCTCGACGAATCCCGGAAACGACGTAGCAACGTTCGCCACGTCGAGCACCTCGACCGGCGCCTCGGCCCTCAAGCTCGCCACCGCGAATGCCATTGCGATGCGATGATCCCCGTGGCTCTCGACGGTTCCGCCGCGAAATCCGCCGCGTCCGTGGA
>DATNFW010000094.1:0-13069 GCA_035606175.1 Steroidobacteraceae bacterium | reverse complement strand
CGTCGTAGTGCTCGATCGGGCTGAGAGTCCCGAGGATCGATGCGTTGTGAAGCAGTCCGTCGAGCCGACCGAAGCGCTCGAGGAGCGCTGCGGCGAGCCGGTCATAGTCGCTCGCGAGCGCGCGCTCGAGATCGAGCACGGCGACCGTCGTCGAGGCCGGCCGCTCCGCCTCGATCTGCTCCTGCACCGTCTCGAGCTTGCGCTGATTGCGGCCGACCAGGACGACTGTCGCGCCGTGCAGGGCGCACCCGCGCGCCACGGCGCGTCCGATACCGTCGCTCGCGCCTGTGATCGCGATAACGCGGCCCTCGAGCTCAGCGGGCGCGGGCACATGTCGGCGCGGGTCGAAGTCGGCCCCAGCCATTGCCGCGGGAGTATTGCTCAAGCTCGTATCTCCTCAATCAATCGAAACCGGTGTCTGTCGGCGCGGCGCGCTGCGCGCCAAGCCTGCCAAGAATCGGCGAGGCGGGCCGCAGGCCCGGTCTCCACGGGCCGGCTGCCGCTCGAGACACTGCGGCATGCCGCTCGCTCGGTCCTCCTCGAGGCCCGTGCCGCAAGCGCACCCCAGACGAGAAGTCCGCGAAGGTCGGGCTGATCGGTCGGGCGCAGAGCGGTGAGGCTTTCAGCAAGGGTCGTGCGGGCGGCGCGATGGCGCAGCGCGATGAGCTGGCAGAGTGCCGGCGTCCAGGGCGCTCGCGCGAGCGCGGCGGGATCGAAGCCCGCCTGCGCGAGCTCATCGAGCGGCAAGCGCAGCCGCCCGGCGCGCGCATCGTCCGCGATCGCGGTGAGCAGCTCGAGCTCCTTCAAGGAAGCGCCGAACCGGCGGCCGAAAGCGGCACGGGTGTTTGGCACTGCGGCGGCGCCGGGCGGCGCGGCGAGGCGGCCGTCCGGGGCCGAACTCGGACCCGTGGAGCCCCCGCGTTGTGCCGCGATCTCCGTCACTGCCGAAGCCCACCGCTCGCAATACGCGGCGAGCTCCGAGCGCGTCTCGAAGGTCGCCGCGGCGAGGTCCCACTCGGCGGTCTCGACGAGACCGATTGGATTGACAGGACCGCCGGCCGCTCCGAGCAGGGCGCGCGATGCGGGATGCACGGGATTGCCGGCGGCGCATCGGCCGCATTCCTCGCGCCACCATGTAAGACGCATGTGAGCGATCCCGTGATCGAGTCCGGGCCGCAGCGCGGCGGCGATCTCACGCTCGATATCGAGCAATGGAGCGAGCACTGAGCGAAGCGGTGAGGGTGAGTAGAGCCACGCGAAATCGCGGGCCGAGCCCCAGAGGCTCCGACCCTCGATCGAGCCCGGCAAGCGCCGACCGTCGGGCATCGCGAGCTCTAGCGCGCGCCGCCGTGCTTACGCCTCGCGAGCATCCTGCGCCGGCCGTACGTCCGCTGCTCCCGGCTCGATCCCGGCGATCGAGGATGTGCGGCGCGCGAGCTGTTCGATGGGATCGAGCGCTTCAAGCGGCGCAGCGCCCGTCACCCCGAGCTCGGGGAAGCGGCGTGCCTGGGGCAGCACTTGACGCTCGAGGGAGCCGACCGAGGCGTTGTACGCTTCAACGGCTGCGGCGAGCCGAGTACCGAGCTTGCCGAGGTGTCCGACGAAGGTGCCGAGGCGCCGGTAGAGCTCCTCGCCCAGCTCGCGAATGTTCGCGGCATTCTGCGCAACGAGTGTCTGTCGCCAGCCGTAGGCGACCGCTTTGAGCAATGCCATGAGAGTCGACGGGGTTGCGATGATCACACCCTGCTCGAGCGCTCTGTCGAGCAGTTCCGGACGCTCCGTAAGCGCCGCCGACAGGAACTGATCGCCAGGCAGGAACAGCACCGCGAACTCGGGGCTGCGCTCGAACTGCGCCCAGTAGCTCTTTGCAGCGAGCTCGCGCACTCGGAGCTCCACCTGCTGGGCGTGACGCTCGAGCGCATGCCGGCGCGCCTCGTCCGTTGCAGCATCGAGCGCCTCGAGGTAGGCATCGAGGGGCGTCTTCACATCCACGACCAGGTCTCGGCTGTCCGGCATGTGCACGACGAGATCGGGGCGCAGCGCGCCCTCGCGGCCGACGAGGTGCAGCTGCTCCGTGAAATCGCAGTGCTCGACCATGCCGGCAAGCTCTACGACGCGCTTCAGCGTGAGTTCGCCCCAGCGGCCGCGCACCTCCGGCCGGCGCAGCGCCGTGACGAGGCTGCGCGTCTCGCGTTGCAGCTGCGCCTGACCGCTCGCGAGCGTCTCGATCTGCGAGCGCAGATGTGCGAAGGCATCGCGCCGCTCGCGCTCGAGCGCCTGCGACTGGTTCTCGACGCGCTCGAGCGCCTCCTTGAGCGGGGCGACGAGCTGTCCGATCGCAGCCTCGCGCTCCTTGAGCGCACTCTGCGCGAGGACTTGCTCCTTGCCCAAGCTCTCGCGCGCCATCCGCAGGAACAGCTCGCTGTTCGCACGCAGCGATTCCGCGGCGAGCGAGTCGAACGCGGTGCGCAGGCGTTGCTCGGCCTGCGCGGCGTGTGCGGTTCGCTCCTCATCGTGCGCCGCCCGCGTGGCGAGCTGAGTCCGCGCGCGCTCGAGCTCGAGCGCGAGCTGCTCGCGCCGCCGAGCCGCCCGCAGGTGCGCTGCGAGGGCGCCGAGCGCCGCCCCGGCGATGAGCGCGAGCGCTGCGATGGCGGCCGCAAGCGAATTGGTCATCGGCTCTCCTTCGCGGAAGCTGCGGCCCCGGGCCGCAGAGAATGCGCCGTTCCTGTGGTAATATACAGTATCGGCGCGGTGAAGGTGAAGACGTTAGGGCAGGGCTCCCTCAGCCTGGCTCACGAGCGCCCCGTGCAGCCAATCGTAGATCTCGAGCGGTGCATCGACCCATGCATCGGCGGGCCACGAGCGCGGATCATCGCCGGCGCCGAGATACCCGAAGCACGCGACTACGGCGCGCATCCCGGCGGCACGCGCAGCGAGCACGTCGCGCTCGGCATCACCGACGTACACGCATTCCCGCGGCTCGACCCCCAGGCGTTCGGCCGCATGGAGGAGCGGCCGCGGGTGCGGCTTGCGCTCCGCGAGCGTGTCCCCGCTCACGATGACTCCGGCTCGCGAGGCAAGGCCGGCTGCATCGAGCAAAGGCTCGGTATACGCCGCAGGCTTGTTCGTGACGATGCCCCACTGAGCACCGTCGCGCTCCAGGCGCGCGATGAGCTCGAGCATGCCGGGGAAGGGACGCGTATGCACGCAGATTGCGGCGGCATAGAGCTCGAGCAGCCGCTCGCGAAGCTCGAGGAACTCGGCCTCCGGCGCACTCGGAAACGCAAGCCGCACGAGCGCCGAGCTACCGTGAGAGACGAAGCTGCGAATCCGCTCGTACTCGAGGGGCGGCAGCGCGCGCTCCGAGCGCAGCCGGTTGAGCGCCTGGGCCAGATCGCCGGCCGTGTCGAGGAGCGTGCCGTCGAGATCGAAGAGCACGGCGCGGCAGGCGCTTTGCGCAATGGTGCTCTGCGGCGCATCGATTCGAGCGCCGCCGCTCATCGTCGCATCCTCACGAGGGTGCCCCGGATACGAAATGCGCGATGTAGTTGACCGACGGATCGCGGCTCGCGCGACAGTATCCCGAGAAGGGATCGACTTCGAGTCCCGCGATGTTGCCCAAACTGAGGCCCGCCGCTCGTCCCCAGCGCGCAAGCTCCGAGGGACGGATGAAGCGCTCGTACTCGTGCGTGCCCCGAGGCAGCAGATTGAGCAGATACTCGGCGGCGACGATCGCCGCAAGGAAGGAGCGCAGGTTGCGGTGCAGAGTCGACACGAACACGTGTCCTCCCGGCCGTGCGAGCCGCGCGAGTGCGCCGAGCGTTGCGGCGGGATCCGGCACGTGCTCGAGCATCTCCATACAGGTGACGATGTCGAACGACAGAGGCTCGGCGGCCGCGAGCGCCTCGGCACTCTCGATGCGATAATCGATCGAGAGCTCGGACTGCCGCGCGTGCTCACGCGCCGCCTCGATCATGGCGGGGGCGAGGTCGATCGCCGTGACCCGTGCGCCGGCGCGGCTCAGGCTTTCGGCAAGCAGGCCTCCGCCGCAGCCGACATCGAGCACGCGGGCTCCCGAGGCCGGTGCATGCTCGATCACGAACTGCGTGCGCACCGGGTTGAGCAGATGCAGCGGGCGGAACTCGCCCTGCGGATCCCAGAATCGGTGTGCGAGCGAGTCGAACTTGCCGAGCTCGCCGCTGTCGGCGTTGACGCCACCGCTGGCCGCACTCATGGCACTGCGCTCCGGCGCTGCGCGAGCGCGCAGAGCTCGGCCTCATCGAACGCGAGCAGTCTTCCGGCTGCGACGCGCGCCGTCCCGTTGATCCACACGTGCGTGATGCGGTCGCGACTTGCACCGTAAACGATGATCTCCGCCGGATCGTGCTCGGGCCGCCAGGCCGGTGCGCTCAGATCGAGCGCGACGAGATCCGCGGCCTTGCCGGGCTCGATCGAGCCGATGAGCGCCTTCAATCCGAGCGTGGCCGCGCCGCCGAGCGTCGCGAGCTCGAGCGCCTGCTGCGCGCTCAGCGCATCGGCCGTGCGGCTCTGGGTGCTTGCAATCAGCGCCGCGGCGCGCGCTTCCGCGAGGATATCGAGCGCAAATATCGATGTGGCGTTGCCGGTCCCGAGTCCGAGCGGTACGCCGCGTTCGAGGAGGCGCGAAAGCCCGCAGCACCCGATTCCGCGACGCAGGCTCGATTGAGGACAGGCTGCGGCCGCGATGCCCTTGCGCGCGAGGAGCTCGATCTCCGGATCGTCGAGACGATTGAGATGGACCGCCGAGAAGCTCGGACTCAACAGGCCGAGCGCATCGAGCCGCCGAAGAGGCCGCACGCCGTGACGCGCGCCGTGGCGTTCGATCTCCTCGTCGGTCTCATGGACGGGCATCGCGATGCGGGCGTCGAGCTCGTCCGCGACGGTTCGCACGCGTGCGAGTGCGGCATCGCTCAGCTCGTGCGCGCCGCTGGGCGCGAAGTGCAGTCCGACCCACGGGTCCGCCTTGTACTCGTCCCACAAGGCCTCGGCCCTTGCGAGATGGCCTGTCAGGCCATCGGCCCAATCCGTCGCGCGCTCCTCGAGCGGCATCCCGATCGATGCGCGAATGCGCGCAAAAGTGGCGACACGCGCCACCTCCTCGGGCCTTCCGGCACGGGATGCGAATGCCGTGATCCCCGAGCGCAGCATCTCCGCAATCGCGAGCTGAGCTCCCTCGCGCGTGAGCTCGACATCGGCCGGCGCCTGGATGCGCCGCGGCGCCGCGGGCGCATCGGCGACGCCGCGCACCTCTGCGAGCTTCGCGTACGCGTCGACGGCCGGAAGAGCACGCCCGGTCGCAAGGAGTTGCCCGGCGTCCGTGTCCGCATTCACAAATCCGGGAAGCAGCGCATGGGAGGCGAGCGTCACGCGCTCGCGCGCAGAGAATCGCGCGCGCAGCTCGGCCGCGGGTCCGAGCGCTGCGATGTGCCCGCGCGAGATCGCAACCGCATGGTGCGCGAGCGCGGCGGCTCGAGGCGCAACCGGCAGTACCCAGCGGGCCTCGATCAGCAGGTCGGCGGACTCGTAGCTCTGCATGCGCAGAGTATACGGCGGCGCGCCGGTCGAGGCCGCTCGATGTGATAAACTTTTCCTTTTGATTGAGCCCACTTGCGGGCTCTCCAGAGCCTTCAGAGCGCATGAGCGAAATCGCACGAGAGATCCTTCCCGTCAACCTGGAAGACGAGATGCGCCAGTCGTATCTCGACTACGCGATGAGCGTCATCGTCGGGCGGGCTCTGCCCGATGTGCGCGACGGGCTGAAGCCCGTGCACCGGCGCGTGCTCTATGCGATGCGCGAGCTCGGGAACGATTACAACAAGCCCTACAAGAAGTCCGCGCGTGTCGTGGGCGATGTCATCGGCAAGTACCACCCCCACGGGGACTCGGCGGTCTACGACACGATCGTGCGCATGGCACAGCCGTTCTCCATGCGCTATGTGCTCGTCGACGGGCAGGGCAATTTCGGCTCGGTCGACGGGGACATGCCGGCGGCCATGCGCTACACCGAAGTGCGCATGTCGCGCCTGGCGCACGAGCTGCTCGCCGACATCGACAAGCAAACGGTCGATTTCGCGCCGAACTACGACGAGTCCGAGAGCGAGCCGGCCGTGCTTCCGACGAGGATTCCGAATCTCCTCGTCAACGGCGCCTCGGGAATCGCGGTCGGCATGGCGACCAACATTCCGCCCCACAATCTCACCGAGGTCGTCAACGCGTGTCTCGCGCTGCTCGAGGATCCGTCGCTGCCGCTCGCGGAGCTGATGCGCCACGTCCCGGGCCCCGATTTTCCGACGGCCGGCATCATCAACGGCGCGCAGGAGATCGCGACTGCATACCGCACCGGACGCGGCCGGCTCTCGATCCGCGCGCGTACTCATTTCGAGGAGATGGACGACCGCGGTCGCCAGGCGATCATCGTCACCGAGCTGCCCTATCAGGTGAACAAGGCGCGGCTCCTCGAGCGTATCGCCGATCTCGTGCGCAACAAGGAGCTCGAGGGCATCTCGGAGCTGCGCGACGAGTCCGACAAGGACGGCATGCGGATCGTGATCGAGTTGAAGCGCGGCGAGGTCGCGGAGATCGTTCTCAACAATCTCTTCGCGCAGACCCCGATGGAGACGGTCTTCGGCATGAACATGGTCGCGCTCGCCGACGGCCAGCCGAAGCTCTTCTCGCTCAAGGAAATGCTCGAGGCGTTCATCCGCCATCGGCGCGAAGTCGTGACGCGGCGCACGATTCACGATTTGGCGCGCGCCCGCGAGCGGGCGCACATCCTCGAGGGGCTCGCGGTCGCGCTCGCGAATCTCGACGACGTGATCGCCCTCGTTCGCGCGGCGCCCTCCCCGGCGGAGGCGCGGGTGGCGCTGCTCGCGCGAATTTGGGTCCCGGGGCTCGTGACGGAGCTGCTCACGCGTGCGGGTGAGATGGAGGCGGCATCCGGCGCACTGCAAGCGCGGTCAAACGGCGCGAACGCTGAAAGCGGACTCGTAGCGGGCGGCTACAGGCTCTCGGAGCTGCAGGCGCAGGCGGTCCTCGACATGCGCCTGCATCGCCTCACCGGTCTCGAGCAGGAGAAGATTCTCGAGGAGTACAAGACGCTCCTCGAGACCATCCGGAATCTGCGCGACATTCTTACGCGGCCCGAGCGGCTGACCGAAGTGGTGCGCACCGAGCTCATCGATGTGCGCGAGACGTTCGGGGATCCGCGGCGCACGGAGATCAGCCTCGATCATCTCGCGCTCTCCACCGAGGATTTGATCGAGCCCCAGGACGTGGTGGTCACGCTCTCGCACGCCGGCTACGCGAAATCGCAGCCCGTCGCGGAGTACCAGACGCAGCGGCGCGGGGGGCGAGGGCGCGCGGCGACCGCGGTCAAGGACGAGGACTTCATCGAGAAGCTCTTCATCGCGCACACGCACGACACGGTGCTTTGCTTCTCCAATCGCGGGAAGGTCTATTGGCTCAAAGTCTACGAGTTTCCACTCGCCGGACGCGGCGCCCGCGGCCGCCCGATGGTGAACCTGCTCCCGCTCGAAGAGGGCGAGAAGATCAACGCGATCCTGCCGGTGAAGAGCTTCGATGAGGAGCACTTCGTCTTCATGACGACGAGCCAGGGCACGGTGAAGAAGACGCCGCTAGCCGCGTTCTCGCGGCCGCGTGCGAGCGGCATCATCGCGGTCGATCTGCACGACAACGACCGCCTGGTCGGTGTCGCGCTCACCGACGGGCAGCGCGAGATCATGCTCTGCACGAGCGGCGGCAAGGCGATCCGCTTCCACGAGGAGGAGGTGCGCGCGATGGGACGCGATGCGGCGGGCGTGCGCGGGGTGAGGCTCGCGGAGGGGCAGCAGCTCATCGCGCTGATCGTCGTCGGCGAGGGTCTCGTGCTCACCGCCTCGGAGAACGGGTACGGGAAGCTCACGCCGCTCGATGAGTTTCCGCGCCACGGCCGCGGCGGCCAGGGTGTGATCGCGCAACAAACGAGCGAGCGCAACGGCGGCATGGTCGCGGCGCTGCAGGTCGCGCCGGGACAGGAGCTCATGCTCATCAGCTCGAGCGGCACACTCGTGCGCACGCCGGTCGACGAGGTGTCCGTCGTCGGACGCAACACGCAGGGCGTGCGTCTCATCCGGCTGGGCGAGGGCGAGCGGCTGACCGGGATCGAGCGCATCGAGGGCTTGAATGGGGAATCCGCCGAGGGCGAGTCGCTCGATGCGCCGAGCGCCCCGTCGGCATGACGGGGCCGCGAGCGCGACGAGTCCGCCCGGGCGGTCACCGACTCAGAGCCAAAAGTTCTGACGCAGCGGGTCGCGAACCGCTACCATTGAAAGCTCCCCTTTCGTAGTTTTGGATCGACATCCGGGATATTGCGTGCGCGTATTCAATTTCGCGGCGGGGCCGGCGACGCTGCCCCTCGAAGTGCTGGAGCGGACTCGCGAGGAGCTCACCGATTGGCGGGGCTCTGGCATGTCCGTGATGGAAGTCAGCCACCGCAGCAAGGCGTTCATCGCGCTGGCCGGTGAGCTCGAGTCGCGGCTGCGCGAGCTCGCGGGCATTCCCGAGTCCTACAAAGTTCTTTTCCTGCAGGGTGGGGCGACGGCACAGTTCGCGGGCGTTCCACTCAATCTCGCCGCGGCGAGTGCGACTGCGGACTACCTGAACACGGGTTCCTGGTCGAAGAAGGCGATCGGCGAGGCGAAGCGCTTCCTCACGGTGCACGTCGCCGCCGATGAGTCCGCATCGGGCTACAACAGTGTGCCGCAGCCCGGGTCGTTCGAGCTCACCCCCGGGGCTGCGTACCTGCACTACACGCCGAATGAGACGATCGGGGGCGTCGAGTTTCCGTACGTGCCGCAGACGGGTCAGGTACCGCTCGTCGCCGACATGTCCTCGACGATCCTCTCGCGTCCCCTCGAGGTCGAGAAGTTCGCGCTGATTTACGCGGGCGCGCAGAAGAACATCGGCCCCGCGGGTCTTTGCGTCGTGATCGTCCGGGAGGATCTCGTCGGGAACGCCCGCGCGGGCACTCCCGCGGTGCTCGACTACGGCGCGATGGCGAAGGACGGCTCGATGCTCAACACGCCGCCGACCTTCGCCTGGTACATCGCCGCGCTCGTGCTCGAGTGGATCAAGGATCGCGGTGGCCTCTCCGCGCTCGGCGCGCACAACCGTGCCAAGGCCGAGGCGCTCTACCAGGCGATCGATGCGAGCGGCTTCTACCGCAATCCGGTGGCGAAGCCCTGCCGGTCCTGGATGAACGTCCCCTTCACGCTCGCCGATCCGCAGCTCGACAAGCGCTTCCTCGCCGAGGCGGCCGAGGCCGGGCTCGTCAATCTCGCCGGACACCGCTCGGTCGGGGGCATGCGTGCGAGTCTCTACAACGCGATGCCGATGGCGGGCGTGCAGGCGCTCATCGCGTTCATGAAGGAGTTCGAGCGTCGCAATGGCTGAAGGGACCGAGCGCCGCGTGCGCCACCGAATTCTCACGCTCAACAATTTGAGTGCGCGCGGGCTCGAGCGCCTGCCGCGCGAGCGCTACGAGGTGGGCGCCGAGGTGGCCGAGCCGCAGGCGATCCTCGTGCGCTCCGCGGACATGCATTCGATGCAGCTGCCGCGGACGCTGCTCGCCGTCGGCAGAGCGGGCGCCGGGGTGAACAACATTCCCGTGGCGGCGCTCGCCCGGCGCGGCATTCCCGTCTTCAACGCCCCGGGCGCCAATGCGAATGCCGTCAAGGAGCTCGTGCTCGCGGGACTGTTGCTGGCCGCCCGCAATATCTGTCCGGCGTGGGCGTTCGCGCGCTCGCTCTCGGGCGAGGATGCGGCGATCGACGAGGCGGTCGAGGCCGGCAAGAAGAAGTTCGTGGGCTTCGAGCTGCCCGGCCGCACTCTCGGCGTGGTGGGACTCGGAGCGGTCGGTGTGGAGGTCGCAAACTCCGCGCTCGCCCTCGGTATGAAGGTGCTCGGCTACGATCCGCAGATCACCGTGCAGCGCGCCTGGCAGCTCTCCTCGAGCGTCGAGCAGGCGCTCTCACTCGACGATCTGTTCGCGCGGGCGGACGTGGTCTCCGTGCACGTGCCGCTCAATGCGGAGACGCGCGGGCTCGTGAGCGAGCAGCGCCTGAAGCTCATGCGCAAGGGCGGGTTGATCCTCAATTTTGCGCGCGCCCCGATCGTGGACGAGCAGGCGGTGATCGCCGCTCTCGATGCCGGACGGCTGCGCGGCTACGTGTGCGACTTTCCGAGCAACGCGCTCAAGGACCATCCGCGCGTCGTCGCGCTGCCCCATCTCGGCGCCTCGACCCAGGAGGCGGAGGAGAACTGCGCGATCATGGTCGCCGACACGCTGCGGGAGTTCCTCGAGAACGGCAACGTTCGCAACTGCGTGAACTACCCGGAGGCCGTGCTGCCGCGCGTCGCGGGCGCTACGCGGCTTGCGATCGCGAACAGCAACGTACCGAACATGGTCGGTCAGATCTCCACCTGCCTCGCCTCGGCCCGCCTCAACATCGCGGACCTGCTCAACAAGTCCCGCGGCGAGTACGCGTACACCCTCATCGACACGGACGGCGCGGTGAGCGAGGATCTGCTCGGGACGATACGCCGCATCGAGGGCGTGCTGTCCGCTCGATTGGTCTGAAAAGGGGGCGCCGGCGCCCCGGTGGGTCTCGAAGCGATGGCGACCGGAAAACCGCGAAATGCTCGCGCGGCGCGCCGAGCGAGCGGCGCGAGCGCGACGGTGCGCGGCACGGGCAACGGGCCCTCCGAGCTCGCCTCCGCCCGCGAGCGGATCGACGCGCTCGACGCTGAGCTGCAGGGGCTGCTCAACGAGCGGGCGCGGCTCGCTCAGCTCGTCGGCATCTCCAAGCACCGCGACGGCCATCTCGTCGACTTCTACCGCCCCGAGCGCGAGGCCGAGGTCCTGCGGCGGGCGAAGGAGCGCAACCGCGGACCGCTGCGCGACGAGGAGGTGCTGCGGCTGTTTCGCGAGATCATGTCCGCCTGCCTCGCCCAGCAGGAGCCGCTCAAGGTCGCCTTCCTCGGGCCCGAGGGGACATTCACTCAAACGGCGGTGCTCACGCATTTCGGCCATTCCGTGCGGGCGCTGCCTTTGCCTTCGGTCGATGAGGTCTTCCACGAGGTCGAGGCGGGCAACGTCGATTTCGGCGTCGTGGCGATCGAGAACTCGACCGAGGGCATGGTCATCAATACGCTCGACCGCTTTCTCAACTCGCCCGTGAAGATTTGCGGCGAGGTCGAGCTGCACATTCATCATTACCTGCTCGGCCGCATGCAGACGCTCGCGGACATCGAGCGGGTGTGCTCCCACAGCCAGGCGCTCGCCCAGTGTCGCGGCTGGCTCGACGAGCATCTGCCCCAGGCGGAGCGGGTCGCCGTGTCGAGCAACGCCGAGGGGGCGCGCCGCGCGCGCGACGAGAAGGGCAGCGCCGCGATCGCCGGGCAGACCGCCGCGGAAGTCTACGGTCTCGCCGTGCTTGCGCCGGAGATCGAGGATCGCGCGGATAATACGACCCGCTTCTTCGTGCTCGGGCGCAAGCTCCTCGCCCCGAGCGGCAAGGATCGCACGACGCTGCTGCTGTCGGTGGGGCATACGGATGCCCCCGGCGCGCTGTTCCGGTTGCTCGAGCCGCTCGCCAAACATCGCGTCAGCATGACGCGGATCGAGTCGCGTCCATCGCGCCGCCGCAAGTGGGATTACGTGTTCTTCATCGATATCGAGGGGCATGTCGAGGACGCGCATGTCGCGCGCGCCCTCGCCGCGCTCGAGAAGCGTGCCTCTCTTTTCCGGGTGCTCGGCTCTTATCCGCGCGCCGTCACATGAGCGCTGAGGATGCGCCGGGCGGCGCGCGCGCCGTCAAACGCTACCGTCTCGCGCCCGGCGGTTCCGTCGCGGGGGAGCTGCGCGTCCCGGGTGACAAATCGATCTCCCATCGCGCACTCATGCTTGGCGGCATTGCCGAGGGCACGACCGAGGTGTCGGGCTTTCTCGCGAGCGAGGATTGCCTCGCAACGCTTGCCGCACTCGAAGCTCTCGGGGTCGCCATCGAGCGGCCGGCGCCCGAGCGCGTGCTCGTCCGCGGCGCAGGCGAGCGGGGCCTGCGCGCAGCTGCGCATCCCCTCGACATGGGCAACGCCGGCACCGCGATGCGGCTTTTCATGGGCTTGCTCGCGGGGCGTTCGTTCGCCTCGACGCTCATCGGGGATGCCTCGCTCATGCGCCGGCCGATGGAGCGCGTCGCCGCCCCGCTGCGGCAGATGGGCGCGCGCATCACGACCGATGGGGGACGTCCCCCCGTGCGCATCGGCGGGGGCGTGGCGCTCCACGGCATCGACTACCGGCTCCCGGTGGCGAGCGCGCAGGTGAAGTCCGCCATTCTGCTGGCAGGCCTGACGGCGAGCGGGGAAACGCGCGTGACCGAGCCCGCCCCGACGCGAGACCATACCGAGCGGATGCTCGCCGCCTTCGGCATCGAGGTCGAGCGGCACGGGCCGACCGCGGCGCTCGCGGGCGGGCAGCGCCTGCGGGCCACGCGAATCGAGGTGCCGGCCGACTTCTCCTCGGCGGCGTTCTTCGTCGTCGCGGGCTGTCTCGCCGCGCGCGGCCACCTCACGCTGAAGGGCGTGGGCGTCAACCCCACCCGCACGGGTCTCATCGAGATGCTGCGCGCAATGGGCGCGGACATCCGCGTTCGCGCAGCAGCGTCGGAGACGGCAGGCGAGCCGATGGCGGACATCGAGGTACGTGCGAGCGCGCTCCGGGGAATCGAGGTTCCGCGCGCGCTCGTTCCGCTTGCGATCGACGAGTTTCCGGTCTTCTTCGTCGCGGCCGCATGCGCCGAGGGCGAGACTCTCGTCCGCGGCGCCGAGGAGCTGCGCGTGAAGGAGACCGACAGGCTCGCGGCGATGGCCGAGGGGCTCGGGCGGCTCGGGGTCGAGCACGAGCTGCTGGCCGATGGGTTGAGGATCCACGGACGCGGCGGATTTCGCGGCGGAACCGTCGAGAGCCAAGGGG
>DATNFW010000093.1:0-46869 GCA_035606175.1 Steroidobacteraceae bacterium | reverse complement strand
GGCTGTACAGGCTCGACGGGACTTTGAGCTAATCCTCTAGGCTCATGCCGCTTTCCTCCCGCGGAAGCGTGCGGCGCGTTGTCGGCCGCATTCGCGGCAGCGTCCGCCGGGGCCAACGTTATCGCCTGCGAGCTCGTGCCCGTTGGCACAGGTGCCGCGGGGCGGTTTGATCCGTGGGCGTCGTGCTCCGAATAACGCGACGACGGTGGTTGTACGGCTCCAATGCACGCCCCCGCTACCACTTTCGCTCGCGGCTGCTTCTCCGCATCACCTCGGCCGCAATTCAATCCCAAGGCGCGACGCTGCGTTCCGAACGCGCGTATCCAGGCTGAGAAGCGCCAAGCCTGCGAGCGCCGAGCGAGCGACCAGCAAGGATGCGAGATGAATGGCGTCGAGCGTTCGGATGGGTTCGCCCGGAAATGGCTGGCGAGCGCGCTCGACCACCTCCGGGCCGATACGAAGCAGAACCCAATGCCCCGCAACGGTCGACAGGTGTGCTCGACGATCTGCGGCTTCTGCCTCGGTCAACTCGCCGAGCACCCCAGCCCGATGTAGAACGCGATCACATTCGATGAGCGTCAGGTCCGAGGCGACCACAATTTCTTCCTCGGCGAGTGACTCACGGACAGAGGCGCCGGAGGACTCATCGAGCAGCCACGCGAGGATAGCGCTTGATTCAGCATACAGACTCACCGCGACCCGCGCTCCTCGTCGAGAAGCTCGGATGCGGTCAGCTTTCGCGGTCCCTTGCGGGGCAATGCTCTATAAAGCGCGGCATCCGGAGCGGAGCCGACGGTTGCGAGTCCCCGCCTTGCGAGTGCTAGGACGCCGGGCGGGAGCGATGTCTCCGCACTAACGTGACCGGGAGGTGCGAGCTCGGCTACCACCTCGCCCCGATCCGTGACAAGAACCGACTCGCCGGAACGGACCCGTCGGAGGTATTCGCTCAGGCTGTTCTTCAACTCGCGCACGCCAACAGTCTTCATGCGCCAATGTAGCTACATGCAGCTACATTGTCAATTCGCTGCTCGAAATCCAACTCCTGCCCCCTACCAACCTTATCTTATGGGCGCTTCGAGCGCCCGTCGTCGCAAGCCTGGCGGAGGGCCAGGTCTCTGAGTGGCGCAGGAAGCGGACGCGCAGATCACCCCTCGGGCCGACGGCTTGCTTACTCCGGGCAGGCTCTCGGTGGACCCTGCCGAACCAGCAAGTATGCATGGACGTCGCCAGAGCTCTGATTGAGCGGATAACCCGTTACCGCGATGTTACCCTGACAGTTGATTGCGCTTGCGTTGGTAAAGATCACCGTGTTGTTCGCACTGCCCAGTTGATACTGGAGTTCGAGCGGATCACTCGCGCCGTTCTCCCACAGTACCGCCCGAGGAGCGAGCTGTCCTGTCTTGAGAAGCTGGGTAGTCCAGCCGACGATCTCCCCAGAACTGTTAGTTCCATTTGCCGAACTCGAGCCAGCGCCGTCTGGCTCTTCTGTGGCGAGCGATTGAATGAGGCTCGGCAATGCTTGCATCATGCCGTTCTGCCATACGAATGCGGTCCAAACACCGCCTGCGGCGGAGGACACACTTATCTGACCGGGTCTCTGGGCCTGGCCGACCACCAAGTGCGATGCATTCAAGGAGAAGGCCGCGCTTTGGCAGCCGCCCAGTGTGCCGAGGTCCTGCATCGTTCCACTGTTCGCGGTGTTCTGAACGAAGAGAAATGCATGGAAGACCTCATTGAAGCAATCTGGATTTGCGATGCTGGACTTGCCGACCGCGACTCCGAACCCGCCGACCCTCGTAGATTGAAAGATGTAGGTAGCGCCCCCGCCGAGTGAGCCATAGAAGGCACCGGCGGAGTTCCCGACGGACGGCGGCACGGGCGCCCATTGGAGCCCCGGCATGGTTCCCAGGTCGATCACTGTGAAGGTGGGACTCGCCGCAAGTGCGAAGCCCGGAAGTAGGGCGACGAGGAAGAGGAAACGGCGCATGTGTCTCCCCTGTGCGCGATAGCACGAGCTGCATCGCTCCCCTACATGAGCGCAACTTCCGTGCCGCGTCGGTAAAGCGCACACGCAAATTACCTAAGTAGCGGAGCATGCGCGAGTCGCCAAGAGCAAATTGCTCGGCCCAATCGAGCGCGCTCTCGACGGCTGAAATGGCAACACCGTCTCGCTGAAGGTAGAGTCCCGCGATACAACGGCGGGGTGCGGACGCCGTGCGCTCTATTGGGGCGCATCACCTCTGCGGCAGCGACTTGAGATATTCAACGAGGTCATGCTGCTCCTGCCCGGACAACCCTAGGTGGAAGAAGGTGTCGTAGTGCTTCACTACGTCGGCCAGCGTCTTGAACCGCCCGTCGTGGTAGTAGCGCCCTTTGTTGGCAGGCTGCATGTGGATTCCATTCTCGCGGACGAATAGGCCCGCGAGGTTCATGGTTTTGTACTGTCCGTCTGGCGCACGGTCCGCCTCGAAACTGTCGATGCCGATGTCCTCGGGTTTGTGCAGATTCCAACCCGGCTCGGTCCATAGCGGCTCGACGTGGCAGTCGTTGCATCGTGCCTTGCCGCTGAAGAGCTCATCGCCACGCTTCGCGGCGGCGGGGTCGAAGTCCCGACCCGGCCGCGGCGTCGGGGCCGGCAAGGCGAGCTGATAGAATTGCAACGCGGGCAGCTTGGCCGTGACTCGATCCTCATCGGGGCTGATGTGTGCGAGATCGGCAAGGCCATTGGCCGCGGCGAGCGGGAATTTGGTGCCGTCGTTGAGGCGTGGATCGAAGAACCGTCCCTTGCCGTGCATCTCGAGCGTTGCGACCAGCGCATTCCAATACGGGACGGATCCCCATGACCCCGTCCAGGTGTGCTGGTTGAAGCCCGCCAGACCAAATGCATTCGGAAGCAGCGTCGCCCCGGGGACCTGCGTACCGGTGACGACGCCGTCCGTCATCTGCTGCGGGTTGAACGCTTTCCCGTCGAGGAATACTTCGGCATCGAATTTTCCGGGTCCCCAGCTCTTGAGTACGGTCGTCAGCGTTGCGCGGTCGACTCCGAGCAGGTTGGTCACGACGCTGAGGTCCGGCGCAAGGCTGATGATGGTGCCGACGTCGAGGTCCCGGTTCGCCCACCCGTCCAGCCGGTGACCGATACCGAATGCGAGCGAATCGTCCACCGTCGAGTGACACAGCGCGCAGGTGATGCCGACGCGATCGAGACGATCGCCGCTGAAGAAACCGATTACCCCCACGACGGCCTTGCTTCTGAGCAGCTGAAGCGTCACGGCCGGGTCGGTCAGATCGACTCGGTGCTGCTGAAGTGCCTGGATCGTCGACGGCGACAATGCGTCGACATCCACTTTGAGGCCGAGGCTCAGTGCGGCCGCGGGGCTCAGGCCGCCGCCGACACCGCCCATTTGCGCACCCTCGATCGCCTCGTGCAGATGCAGTGTGTCGCCCCAGAACGCCTCGTCGCCGAACGTGTCGAAGCGGAACGTCCGGCGCCCTTCATCGATCATCTCGCGGGCGTTCGCTCGGATCTGCTCATCGAAGCTCGCCGGCCTTTGATGATCTCGGTCGTGATGGCTGGCGACAGCCTCCGCATGGGCGCGCGGTATTCCTGCTGGCGCCAAGGCGGAGACGGCAAAGAGCGCAATGAAAGATATGTGGCCGAACCGTCGGCCGATCCATCGGGAAGCTGCTCGCAGAGGCATGGCTCGGTCTCCATTCAGGCGATCGCGTGGCAGGGCGAGAGATGCCACCGATCGAAAGGAGGTTCCTGAATGGGAAAAAATCCGCGGCGACGAAACCGCAGCGGCGATACGCGGCACTCACATCGCTTTGGCGGATGGCGCCGAAGATTTTCGGCTGCGCTCAGCTGCGGCGCACGAGGAGACTTGCAAGAGCGCCGCGCGAATCGACGGATAGCTCGAGCTCGATCGGCTGACAGCAGACCTGGCAATCTTCGATGTAGGTCGCTCCGGCGCTGCCGGGATCCACGAGCGTGTCGAAGCGCTCGCCGCAGTAGGGACATTGGATGCTGTGGAACGCTGGCATCATCCCCGGCGTCTCACCCGGCTCACGGCCTGGCTCGAACACGGGCTCCAGACCATAGAGGGCGTCGATATCGCCTCCGGGCGGTGGGTTCGAACCGGGGTCTGGTGATGGTTGAGAATTTGGGCGCTTCATGGGCCTTGGGCCTGCTGTTCGGGGGCGCAAGCTATCTTAATGCGATGCGAGTCCTCGTAAGCGACGCTTATCGGCGACACCGCGGCGGCACTCAGGCGCGCGATTTGCGGATCTCCCTGTACCACCTTAGCGGCTCGAGCTTTGGCTTAAGGAGTCAGCAATGCAGGCACTCTTTCGCGTTTCGATCTATTCGCTCCTGGCGGGTGTATTCCTCGCCACGTCCGGTTGTGTCTTAGCGCCCGATCATGACCGCGGGTACGGCTACGACCACGACCGTACTTACTATCAACGAGACGACCGCGATCGCTACGATCACGATCGGCGCGCCGAGTACGATCGCTGCCGCCGAGAGGGCGGTCGCGACTGCGACGACATTCTTCATCGTTGATGGGAATTGGGAGCGGACCCGGGACACCCCCGAGCGGGCTCGCCGGGGGAGGCGGGTTCGCTCCCAGCCTATTTCAGGCGATGGACGCGGATCGCTCGGCCGTCGGCGCTCTTGAGGAAAAATGAGCCGAGTACGCCCGGCCGTATCGTGACTTTCTCCTGGGGCCTCACCGAAAGACGCTTGGCTTCGGACTGCTCCCAAATCTGGCCGTTATCGAGCTCGACTGCAGAGATCAGGGGCCGGCGGGGGATGACCTTCACGATCGTTGCCACGATTGCAGCGGATGGTGCGGGCTGCGCTCGGTGCGCGCCGTCGCTCACGCTGTGCCCAACGTCGCTACCGACGACCTGGGCGGGGGCCGGCCTTACGGATGAGATTGCGGACGCCGACTCGTGGGTCTGTTTCGGAGAAGCCCGGTCCTCCGCCGCATGGCGCGCCGCAACCTGGCGATCGAAGCAGGCAAGACGCGCGGCCGGGTCTTTGGTCCGCGCGCAAGCGTCGAACGCATCGTGCAGCTGCGCGTTACCGACACTCGACACCAATGCGATCGCAGCGCCGGCAGCCCTGAGGCCCATCCGCACCGAAAATCTCGAGCGTCTGCCGACCGATTTGCAATAGCGTCTCACTCGGCCGCTATCATATTGGCGCTGCCGGGCTCGAGGCAATGTGGGGTGGATTAGCGCGCAATGCGCTGCATGACACGCGCGACGACCTCATCGCAGCGCGCCCCATCGAATCCGAAAACACCGGTCATCGCCGTCGAAATTTCGGCGGTCAGATTGCGCTGCAAGAGGCGCCGCGCGCGGTGCACGCGCGTCTTGACCGTCGCCTCCTCGATGCCGAGGTAGCGAGCGGTTTCGGCGACCGACACCTGTTCGAGCTCCCTGAACACGAACGCCGCCCGATACACCTCGGGCAGTGCGTCGATCGCTTGCTCGAGGAGACGGCGAAGCTCGTGTTCGTGCAATCGCATCTCCGGATTGCCATGCGGTGAGTGCAGAGCGACCGGCCCCGGATCGTTCATGGGCTCATCCAGCACGCTGAGCGGGCTCATTGCGACGCGTGCGCGGCTGCGCCGTTGCATGAGTGCCTGGTTGGTGACGATCTGACATAGCCAGCTCGCGAAGCCCTCCGGTCCGCGAAACTGGTCGAGTTTGAAATAGGCGCTGACATAAGCCTCCTGGACTGCGTCCTGCGCATCGGCAGCATTGCCGAGAATGCCGCGCGCGATACGGAAGAGGCGCCGGTTGTAGCGGCGCATGATGAGCTCGAAGAGGGCAGGCTCACCCCCGCGTACGCGGCTCACGAGCACGGCGTCCGACAGCTGGTCGATGATCTCCTCAGGAGCGCACCGCGCGGCGAGCTGTTCCATTGCAGTTCCTCTCGCTACTTCGAGTCAGGTTAGTGCTAGATGCAAGCGGCTGGGAAGAGGTTCCCAAAAGCGGGACCGGGAACGGACACCGCTCTCGCTGCATCACTCCGCGTCGCACGAATTCTTGATCGGAGTCTTTCATGCTGGTCTATGCAATCGTTCTCTTCGCCATCGCCGCACTCGCCGGCTTCACGATGGCCGCCATTCACTTTCGCACTCGCACCAACCCGCGCGCCCTCCTTGCGGGAGTGCACGGCCTGTTCGCCGCCTCGGGTCTGATCGTGCTCATTTTGGCTGTAATGAAGGCGTCCTCCGGCATTGCGCAGGCGGCCCTGGGAGTTCTCCTGCTTGCGGCACTCGGGGGCTTCACACTCGTGAGTTTCCATCTGCGCGGTCGCGCGCTCCCGGACGGGCTGGTGGTCGGACATGCGCTGCTCGGAGTCGCCGGCTTTGGCACGCTGATCGCCGCGGTCTGGCTGTCCGTGTCCTGAGCTTCGCGATGCGGATTCGCCTCGCGGGACACCCGATTCACCCGATGGTGGTGCATTTCCCGATCGCTCTGTGGACGGTAGGCGTGGCGGCCGACGCCGGGGGCTGGATCTGGCGCGATCCGATTTTCTGGACCCTGAGCTTCTACGCGCAGGCGCTCGGCGATCTCGCAGGCGCCGCGGCCCTTGTCACGGGCTGGCTCGAATTCACGACCATCTTGCGCGCAACGCCTGCTCAGGACGCAGCCGTGGGGCACATGCTCGTGATGTGCAGCGCATGGGTCGCCTTCCTCCTGAGTCTTGCGCTGCGCACCTATCCGCCGCGGATGCCGTCGACTGTGTGGCCGAGTGTCATCGCGGCAGCGGGCTGGCTCACCATGGCTGTTGGCGGGTGGCTCGGCGGGAAGCTCGTTTACCGCTTCGCAGTCGGAGTAACCCGTCCGATTGAGCCGTGACGTCACCGGAACATCGCGATAGACTTCCCGCGACCGGCGCGCCGAGCTGCGGCACGCGGAGGCGGGGGGTAGCTCTTGAAGTTCATTCCACTCGTCTGGGCAGGGATCTGGCGCAAGCGCAGCCGCGCTATTCTCATCTTTCTGCAGGTCGTCATCGCATTCGCCCTCTTCGGCGTATTGCAGGGGCTCTCGAGCGCCGTCGACCATGCGATCGCCTCCACCCACGCCGATCGGCTGTACGTGGGCAGCAAGCTCAATCTCGGATTCCCGCTCCCGATTGCGATCGTCGAGTGGCTGAAGACCGTCCCCGGTGTGCTCGGGGTCGCGCCGCGCTATCAGTTCGGCGCCAGCTATCAGCGTCCCGAGCAAGGCGTACCGATCTGTGCGACGGACGTGGACTCCTACCTTGCGATCTATCCCGAGGACAGAGTCGATCCCGCGCAGCAGCGCGCGATGCGACAGGTTCAGGACGGCGTCATCGTCGGCATCGGTACGATGCACAAATATGGCTGGAAGGTCGGGCAGCGCGTGACTCTTCAGTCGCCGCCGCAGATGAAGCGCAAGGACGGGACCAACAACTGGACTTTCGACATCGTCGGCACGTGGGTGGACAACGAGTCCGAGAGCGCGGATGACGCGCAGCTGCTGCTCACCCATTACCGTTACGTCAACGAGTCGCTGCCCACCGGGCCCGGACGCGACACGCTCAATCTCGCCGTACTGCGCATCGCCGATCCCAAGCGCACCTCCACGATCGAGCAGGCGATCGACGCGCATTTCGCGAACTCCTCGAACGAGACCCTCACGCAGTCCGAGACCGAGCTGGTGCAGTCACAGGTGTCCCAATTCGGCGATATCGACGCCGTTGCACACCGGATCGTCGCTGCCACTTTCTTCGTGCTGCTCTTTGCCACCGGGGCTCTGATGATGCAATCGATCCGCGAGCGCACCCCGGAGCTCGCCGTCTTGAAGACCGTCGGCTTCTCCGATCGCTCCGTCCTGGTGCTGATCCTTGCCGAGACGCTCGTCCTGTGCCTCGCCGGCGCCGCGGTCGGTTTGTGGGTCGGCGCGCGGCTTCTCCCGGTGGCAAACGATTACATCGGCAGGGTCTCGGTGCCGCCGATCGTCTACGCGATAGGGTTGGCCTGTGCCGTGGTGCTCGCGCTTGCGGGTGGCGCGATCGCGGGATGGCGCGGGCTGCGGCTGCGAGTGGTCGACGCGCTCGCCAGCCGCTGAGCATAGGGCCGTGCGCACTCTTCGTCACGTTTGGCTCCTCACCGTCGCAGCGATCCGCAGCATTCCCGAGCGGCTCGGCACCTCGGCCGTCACGGTGATCAGCATCGCGACGGTCATGGGCGTGCTCGTGGCGTTGCTCGCCCTCGGCCAAGGGCTGGAGGAGCTCGTCCAGTCCGATGTCCGTGCCGATCAGGCCGTCGTCGTCTCGAGGGGCGCAGAATCGCCGCTGCAAAGCTCGTTGCCGAAGACGATCCTCAGCAGCGTGTCCGACAAGCCCGGCATCAAGCGCGATGATCGGGGCAAGCCCGAGATATTCGGCGCCGTGTTTATGTATATCAATGGAGTGAACCGACAGAATCAGCGCGGCATCGTCAGCTTGTACTCCGTCACCCCGGGATTCCGGGAGATCAACACCGAAATCCACATCATCGAGGGCCGTTACTTTCGGCCGGGGCTGCACGAACTCATCGTGAGCGACCTCATGCGCCACCGCTTCAGGCATCTGGAAGTCGGTGACGAGGTCAGGGTGCGAGGCACGCCCTGGAAGATCGTCGGCGCCTACGAGAGCTCCCAGAGAGCGCTCGAGGATTCGGTCATCGGCGATGCCGACACCATGTTGTCCGCGTTCCCGCAATCCTCATTCAATGCCGTGAACGTCATCCTGCAATCGCCGGGCGCGTTCGCGACCTTCAAGAACGCCGTCACCGGCGATCCGACGTTGATGGCCGACGTGAAGACGCAGGCCGAGAGCAACGAAGCGATCCTCAGCTCCCGGCGGAAGCTCCTCGATTTCATCAGCTATTTTCTCGGCGGGCTGATGGCGCTCGGCGCGGCTTGCGGCGCGCTCGCGAGCCTCTACGCGGCCGTCGATTCACGCAGGATCGAGATCGCCACGTTGCGTGCGATCGGATTCAGAGCCGCGCCGGTCGTCGTCTCGGTGCTCGCGGAGGGCATGCTGCTCGCGATCCCGGCGGCTCTCATTGGCGCCGCGATCGACTGGTATCTGTTCAACGGTCACGTCGTGGTGGCGCAGGGAGTCACCTTTCAGATGGCTGTGACGCCGCATCTCGTGTTGATCGCCCTCGGGTGGGCGCTCTCCATCGCGATCATCGGCGGGATTCTTCCCTCGATCAGAGCGGCGCGCCTACCGGTCGCGACTGCGATCCGGGCAAGCTGAGCGGGCCCCGGGGCGCAATGGGAGCCTTAAGGCATACAGGGGTTCTCACCCTCGCCGCTATCCGCAGCATTCCCGAGCGGCTCGGCACTTCGGCCGTCACGGTGATCAGCATCACGACGGTCATGGGCGTGCTCGTGGCGATGCTCGCTCTCGGTCAGGGCCTGCAGAAGCTGGTTCAGACGGGTGTCCGCGACGATAACGCCATCGTCCTCGCAAGGGGCGCGCAATCGGCTCTGCAGAGCTCCCTCCCTAAGACGATTCTCGCAAGCATCCTGGACAAGCCCGGCATCAAGCGCGACGGGGAGGGCAAGCCCCTCGCGGCGGCTGCCGTATTCATGTTCATGAACGAGGTAAATCGCCAGAATCAGCGCGGCGTCGTGAGCCTCTACTCCGCCACACCTCAGTGGCGCAAGATCACGCCGGTTCACATCATCGAGGGCCGATTCTTTCAGCCGGGGCTGCACGAGCTCATCGTGAGCGACTTGATGCGCAAGCGCTTCAGAGACATCGATCTCGGCGACGAGGTGCGAGTGCGGGGCACCCCGTGGAAGATCGTCGGCGTGTACACGAGCTCGACTACCGCATTGAACGACTCGGTCATCGGCGATGCCGAGACCGTGCTCTCGGCGTTCCCGCGTTCGACGTTCAACGACGTGGACGTGATTCTCCAGTCGCCCAGCGCGTTTGCAGCCTTCAGGCAGGCTGTGATGGGTGATCCGACCCTCATGGCCGATGTGAAGAGGCAGGCCGATGCCGCATACGACATCGTCAAACCGCAGCGCAAGCTTCTCGACTTCGTCAGCTATTTCATCGGCGTGTTGATGGCACTCGGCGCGACTTGCGGGGCTCTCGCGAGCCTCTACGCTGCGGTGGACGCGAGGAAGGTGGAGATCGCGACACTGCGCGCGATCGGCTTTAGGGCCATGCCGATCGTCGTCTCGGTCCTCGTGGAGGGGATGCTTCTTGCGATTCCCGCCGCGCTGATCGGCGCCGGAATCGTCTGGTTCCTGTTCGACAATCACATGGTGGTGGCGGGGGGAATCACCTTCCCGATGGCCGTAACGCCGCACCTCGTGTTGATCGCCCTCGCCTGGGCGCTCTCCATCGCGCTGATCGGAGGGATTCTTCCCTCGATCAGGGCTTCACGCGTGCCCGTCGCGACGGCTCTGCGGGCAAGCTAGGCCTCGGTAGCGCAGGCATCAGCGGCTCGATGGCCGCGGCAAGCGCGAGCAGCGCTCGATCGGTATCGGCCGGACCGTCGAGCGCAATTCCGATCGGAAGACCCTCGAGTGTGTATCCCGCGGGCAAACTCACGCCTGGAATGCCGGCGAGGCTGCCAGGCGCCGTATTGCGAGTGAATGTGGTGAAAGTCGGAACCTGCCGGCCGTTGAGCTCGCAGGTCATGTCCTCGCCGATGCGTGCCGCCGCGCGCGGTGTCGTGGGCAATATCGCAGCCATCACGTCGAGCTCTGCGAAGAACCGCCGGTACGACTGCTGAAGCGCAGGGCGGTGGTTGAGGAGTGCATCCGCATAGACATCCTCCGAAATGCGGTGGCGCCCGAGTGCGCCCGAGAGGATCTCGCGAACGTCGGGGCTTGCGACCTGCGAGACGAGCTGCTCGAGATCGACACCGATCTCGTGATCCTGCAGATAGCGATTCAGATCCCCGATTGCTTCATACAAGGCGATCGGGAACCCCGCGGCGAGGTCGAGCTCGCCGACCCTGCGCACTTCGCCTTCGACGAGCACGGCACCGGCGGCATCTAGCCGCGCGAGCAGCGCCTCGGTCGTGCGTGCGACATCGGCATCGAGATCATCGTAAAAGTACGCGCGCGGCACGCCGAGGCGGACTCCGCGAAGCGAGGCGAGCGCCGGGACCATCTCCTCGCCGGTCACGATGGAATCGAGGAGTGAGGCGTCGGCGATGTTGCGTGTCATCGGTCCGGCCGTATCGCGCGTGTGCGAGATGGGGATGATTCCGCTCTGTGACCAGCGGCCGGTTGTCGGACGAAAGCCGACGATGCCGCAGAGCGCCGCCGGAACACGCACCGACCCGCCGGTATCCGTGCCGATCCCAGCCGGCGCGAGACGAGCAGCGACCGCCACTCCCGTGCCGCCGCTCGAGCCCCCTGGGATGCGCGCCAGATCATATGGATTGCGGGCCGGGCCGAACGCCGCGTTGTGATTGGTGACTCCGAACGCGAGCTCGTGCATGTTCGTCTTGCCGAGAAGGATGGCGCCGGCATCGAGGAGTCTTTGCACGACGGCCCCGTTCGATCGCGGGCGATTGCCTCGCAGAGCAGGAGTGCCCCCGGTGGTTGCGAGGTCGGCGGTGTCGAGATTGTCCTTGAGCACCAAGGGGACGCCATGCAGAGGTCCGAGGGGCGCCCCGGCGCTGCGATGCTCGTCGGCCTGGCGAGCTGCAGCGAGCGCGCGCTCCGCATCGAGCGACGCGAACGCGTTGAGCGCTTCAGCTGCTGCGCAACGCTCGAGCAGCTCGGCAACGTAGCTCTCTGCCGTCAGCTCTCCTCTGCGGATCATCGCCGCTGCAGTCCTCACGGTGAGCTCTTCGAGCGGCATTCCTCACCGATCGCGACGGCAAACGAGCAGGACCTCGTCGACGGCATCGGCTGCGATCATTCCCGCACGAAGTCGCAGTTCCGGTTGCAATCTCAACGCCATCGGCATGAACAGCCGGTTGTACCACCACAGCGCCCGCTCGCGGTTATGCGCGAGCCACCACAGTCCGAGCTCGCTCAAGCGGTTGGACCGCGGCTGCATCCCGAAGACAGCGCTGCGCTCGACGGTGAGCTCGCAGCGAGCGAGCTTCGCGAGCAGAGCCTGCGGCTCATAGCGTCTTCTGTGGCCGACGAATTCATCGAATGCCGTCCATCTCGAGGGATGCAGCGGGATGGAGATCAGTGCGACACCGCCTGGGCGGGTGACACGCGACAGCTCGGCGAGAGCGCCGTCGTCGTCGTCGACGTGCTCGACCACATCGAGAGCGCACACGAGATCGAAACTCCCCGCGAAGAAGGGAAGGGAAGTAATTCGCCCGAGCACCACGTCCGCCCCGCGCTTTTGCAGCTTCGCAAGCGCAGGTGCGCTGATGTCGACGAACCGTGTGGTCTCGAGGGGCAGCCGGGGCCGCAGGCCGGGGGCCACCTCGAGAGCCCGCTCGCATCCGGAGACGAGCGATTGGACGAGAGGCCAGGTATTGAAGCGATGCGGCATGACGAGCCGCGCTCCGGCCCAGAGGGAATCATAGAAGCGGCGGTTGGTGTCGAGGAGTTCGGAACTGCGGCGCACCGTCTCGATGGGAAGCTCCCTCATGCTTCGCATATACCTGCATTGCTCCGGTCGGCGCCGACGCGAATGGCTGGGGGCACGCGCGTCTATCGATGCAGCGCGAGCACTAGTGCGGCGACCGCAACGATCGCGATCACGAGCTGTGTGGCGAGCAGCGTCATGGTCTGCCGGTGAAGTGCCGTGACGGCACTCGTCAGCTGATCGAGCTGATCGGCCACGCGGTTCACGAGCTCAGCCTGCCGCCGCTCGTTCTCTTCGAGCACGGCGATTCGCGCCTCGAGATCGGAACGGGCTATCGCGGTGTCTCCGGAGGCGGGGGGCGCTGCGCGCGGCAAAGAGCGCGTGCGCCTCAGCAGCTCATGTGAAACCTCCAGGATGGAGGGCATCAGGCGGACGATTTGGCCCCAGGGTACTGCCATGGTCTGACTCCGATCGGTCGAGGATCGGGTCGATTATGCGAGAATTCCCGAGGGATCGTTGAGGCGTCGTCGGGTTGCGTCGAGCCTCTCAGTTGCCCTTCAGGCCGTATACATCCAGCTCACCTGGAATCGAGGACGAGTTGTCAGGGCCGCCCGTGTTGTTGCCGCGGGTGCCGACGTAGACCTTGCCGTTGGCGACCGTGGGTAAGGTGAACTTCACCGGATATCCCGCAGCATCGGCGGCGATGGCCGAGCTGTCGTAGAGCTCCGTCGCCAAGTTCGTCGCAGCGTAAGCGTGCAGGACAGCGGGGCCGCAATTCTCCGGAGGCGGGGGCGCCTCGGCCGTGCAGAACTCCGTATCGTCGAGCGCCCAGACCACACCGGCCGTTGCCCCTTGCGCAGACACCGATGGGCTCCCGGAGGGGTATCCGAAGGCAGCTGTCTTCGAGGTGAGGCTCAGCTGCGCCGTCGAGGGGCTGAGCTGGCGAGCCTGCAGTTCGCGGGTCGCCCCATCCGCCATGACGTAGAACGTCCCATTCCAGTATGCGCCGGTCGAGTAGAAGACGCCGGCATTGTCGGCATTGCTCTCGGTTCCGGCATTGATCTGCTGGACCACCCCCCCGTTGTTGTTCGTATATCCGCCGAGCTTGTCGCGATTGAGGAGATAAAGTCTGCCTTTTTCATCGCCGCCGACGATGAGGTGCGTCACCGCAACACCGTTGACCGTCACGGCGGGCGACAAGTCCGCGAGAATCGTTGCGCCGGCCGATCCGAAGTCGGTATCGGTGTCGTCATCGTTCTGCTGATCGGAGGGAGTGAAATAGTCGCCGACCGACAGCTTGCCGCTCGCCGCCACGAGCTTGAGGAGAGAGTCGCCGAAGTCGTTGTTGGGCGCCGCGGCGCTGTTCCCATCGAACAGACCATTGCCGGTGAGCAGGTAGAGGTTGCCGGCGGAGTCTGCCGCGGGCGAGCCTCCGGCCATCCAGATTCCGGCCCCATGGCCGTCCTGACTGGTGTTGTTCGGCGAGTCGTTGAAGACGTAGGTCTGGTTCAGCGTCGCAGCGTCATAGCCCATCACCCAACCGTAGTAGTGGCCGGTGTCCTCGTGCGAGGACCAGGCGATGTAGACCGTCCCGTTGACGAGGGCGAGGCCCGGCCGCTGATTCTGTACCTGCGCGACGAAAGTGACCGTCTGCGCGCCATCTCCGGCGCCCGGATAGGTCGCGGCGATCGCGACCGGCTTTCCGGGGAATGATCCACCGCTCGCTTCGGCACCGGTCGTGATGTCGATAGCGTGGAGGCGCTGATAGAAGCTCTTTCCATCTGAGCTCACCGATTTTGAGACGACGTATAGCGTTCCCGTCCCGGGCGCGGCACCGGGTGCGATCACCGGAGTTCCAGTCACACCGACTTCCGGCTCGATGTCTCCGTTGCCTCGACCCACGAGGTGGCCTGCGCCGCCTGAGGGAACGGAAGTCTCACCTGCGTTGGCACCATGCGTCTGATCGATGAGACTGACGCCCCACAGCTTCTGACAGGGGCTCGTATCGGCATCGAACGCGAACAGCCCATCGTGCTCCGTCGCGACATAGACGACGTTGTGCTTCGCGCCGTTGATCGTCACGCCTGCGACCCAAAGCGGCTGGGCATATATGGCGCCGTCCACCTGGCAGGAGAATAGCTTGCCGAAGTGGTTCTGCACGTTGTCTGGCGTGAGCGCGTACTCCTGCACGTTCGCGCCGTCGCGATTGAGATCGTTGTGATAGGTGTAGACGCCCCCAAGATCGGTGACGTAGAGCGTGAAGGCGGCCGACTTCGTAGCGTCGGTGACGCTCGTTGCGGTCACCGTGAACGTTCCCGGCCCCTTCGCCGTGTAATCGGTCGCTGCGCCGTTGCCGGTTGTCGCAGGATTGAAAGAGCCTGCATTCGCAGCCGGAGTGCCGGCGGCCGGTGCGATACTCCAGGAGACTCCGCTCGGGTCGTTCGTCGTCGCGGCCACTGAATAGCTATCCACTGTCGCAATCGCCGCACGGGCGACGGGCAAGGTGACCGAGACTGCCCCCACCGAGGATGAGGATGAGGAGCTGGACGATGAAGTGGATGAGGACGACGACGAGGACGAGCTCGACGTCGAGGAGGAAGAAGACGACGAGGGCGGTGAATCCGGCCCGTCGTTAGATCCGCCGCCGCCGCAGGCAGGCAGAATGGCGGCGCATGCGAGCATGCCAGCCATCAGCACCGGAGCGATGAGGTTCGGGCGGACGTCGCGCATCTGAGGTAACCTCCAGGACCGTTTTGTTTCCACGCCCGGGATACGGGAACGCGGTTTCGGCGTGATCTGGGCCTCATCAGCAAGGGGCATACCCGAGCTGGCGCTTGCGTTAGCGACCGCGGGACGCGGGCGATGCACGCCGTACGAGGGGAATCGGCGCCGGGATGCCCTAGGGGGCGAGGCTGCGGGCCACGGCTTATGGCGCGCGGCTCCTCAGTATTTGCAGCGCCTCGCGATCAGGCTCTCCGCGAGCTCCTGCCGCCCCGAGCGCGGAACCGGGTCGAATCCGTTCTGGGTCGCAAGGTCCGCGAGACTCGCGAGATCGAGGCCGCCGCTTGCGATGCGCTGGCCGAGCTCTCCGCTCCAGCCCCGATAGCGTTCTTCACGGAGCTGCGCGAGCTTGCCGTCGGACACGATGTCGGCCGCGGCGAGCAGCGCGCGGGCAAGCGTGTCCATACCGCCGATGTGAGCTAGGTACAGGTCGGCGGGGTCGGCGGACTGGCGGCGCAGCTTCGCATCGAAATTGAAGCCGCCGGTCGCGAAGCCCTTGTCGATGACCAGTTGAATGAGCGCCGGCACCAGCTCCTGCGCATTGTTCGGGAACTGATCCGTGTCCCAGCCATTGCGCGGGTCGCCGCGGTTGATGTCGATCGAGCCGAAGATCCCGTACGCGCGCGCGGCGGCGATCTCGTGCTCGAAGTCGAGTCCCGCGAGCGTTGCGTGGTTGACCTCGATGTTGACTTTCACTTCCTGCGCGAGCCCGTAGCGCTGCAGGAACGCGAACACCGCAGCGACATCGCGGTCGTACTGATGTTTGGTCGGCTCGAAGGGCTTCGGCTCGACCAGGATGGCCCCCTTGAAGCCGATGCGATGCTTGTGCTCGACGACCAAGGAGAGGAAGCGGCCGTACTGATCGAGCTCGCGTTTGAAGTCGGTGTACAGCAGCGAGTCGTAGCCCTCGCGCCCGCCCCACAGGACGTAGTTCGCTCCGCCGAGCCGATGCGTCGTCTCGAGGCAATAGCGTACCTGCGCGGCGGCCCACGCGAATACTTCAGGATCGGGGCTCGTTGCGGCGCCGGCTGCGTAGCGCTGGTGAGTGAACAGATTGGCGGTGCCCCAGAGCAGCTTCACGCCGGTCGCCGCCATCCGCTTCTGCATGGCGGCCTCGATCGTCTTCAGATTTCGGTCGTGCTCCTTCAGCGTCGCGGCCGTCGCCATGACATCCGCGTCATGGAAGGTGAAATACGGCAGACCGAGACGCGCAAAGAAATCGAATGCCGCTTCGAGCTTCGCATCCGCCATCGACTGTGTGACGGGCGCGCCGAGCCAGGGGCGCGGCAGCGTTCCCGCGCCGAATATATCCTGTCCGGGCCAGTTGAAGGAATGCCAGTAGCACACGGCGGCGCGCAACCAGTCTTCCATGCGCTTGCCGAGCACCGGCCGGTCTTTGTCGTAGACCCGGTACGCAAACTCGTTCTCCGTGTCCGGTCCTTCGAAACGCACGGGCTCGATGCCTGAGAACAGACTCATTGTGAATACTCCGCGAAAACTTCTCTCAAGTCCTGGTAGAGCCGCACGAACGTGCGGCGGCGGCTCGCGAGCAGCGAGCCTAGCGCGGGATCGGGTTCAACGACCCGCTCGATGGGCGGGGCGACGCAAACGTCCTCTTCGCGTTCGCCGCCGAGTGCGAGCCGTGCGAGTCGTGCGGCGCCGAGCGCGCCGCCGACTTCGCCGCCCGAGCGGTAGATGAGCGGTCGCCCGAGTGCCGCGGCGATCACTTCACCCCAGTACGGCAGGCGTGCGCCGCCGCCCGTAACGCTGATCTCACCGACCTGACCTCCCTTCTCCGTGAGCACATCGAGCCCGTCGGCGAACGCGAACGCGACTCCTTCGAGCACCGCGCCCGCGAGGTCCGCCGCGGTGGTGTCCGCGCGGATACCGAAGAACACGCCCCGGGAGGCCGGGTCGTTGTGCGGCGTGCGCTCGCCGGAGAGATACGGCAGGAAGAACGGCGAGTGGCGACTCACGCCGCGTGCGCGCGCCGCCTCGACCAGGCTCGGCAAGTGGGTGGCACCGGCGAGCTGCGCCGCCCAATCGAGCGCGCTCGATGCGCTTAAGCTGACCGACATCTGATGCCACCGTTGCGGGAGGCAGTGGCAGAACGCGTGGGCCGCGCGCTCGGGATTCGGGCGAAAGCGGTCCGTGACGACGAACAGCACCCCCGAGGTCCCGATCGAAAGGAATGCCTGGCCCGGCAGCACGACGCCGAGGCCGACCGCACTTGCCGCATTGTCGCCGCCGCCGCCCGCCACGACGACGCGCGGCAGTCGAAGTTGTGCGGCAGCCTCCGCCGTCAAAGTCCCCGACGGACTGCTGCCCTCGAGAAGCCGCGGCATGTGGGCGCGGTTGAGATCCGTTGCGGCGAGCAGCACGTCCGACCAATCTCGCCGCCCGACATCGAGCCACGCGGTGCCCGAGGCATCGGACATGTCGCTCGCCTTCTCGCCCGTGAGCCTCAAGCGCACGTAGTCCTTCGGCAGCAGCACGCAGGCGGTGCGGCGGAAGAGCTCCGGCTCGTGGCGCGCGACCCAGAGAAGCTTCGGCGCGGTGAACCCCGGCATGATGATGTTGCCGGTGATCCTCCGCGCATCCGGCGCCCGACGCTCGAGATCGACGCATTCGCGCGCTGCGCGGCCGTCGTTCCAAAGGATCGCGGGCCGCAATGGCCGGTCCTTCGCGTCGAGCAGCGTCGCGCCGTGCATCTGACCCGAGAGGCCGACGGCGCGCACGGCCGCGCATACCTCCTGAGGGAGCGCCGCGACGGCAAGTCCCGCCGCGCGCCACCAGCTCTCCGGGTCCTGCTCGGAGAAGCCCGGCGCGGGTCGGCTCACCTCGAGCGGTGCCGAGCCCTGCGCGACGATCACACTGCGTTCATCGACGACCACCGCCTTGGCGCTCGAGGTCCCGATGTCGATGCCGAGATACACTCAGAGCTCTCCCGGCAAGAGGTGAACCTCGATTGCGAGGCGCTCCCCGGGCGCGAGCGCCGCAGCCTCGCCCGCGCCACGCTCAAGTGCTCCGGGCGGAGCAGTTTGTGGCTCGAGGCAGAAGAAGTCCTGCCCTTGCGGCGTGTAGATGTGCAGGAACGGGCAGCGACTCGCCCGCAGCGTGAGGCGCAGATCGGGCCACTCGAGCGAGACGGCGCCATCCCAGCCGGCAAAGCAGTGATCGAGAGCCACTGCATCGACGAGTCTGCCGGGATCGAAGCTCCACGCGCTCGGCGTGTCGATCTGCTCGATCGGCAGTGAGCCGGCATCGGTCCGCCACACTCGCGGCAATCGCGCTCGCATCCGCGCGTGTGCCGGCATCGCGAGATACGGGTGCAGGCCCAGCATGGCCGGCATTGTCGTCACGCCGAGATTCTCGAGCGCGAGCTCGATCGAGAGACCCTCGTCCTGAAGCACGAAGCGCTGCTCACAGCGATATCGCCACGGCCACTCATCCGCACCGCCGTCGAACGTCAAGACCGCATCCGTCGTGGCTGCCGTCGCGATCGACCACGGCCGGCGCCACGCTTGGCCATGAATCGGGTGCGGATCGGTTCTCCAGTTGCGCTCGAGCTGCACTGTGCGCCCGCCGAACTCGAAGCGGCCATGGGCGATTCGATTGACGTAGGGAGCCATCGGAAAGCATGCCATCGTGAAAGGATCGTCGCCCGCAGTCGCCGGCGTGGGACGCAAGACGTCGCGGCCGCGCCAGGTGAACGAGCGGATCGCCCCTCCGAGCTGCGGAGCGAGCGAAAGCCGAGCGGAGTGGTGCTGGAGGATCAGGAAGTCCACCGTCGATGCTCGATCCCGGGCGAGTCTCGCGCGGCGCTCGGGCCAGGCTCGCCTTGGAACTCCCTCTGCTCAGCGCGGAAAGCGCGATGGTAGCGCTATCATAGCGCGCGCGTCAATCGCGCGGCGCTGCAAATCCGAGGCGGCTCAGCGCTCGTACCCGCCGCATGCGTGCCGCTGCGTTCGCACCCGCGAGCAGCGCGAAAACGCCGAGCGCGGGCCAGCCGAAGGCGCCGCCGCCACCCCTGGCCGGCGGGCCAGTGCTGGCGGCCGCGGGGGGCGATGAGGTCGCAGAAGGCGGAGCGCCGTTGACGGTGACGGTCATTGCAGCAGGTGCCGAGCGGTTGGCGCCGTCGACGGCATAGAGCGTCACGCTCGTCGTGCCGTCCGCACCGGCCGCAGCAGTGATCGTGGCCGTGCAACTCGAGACGCTAGCCCCGCAAGCGGTCGGCGCGATCGTGACCCCGGGTGCGCCGGCCGTGACGATCTTGGCGGGAACGAGCGAGGCGTTGCTGCTCGTCACCATGAAATGCAGGGTGCCCGTTCCCGTGATCGAGAAGGGCAAGGCAGAGGTGCTCGAGCCCGCATCGACCGAGCTGTCGGGCAGAGCGGTGATGGTCGGGCCGGGAAGCGTTCCGAGAGCACCCAATGCATCGATGCGCCCATAGCCGAAAGTCGCATCCGGCACGCTGCCGCCGAGCTGAGCCGCGCCCGATGTCAACGTCTGCATCAGCTGCGGCACCGTGAGTGTGGGGAACGCGCCGCGCAACAGCGCGGCGACCGCGGCGGCATTGGGCACCGATGCGGAAGTGCCATAAAAATTGCCGTCCGGGAAGAGCGAGCCGGCGAAGTAGGTTCCCGCCGCATCGACGTAGATGCCGTCGGGTGCGACGAGGGTCGGCGCCTGCACCTGCTGGGGCGTGGGGAAGACGACGGAGAGCGGACCGAGGCTGCTGAAGCTCTCGATCTGATCGCCGATTCCGTCGGAGCCGTTGGTCGCGCCGATCGTGATCGCTCCGGACGCGTACGCCTGCGCCGAGACGATCGCCCCCGGCGTCGCCGCGGAGAGAAACGTCAGCCCGTCACCGCCGAACCAGAGCTTGATGAATTTGCTTGCGGCCGATGCGTCGGGCGTTGCGACGTAGAGGGTGTAGGTACCTGCCGCGAGGGGCACGCTTTGCGTGATCAGGTTGCCGCTCACGCCGGCCGTCGAGAAGCATCCCGTCTGGGTCGCATCCGCGTTGTTCGACCAGTACACATCGAACCGGCTCACGTTCGCATCGGGCGGATCGGCCCACGCAAACATCACTTGGAACGTACTGCCTTGCGTTACGGTGAGCTGTTCGTTCGGGGAGCCGTCGAATTGCGCGACGTATGCATCGCTCTGCGATCCGCTCGCAAGTGGGCAAGTGAGCGCAGCCAGGCCTTGCGAAGCGAGCGACACCGGCGTGTACGGGCCCTCCCAGTAGCTCCCGTTGTAGTTGCCGACGGCGGTGAAAAGCGCGACGGCGGGATGGATACTCAGCAGCGACTCGATGGCTTGCGTGTCGGTGTCCGCGGCTGACATCAGGTCCTGCGCCGGGAAGATCACATCGTCCGCGAGGATCGTCGCGCCTGCACCGATCAGCTGCTGCAGGCACGAGGTGTATTCGACGAAGGTGGTCGGGCCGCAAAATGCGAGGTTTGCACCCGGTGCGACCGCATGCACTTCCTCGAGCAGCGCGGTGCCTTCGTCGGCATACGCAGGGTTCGAATTGCCGCTCGGCGTGAGCACGCGCACCGAAGGCAGCTCGCCGCGTTGCTGAATGAGCGCAAGGCTCGCGACACCCGTCGATTGAACACCGACAGTCACGCCGGTGCCGCGGTCCCCCGTCTGCAAGACGAACTGATCGGCGCGCATGATGGCGACGCCGTTGCCATCGATCACGGCACCGGACTGAGGCTGGAGCCTCCCTCGCGGGGTCGGAGCTTGCGGAGCCGCCGGTGTTCCCGGGGCTGCCGGAGTCGCGGGGCTGCGCGGCGGTGGGTGAGGAGGCAGCGCGTAGCTCGGAAGCGTCACGCTCGTTACCCCGCCGATGCTCGCGATGCTCGCAAGTGCTGCCGGGGCGGCCCAGCCCTCGGCGATGCAAAGCGGCGGTACGTGGACCGCGGTGTCGATCGAAAGGCCGGCCGAGGTGAGCGCCGCGCGCGGGGAGGGTGAGCCGCACTCGTAACGCACGTCGATCTGGATGCGTCCATTTGCATCCACGTGCGGTGCGAACGGGGACGAGGCGGCGGACCTCGAGCCGCGCGCTGCGGAGCGAGCGTGTGCGGCGGCATCGTACATTGCGAGGAGCCTCGCCGAGACTCTCGCCCGCCATGCATCGGCTGCGGTCGCGGGACTCGAATGACCCAGAATGAGCGCGCCGAGGCCGAGCAGCGCCGAAGCGGCGGCCGTGCTCGCGCTAAGTCTGCGCATGCCGGCCGATCTCACGTCGGGGTGCGCCATCCTCAGGGGGCAGGCTCGAAGCGCTGATCCGAAAAGGCTGCGTGGCTCGGCGCCCGGATCACGATCGCGGCGTGATCGAGGCTGACGTGACACGCATTGCATGCCGCGGTGAGCTGTGCGTACGCTTTGCGGAACCGCCTCGCATCGTGCGACGCGATCGCCGCGCTCACGGCCGCAAGCGGCGTTTGAGTCATCGCGGCGAACAGCTCGTCGGTTTTGGCCGTGCGGTAAATCGGAATCGTCCTCGCGATGCGCGCAAACGCGTTGCGGAGCTCGTTGAGCTCATACGTCGCATAGGTCCAGTTGCGGGCCTGTCCTGCGAGGCCGAGCTTGATGTGGCGCGGCTGGACCGCCATCGTCATCAGATCGCCGAAGCTCGGCATATAGACTGCAGGAGCCGGTCCCGACGCGGCCCCGTCGGCGCGGGCACTGCCCGCCGCGGCCGCGGTGCTCGTGATGCTCGCGACGCCGAGACTGACACCGAGACCCAGGATCGCCGACAGAAGTGTCACCCGAATCATCTCTCCCCTTTTCCGCGCGCTGCAGGGCTAAGGGGCTCGCCCGGGACGCGACTCATTTGAATAGGTTGCGTCGAGCTTCACCACCTGTCCGTGCGGGGTGTTCAGATAGGCCCGCCGCCACTCATCCGCGCGCGCATCGATCTCGGCGGCAGAGGCGGCTGCCTTGACTACCGTGAGCTTCTCGAGCGCCGCGAGCCATTGTCGATGGTAGGCGGCACCCGCGTCCTCGCCGGCAGTCGCCGGATGAGACCCGATCTCCGCGCTCAAAGCCTGTACCCATTCTCGCCAGCTGTAGAGGCCGCGGCGACTGAGCTCGACTGCACACGCGAACGCGCGCGCCTGCCATGGCTCGGCGAAAGCGGGCGCGGACTCGAGAGCCGATGTTGCATCGAGCGAGCTCGAGCCTCCCCGCTGCGACTCGCTCACGATGAACCCTCGGGCTCGAGATACGATTCCCAGAGATCGAGATAGAGAGCATTGCGCTCGATTGCACCTTCTCCCCAGAGCTCGCGGGCTTCGAAGCGCACGCTGTAAAGGTGCTGCGGCTGATCGCCGAGACCGTGTGCCCGCGTATCGGCAAACACGAACCCACCATGATGGCGCTGCACGATACCGTGCTTGCCGCGCACATACCGCGGCAAGCGCGTATGACCGATCGGGTGGATGTTGCGCGCGATCACCCGCTCACCGGCTTTGAATATCGGTGCAGTCGGGACTTCGGCGCGCGCCGAAGCGCCCGCTCGAACGGCCCCTCGAACCTGGTCGCGTGGCAGCGCGGGCATCACTCGCTCGGAAGGCGCCCGGCACCCGGTGCGCGTGAGCCGCTCGGGGCGCCGCTCACCTGAGAGTGCGACGTGCCCGAAGCCGCGGCGGAGGAGCGTTGCGTGATCTCGGCCGCCCGCCGCAAGAGCTCCTCCCGAGTCACCACGCCCTTGGCATCGAGGAGGTCCTCGGCGGCGTGCAGCCAGTGCTCGTAGTACGAGGTCTGCAGATACCGAGCCGGGTCCATGCGCTCGATCGCGTGGCGGAGCTCATCGACGTTGTACTGCCCCGCGGCCAGAGTCAGATTGAGAACGGCAAAGACGTGCCGCTCCCACTCTTCGCGAAAGACGGGTTCGTTCTCCTCGCGCACCACCGGTCCGAGTCCGTGCATCCCGCCGAGGTCGTGAATGCCGTTCATCGCGGGCTCGCTCCCCCTCGGGGCTCGATCGTCGGAACCGCGGTGCCGATCATCGCATCGCGGCTCACGAGCGCTGCGAGCCGCTCCTCGCTCCAGCCCTCGGTACCCGCGGGACGCATGGGGAGCACCATGTAGCGAATCTCCGCGTTGCTGTCCCAGACTCTCACTTCGGTCTCGGCCGCAAGCTCGAGGCCGAGCTCTGCGAGTACCCGGCGCGGCTCGATGACGATGCGGGCGCGGTAGGGAGCGGACTTGTACCAGTTCGGCGGCAGACCGAGCGTCGGCCAGGGATAGCACGAGCACAGCGTGCAGACGACGACGTTGTGCACGCGAGGCGTGTTCTCGAGCACGACCATGTCCTCGCCCTGCATCCCGCCGATGCCGAGCTCGGCTATCGCCTGCGTGCCGTTCGCGAGGAGGCGCTCCTTGTATCGGGGGTCGCTCCAGGCGTGCGCGACGACGCGCGCGCCGTTTCGCGGCCCGATACGGTGCTCGAACAGCTCGACGATCTCATCGATCGCTCCCGGATCGATGAGCCCTTTCTCGATCAGCAGCGACTCGAGCGCCTGGACACGCAGGGCAGGACTTGGCGGAGGGTCGGTATGGGTGCCGTGGGGCTTCATGGCGGGGTGAGTTTGGCAGTCGAATCAGCGTACACCGAAGGGCTTCGGGGCGGCAATTTCATCGCCGCGCCTTGAAGTCCCCTCGGGCTCCGCCCCCGCTCGGCTATCATCCGATGAGCCATGGATGATCCGACGCAATGGCCTGTCCTCGATCCGCCGCGCACCCTGCTGCACTTTCCGCTGCGGCCGCACGAGCTGAGGGACGGGCTTGTTGCAGACATCGCCCGCGGAGGTCGTTCGATCGCTGCCGACGAGAACCACATCGACTTCGCCGCGTTGCATGAGCAGGCCGCCGAGATTGTCGGCGATGACCGTGTGCGGCACTCCGCGCGAGCCGAGCTCGAAGGCCGTGAGCGCGGCGCGTTGATTGCGCGGCCGCGTCTCATCCAACCCAAACGTGCACCGGCACGCCGGTTCGGAGGGGTTGGCATGCATCGCGAGCGCGATCCCGTACGCTGCGGTTGCGCCGATGAGGGTGCGCCGCGGACGACCATCGTCCGGATCGCGCGTGCGGCATCCTCCAGCGTCTCGAGATCGACCGTTCGGAACTCGAATGACAGGCGTGATTGATCGATCACGCGAACCGAGCCCCCGCGACGGGGCAGATGGTGCGGTTAATGCCTGCCCGCGACTTTCACTGCGGATATTATAGCAGCGAAGCCATGGCCAACCTGAGCAGCAGTGCGAGTCTTGCCGGCAAAGTCTGTCTCGTGACGGGCGCGACGAACGGTATCGGCTTCACGACCGCTCTGGCGATCGCACGGCTCGGTGCCACCGTCTGGATTCACGGGCGGGATGCCGCGCGCGGGCAGCGCGCAACTGAGGACATCGTGCGCGAGAGCGGCAATCGCAACGTGCGCTTCGCGCAAGCGGACTTTGCGAGACTCGATGAGGTGAGGCGGCTCGCAGCGGAAGTTGAGGCGGGAACGCCGCGGCTCGATGTGCTCATCGACAACGCCGGCCTCATCAGTCCGCGCCGTACGACGACCGCGGACGGTTACGAGGCGACCTTCGCGGTGAATCATCTTGCGCCGTTCCTGCTCACGCTGCTTCTGTGCGCGAAGCTCGAGCACTCCGCGCCGGCTCGCATCGTGGTCGTCGCCTCGGAAGCGCACCGGCGGGCTCGGCTCGACTTTGCCGATCCGATGATGACCGGCCGCTATGCCCAGTTTCTCGCGTACGGCCGCTCGAAGCTCGCGAACATCCTCTTCGCCCGTGCGCTTGCGCGCCGGCTCGCAGGGACCTCGGTCACGGTAAACGCCCTGCATCCAGGCGTCGTGCGCACGAATCTCTTCAACCACGGCTCGCCGCTCGCGCGCGTGGGAGTGGCGACGATCGGCCGGCTCTTCATGATCTCACCGGAGGAGGGTGCGCAAACGAGCGTGTATCTCGCCTCGTCTCCCGAGGTCGAAGGCCGCTCGGGCGGCTACTACAGCAAGTGCCGTCTCATCGCGCCGAGTGCGGCCGCGCTGCGGGACGAGGACGGCGAGCGCCTGTGGGAGCTCAGTGCGAAGCTGGTGGCTTTGCCGCCGACCGCGCTTGCCGCCTTGCCGGCAGCTCCTTTGTCCGGCTCGCCTGCCCGGCCTTCGTGATCGTTCAGCGCTCAGTCATTTGTGCGGGTGATCGAAGAGCTCGACGAACCCACCGACATCCGGATCGCGGATCATCGCAACGCGCGTCCCGCCGCCGCGCATCGTAACGATGCCATCGGAGACCAACCGCGCACCGTGCGCTCTGGCTCGCGCGAGGAAAGCGTCGAGTCCTTCCACCTCGAATCCGACGTAGCCGACGCCGATGTCCGTGATACGTGCTGGAGCGACGGGTTTCTTGCGATTCTGAAACTCGACCATCTCGAAATTGATGCGTGACCCTGGCGCCGGGCTTGCGAGCGCCGGGTCGGAGCCGGCCAGACGCGCCTCGAAGGCGGCCGGAAACGATTCGTTGAAGAAACGCAGAATGTTGCCGTGGCCGCCGACAGCGGCATCATAAAAATCTCCGTGCATCCAGGGTGACTCGGTGCTCACGAGCTTGCCACCGAGCAGGTCTCCGTAGAACGCGCGCGCCTTGGCCGAATCGAGCACGACGAGCCCGACATGATTGACGCCCGGGAGGAGCGCCGGCCGTGCAGGCCGGCCATCGACGGCAGGCGATGCGGGACGCTGATCGATGATCTCGATATCGATGCCGTCGGGATCGGTGATGTAGGCGATCATGCCTTTCTTCTGCCCAGGCGGTGCGATCAGCTTCCCGCCCCAGGACAGCGCGTGCAGCATGCCGCGCTTCTCGAGTCGGGACCACAGCTCCGGTGCATCGGCGACCACGAGCCCGAAGTGGCTCGCGCCCGGCTCCCAGGCGGTATGGTGCGAGAGATTGCGGCGCGGGATGCCCTTGAGCTCGCGCAGATAGATCACGAAGCGTCCGCCGGCAGGCTCGTTCACGTACATCTTCGCCATGCGCGTCGTGACGCCGCGCGCGTTCGCGATGCCGTCGATCCGCTGGAAGACTTCTTCGCGCCGCCACGTCGGGGGCGCGGCCGGGTCGAGCTGGAAGCCGAGTGCTTCGTAGAACGCGATCGACCGGTCGAGATTCGAGACGCTGCGTCCCGCGAAGGCGAGCCCCACGAGGCGTCCTTGCTCCGCGGCTGCAGTCGCCGTGCTCGCCGAAGCAGTCGAGCCCTCCTCGGCCGCCGCCCGGGACAGCACCGGGGTGAGCCCGAGAAGGGCGGCAGCGGTGAATGCGAGTGCCATCGCGGCAGAATTCGGCATAGAGAATCGTTTCATCGGCTTCCTCCCCTCGGACCCGCCGATTCTACAGCGGGGAGCGCCCGAGGCACGGTTGACCGCCGGAGCGCCCCGGCCGATGCTCCGGGCGATGAGGAGGATCGCATCGCTCGTTGCCGCGGCATCTTGCGCGCTCGCCATCGCGGGTACCGCAAGAGCGGCCGCTGCCCCGGCGAGCGCGGAGGCATCGGCAGGTGCCGTGGGATCGGTGCCCGCCACCGCGCCCGCACGCGCCGCGACCTGCGCTGCCCCGGCGAGCGTCTGTGACGTGCCGGTCGCGCGTGCTTTCACGCTGATTCGCGACGGGCGACCAGCCTCGCTCGTCGTCGATGAGCACGACTATGCCGGTGTGCTCATGGCCGCGCGCGACTTGCGGAGGGACCTGAGCGAAGTCTCAGGAGCCCACACAACAATCGACGTCGTTCGCGCCTCGGCTTCGAGCCTCGAGCACATCTCGCACGGCGCCCGCCCGCTCATCCTGATCGGCACGCTCGGCCACAGTCCGCTCATCGACAGGCTGGTGCGAGTCGGAAAGCTGAGTGTCACGGGTGTGGAGGGCCGGTGGGAAGCCTATGCGCGCGCCGTCGTCGAGGCACCCGTGCCCGGCGTGCCTCGGGCACTCGTGCTCGTGGGTGCAGACAAGCGCGGTACGATCTTCGCAATCTACGACCTCTCGCGCCGTATGGGTGTAAGCCCCTGGGTGTGGTGGGCGGATGTGCCAGTCCACCGACGGGCGAATCTCTTCGTCGCGCCGGGGCGCATCACCGATGCACCCGTAGTGCGCTATCGCGGCATTTTCCTCAACGACGAGGAGCCGGCGCTCGGCAGCTGGGCGCGTGCGAAGTTCGGCGGACTCAATCACGAGTTCTACGCACGCGTGTTCGAGCTCATCCTACGATTGAAGGCGAACTTCCTTTGGCCCGCGATGTGGAGCAAATCCATCTACGAGGACGATCCGCGAAGCCCCGCGCTCGCCGATGAGATGGGCGTCGTCCTCGGCACCTCGCACCACGAGCCCATGATGCGCGCCCAGGAGGACTGGCACCGGCATGGCAAGGGACCGTGGGACTACACGCGTAATGCCGTGCGGCTGCGTAGATTCTGGCGCGAGGGTATCGAGCGCATGGATCATCACGAGAGCGTCGTCACGATCGGCATGCGCGGCGATGGCGACAAGCCAATGACGCAGGGGACGGCGATCCCGCTGCTCGAGCGCATCGTCGCGGACCAGCGCCGGATCATCGAGGAAGTGACGGGTAGGCCGGCGTCCGAAACCCCTCAGGTCTGGGCGCTCTACAAGGAGGTCCAGGATTACTATGACCGCGGGATGAGAGTGCCGGACGATGTGACCTTGCTCTTCAGCGACGATAACTGGGGGAATCTGCGGCGCCTGCCGCCGCTCGGACGACATCGCGCAGGCGGCTACGGCATTTACTATCATTTCGATTACGTAGGCGGCCCGCGCAGCTACAAATGGCTCAACACGAACCAAATCGAGCGCGTCTGGGAGCAGATGGAGCTCGCACATGCCTACGGCGCGGACCGGCTCTGGATCGTCAACGTCGGGGACTTGAAGCCGATGGAGTTTCCGACGGAGTTCTTCCTCGATCTCGCGTGGAATGCAGACGCGATTACCCCTGCGCGCCTTGCGGACTATCCGCGCGCCTGGGCGAGTGAGCAGTTCGGCGCGGCTCATTCATCCGAGATAGGCGAGCTTCTGACGAGGTACACGCAGTACAACGCGCGCCGCAAGCCGGAGCTCATCGCACCTGGCACGTACAGTCTGGTCAACTTCCGCGAGGCGCAGCGCGTTGCCGCAGATTACGAGGCGCTCGCCGCGCGAGCGCGAGCCCTGCAGCGGGCCCTCCCCGCGAGCGAGCGCGACGCATTTTTCGAGCTCGTCCTGTTTCCCATCGAGGCGTGCGCGAATCTCAACGAGCTGTATGTCGACGACGGGCTCGACGAGCTTTACGCCGGGCAGGGGCGTGCCGCGACAGACACGATGGCGCGGCGGGTCGAGGCGCTCTTTCGCAGAGACGCCGAGCTCACACGTGAATACCACGCACTTGCGGGCGGCAAATGGGACCACATGATGTCCCAGAGCCACTTCGGATACGTAAGCTGGCGCGATCCTCCGCAGAACATCATGCCGGCCGTGCGCACGATAGCCGTGCCCGAACGGGCCTCCCTCGGCGTCGCCGTCGAAGGCAGCCGCACCGCATGGCCGGCTCGGCCGGGAGAGTCAGGAGAGCCGGGAAAGCCGGGGAAGTCGGCTCTTCCGCCGCCGACTCTTCCGCCCCTCTCGCCATACGGCGCTTCATCCCGGTACATCGACATCTTCGATCGCGGAGCGACGCCGTTTCGATTTACGGCGACCACCGCCCAGCCGTGGCTGCGAGTCTCCCGCGGATCAGGAGTCGTCACCGATCAAGTACGCATAGAGGTCCATGCCGATTGGCCTTCCGTCCCCGAGGGGATGCATCGTGTGCCGATCATCGTGCGCGGGGCCGGGGAGTCGGTGACCGTCTATGCGGATATCGTGAAACGTGCGATCTCGCCTGAGGCGGCAAGGAACCCGCATTGTTTCGTGGAGGCGAACGGGTACGTTGCGATTGAGGCCGCGCATTATGCGCGCGCCGTCGACTCTGACCGCGCGCACTGGGCCGAGATCGCGTCCCTCGGCCGAACGCTCTCGGGGATGACCGTTCTACCCATGACCGCACCCCCTGCGGACCCCGGCGGTGTCTCGCCGCATCTCGAGTACGACGTCTATCTCTTCGATGCAGGTTCTCTCGATATCTCGGTTACGCTTGCCCCGACGCTCAACTTCACCGGCGGCTCGGGCTTGCGCTATGCGGTATCGATCGATGATGAGACGCCAAGAATCGTCAACATCCATGCGGGCGAGTCGCAGGCGCTTTGGGCGCAGTGGGTCTCCGACAATGCAATCATAGAGCACACCAAACTGCCGGTCGCCGCAGCAGGCTCGCATACGGTTAAAATCTGGATGGTGGATCCGGGGCTCGATTTCGAGCGGATCGTCGTCGCGTTCCGCCCGCTGCCGCGAAGTTATCTCGGTCCGCCCGAGAGCCGCACGGCCGCGGAACTCGGACCCGGTCCGCGAGTCCACCAGGATGTGCTTTCCCAGAGCGCCGCGGTGGGTGTCCGTCGCGCGCGCACCGACCGGAGGCAGCATGTGGTCTCGGGCATTTGAATTTGCACGCGCGTGTCTGCTTGGGCTCGCGGCCGCCTCGATCATGTCTGCGTGCGCGAAGAGCTCATCCACCGGGAACCCCACTAGCGCATCGCAGGCGGGCGCATCGCAGGCGGGAGCTGCGGGTGCCGGACAGGCGAGCCTCCCTCCAGGAACCGAGTGGGCCGCCTGGATCAGCCGCGACATTCAACTGGATCTGCAGAACCTGCCGCACCCCTACACCTGCAATGAGCTCTGGTACAAGTTGCACGCCATTCTGCTGGCAATAGGCGCGCGCGAGTACATGTCGATCGAGCCCGAGGACTGCGGCAAGGGCGCCTCGGGCGGGCGATCCCCAAACGTGCATCTGCGCTTCTTCACACTGCGTCCGGTGACCGGCAAGCAAATCCGTTGGGCCAACACGCGCGCAACGGAGAAGACCGTAACGCTGACGCCCGGCGAGCCGACACGGCTCGACGCGAGCGACTGCGCTCTCGTGCAGCAGCTCAAAGGCACGTTGCTCGCCTACCTCGATCTACCCGTAAGCACTGCACGATTCGAGTGCTCGGCCCCGGCGGCGCATGATTTCGAGCTCAGCGCACGCGTGCTCGCGCGCTGGCCGGAGAAGACCGCGCAGTGAGGGCGCGCGGGACGACCGGGGCGAGCGGGACGTCGTGACGATTTTTGCCCCCATCCGGACATCGCGCGTCTCGCGCGTTGCTTCGCGCAACAAACACGAATTTCAATAGTTTCCCGCCACGATATCGGCTCGCTCGGGCGAGTCGGTTCTGATGACATGGCGCTCCCCCGCAATCGACCGCCGGAGAGCACCATGGCCCCGACATCGAACGGTTCGCATCGCGCCGCTGCTTCTCGTTGCCTCGCGGGCTGCGCCGCATGCATCGCGGCGACGCTGCTGCCTCGACTCGCCGACGCGCAGGCCTCTCCGTTTCTTACCGGCGCGACAGCTCTGCAGCAGAACATTCTCACATGGCTTACGCCGATCGCCATCATATGCTCGGAGCAATGGCGATGGCCAACCGCATGTCCTGGGGATGGTGCATCGGCGCGATTATGGGTATCGCCATCGCCTTCGGCGCGCCGCAGATCGTTGCCTGGGTCCGCGGCATGTTCGGCGTGTGAGCTTCCGATGAGTGCGCGCAACCCCGGTCTCATCGCCGATCCGCTCTTCGTTGCGGCCACGCGGCCGCCGATGCGCTGGGGCGTGACGTACTCGGCGCTGCTTGCCAATGTCGTTTTCACGATGGAAGTGTTCCTCGCGACTCGCAATCTATTGGCCCTCGGGCTCGCTCTGCCCATTCACGGAGTCGCGATGCTCCTGTGCGCGAGCGATGCGCGCTTCTTCGATCTGATGTTGCTGGCGGCGCGCACGCGGCTTCCGGCTGCGCTGGGCAACCTGCGCTACTGGCGTGCGAGCAGCTACAGTGCCCTCACGCTCGATCTGCCGCGTCGTCGCGGCTTGCGCCGTGCGCCTTCGCAGGTGTGGGTATGGTGAGGAGCGCAACGCCGCTGCGCTCGGCGCTCGTCTGGCGGGAGTCGGAGATCGCGCAGCGCATTCCCTATACCGCCCAGGTCGCACCGGGTGTGGTGAAGACCGTTTTCGGCGATTACGTCCAGATGTGGCGCCTGTCCGGTGCGAGCTTTCAGAGCACCGACGATGTCGAGCTCAACAGTTGGCACGAGCATCTGAACGTCTTGTGGCGAAACATCGCAAGTCCGCAGGTCGCGGTGTGGACGCATCTCGTGCGCCGGCGCGAGCAAATCGGCTCGGGCTTGGAGAATGAGGAAGGATTCGCCGCCTCGCTTGCGCGGCGGTACAGGCGTCGCCTCTCCGGTGAGACCCTGATGGTGAATGAGCTCTACCTCTCGCTCGTTTATAGGCCGGCTGCGCCGGCTGCGGGCTGGCTGACGAAGCTTCTCTCGCGCGCTCGCCCGAATGCGGACGCGCTCGGCCTTGCGGATGCTCTCGAGGCCTGCGACAAACTCGCCCGAACTACCGCGGCCTCGCTCGCGCGCTACGAGCCGGAGCCGTTGGGAATCTATCGAGCCGGTTCGCGGTATTGCTCGCGATGTCTCGAGCTGCTCGCGCTGCTCATCGACGGTGAGTCGAGGACGGTGTCGTTGAGCGGAGCACCCCTCAACGCGACGCTCGGCACCGTGCGCCTGCTCTTCGGCAACGAGACCATCGAGTATCGCGCGGCAGCACGCACTCGCATCGCGGCGGTGCTCGGGATCAAGGAGTACGCAACGCCGACGGTCGTTGGAATGTACGATCGTCTGCTTTCGGCCGATTTCCCCTTTGTACTGACGCAGTCGTTCGCGTTTCTCAGCAAAGCCGCGGGCCAGGGTTTGCTGCAGCGGCAATACAACCGGATGGCCAATGCCGGAGACTTCGCCGTCTCGCAGGCCGAGGAGCTGAAACACGCGCTGGATGCATTGACGAGCAACGAGTTCGTCATGGGCGATCATCATCTCACTCTCCAGGTGCTCGGCGATTGGGCGGAAGCGGCGGCGTCGGATACGGAGAGTCTCGCGCGCTCGCTCAACGATCGGCTCGCGAGGGCACGCACCCTTCTCGCCGATACCGGCATGACGGTCGCGCGCGAGGACCTCGCTCTCGAGGCTGCCTTTTGGGCACAGCTGCCCGGCAACTTCCCCCTGCGGCCCCGGAAAGCTCCGATTACATCGCGAAATTTTTGCGCGATGGCGCCGTTTCACAATTTCGCGATCGGGCGCGCGAGCGGGAATTACTGGGGGGATGCGCTGGCGCTGTTCGTGACGAGCGCACATTCCCCCTTCTACTTCTCCTTGCACGCAAACGATCCCTCGGCAGGGGATGCCGGCACCGCGTGCGACACAGGGCACACTCTGATCTGCGGGCCGACGGGCTCGGGAAAGACAGTGCTCATCGGCTTTCTGCTCGCCATGCTGTACAGGCAGCAGGCCACTCAGATCGTATTCGACAAAGATCGGGGACTCGAGATTCTCGTGCGTGCCCTCGGCGGGGATTACCACTCGCTGCGTAACGGCGCGCCGACCGGTTTCAACCCCCTGCAGCTGCCTCGCACGCCACACGACGAGGAGTTTTTGAGGGGTTGGCTCACGACTCTGGCGCGGGCGCCCGGTGGACGCGCTCTGAGCGTGCGGGAACGGGCCGACATCGATCAGGCGCTGCACGGCACGCTCGCACTCGAGCGGTCGGAGCGACGGCTCTCGCGGCTCATCGAGTTCCTCGATCCCACCGACCCCGAAGGTGTACATGCCCGTCTCGCGCGCTGGTGCGCAGCAGCGCGAGGCGACTACGCCTGGGTGTTCGACAGTGCCGAGGACACCATCGCCACTCGGCTCGCGGGTCATCGCCTGATCGGGTTCGATGTGACCGATTTTCTCGATAACGAGATCGTGAGACCTCCGGTCACGCTCTATTTGTTTCATCTCGTGCGGCGGCTGCTCGATGGGCGGCGCCTGGTTTGCTGGATGGATGAGTTCTGGCGGCTGCTCGACGATCCAGCGTTCGAGCGGTTTGCGAAGGACGGGCCTAAGACATGGCGGAAGTTGAATGCGGTGATGTGCCTCGCGACGCAAGGCGCGAGCGATGTCCTCGCAAGCCCCATCAGCCGCACGCTCATCGAGCAGACGCCGACGAAGATCTTCTTTCCCAATTCCCAGGCGAGCGAGCAGGAATTCATCGCGGGGTTCGGTCTCACGGAGCGTGAATTGAAGCTGTTGCGCGACGAGCTCGAGCCCGCCTCGAGGATGTTCCTCGTCAAGCAGGGTAGGCACAGCGTGGTGTGTCAGCTCGATCTGCGCGGATTCGATGCGGAGCTCGCCGTCATCTCCGGCCGTGCCGAGGAAGTCGAGCGCATGAGCCGAGTCATCGCGGAGACCGGCCCAGCGCCCGAGCACTGGCTGCCGCGGTTCAGCGCGCCGTACGCACCCGCATCAGTATGACTGCAAACCCTGTCCAAAGGAGGATCGCCGATGAGCACCCGCCGCACTGCGCTCCATTCCATCTGGCTGCTCGTACTCATCGCGGGCGCACCCGCCGCTCACGCTCAGTGGGCGGTGGTCGATGTGGGTGCAATCGCGCAGCTTCTCCAGCAAGTCCAGCTTCTCGAGCAAGAGCTCGCGACCGCGCGTGGGGAGCTCGCCGCATCCGAGCAGACGTTCCGCAGTATGACCGGCGACAGGGGGATGGGTCTGCTGCTCGCCGGCGCCGTCCGCAATTACCTGCCGACGCGTGCGGGAGATCTGCAGTCTCTGCTCGGCGGGAATGCCGGCGCGTGGGGCGCACTCGGGGGAGCCATGCAGGTGCTCGTCGACCGGAACGCTGTCCTCACGGCGCAACAGCTCGCAGACCTTGCTCCGGCGGCGACCTATCTGCAGGCGCTTCGACACACGACAGCCCTCACTGAGGCGATCGATGGTGCAGCGCTCGAGAACTCGAGCGGGCGCTTCGCATCTCTCGAGCAGCTGATCGGTGCGATCGGAGGTGCATCCGACCAGAAGGCGATCCTCGACCTTGGCGCGCGCATCTCAGCCGAACAGACGATGGTTGCGAACGAGCAAACGAAGCTCGAGGTCTTGCAGCGCGCAATGCAGGCGCAGCGCTGGTCCGATCGGCTGCGCGAGCGTGAGGAAGTCGTTGCGCTGCATGGCCGCTTCGAGACTCGCTTCGAGCCCGAGCCTTGACGCTCGGTAGTTAACGTCGACAGGAGGGCGCGATGGGCTTCTTCCAGACGTTTTGGAGTTGGCTCAATGGCCAGCTCGCGGCATACATCGGAGACAGCACCGCTCGCGTCGCCTTGGCGCTCGAGCCGGCACTGATCGCCCTCGCCACGATTTACGTGATGCTCTGGGGATACCTGCAGCTCACGGGCCAGCTGCAGGAGCCGATCACGGCAGGACTGCGTCGCATCATCGTGCTCGTGGTGGTCCTCGGTTGCGCATTACACCTGTGGCTCTACGACGAGGTGATCGTCGATACCTTCTACCGCGCACCCGCGTCCCTGTCTGCCGCTGTCGTCGGCGCCGCCGACCCCGTCGCGACGGTCGATGCTATTTGGGCAAACGGCGGGAAGGTGGCCGATCAGCTCTGGAGCCGCGGAGGGGTGCTCAGCGGGGACTTCGGTTTCTATCTCGCCGGCGTCGTCGTATGGCTGCTGATGGGGCTGCTATGCGTGTACACGATGTTTCTGATCGCGCTCGCCAGCATTGCTTCGGCGATCCTGCTCGCGCTCGGGCCGCTGTTCATCGTGATGCTGCTGTTCGATGCGACGCGGCGCTACTTCGAGTCGTGGCTTGCGCAGCTCGCAACCTACGCGTTTATCAATATCCTGACCGTTCTCGTCGGTGCACTCGTGCTGCGACTCGTGAGCTCATACGCCGCGCAGACTGCCAATCGCGGCGCGGCGATCCTCACGGTCGATGCGCTCGACATGGTGCTCGCGGCGATGATCGTGTTTCTGCTGCTGCGGCAGATTATGCCGATCGCCGCCGGCCTCGCGGGCGGAGTTGCACCGAGCACGTTTGGAATCGTGAGCCGCGCGGTCGGTTGGGGGCTTGGACAGGGTGGCTCCTATGCGCGCCGCGGGATGGGAGCTGCAGTAAGTGCCGGGTTTGAGCCGAGCGAGGCCCCCCGAGCGATGCGGCCGCGCGCAATCGAGGAGGGAAACGCGTGAAGTCGCATTTTGCTCTGCTTCTGTTGCTCTCGGTTTCGGCCGGCTGCACGACAACCCACGCGGTACGTGTGCGCTGCGACCGCTATTTGACTCCGATCAATCCGCCTCTGGCATCGCGCACCGCCTCGCCTCGCGGGCGCGGCGCATCCGCTCAGGGCGCGAACCAAAGTTCCCAATCGCGTGCCGGGGGCGCGTCATCCCGGAGGCTGCAATGAGCAGGGATCCGGCACTTGAGGCTTATTGGCGCGAGGCTTGCGCCTGGGATGTCGACCGCGTGGAGGCGTTGCGTCGGGGGGAGCGGCGCGCGTGGTGCGTGGCGGGCGCGGGGGTGCTTTGCACCGTGCTTTGCGCGACGGCAGTGGTCCTGCTCTTCCCGCTCGTGCGGATCGCGCCCTTTCTGGTCCGGGTCGACAACTCGACAGGGATCGTCGATGTGGTGCCCGTAACAGCCCAACCGATCGATCCCGGGGAGGCGGTTACGCGGTATCTGCTCACGCACTATGTGAGGGTCTGCGAGCGATTCAATGCGGCGAGCGCCGAGAGCGATTACGCGGAGTGCGGGTCGTTCCAGAACGCGCAGCTCAATCAGGCGTGGTATGCGCGCTGGAATCCCGCGAATCCGGCCTCGCCTCTCAATCTGTATAAGGACGGCTCTTCCGTGCGAGCGACAGTGGTCTCCGTAAGCTTTTTACGGCGAGCCTCCGGCCTCTCCGATCTCGCGCAGGTTCGCTACGTGAAGCATTTGCGGCGCGCTTCGGGCGGTGCGGAGGAAGCGACGCATTGGATAGCGACCATTCAGTACGCGTATGCGAGCCCGTCGAAGGACGTGCGAACCCGTAGTCTCAATCCTCTCGGCTTCAAAGTGCTCGATTTCAGGCCTGAACCCGAAGTGATAGGCGGCACTGCCGCGGACGGTATCCAGAGGTCGCCGGCGGCCGCCGTGCCAGATGGGGGAGGAAAATGATCGCCGAACGCACGCTCACTGCCGCTCGGCGGCATGCCTCACGCTCGCCGGCTTTAATTCTCGGCACGCTCGCGCTCATCGCCTCCGCGCAGCATCTCAGAGCCGAGATCCATCCGGCGAGGGGCCGCGGCGACGCGCGGGTTCGTACCGCCCAATACGACGCTGACGAGGTGTACCGGATACACGGCTTTGTCGGCTATCAGATCGATCTCGAGTTCGCACCGGGCGAGGCGTTCGTCGGGCTGGCTGCCGGCGATATCGACGGACTCTCGTTCGTCGCGGAGAGCAATCATCTCTTTCTCAAGCCTCGCGCTCTCGCGGTCACGACAAACCTTACGGTCCTCACGACGCGCCGCGAGTACCAGCTCGATTACTCGGTCTCGACGGCACCTGTCGGCGAGGCCGACCCGGACCTGATCTATGTTCTGAGATTCGAGTACCCGAGGCCAGCCGGCGTCCCGGCGGATGCGGCGCGTCGAGCGGTCGATCTCGCACTGCGGACCGCACCTGCCGAACATCCTCACAATCTCGACTATTGGTACTGCGGTTCGCCTTCGCTCAGGCCGCTGGCCGCATGGGACGACGGTGTTCACACGCACGTGAGCTTCAGATCAAATGCGGAGCTGCCGGCGCTTTTCGTCGCAAACGACGATGGGAGTGAGTCGCTGCTCAACTTCGACGTGGAGGATGGCGAGATCGTTATCCACCGCATCGCGCGACGCTTTATCTTGAGGCGCGGAGCACTGACGGGCTGCATCGTCAACAAGGGGTACGGCGGTCCGGGCGAGCGGCTCGAATCGGGCACCGTATCGCGCGAGGTACACCGGCTGCGCAAGGGAGTAGAGCCGTGACGGCCCGGCCAGAGGAGCGATCCGGCGCTCGCAGTGAGGCAGGCAGCGCGAGCGCCAAGCGGGGCTTCATCGAACGCGGGATCGCGGCCGCATATCGAGTCCGCTCGCTCGAATCGCGCGCCGGCAGTGTTCTCTCGCTGGTCGTCGTGTGCGCTCTCGGGGCCGGTTTGCTCGCGTGGTATTACGGCGCGGCGCTGGAGCGCCCGGCCAGTGCAGCCGAGAAGGCACGCGGTCTCACGGCAGGCCGCGCGCAGACGGAGATGGCCCTGCCGCCGTTGCTCCCGATCGCCGTCCCGGCAAGCGCTCGGGTGCCGTCCAATCCGCGACCCGACGCAACCGGATCGCCGCCGATCGCGAACGCGTCGGTCGCGAGTCCGTCGTGGCTCGCCGCCCTGCCCATAGTGTCGAGTCCGCCCCTTGCCGTCACGGGTGCGAGGATGTCGTCCTCGCGAAGCGGCAAAGCTCCCCGGCAGCGCGCAGTCGAGCGGCGGTTGGCCGGACCTACGTTCGCGGCACGCAGCGAAAGCGGTGCGGCGGATAATGCCGGCGCCTCGAGCTCCCCCCAGGCGCCGGTCGCGGAATCGGCCTCGCTTCCGGAAGGGCCCCGTCCTCCCTCAATCAGGTCGGACCCCGCCAGCGTTGCGGGCGAGCTCGCAAAGCTCCTCATGCCTGCAACTGCGCCGGCCGTCGCTGCGCAGGTCCTTCCGACGCGCACACTGCTCCTGCCGAAGGGCGCGTTTATCGATTGCACGCTCGAGACGGCCATCGACTCGACGTTGCCCGGTATGACGACCTGCATCACGGCGACCGACAGCTTTGGGGCCGACGGAAAGGTCGTACTGCTCGAGCGGGGCTCGAAGCTCGTGGGCGAGACGCGCGGCGAAGTCGAGCAGGGGAGCTCCCGAGTCTTTGTACTGTGGACCGAGGCGCGTACCCCGACGGGTGTCGTAATCCCGCTCGCGTCTCCAGGTACCGACGAGCTCGGTCGCGCGGGCCTTCCGGGCACGGTGAACCGGCACTTCTTCCAGCGTTTCGGCGCCGCGCTGCTGATCTCGATCATCGACGCCGGCGCTCAGGCTGCGGCCGCCTCGCGGAGCGGGACGGTCATCTACAGTCCGACAGCGTCGCAGGATGTCATGAGCGAGGTATTGAAGGACACGCTGCGGATCGCACCTACCGTCGTCAAACATCAGGGCGACCGCATTCAGGTGCTCGTCGCACGCGACCTCGATTTTCGCTCGGTCTATGAGCTTCGCGCTTCGAACCGCGGGGGCTGAGGGCGAGGGTGCCTCGGCACTCGAGCTGACTTTGCGACCGCTGCGTCCGCTGCTTGCCGAGCGCGAGGTGACGGAGCTCTGCATCAACCGACCCGGAGAGGCTTTCCTCGAGATGCGCTCAGGGTGGCGCCGCGCTGCGCTCGAGTTCGCCGATTTCGACTGGTGCCTGCGCTTCGCAAAGCTCGTCGCGCACGCGAGCGCACAGCGAGTCGACGAGCAATCGCCGCTGCTATCGGCGACGCTTCCGAGCGGGGAGCGGGTACAGATCGTCATCCCGCCGGCGACGACGCACGGATCGGTGGCGATCGCGATCCGGCGGCCCTCCGCGGATCACTGGTCGCTCGGCGATCTCGCGCGTGCCGGCATCTTCCGATCGGCGCGGCGCTCGAGCGCCGCACTCGATCCGGTCGAGACGGAGCTGCTCGCGCTGCTCGAGGCGCAGGAGTTCGAGCGCTTCATGCGGCTCGCGGTGATGACGCGCAGGAACATTCTCGTCTCGGGACCCACCGGCTCCGGCAAGACGACCTGGACCAAGGCGCTGATCCGCGAGATCCCGAGCGACGAGCGCTTGATCACGATCGAGGACGCTCGCGAGCTCGTGCTCGACCGGCATCCCAATCATGTTCGCCTGTATTACAGCAAAGATGACCAGGGCCTAGCTCGCATCACTCCCAAGCAGCTCCTCGAGTGCTGTCTACGCATGCGGCCCGACAGAATTCTGCTCGCGGAGCTGCGCTCCGAGGAGGCTTTCGATTATCTGCGCAACGTGAACTCGGGTCATCCGGGCTCGATCACCAGCGTCCATGCGTCGTCCGCCGAGCTTGCCTTCGAGCAGCTGGTACTCCTGATCAAGCAAAGCCGGGCGGGTGCGGAGCTTCCGCGCCAGGACATCAAGAGCCTGTTGTATCTGCTCGTCGACGTCGTCATTCAATTCGGGGTCGAGCGGCACGAGCGATTCATCAAAGAAATCTGGTACGACCCGCACCGCAAGCGGGTGAGCGCGACGGAATGAGCTCCGAGGAAGCAGGGCTCGTGCGCGAGCTCGAGCACGTGGTGCGCGAGGAAGTGCGGGCCGCTTTCATCGAGGAATTCGAGGCACTCGGGCGGGCGGGCCGGCACGCGGCAGAAGCGCTCGATGCCGTGCGACACGTTGCGAGTCTGCGCCTCGCGCTCTGGGCGTCTCTCGTCGTTGTCTGCTGCTGTGTGATTCCGCTTGCAATCGTGCGCATGGCGCTCCCCACGCACGCGGAGCTCAGCCGCCTGCGGCGCGAGCGTGACACCCTCGAGGCGCGCGTGGCGGAGCTCTCAGAGCGCGGCGGCCACATCGACTTGCGACGATGCGGCGCCGACGGACGACTCTGCGTGCGAGTCGAGCGCGCCGCTCCGAGGTACGGAGCGGACGGGGACTATTACGTCCTGAAAGGGTACTGATCGCATGAGCGCGCCTGCGCTGCTCGCGCTCGCCGGAGTTCCCATGGGTCTTCAGCCGAAATGGGTTGCCCTGGCGAGCCTCGCTGTCATCGCAGTCCTTGCGAGCGCGAAAATAGCTCGTGCGGTCGCGGCACGTGCCTCGGCTGACGTTCACGTCCGCGGCGCCCGCGTTCGAGCGGCGGCAGCGCTTCACGAACGCGGAAGGCGCCTCTCCGACCCAGCCAGGGCGCTACCTCCGCCGACCCATCTGCGCCTCGGGGGCATACGCATCTCCAGGGCCGATGAAACCAAACATTTCAAGATCATCGGAACGACGGGCACCGGCAAGTCCACGGCTATTTCCGCGCTGCTGCGCTCGGCGCTTGCGCGGGGAGACCGCGCCGTAATCGCCGATCCAAACGGCGCCTGTCTCATGAGCTTCTTCGACCGGTATCGCGGCGATGTCCTCCTCAATCCGTTCGAGCCGCGCTCGGCACGCTGGGACCTGTTCGGGGAGCTGCGCTCCTCTTTCGACGCCGAGAACCTCGCGCGTGGGCTCGTTCCCGAGGGCGACGATCCGGCGGGACGCGAGTGGAGAGCGTATGCGAGGACGCTCGTCGGTGCCGTCGTGCGGCGCTTGTCGCAGAGCGGTCCGCCGGATCTGCATGAACTGTGGCGCTTGCTCGCCATCGCCGGCACCGCCGAGTTGCGGAGCGTGGTCGCCGGCACACCGGGGCAAGCATTCCTCGATGAGGACAACGCGCGGATGTTCAGCTCCATCCGCTCAGTCACGATGACTGCGCTCGCGGCGTTTCCTCATTTGGCCGCGGTTCGCGGCACGACGCTCTCCATTCGCGACTGGATCGCGCGCGGCCGCGGCGTGCTCTTCATGCCGTATCGAGCCGACCAGATCGCCGCGCTGCGTGCGCTCATCTCGACCTGGATGCGGCTCGCCATCTTCCAGACCCTGAGCGGGGAGGAGACGGCCGCAGAGGAGCGCTCCGGTCAATGCGGCGCACGGCGTCGGTTCGCGATGCCTGCGCGGAGCCGCACTCCGGAGGGACGTCGTATCTGGTTCATTGTCGATGAGCTCGACGCACTCGGTACGATCGACGGGCTCACGGATGCGTTGTCGAGGTTGCGAAAATTTGGGGGTTCCTGCGTCCTCGGGCTGCAGTCGCTCGCCCAGGTTTCCACGACGTACGGCGCGGGTGGTGCACGATCGGTCATCGAGAATTGCGGCAATACGCTGATCCTGCGCTGCTCGGCGAGCGAGTCCGGTGGGACCGCCGCATTCGCCTCACAGCTGATCGGCGAGCGGGAGGTCCTACGCCGCCAGACGGCCCGAAGCAGCGACCGCGGCGAGCTGTTCGCGCGGCGAGGGCACCGCCGCTCCACGCAGATTGCCCGGCAGCGGGTCATCGAGTCGGCGGTGCTGCCATCGGAGATCGAACAGCTGCCCGATCTCGTCGGCTATCTGAAGACCGCCTCGAATCCGTGCTGGACGCGCATCCGTCTCGCCCCGGAACCCCGGTCGTGGCCATCTACTACTTTCGGATGAAGGCGTTCGGGCGCGCTCAGGGCAAGAGCGGCAGCCGCGCGACGAGCGCGGCGGCTTATCGGGCCGGAGAGCGCATCCGCGATGAGCGCACGAGAAGAACGTACGATCATCGGGGCCGAACCGACGTGATGCACAAGGAGATCGTCTTGCCGTCGCAGCTTGCTGCGCATCGAGTTTCGCTCGCGTGGGCACGCGAACGAACGACGCTGTGGAATGCAGCAGAACACGCGGAATCGCGCCGTAATGGCCGGGTCGCGCGCGAGTTCGTCGTGGCTCTTCCCCACGAGCTGGCCCCGGAGCGGCGCACCCAGCTCGCGAGGGAGTTCGCCCAGCACGTGGCGGATCGCTATCTCAGTGCAGTCGACGTAGCGATCCATGCTCCGCGAGAAGATGCACGTAACTTTCATGCGCATTTGCTCGCAACCACCCGGGAGATCACAGTCGACGGCCTGGGCCGCAAGACCACTCTGGAGCTGAACGGGACGCGGCGCCACGAGCTCGGTCTGCCGCGCTGGCGGGACGAGATTGAATCGCTGCGGAAGAGCTGGGCCGAGCTCACCAACGACGCACTCGAGAAAGCGCAGGTCGCCGCGCGCGTGACGCATCTGAGTCGCGCGGAGCGCGGGCTCGGACCATCCGAAGGCCCGACGCGCGTGCCGCTTGCGGCGTATCACATGGAGAAGCGCGGCGCGTACAGCTTCATCGCCGAGAAGACGCGCGCGCGCCATCGTGCCGATCTCGAGCGTGCGCGGCTCGGCGCCGAGGCCAACGGACGCGGGGATTTATCCGACGTATCGCATGTGCCATCGGGCGAGCGCACTTTGCCGGCGATCGGTCGATCGAGGCTGCGCGAATTCAGCGCGCGCGTGACTTCTGTCTGGCGGGAGCTGCAGGAGAAACTAAGTGAACGACGCACTGTGGCGAGAGAGGCCACAGCGGGTGTGGAATCGGGCGCGGTGCTTACCCCAGTTGGCAAGGCGACCGTGGCGGCGATGGAGCGCAGTCGCCCCGCCACCCGCGAGGAACTCAGGGCATCGGTGATCGAGCGAGTCGATGAGGCGGCGCGGTCAGTTCGAAACTGGCTGGATTATCGGGAGAAGCAACGCGCGCGAGAGGCCGCCGGACTCGATTCCGGACTCGACGCCTCGGAGCGCGGCTTGGCATCGGAATCGCGGGCCAAAGGCCGGGATCACGACAATGATTTCAGTCTCTGACGAACGGGGTAGGACGTGAGCAGAACATATCTTTATGTGCCTTTCGAGGAGCGGGATCAGGCTAGAGAGCTCGGCGCGCAGTGGGACTCGGACGGCAAGTGCTGGTTCATCGATTCGGTCCTCGATCCGGCGCCTTTCGATCGCTGGCTCGAGACAGCGCCGGGCCTCGCGGATCGGCCATATTCGATCGTATCCGACGAGGCGTTCATAATCTCCGCAAGGACCCGCTGCTGGAAGTGTCATGCAGGTTGTCGCGTGGTCTGCATCTATTGCGAATCCGGAAGCGTCGACGGGGAACACTTCGAGCAGTTCACCGTCTCGAACATTACGGCGATCGACGAGAGCCTTCGCCGTCAGCTTGGGGCTGTGCCGGATTTTCGCTTTGGGCAGGCCAGGGTCGCGGGCGGCCGCTATCTCATTAATCATTGTCGCCGCTGTGGCACGCAGCAGGCGGACTACTTTCTGCATTGCGAACCGAGCGGCGTGTTCTTCAGCCTCAGGGATGCAGCCGCCGGAGCACTCGATATTACGCCCTTGACCGGCCGCGTTCGGCTCACTGGCGATGAGGGTTTCGAGCCCTGACACCGGACGACCCCTCGCATCCTGGTAAAATGACCGGCGCGGGCGCCCCCGTAGCTCAGTGGATAGAGCGACCGCCTCCTAAGCGGTAGGTCGTCGGTTCAACTCCGGCCGGGGGCGCCACCCCACCTGGTTCGCGTCGTCCTTGGATGTCCTTCGACGCCATGAAAAGCGGCATCCGCATCGCGACACGGCGCTCCTGATAAGATCGGCGACACAGTGACGAGGAACCGCGCTGCCACGCGGTTCACTCGCGCAGGAGAACACAAAATGCAGGGGCCAAGCCCGCAGGACCGCACCGAGATCTACGAGCTCTATGCCCGTTACAGCTGGGCGCTCGATACGGGAGACACCGAGGGTTACGTCGCGCTGTTCACTGAGGATGCCGAGGCGGACGAGGAGACTCGAAGCGGAGCTATCGAGGTCTACAAGGGGCGCGAGGCGATCCACAAGCTCGTGCGCAAGTTTCACGAGCGTGCCGATTTTCCCGGGCATCAGCTGCAGATGGCCCAGTTCTTCTTTGAGCCCGATCCCGAGGGTCGCCCGCAGCATTGGGTCGTGCGCTCCTACGCCTGGGCCACGATCAATCATCCGCCGGAGCTGCCGCGGCTCTATTGGTGCGGGCACGTCCGCGACGTCGTGGCCAAAGTCGACGGCTCGTGGAAAATTCGCTCCAAGGCGATCCGCAGCTGGGCAGGGGAGGTGCTGTCGCGCTTCCAGTCGCCCGTCCCGCGGTAGCAATCGCGCAGAAAAATTTGGGAGGAGAACGCATGGGCAGGTTCTGGGGCGTCACTGTTGCAATCACGGTTCTCAGTGCCGTCGCATCGACGGCGCTCGCTCAGGTGCAGAGAGCTCGCGTCACGGGCGGCGAGGTGCGGGGCGATGTCGTGAACGGTATCGCATCGTTCAAGGGAATTCCTTTCGCTGCGCCGCCCCTTCGAGAGAACCGGTGGCAGTCACCGCAGCCAGTCGTTCCGTGGTCGGGCACCAAGCGCGCGCACGCTTTTGCCCCGGCCTGCATGCAGGACACGGCTTTCGCCGCACGCCTTGGCGCCCCGACAGCAGTGAGCGAGGACTGCCTCTATCTGAATGTGTGGACTCCGGCCAAGAGCGCGGCGGAACGACTGCCGGTCATGGTATGGGTCTACGGCGGTGCCTTCGTCGGCGGCGCGACCAATTGGCCTCTCTACGATGGAACTCATTTCGCAGAGAAGGGCGTTGTGCTCGTCTCAGTCGCTTATCGAGTCGGCGCGTTCGGATTCCTGGCCGATCCGGAGCTGAGTGAGGAGAGCGGTCACGGCTCTGGCGATTACGGCCTCGAGGACCAGATCGCAGCCCTGAAGTGGGTGCGTGACAACATTGCACAGTTCGGCGGCGACCCACACCGGGTCACGGTATTCGGGGAATCCGCGGGCGGCATTTCGGTGAGCATGCTCGCGGCCTCGCCGCAAGCGAAGGGTCTTTACCAACGGGCGATCTCCGAGAGTGGAGGCTCACTGACGCCGCCGCGCAGCGGACCTGGGCAGGGCGTGCCGACGCTAAAGGTGGCGGAGAAGACCGGCCACAGCTTCCTGGCTTCACTCGGCGCAAACGATATCAAGTCTGCCAGGGCGCTACCCGCCGAGACGATTCTCAAGGCGGAGCGAACCGTGCGCGGGGGATTCTGGCCGACTGTCGATGGCTATGTGATCATCGGCGACGAGTACGAGCTCTACAAGGCCGGACGGTTCAATGACACGCCCGTGCTGGTTGGCACCAACTCCGATGAAGGTGCGGCGTTCACGCCTCCCAAAGTGAGCCGCGCGGCTTACGAGAAGCAGATTCGCACCGAGTACGGAGAGAAGGCGGATCTCATCCTCGCTGCCAACCCGCACGCCACGGATGCTGAGGCTCACAAGGCAGCGAAGGATAACTTCCGGGACTCGGTGTTCGCCTGGTCGACGTGGAGGTGGGCGAGCCTGCAGTCCGAGCACAAGGGAAGCCACAAGGCATACCTCTACTATTTCGACCATCGCACACCCGCATCTCCCGAGGGCTCGAGTCATGCTTCCGAGATTGGGTTCGTGTTCGGCAATCTCGGCCGGCCTGGAATGCCGCCCAGCGCAGCCGATGCGTCACTCTCCGAGCTCATGAGCAGCTACTGGGTCAATTTCGCAAAAAATGGCGATCCCAACGGCGCGGAACTGCCGCCCTGGCCGGCGTTCACTGATGCAAAACCGAGTGTGATGCATTTCGATGCGGCTCCGAGTGCACATCTGGGCGTACCGAACTTCAAGCAACTCTCGGCGCTCGATCAGTATTTTGCGTGGCGGCGCAAGGAGCTTCGTGATACCTCTCGATAGCAAACTCTGGGATGCCCCTGTATGGGTGAAGATTTGATCGTCATTGCGGGCGGCGGGATCGGAGGTCTCGCAACCGCTTTGACACTGCATCAGATCGGCGTACGGTGCCTCGTGATCGAGGCCGTTCGCGAAATGCGACCGCTGGGCGTCGGCATCAACCTTCAGCCCAACGCCGTGCGGGAGCTCTACGATTTAGGCATCACCGAACCGCAGCTCGAGGCGATTGGCATTCCAGCTCGAGAGTGGGCGCTCGTCGGCCTAAATGGAAACGATATCTACTCGGAGCCGCGCGGTCGTCTAGCCGGGTACCGCTGGCCTCAGTATGCGGTGCATCGGGGCCGGCTGCAGATGTTACTTTTCCATGAGGTCAGGCGGCGGATTGGTCCCCACGCCGTACGACTCGGTACCCGCGTGACCGGTTATCGCAAGACTTCGGACGAAAAAGTAACGGCTCGTGTGGTCCAGGCGGATGGCCTCGTCTCTGAGATTGCGGGCAGCCTGCTCGTGGGTGCGGATGGGATCCATTCGGCGGTCAGGGCCCAGATGCATCCGGGCCAACCACCCATCCATTGGGGCGGGAAGATGATGTGGCGGGGCGTCACCTGGGGCAGGCCGATTCGGACGGGTTCCTCGTTCGTGGGCCTCGGCACCCATGAGCATCGCGTTGTCTTCTACCCGATCTCGCACGCTGATCCTCGGACGGGTCTCGCGATGATCAACTGGATCGCCGAGGTGACAATCCCCAACGCGGATGAGAAACAACTGAGCGGATGGTTCCGCGAGGTCCCTTTCGACACGTTTCTACATCATTTCGCTGATTGGAAATGGGACTGGCTCGATGTGCCGGAATTGATCCGAGGCGCGGAGTTTGCCTTCGAAAATCCGATGATTGATCGCGACCCTGTCCCAACGTGGGTTGACGGTCCAGTTACACTGCTTGGCGATGCCGCTCATGCCATGTATCCGACCGGTTCGAATGGAGCCAGCCAGGCGATCGTCGATGCGCGTATCTTGGGGGCTGCGATATGCAAACATGGAGTTTGCGCCGAAGCTTTG
>DATNFW010000092.1:0-66677 GCA_035606175.1 Steroidobacteraceae bacterium | reverse complement strand
GAGCACTACGACGTGCCGACGTGGTGCCGCGTCCTACACGTGAATCTAACGGCCGCCTTCGCGCTCACGCAGGTGCTGCTGCCCGTGATCAAACGCTCGAAGGACGCGGCGATCCTCTTCACCTCGAGCGGTGTCGGGCGGCGCGGGAAGGCGTACTGGGGCGCGTACGCAGTCTCCAAATTCGGAATCGAGGGACTTGCCCAGGTGCTCGCCTCCGAGCTCTCGGACATCACCGCGATCCGGGTGAACACCATCAATCCCGGGCCCACACGCACCCGCATGCGAGCGCAGGCGTATCCCGCGGAGAATCCGGCGCAGCTGCGCACGCCCGACTCGCTCGTCGCCCCTTATCTCGCGCTCCTCGGACCCGCGAGCGGCGGCATCAGCGGCGGGAGCTTCGACGCGCAGTAGGCAACACCCCGAGCAGCTGATCGAGCTCGCTCTGCGCGAGCTTCCGGAAGCGGCCGCGCGAGAGCGAACGGTCGAGCGCGACCGATCCGAGCCGCACCCGCAGCACGCGGCTCACGGTGACCCCCGAGCGCTCGAACAGCCGGCGCACCTCCCGGCCGCTCGCGCCGCGTGCCGTGAATGCGTACCACTGGTTCGCGCCCTCTCCGCCGCGCGACTCGCAGCCGAGGACTTCGAGCCGCTCACCGCCATCGAGCTCCCCGGAGCGCACGCTCGCGAGCTGTCCCTCGGCGAGTGCGCCGTGCAGGCGCACGCTGAACTCGCCGGTGAGGCCGCGCACGGCACGCTGCAGCCGCAGGGCGAGCTCTCCATCGGAGGTTACGATCTCGAGGCCGCCGTCCTGTCGAGGCATGGGACTGACGGGAATGAAGCGCCGCCCTCCCGAGCGCGGCAGCCGTTCGATCAAAGCCTCGAGCATGGGTGCCCGAGCCTCATCGACCGGTTGCGCCGTCTCAGGCTCGGAGCTGCGCGCACGCCCCGCCAGCTCAAATGCGGCGCTCGAGCGACGCAGCATCGCAGCATCGAGCGGCTCGCCCGGTGAGCGATGACAAAGGAACACCTGATGGGATGCCGCCGGTCGCTGCCGCACCAGCCGGCCGTCGAGCCGGATGCGATCCGACTCGCGCACTCGCATGCCGAGCTCTGCGAGCTTGCCGTTGACGGTGAGACGCCCCGCGCGTATCCAGCCCTCGATCTCGCGCCGGGAGCCGAGCCCGACGTGGGCGAGCGCCTTCTGCAGCCGTTGAGCGGGCTCCTGCCGCATGCGGGGCCTCGCCTCCCGCGGCACGGGGCTAGCGCGGTCCTGGAGAGGCCGCGATCCGTCCCTGCGAGCCCGGCGGGTCCTCGCTCGCATTCTGCGAGTCATCGCCGTGCGAATCCTCGCTTTGCGAATCATCGCCCTGGGAATCCTCGCTCTGCACCTCCGCCTCCTCGCTCGGCGGATGGGCTTCCTCGCTCGGCGGATCGGCGTGCCCATTTTCCTCGTATGTGGCCTGGGCACCGGAATCCTCGACCGTCGCGGTCGAGCCCGCAACGGCGAGGCTCGGTACGTCGGCGAGCTCGAGCTGCACGTTGAAATCGGCCATCGCCTTGAGCTCGGCGAGCGGCGGCAACTCCTCGAGACTCTTCAAACCGAAGTAATCGAGGAATTCGCGTGTCGTCCCGAGCAGCTCCGGACGCCCGGGCACGTCGCGCTGCCCGACGATGCGGATCCAGTTGCGCTCGAGGAGCGTCTTTACGATGTTTGGATTGACCGCGACGCCGCGCACGGCCTCGATCTCCCCGCGCGTGATCGGCTGCCGATACGCGATCAGCGCCAGTGTCTCGAGGAGCGCCCGGGAATAACGCGCGGGGCGCTCGGGCCACAGGCGCGAGATCTCCTCGGCGAGCTCGCGCCGCACTTGGACGCGAAATCCCGCGGCCGTCTCTTTGATCTCGATCCCCCGGCCGCCGTAATCGGACTCGAGCGCGGCGAGTGCCGCCTGGATATCGGCCTTGCCCGGACGCCCGGACTCCTCGAACAGCGAGGCGAAGTCCTCGATCGAGAGGGGTTTTCCGGCCGCGAGGAGCGCAGCCTCGATGACGTTCTTCAGGTACTGCTCGCTCATTCCTCTTCGCTTCCCTCTGCAGTTCCCTCGGTCGCAACCACGTGCAGTCCACGCGCCGGAGCCGCCGCACGTACGTGCAGCGCAGCGAATGGCTCGGGCTGCACGATGTCGATCAGACCCTCGCGCACGAGCTCGAGGATCGCGACGAACGTGACCGTCACGCCCATCCGGCCCTCCTCGGGGCGGAACAGTCGCACGAATTCGATGAAGCTCGCCTGCTCGAGTGCAGAGAGGATGTCGGTCATGCGTGCGCGGACCGAGAGCCGCTCGCGCGCGACGCGATGATGCGCGAACAGCTCCGCACGCACGACCACTTCCTTGAAGGCGGCCAGCATCTCCTGAAGCGTGATCTGTGGGAGCAGCCGCACGACCTTGCGGTCGCGCAGCTCGGCGCTCGCGGTCCACACGTCGCGCTCGAGGCGCGGCAGCTGATCGAGGCTCTCCGCCGCCTGTTTGTAGCGCTCGTATTCCTGCAGGCGCCGCACGAGCTCGGCGCGCGGATCATCCTCCGCGTTCTCGCCATCCGGGTGGGCACGCGGCAGGAGCATGCGCGATTTGATCTCCGCCAGAGTGGCGGCCATCACCATGTACTCGCCCGCGAGCTCGAGCTGCAGGTCCTGCATGAGCTCGATGTATTGCATGTACTGGCGGGTAATCTCGGCGATCGGGATGTCGAGCACATCGAGATTCTGGCGGCGAATGAGGTAGAGCAGCAGATCGAGCGGCCCCTCGAACGCTTCGAGGAAAATTTCGAGCGCCTGCGGCGGAATGTACAGATCGCGAGGCAGCACGGTGACCGGCTCACCGTTCACCACCGCGAAAGGCATCTCCACCTGCTCCGGAGTCTGCACGGAAAGCTGCGCCGCGGCAGCAGTTCCCGGTGCACTCCCGGACACGATGATCTTGAGCTCCGGTTTCTCCGTCATGCTGCCGTCCTGCCGCGCAATTTAAGCACCCCGAAGGTGCATCGCGCGCCGCACCTCCTCCATGGTCTGCCGGGCGGCGTCGCGCGCCTTCTCCGCGCCCTCGACCGCGATGCTGCGCACGAGGTCGGGGTTTTCCTCGAACTCCTGCGCCCGCCGTCGAAAGCCTCGCACTTCTTCCACGATCTTGTCGATGACCGGGCGCTTGCAATCGAGGCAGCCGATACCCGCGCTGCGGCAGCCCTCGTTCACCCACGTGCGCGTCGGCTCATCCGAGTAGATCTTGTGCAGCTCCCACACCGGGCACTTCTCGGGGTCGCCCGGATCGGTGCGGCGGACGCGTGCGGGATCGGTCTGCATCGTCCTCAACTTCTGCGCCACGACCTCCGGGTCCTCGCGCAGGCTGATCGCGTTTCCGTAGGACTTCGACATCTTGCGCCCATCGAGGCCCGGCACGCGCGGCGTCGCCGTGAGCAGCTCCTGCGGCTCGGGCAGGATACTGACGCCGGTGCCCTCGAGAAATCCGAGCAGGCGCTCGCGGTCGGCGACGGTGATCCGGTTGTTCGCCTGCACGAGCGCCCTTGCCCGCTCGAGTGCCTCGGCATCGCCGCTCTCCTGGTATTTGCGGCGCAGCTGCCGGTACAGGGTCGCGTTGCGGCCGCCGAGGCCCTTCACGGCCCGCTCCGCCTTCTCCTCGAACTGCGGCTCGCGGCCGAACAGGTGATTGAATCGCCGGGCGATCTCGCGCGCGAACTCGACGTGTGCGACCTGATCCTCGCCGACCGGCACGAAGTCGGCGCGATAGAGAAGGATGTCCGCGCTCTGCAGCAGCGGGTAGCCGAGGAATCCATAGGTCGCAAGATCGCGCTCGCGCAGTTCCGCCTGCTGCTCTTTGTACGTCGGCACACGCTCGAGCCACCCGAGCGGCGTCACCATCGACAGCAACAGGTGAAGCTCCGCGTGCTCGGGCACGTGCGACTGGATGAACAGCGTCGCGACCCCGGGGTTCAAACCCGCCGCGAGCCAGTCGATGAGCACTGCGCGGATGTTCTCCTGCAGGGACGAGGTGTCCTCGTAGCCCGTCGTGAGCATGTGCCAGTCGGCGATGAAGAAGAAGCACTCGTACTGGTATTGAAGCTCGACCCAGTTGCGGAGCGCGCCGTGGTAGTTCCCGAGGTGCAGTGGACCCGTCGGCCGCATCCCCGAGAGCACGCGCCGCGTCTGTGGGTTAACGCTCATTTGGTGGTGGGCGAATCATGGGCGAATTATAGGCCGAAAACCGCGAGCCCACCCTTGCCGCGGCGCACGACGACGGGCGGGGAGACCGCGAGGTCGACGACGGTCGTCGGCTCGATTCCGCAACTGCCGCCATCGAGCACCGCATCGATCGCATGCTCGAGATGGGTGCGGATGTCCTGCGCGTTACTGAGGGGCAGAGGATCGCTCGGCAGAATGAGCGTAGAGCTCATGAGCGGCTCGCCGAGCTCGGCGGTGAGCGCGAGGGGCACCGGGTGATCCGGCACGCGAATGCCTATCGTGTGACGGCGCTCGTGCTGCAGCCGGCGCGGTGTCTCCCGCGTCGCGGGAAGCAGAAAAGTATACGGACCCGGCGTGCAGGATTTGAGCAGGCGGAACTGGGGCGTGTCGATTCGCGCATAGCGGGCCGCCTCCCCGACACTGCGGCAAACCAGAGTGAAGTGATGATGACGGTCCGCCTCGCGTATGCGCCGCACCCGCTCCAGCGCTGCCTTGTCGCCGATCCGGCAGCCGAGCGCATAACAAGAGTCGGTCGGATACGCGATGACGCCTCCGGAGCGCACGATCGCGGCGGCGCGGCGTATGAGTCTCGGCTCGGGATTCGCGGGATGAAGCGTGAACAGCTGGCTCAAATCGGGATGTCGTCGAGGCTTCTCGAAGGAGGTTGGGCTATGATACGCGGCCCCTGAAGCCGGGCGGCACGCCCCCGCATCCTCTCGCATGCAGAACGCTCTCGAGCTCGCGACGCTCGCGGTTTTCGTGGTCGCGTACTACCTGCGCGGCATATACACCGCGACGGCGGCGCTCATGGTGGCCGTCGCCGTCGTGCTCACGATCGACATCGCGCGCACCCGGCGCGTGCCGCTGCGCCACGGGCTGTCGGCGGCGCTGGTTTTCGTGTTCGGAGCCGCGACGCTGTTCCTGCACAACCGGCGCTATATCGAGTGGAAGCCCACCGTGTTCTTCTGGGCTGCCTCTCTCGTCTTTCTCGGGAGCTACTGGATCGGCAAGCGCCCGCTCGTCGCCACGATCCTCGCGCCGGCGGTCGATCCGGAGGGCACCGTCCCCGCGAGGCTGTGGCGGCGGTTGAATGCGCTGTGGGTTGCGTTCTACATCGGCCTCGGCGTCGCCAACATAGAGGTGGCGTATCATGCGAGCGAGCGCACGTGGGTGAATTTCAAAGTATTCGGGCTGACCCTCGCGACCGCCGTATTCATCTTCGCCCAGGCGCTCTGGCTCGCACGCCGCGCCACACCCGATAACGCCGGCGTGGGAGCGGACAAACAGATCGTGCAGGAATGACGGGACAAATGGGCGCGCCGCAGACCCCTCGCTCTCCGACCGAGCCCAGCCCCACGGCCGATCGCATCCGAGCTGCGCTCGAGCGGCAGCTCGCGCCCGTCGGGCTCGACGTGCAAGATGAGAGCGCGCGCCACGCAGGCCATCCGGGCGCCCGCGAAGGGGGACACTTTCGCGTTCGGATCGTCTCCGAGCGCTTCCGCGGACTCACGCGCATCGCCCGGCACCGGCTCGTCTACGATTGCGTGGCACGGCAACTCGGTGCGGAAGCCGGTTGCAGTACCTTGCAGACGGCCGGAATCCACGCGCTTGCGATCGAGGCGCATGCACCAGAAGAAGTTACAACATAAATAAATCGTAAGTTATTAACAATTCAGGAACATTTCCCGATGGAAACATTCATTTCGCACCGCGCACCCACACACGTCGCCGGCGTGCTCGTGCTTGCAGCGGCGGCGATCGCACTCGCGGCTTGCCACCCTCAGAGCGGCTCTCAAAGCGTTGCTCAGAGCTCCGCCGACACTTCCCCGCCGGTCGTCACGGTAAACGGAGTGCCGATCCGCCGCGACTTCTTCGCCTTCTACATCAAGGGCGTCACGGGCGGAAAGAGTCCAAGCGATCTCACGGCCGACGAGCGCGAGCGGGCGCTCGATAATCTCATTCGCGCGCAGGTCGTCGCCGAGCAGGCGGAGAAGGACGGTGTCGCGGGCACCGCGGACACGCAGCACCTGCTCGAGATTTCGCGTCTGAACGTGCTGCAGTCGGTCGTCGCCGATCGTTATTTGAAAGATCGCGAGCCGACCGATCAGGAGCTGCACGCCGAATACGACACTCAGGTGGCGGCGCTGCCGCACACCGAGTACCACGCACGGCACATCCTCGTCGCGAGCGAAGCGACTGCGAAGAGCCTCATCGCCAAACTCGAGAAGGGCGCCAATTTTGCCGACCTCGCGAAGAGCGATTCGATCGATCCCTCGAAGAGCAACGGGGGCGATCTCGGCTGGTTCAACCCCAACGGTATGGTCAAGCCATTCGCGGATGCAGTCGTTCAGTTGAAGCCCGGCGAGTACACGCACCAGCCGGTGCACACCACGTACGGCTGGCACATCATCGAGCTCGAGGGCACGCGCGACTTGTCCGTGCCCTCATTCGACAGCGTCAAGCAGCGGCTCGTGCAGATCGTCAAGCAGAAGAAGTTCAAGGCGTACGAAGACGCCCTCATTCAGAAGGCGAAGATCGAGCGCGCGAAGAGTTGACGAGCTCGAGGAAGGCCGCCTCATCGAGCACCGCGACGCCGAGCGTCGCAGCCTTCTTGAGCTTCGAGCCCGCTTCGGCCCCGGCGACGAGCAAGTCGGTCTTCGTCGAGACACTGCCGCTCACCGTCGCGCCGAGCCTCTCCGCGAGCGCCTTCGCTTCCTCGCGCGTCATGCGCTCGAGCCGCCCGGTGAAGACGATAGTCTTCCCCGCAACGGGCGAGGATGCGAGCGGGCGCTCGGCCTCGAGGACCCGCACTTGCTCGGCGAGTCGATCCACCATGCCGGCGTTGTGCGGCTCCCCGAAATACGCGGCAAGGCTCTCGATCACCGTATCGCCGATCTGATCCATCGCATCGAGCTCCTGCCGCGCCTCGAGGCGCTCCTCGGCACTGCCCTCGGTGAGCCTGCGGCAGGCTTCGCGCAATGTGGCGAAGCTCCCGTAGCCGCGCGCGAGGGCGCGCGCCGTGGTCTCCCCGACGTGACGGATGCCGAGCGCGTAAATGAAGCGCTCGAGGGGGATCGAACGGCGCACCTCGATCGCCTCGAAGAGCTTGCGCACGGAGACTTCGCCGAAGCCCTTCTGTTCCTCGATGTGAATGGACGCGTTGCGCGCCGCGAGCGTGAAGACCTCCGCGGGCTCCCTCACCCAGCCCTGCTCGTAGAACATCGTGATCTGCTTCTCCCCGAGCCCTTCGATGTCGAATGCGCGCCGGGAGACGAAGTGCCGCAGGTGCTCGATGCGCTGGTGAGGACAGGCGAGCTCGCCCGAGCAGCGCGCGACGGCACCCTCCTCGCCCGAGGCCGTCCGCTCGCGCACCACGGCAGTTGCGAGCGGGCAAGGACAGGTTCGCGGAAACTCGTACGGCCGCGCACCTGCGGGCCTGCGCTCCATGAGGACTCCGAGCACCTGCGGGATCACATCGCCCGCGCGCTGAATGGTGACCGTATCGCCGATCCGCACGTCGAGCGAACGGACGTAGTCCTCGTTGTGCAGCGAGGCGTTTGAGACGATGACGCCCCCTAAGTTGACCGGGGCGAGCTTTGCGACAGGCGTGAGCGCTCCGGTTCGCCCGACCTGCACCTCGATCGCATTCACGACGGTCGCCGCGCGGCGTGCGGCGAATTTGTGCGCGACGGCCCAGCGCGGATCGCGCCCCACGAAGCCGAGGCGATCCTGCCAGTCGAGGCGGTTGATTTTGTATACCACCCCGTCGATGTCGTAATCGAGCGCCGCGCGCTCGAGCTCCATCTGTCGATGGAATGCGAGCAGCTCCTCGAGCGAGCGGCACAGACGCGCCAGAGGATTGGTCGGCAAGCCGCGCGCCGCGAGCCACTCGAGCATGCCCCACTGCGTGCTCGCGGGCAGCGCGCTCATCTCGCCCCAGCCGTAAGCGAAGAACTGGAGTGGACGCGAGGCCGTCACCTCCGGATCGAGCTGCCGGAGCGATCCGGCCGCCGAGTTGCGCGGATTGGCGAAGACGGTCCGGCCGGCCTGCGATTGCTGCTCGTTGAGCGCGAGGAACGCCGAGCGCGTCATGTAGGCCTCGCCGCGCAGCTCGCATACGGCCGGCGCTCGCGCACCGGCGAGCCGCTCCGGCACGCCCTTCACGCGCCGGACGTTCGCCGTCACGTCCTCCCCCTCGACGCCGTCGCCGCGCGTTGCGGCGCGCACGAGCAGCCCACGCTCGTAGCGCAGCGAGAGTGACAGGCCGTCGATTTTCGGCTCGGCGGTGAGCTCGATCGGCTCGCCTGCGTCGAGCTTCAGGAAGCGACGCACGCGATCGAGGAACGCCTCGACCTCCTCGGGGGCGAGCGCATTCGCGAGGGACAGCATGGGAACCGCATGTCGGACCTTCGCGAATTTCCCGGACGGTTGCGCGCCGACCCGCTGGGTCGGGGAGTCGGGCGTCAGGAGCTCGGGATGCTCGCGCTCGAGGGAGCGCAGCTCCGCGAGCAGCGCGTCGTATTCCGCGTCCGAAACGCTCGGCCGGTCGAGCTCGTAGTACAGGCGGTTGTGGTGTGCGATCTCCCGGCGCAGCTCCTCGATTCGCCGCGCCGCCGTCTGCTCAGCCACTCGACTCCGCCTCGCCGGCGAGTGTCTCGCGAAGCATTGCGGCGCGCATCGGCGTGAGTGGCTCGCCGCGCTCGTCCTGCAAAGCACCCTGCAGGCGCTCGCTCAAATTGCGCGCCGCGGAGAGCAGCTCCTCGAAGGCCCTGGCGGGTGGCAGCGGCCCGGGCAGCACCGCGAAGAGGTTCAGTCCGCCGTAGCGCTGCATGTCGATCGACTCCGCCTCGAACGTGCCCGGTTTGTTCAAGCTCGCCACGCTCAGGACTGCGCGACCATCGGGACCTGCGCGATGAAAGATCGAGAGCTTGCCGAGCACGAAACCCTCTGCGGAAAGCGCCTGGCGGACCGCGCGCCCGGCGAAGCGCTCGCCGGGCGCGACGAGGCGCAGCGCGACGACGCGCCGCACCGACTCCTCCGGCCAGTCGACGATCGGGTCCAGCGGCTGCGGCACCGGGGCGACGCCAAGCAGCGGCAGCGGCTCGTCCCGTACGAGCGGCTCCGGCGGCGTCGGCACGATCGGCTCGGCTGCCTCCGCGGGCGGTTGCTCACCGCCCGAGTCTTCGCGCACGCCGTCGACGCGTAGACCGATGAGCGAATCATCGTCGAGCACCTCGACCACCGGCAGCTCCTCCGGAGTCTCCCGTGCCGGCATCTCGGGGAAGCTGATCGTGGGCTCGTGTTTGATCCCGTCGACCGCGGCCGGCCGATCAGGAGCGGAGCGGTGCAGCTCGCGGCTGCCGACCGGCTCGCCCGGGCGATCGCCGGAGCCTGCGAGCCCGCGCCGCGAACGGCGCAGCTCCCACCAGGCGAGCCCGGCGAGGAACACGATCCCGATGATCAGCAGTGTCCAGCGCAGCTCCTGCATGAGCCACTCGCCTCCGGCGTCAGACTGCCGCGAGGCGCATCGCCTCTTCGACGTCGACCGCGACGAGCCGGGAGACTCCCGGCTCGTTCATCGTCACGCCGATCAGCTGCGAGGCGAGCTCCATGGTCGCTTTGTTGTGAGTAATGAAGATGAACTGCACTCGCCCCGACATATCGCGCACGATGTCGCAGAACCGCCCGATATTGTACTCGTCGAGCGGCGCGTCGACCTCGTCGAGCAGGCAGAAAGGTGCGGGATTCAAGTCGAAGATCGAGAAGACGAGCGCGACCGCGGTGAGCGCCTTCTCCCCGCCCGAAAGCAGATGGATCGTGCTGTTGCGCTTACCCGGCGGACGGGCCATCACGGCGACACCCGCGCTCAACGGATCATCCCCGACGAGCTCGAGGTAGGCATGCCCGCCTCCGAAGAGCCGCGGGAATTTCTGCTCGAGGCCGGCGTTGATCTTCTGGAACGTCTCGTCGAACCGCGCCCGGGTCTCCTTGTCGATGCGGCGCATCGCGTCCTCGAGCGTCGCAAGAGCATCCGTGAGGTCCTTGAATTGCCGATCGAGGTACTCCTTGCGCTCGCTGTGCTCCGCGAGCTCGTCGATCGCCGCGAGATTGACCTGGCCGAGCTTCTCGATCGCGGCGCGAGTCTCGGTGAGCCGCTCCTCCCAGGCGAGCGGATCGGCATCGGCGGTGAGTCCCTGCTCGATCTCCTCGAGCGCGAAACGCGTCGCCGCGAACTGCTCCGCGAGCGACTCGCGGCGCACTCGAATCTCCTGCGCGCTCAAGCGTGCCTGCTCCATGGCCGTGCGCGCCTCGAGCACGCGCTGCTCGGCGCGCATGCGCTGCTCATCGAGCACGCGCAGCTCCGCGTCGGCCCGCTCGAGCTCGCGCCGGGCGGCCGCAAGCTCGCCCTCCACGTCCAGCCGGCGTGCGAGCAACTCCTCGAGACGCCCTTCGAGCTCGCGAATGGGAGTGTCACCGCTTGCGAGCTCGCGCTCGAGCTCGGCGCAGCGCTGCTCGAGCTGTGCGCGCTGCTCGATCATGCGTTCGAGCGAGACGGCCATCGAGCTCTCGCTCGAGCGGCGCGACTCGCTGCGGATCAACAAATCCCGCGCGGCGAGCTGCGCGGCCTGCGCGTGCGCGCGAGCACGCGCAACCGTCTCGCGGCGCTCCTCGCGCTCGCCTTCGAGGTCCGGGCGCCGCGAATCGAGGTCCGCGAGAAGCGAGCGTCCACGCTCGTGCGCGCCGTGCGCCCGAGCGAGCGCCTCTTCAGCCGCATCCACTTCACGGGCGGTCGCGGCGGCCTCCTCATCGAGGCGCTCCCGCCGCAGCATCGCCTCCTGAGCACGCGCCCGGGCCGCCTCGAGCTTCCCGAGCAGATCGGCATGCTCGCGGTGCGCGTCGTGGATGTTCGATTGCACACGGTCGCGAGCGCCCTCGGCCTCTGCGAGAGCGCCGCGAGTCGAGGCGAGATGCGCCTCGATGTCGCGCACGTGCTGCTCGTGGCTTCCGAGCTGTGCGCGCAGCAGCTTCAGTCGGTGCTCGCGCTCGATGATGCCGGCGTGTTGATCGTGCCCCCGATTGAGGCGTATCCAATCGCGACCCACCCATTCGCCGCCGCGGGTAATGATCGATTCTCCGGGCTCGAGCAGCGTGCGTGTGCGCAGCGCCTCCGCCAGCGAATCGCCTGCGAGCACCCCCGCGAGCGCATCGAGCGCGGCCGGGGGGCCGCGACGCACCTTCGCGGCCAGAGTGCGTCCCGACGTGGACGCTTCGGTCACGGAGCCGGTGTCGCCGGCTGCGCGTGCTTCTCCCGCCTCGCCGGTCGGCCGAACGCCGTGCTCGACCAGGGCGAGCCGCCCGTTCGCCAGCTCATCGAGGGCGGCTGCGAGATCGTCCAGGCGCTCGACGCAGACGGCCTCGAGATAGTCGCCGAGCGCCGTCTCGACGGCGCGCTCCCACCCCTCCTCCACGTCCAGCTGCTCGGCAACCCGCGGTTGGCCGGCAAGTCCGCTCGAGCCCAGCCATTCAGAGGCACCGCCCGCATTGTGAGTGAGCGCTGCCTTCTGCAGTGCATCGAGCGACATGAGCTCGCTGCGCACGCGATCGCGCTCGGCGCGCGCAGCCTCGAGCCGCGACTCGATCGCGAGCTGCTCGCTGCGCAGAGCCTGCGCCGATTGGAGTGCGGCGGTGTGCGCACGGGCGAGCTCTTCGCTCAGCGCCCGCGCGCGGGACTCCCGCTCCGACAGCGCGGCGAGATCCCCGCTCGCCGCGAGCGCATCGAGATCGGCCCGTTCGACGGCGAGCCGGTCCGTGCGCGCCGTGAGCCGATGCCGCTCGCTCTCGAGCTGCTCGATGCGGGCACGCTCGACCTGCGTCGTCTGACTCGCGGCACCGAGCTCGCGGTTGAACGACTCCCAGCGCTGCTGCCAGTCCGCAAGGTCCTGCTCGGCCGCGGAAAGCGCCTCCGCAGCCGCGTGCTCGGCCCGCTGCGCATCGCCGAGCTGCGGGGCGAGAGCAGCGATCTCGAGCCGCAGCCCCGCGACCTGCCGCTCGTCGCGCGCGATGTGCGAAGCGAGCTCCGAGAGCGTCGCGCGCGCCTGAGCCAGGTCATTGCGCTGACGCTCGCGCAGCTCGCGGGTGTGCCGAATGCTCTGTTCCGTGCGGGAGAGCTCGGCACCCGCCTCGTAGTAGCGGCCCTGGGATGCGGAGACCCGTTCGGTGAGCTCCGCGTGGAATGCGCGCTGCTTCTCGAGCGCCGCCTCGAGCGAGCGCTGCTCGGCGAGCGCCGCCTGCATCGCGAGGTCGCGCTCGCGCATGGCCGAGTCGTGTACCGCAGCGCCGCTCGCGAGCTCGCGCATGCGCAGCGCCAGAAGCTCCGCGGCCGTGCGCCGCTCCTCTTCCTTGAGCTCCCGATAGCGCCGTGCGGCCGCCGCCTGGCGCTGCAGGTGTCGAATCTGCTTCTCCACCTCGTCGCGCAGGTCCTGCAGACGCTCGAGATTCTCGCGCGTGTCCGCGATCCGCGCCTCGGTCTCGCGGCGCCGCTCCTTGTAGCGGGAAATCCCGGCCGCCTCCTCGAGCAGCGCGCGCATGTCCTCGGGCTTCGCGTCGATGACGCGCGAGATCATCCCCTGCTCGATGATCGCGTAGCTGCGCGAGCCGAGACCGGTGCCGAGAAACAAATGCGTGATGTCCTTGCGCCGGCAGCGGGCTCCGTTGATGTAGTAATTGGAGCTGCCGTCGCGCGCGACGAGGCGGCGAAGCGAGACCTCGTTGTAGGCGGCGTACGGACCGCCGATCTTACCATCGACATTGTCGAAGACGAGCTCGACCGAGGCGCTGCCTACCGGCTTGCGTCCGACGGAGCCGTTGAACACCACGTCCGCCATCGAGTCTCCGCGCAGGTGCCGCGCGGACAGCTCGCCCATCACCCAGCGAACCGCATCGATGATGTTGGATTTCCCGCAGCCGTTCGGGCCGACGACGCCCGTGAGATTGCCGGGGAAAGAGACTGTGGTTGGATCGACGAAGGATTTGAAACCGGCGAGCTTGATCTTGGTGAGCCGCATCGTGCGTGACTGCCCCCGTGGCGTGACCGAACCCCCTCGCGCGAGCTGCGCCGCATGCAAGTGCGGCGGGCCGCGCGCCCGCGGCGCACATGATAAATTAATCTTTTGGCGCGCGCCTTTGAAACATGTCCGATCCTAGCCGTTCCCCGCTCGAGACCTTCGCGAATCCCGCGCCCGAGGGCGACTACACGATCCGCATGACGCTGCCGGAGTTCACCTGTCTCTGTCCGAAGACGGGACAGCCGGACTTCGCGACGCTGGAGCTCGAATACGTACCGGACCGACTGTGCGTCGAGCTCAAGTCGCTCAAGCTTTATCTCTGGTCGTTTCGAGACAGAGGCACCTTCCACGAGGCCGTGACGAACGAGATCGCCGCAACTCTCGATGCGCTTCTCGCCCCGCGCTTCCTGCGCCTCAGCGCGCGATTCAACGTGCGGGGCGGCATCTACACGACCGTCGTCGTCGAGCGCCGGCGCCCCGACTGGACGCCGGCACCGCCCGTCGCGCTACCCTGAAAAGCCGAGCTGCCCGGGCGGTTTCCGCACCCGCCGGGCCCTGATTTCAGCCCTGCGCGCGTGCCCTGTACACGCTTCGGTGCGCCGGTATAATCGCGCGTCCTTTTAGGGCTCAATGCTCTGAGGAGTGCCTGATGTCGGCCAAGAAACCCGCGCCGAAGCCTGCCAAGGGCAAGAGGCCTGCCAGCCGCGCCGTGCCGCGGAAGGCGGCGGCGCGCAAGCCCCCCGAGAGGGCGAAACCGGTGAGCCATGTACGGCCCAAAGCGGCGTCCGTCCGCAAGGTCGCAGCAGCGGCGCCGGCCGGTACGGCCCATGCAGGCGGCACGGTCAACGGCAACAAGACGGAAGCCACCGAACACATGCGAACGGCGGGGCACATTCAGCCGGCAGCCAAGGTCGAAGATACCGCGCGGCCCGGTACGGCACCCGCCGCGGTAAAGCTCACCCCCGCCGCTGCGCCGGTGCGGCCGCAGTCATCTGCCCCGCCCGCCGGCCCCGACGGCGACGATGGCGAAAGCGCCGAGCCGGGCAGCCTCCTTGCGGGCCCGCGCAACGTCAAGCCGTACATCGCCAAGCGTGGCGAGCAGTACATGAGCAAAGAGCAGACGGAGCACTTCCGCAACATCCTGCTCAGCTGGAAGCGCGATCTCATGGTGGAGGTGGACCGGACCGTCACCCACATGAAAGATGAGGCGGCGAACTTCCCCGACCCGAACGACCGGGCCACCCAGGAGGAGGAGTTCAGCCTCGAGCTGCGGACGCGGGACAGGGAACGCAAGCTCATCCGCAAGATCGACGAGGCCTTGAAGCGCATCGAGGACGGCACTTACGGATACTGCCTCGAGACCGGCGAGGAGATCGGCATCAAACGGCTCGAGGCCCGGCCCGTCGCGACGCTCAGCATCGAGGCGCAGGAGCGGCGCGAGCGGCGCGAGCGCCAGTACGGCGACCGCGACGACCGTTATCGCTGAGTCGCCCCCGGGGTACGTCGGGCGGTTCGCTCCCTCCCCCACGGGATCGCTGCATCTCGGGTCCCTGCTCGCCGCCGTCGGTAGCTTTCTCGATGCACGATGCCATGGTGGCCGTTGGCTCGTGCGGATGGAGGACCTCGACACCCCACGCGTGGTCCCCGGCAGCGCAGAGCTGATTCTGCGCACGCTCGAGACGTTCGGCCTCGAGTGGGACGGGGAAGTCGAGTATCAGAGCCGCCGGACCGAGCACTACGAAGCAGCCCTCGGCGCGCTTTCCCTGCGCGGCCTCACCTTCCCCTGCAGCTGCTCGCGCCGCGAGCTCGCCGGTGCCGAGGAGCACGGCTATCCCGGCACCTGCCGCAACGGACCGACGCGGCCCGGCCCGACAGCCTTGCGCTTCCGCGTCCCCGACGCCGAGGTCATCCGCTTCGAGGATCGGATCCAAGGGACGCAGGCCTTCGAGTTGCAGGGGCTCGGCGATGTCATCGTGCGCCGGCGCGATGGCCTCATCGCCTATCAGCTCGCCGTGACGGTGGACGATGCCGCACAAGGCATTACCGATGTCGTTCGCGGCGCCGATTTGCTCGCAAGCAGCGCTTGGCAGATCGCGATCGCTCGTGCGCTCGGATTCCCGCCGCCCCACTTCGCTCATCTACCGCTCGTCGTCGAGCCGGACGGCCGCAAACTCGCCAAATCGCGGCGCTCCGCACCGGTCGGTTTGCTCCATTCCGGTGCATGGCTCACAGAGACGCTGCGACTGCTCGGGCAGGACCCGCCGCCCGAGCTCACCGGGGAGCCGCCCCGAATCCAGCTCGATTGGGCCGTGCGCCACTTCCGCCTCGCCCCTCTCAACCTCATCCGGACGGTCAATGCTTCGGAGGCAGATTTTGCAATTTAATTTGGGTACGTCACCCGGCGTGTACTAAGGTATGCACAGGGGTCAGGGCGCCGCGAGAGGTGGCGTCTACGGGGTTCCGCCGGAGCTTTTCAGCCGGCGGCGCTCAGCAACACAAGACGGGAGCTTGTGATGAGCGAACCGAGGGTCATCAAGAAATATCCGAACCGGCGCCTGTACGACACCGTTGAGAGCCGCTACATCACGCTCGGAGACGTGCGCAAGCTCGTCATCGACCAGATCGAGTTCATCGTGCTCGACAAGAAATCCCAGGACGACATCACCAACAGCATCCTTCTGCAGGTGATCGCCGACCAGGAGCACGGGAACGAGCCCATGATGAGCCGCGAATTCCTCTCGCAGCTCATCCGCTCGTACGGGGGTGGGGCGATGCAGCACCTGACCGGGTGCTATCTCGAGCAAAGCTTGAAGCTGTTCGCCAATCAACAGCGGGAGTTGCGAGAGCGGGCGAAGAGCGTCGTCGGCGTGGACCCGCACGAAGTCGTGGCCGCCGTCGCGCCGAAGAACTTTCAGCGCTGGCGCTCGGCGCAGGACGAGATCTTCCGCACTCTGATCAATGCAGCGCCGCGAGCCCGCGGCGAGCCTGACTGAATACCGGGGTCCCGCGAGTAGCGGCGCCCGGCTAACCGCTGCGACGCGCTAGCCTCTCAGGCGGCCTCGACATTGCGCATCGAGAGCCGGATGCGCCCCTGGCGGTCGACCTCGAGCACTTTCACGCGCACGACGTCCCCCTCTTTGAGCTTGTCGCTCACGCGCTCGACGCGCTCGTCGGAGATCTGCGAGATGTGCACGAGGCCGTCGCGGCCAGGCAGGATCGTGACGAACGCGCCGAAGTCCATGAGCCGCGCCACGCGTCCCTCGTAAATGCGCCCGACTTCCACGTCTGCGGTGATGAGCTCGATCCGACGCTGCGCCTCGCGGCCCGCAGTGCCGTTCACCGAAGCGATCTTGACGGTGCCATCGCTCTCGATGTCGATCGTCGTGCCCGTCTCCTCGGTGATCTGTCTGATGACCGCCCCACCCTTGCCGATCACGTCGCGAATCTTCTCCGGATCGATCTTGAGGGTGATGATCGACGGCGCCCATTCGGACATTTCCGCGCGCGGCGCGGACAGCACCTTGTTCATCTCCCCGAGGATGTGCAGCCGGCCTTCGCGCGCCTGATCGAGGGCGATGCGCATGATCTCGGGCGTGACGCCCTCGACCTTGATATCCATCTGCAGCGCCGTGACGCCGTCGCGCGTGCCCGCGACCTTGAAATCCATATCGCCGAGATGATCCTCGTCACCGAGAATGTCGGTGAGGACTTTGAAGCGCGAGCCCTCGAGCACCAAGCCCATCGCGACCCCGGCGACCGGTGCCTTGACGGGCACGCCGGCATCCATCAGCGAGAGGCTCGTTCCGCAGACGCTCGCCATCGAGCTTGAGCCGTTCGACTCGAGGATCTCGGAGACGACACGAATCACGTACGGAAACTTCTGCATGTCCGGCATCACGGCGCTCACACCGCGGCGCGCGAGATTGCCGTGGCCGATCTCGCGGCGCTTCGGCGAGCCGAGCATGCCAGTCTCCCCTACCGAGAACGGCGGGAAGTTGTAGTGCAGCATGAACGGCTCGCGCCGCTCGCCCTCGAGGCCGTCGATGATCTGCGCATCGCGAGTGGTGCCGAGCGTCGTCGTGACGAGCGCCTGGGTCTCACCGCGCGTGAAGAGCGCCGAGCCGTGCGTCCGCGGGAGCAATCCCACCTTGACGCTGATCGGACGCACCGTGCGCGCATCCCGGCCGTCGATGCGCGGCTCGCCGTTCAAAACGCGCTGGCGGACGATGTTGCTCTCGAGCCTGAAGAGCTGCGCATCCACCTGCTCCTCGTCCCACTTGGCGCCATCGCCCGTCGCGAGCGCGGCGAGCGTCTTCGTTTTGACTTCCTGGATGCTGTCGCGGCGCTGCAGCTTCTCGGTGATCGTGTACGCCTTCGCGAGTGCAGCCTCGGCGTGCAGCGCGACGGCGCTCGCCAGCTCGGCGTTCTCCGCCGGCGCCTGCCACTTCCAGCGCGGCTTGCCCGCCTCGGCGACGAGCTCGCGGATCGCGCGGATCGCAACCTGCATCTCCTGATGCCCGAACACGACCGCCCCGAGCATCACGTCCTCCGGCAGTGCCTTCGCCTCGGACTCCACCATCAGCACCGCCTGCGCAGTGCCGGCGACGACCAGATGCAGCTGGGAGGTCTCGAGGTCTTTCGCCGTCGGATTCAGCAGGTACTTGCCGTCGCGATAACCGACGCGCGCGGCGCCGATCGGCCCGCTGAAAGGCACACCGGAGAGTGAGAGCGCGGCGGATGCGCCAAGGAGCGAGGGAATATCCGGGTCGATGTCCGGGTCGACGGAGAGCACGGTCGCGACGACTTGCACGTCGTTGTAGAAGCCGTCGGGAAAGAGCGGGCGGATCGGACGGTCGATGAGCCGCGAGGTGAGCGTCTCTTTCTCGGTCGGGCGCCCTTCGCGTTTGAAGAAGCCGCCGGGAATGCGTCCGGCCGCGTACGTCTTCTCGACATAATTGACGGTGAGGGGCAGGAAATCGCGTCCGGCTGCCGGCTGCTGCTGGGCGACGGCGGTGACGAGCACGACGGTGTCGCCCATCGCGACCTTGACTGCGGCACCGGCCTGCCGCGCGAGCTCGCCCGTTTCCAACGTGACCGCATGCGGTCCGTAGGCGAAAGACTTCGAGAAGACGCTCACGATTCGATCCTCAATTCCGGGAAGCGAGAAAGACAAAGGCCGCGCGGGATGGATTCCGGCGCGGCCTTGGTGGAGTGCTCAGCGGCGAAGCCCCAGGCGCTCGACGAGCTCCTGATATTTCGTGGGCTGCGTCGACTTCAAATAGTCGAGGAGCTTGCGACGCTGGTTGACGAGCTTCACGAGGCCGCGGCGCGAAGAGTGGTCGCGCTTGTGCGCGCTGAAATGCTCGCCGAGGCCGTTGATGCGCTCGGAGAGGAGCGCGATCTGCACTTCGGGCGAACCGGTATCGGCCGGATCGCGGCGGAACTGCGCGACGATCCCGCCCTTCTTCTCACTGCTCAATGCCATTGCGCTGATATTCCCGCCATTTCCGGGCCTTTTACCCTGTCTCGTCGAGGCGCGGCATTCTACCCGCTGCCCCCCTCACCCACAAGAAACATCCGCTTCGGCCTGACCGTGCCGCGCCCGTCCGCCTCGCCGAGGCCGAGGAAGCGACCGAGCGCGTCGTAGAGACGCACGCGGCCGCTCGCGAGACCCGCCGCCGCGATCGGCTGTCCGTTGAGAAGCCGCCGCGCCGCCGCCTCCGGCACATCGAGCGGCGGCAAAGTCGCGAGCGCGCGGTCGGGCGGGATCAGCCGAGGACGACCACCCGTCCGGCAGAGTGCCTCCACCTCCTCGAGTGCTTGCATCGGCTCGCGCTCGAAGGGTGCGACCGAGAGTCGCCGCAGGCGGATGACGTATCCGCACGTACCGAGCGCGCGCGCGATGTCCTCGGCGAGCACGCGGATATAGGTCCCCTTCGAGGTGAGCGCCTCGAAGCTCGCGATGCTGCCGCGCATTGCGATGAGGCCGATCGAGTCGATCTCGATCTCGCGCGGTGCGCGCTCGACCTCGATGCCGGCTCGAGCGAGGCGGTAGAGCGGCTGGCCGCCACGCTTAAGCGCCGAGTACATGGGCGGAACTTGCGCGAGCCGACCGCGGAAGCGCTCGAGGGCATGCTCGACTGCCGATGGCTCGAGCTCCGGGACGGGCGCGGTCTCGACCACCGCTCCTTCCCGATCCCCCGTGTCGGTGCGGGAGCCGAGCGCGACGTCGAATGCGTAGCGCTTGCGGCCACCGACCATCTCCCCCGCGACCTTCGTCGCCTCCCCGAGACAGATCGGCAGCATCCCCGTCGCGAGCGGATCGAGGCTGCCGACGTGGCCGGCTTTCGAGGCGCCGAGCAGGCGCTTCACGCGCTGCAGCGCCGCGTTCGAGGAGAGCCCTTCGGGCTTGTCGAGCAGCAGGATGCCGCTCGCGTCACTGCCTGGGTTTGACGGCACGATCGATCAGCCTGGTGAGCCGATCCGCCTCGTCGATGCGCTCGTCGAAGAGGAACTCGAGCCGCGGCGCATATCTGAGTCCGAGCCGGCGGCCTGCCTCGCCGCGCAGGAAACCCGCCGCGCGCGTGAGGCCGGCGCGCACCTCGGCCACGTCGTGGCTCGATGCGAACGGCACGAAGAACACCCGCGCCGTCTTCAGATCGGGCGCGACGTCGACGTGCGTGATCGTCACGTTGCCGACGCGGGGGTCCTTCACGTCGCGGCTCACGAGCGCCGCAAGGGTGCGTTGCAGCTCTCCCTCGACCTTCCTCCGGCGCGAATCGCTCATCGCCTGCGGCCGTGGCGGATCACGCTACGGTGCGCGCCACCTCGACGCGCGCAAAGCACTCGATCTGATCGCCGACGCGCACATCCTGATAGTTCTTCACTCCGATGCCGCATTCGGTGCCGGCGCGCACCTCGCTCACGTCGTCCTTGAAGCGTCGCAGCGATTCGAGCGCGCCCTCGAAGATCACGACGTTATCGCGCAGCACGCGAATCGGGTGATTGCGGCGCACGTAGCCCTCGGTGACGAGGCAGCCGGCGACCACACCGAATTTGCTCGAACGGAACACCTCGCGCACCTGCGCGATGCCCACGATCTGCTCCTTCACCTCCGGCTGGAGCATGCCGCTCATCAGCTGTTTGACGTCGTCGATGGCCTCGTAAATGATGCTGTAGTAGCGCACCTCGACGCCCGTATCCTTCAATGCATCGCGCGCACCCGCATCGGCGCGAACGTTGAATCCGATGATGCGCGCCTTGGAGGCGGCGGCGAGCTGCACGTCGGAGACAGTGATCCCACCGACTCCGCTCGCGATCACCTTCACCTGCACTTCCTCGGTCGAGAGCTTCGCGAGCGCATCGCGCAGCGCCTCGACGCTGCCCTGCACGTCGGCTTTGAGCAGGATCGCAACGACGCCGGCCTTCTCCGCCTCGAGCTGGGAGAACACGTCCTCGGCACGCGTTGCCTGCCGGGCGAGCTTCACGTCGCGGAACTTTCCCTGTCGATAGAGCGCCACTTCGCGCGCCTTGCGCTCGCTTTCCACGGCGAGCAGCTCATCGCCCGCGTTCGGCGCACCGGAGAGCCCGAGTACGACCACCGGCATCGAGGGCGGCGCTTCCTGCACGGCTCTGCCGCTCTCGTCGAACATCGCTCGCACGCGGCCGAATTCCGTGCCCGCGAGGATCGAGTCGCCCAACCTCAGTGTCCCTTTCTTCACGAGCACGGTCGCGACGGCGCCACGCCCCTTCTCGATGCTCGACTCGATCACGACGCCTGCCGCGAGGCCCGCGACCGGCGCTTGCAGCTCGAGGACCTCCGCCTGCAGCAGGATCGCCTCGAGCAGCTGCTCCACTCCCGCCCCGGTGCGCGCCGAGACGTTCGCGAAGATCGTCTGGCCACCCCACTCCTCCGGGATCACCTCCTGTTTGGAGAGCTCGGTGCGCACACGATCCGGGTCGGCGTCGCTCTTGTCGACCTTGTTCACCGCGACCACGATGGGGACGCCGGCGGCGCGCGCATGCTGGATCGCCTCGGTCGTCTGCGGCATGACCCCGTCATCGGCCGCCACCACGAGCACGACCACATCGGTCACCTTCGCCCCGCGTGCGCGCATCGCCGTGAAGGCCGCATGACCCGGAGTATCGAGAAAGGTAATGGTCCCCTTGTCAGTCTCCACCTGGTACGCGCCAATATGCTGGGTGATGCCGCCCGCCTCCCCCGCCGCGACCTTGGTGCGGCGAATGTAATCGAGGAGCGAGGTCTTGCCGTGGTCGACATGGCCCATCACCGTCACGACAGGAGGACGCGGCGCGATCTCGGCGCTCTCGCCGGGAACACCCTGCAAGTCCGCCTCGATCTCGTTCTCCTTCTGGATCTTCGCTGTGTGGCCGAGCTCCTCGATCACGAGGACGGCGGTGTCCTGGTCGATCGGCTGATTGATGGTCGCCATCACGCCCATGTTCATGAGCGCCTTGATGACCTCGGTCGCCTTCACGGCCATCTTCTGCGCGAGCTCGGCGACCGTGATCGTCTCGCCGACGGATACCGCGCGTTTGACCGGAGCCGTCGGCATCTCGAAGGCGTGGCGTCCGTCGCCGCTCATCGCGAGCGGCCGCGCCTTGACACGCTTCTTCTTCTTGAACCGTGAGCTTACGTCCGTCGCGACGTGCAGCTCCTCGCGTCCGTAACGCGTCGGTTGCGCGCGAGCGCCCGCCTCCTCGCTGCGCGCCACCTCGGGAGCGGCTCGCTCGACCGGTGCACGCTCGGCTGCGCGTACGCGCGACTCGGCGCCCGCGCGCTGAGGCTCCCCGTCGGCTCGGCGCTGCGCCTCGCGGTCGTGTCGCTCGGCCTCCTCGCGAGCCTGCTGCTCGGCGATGCGGCGCGCTTCCTCCTGCGCCTTCTTGCGGCTCTGCTCCTCCTCGATTCGACGGCGGTTCTCCGCCTCGATCGCCTCGATGCGCTCGCGCTCACGCCGTTCCGCTTCGATGCGCTCGCTCTCGAGGCGGGCCGCCTGCTCGGCCTCGCGCTGCTTCTGCTGATCGAAATCCTCCTGCTGCTGGCGCGCGCGCTCCTCGAGCACGTCCCGTTTGATGTACTTGCGCGTGCTGCGCACCTCCACGTTGACCGTGCGAGTGCGCCCCCTGTCGCTCGCAAGCCGGAGCTCGCCCTGCGTCTTGCGCTTCAGTGTGATTCGGCGCGGAGCGCCATCGTCGTCGGACTCCGCTCCGTGGCTGCGGCGGAGATGCGTGAGCAGCTCGAGCTTCGCCTCATCGGTGATGCGGTCCTCGGGACCTGCGACTTTGATGCCCGCCTGATCGAGCTGCGCGAGCAGCCGATCGACCGGCACCTTCAGCACCTGCGCGAATTGTGAAACGGTTACGTCAGCCATCAATCAACCCTCGCACGGCGCCACTCAGCCGCCCGCCTCGAACCATGGTGCGCGTGCCGTCATGATCAGGCGCCCCGCTTCCTCGGCGGCGAGCCCATCGATGTCCGCGAGATCGTCCACGGACTGCTCCGCGAGATCCTCCCGCGTGCGCACTCCACGGCGCGCGAGCGCGAGCGCGAGATCCGGGCTCATGCCTTCGAGCAGCAACAGGTCGTCGGCCGGCATCGACTGATCGAGCGTCTCCTCGCTTGCGATCGCCTGGGTGAGGAGCACGTCACGCGCGCGATTGCGCAGCTCCTTCACCATTTCCTCGTCGAACTCCTGGATCGCCTTTAGCTCGCCCTGCGGCACGTAGGCGACCTCCTCGATCGTCGAGAAGCCCTCCTGCACGAGGATGGTCGCGACATCCTCGTCCACATCGAGCTGCTTCATGAAAGTCTGCACGAGCTCGCGCGCCTCGCTCTCGCTTTTCGCCTCGGCGTCGGACTCGTTCATGACGTTGAGGTCCCAGCCGGTGAGCTGGCTCGCGAGGCGGATGTTTTGTCCGCCCCGGCCGATCGCCTGAGAGAGCTTCTCCTCGGCGACGGCGATGTCGATGCTGTGCTTGTCCTCGTCGACGACGATCGACATCACCTCGGCAGGCGACATCGCGTTGATCACGAACTGCGCCGGATGGTCATCGTAGGGGATGATATCCACGCGCTCGCCGGCAATCTCGTTCGAGACCGCTTGCACGCGCGAGCCGCGCATGCCGACGCAGGCGCCGACGGGGTCGATGCGCGGATCGCTGCTGCGTACGGCAATCTTCGCGCGCACGCCCGGATCGCGCGCGGCGCCGAGGATCTGGATGAGACCCTGACCGACCTCAGGGACCTCGAGCTTGAAGAGCTCGATCAAAAATTCCGGTGCCGTGCGCGTCAAGAACAGCTGCGGCCCGCGCGGCTCGGAGCGCACCTCCTTGAGGAATGCCTTGATGCGGTCCTGCGGCTTGACCTGCTCGCGCGGGATCATGTCCGAGCGCGGGACGAACCCCTCGGCGTTCGAGCCGAGATCGACATAGACACCGTTGCGGTCCACGCGTTTGACGACGCCGCTCACGAGCTGACCCACCCGGTCCTTGTACGCATCGACGACCTGCGCGCGCTCGGCCTCGCGCACCTTCTGCACGATGACCTGCTTTGCCTGCTGAGCGGCGATGCGCCCGAACCCGACCGACTCCATCGGCTCCTCGACGAATCCTCCGGGCTGCACATTCGGATCGAGATCGGACGCATCATCCAGGCGCAGCTCGCGCTCGGGTGCCTCGAGCTCCGTCGAGTCGTCGGCAAAGACCTTCCAACGGCGAAACGTCTCGTAATCGCCGCTTCTGCGGTCGATCGCGACGCGCACGTCCCACTCCTCGCCGAATTTCTTGCGCGTGGCAGAGGCGAGCGCGGCCTCGAGCGCCTCGAAGATCACCTCTTTGTCGACACCCTTCTCGTTCGAGACGGCATCGACGACCATCAGAATTTCCTTGTTCACAGCTGACAAACCCTCCGCGTTCGCGGCTCAAACGGGCGCCAAACGAGCCTTCCCGATCTCCCGGAACGGCACCTCGACGATCTGCCGGTCCACCTCGAGCTCCACCCCCTCATCGGCGACCGAGCGCAGCAGGCCCGTGTAGCGGCGCCTGCCTTCCCGCGGCGCCGCGAGCTCGACGAACACGCGCGAGCCGACGAAGCGGTCGAAGTGCGCGCGTGTGCGCAGCACCCGGTCATCGCCCGGCGAGGACACCTCGAGGGTATAGGCCGTCGGAATGGGATCCTCGACATCGAGCCGCGCCGCGACCTCCCGGCTCACGCGCTCACAGTCGTCGAGTCCGATGCCCTGAGGCCGGTCGATGAAAATTCTCAGCGCCCCGCGCCCGCGCGCAGGGATGTACTCGAGATCGACCAGCTCGTAGCCCAACTGAGCCAGCAATGGCTCAATGAGGGCGACGAGCCGTTCGTGCAAGGCCGCCGCCATGTCACGCGAGCTCCTGCTGCTGCCACTACCTGCCGCGAGCCGCCTCGCAGCACTTGCAGCCCCGCTCGACCAGAGCGGCGGCTCCAATACGCGCCGAATAAACGCCCAAATAAAAATGGGCCGTCACGGGCCCACTTCACTAAAGCTACTTCCCGCCGCCGCACCGGCGTGGCCCCCGGTCAGGGGGCCAAAAAACGAAAAGCCCCTCGGGGGGGCTTCCACCAACGAGCACCCGACGGGACCGCGCGGCACCGCCGGCTGGGCCGAGGCCTCTGGCGCCCCACCCACCGAGGGCGCGCATTCTACGGCAGGCGCCCCCCGGGCGTAAACCATCTCATGAGCGCGCTTGTAGAGCGCCTGAATCGACAGGAGAGCGACAGGAGAGTCGCGCCGGCTACAGCGGCAACCCGACGTAGTTCTCCGCGAGAGCTGTGAGCGCAGCCTGGGAGGAGGCGAGGTAATCGAGCTCAGCGCGCTGAATGCGCTGGTCGAAGCCGCTCGCCTCCGGGAAGCGGTGCAGGAGCGAGGTCATCCACCAGGAGAACCGCTCGGCCCTCCAGACCCTTGCCAGCGCGCGCTCCGAATAGCAGTCGAGGCCGCGCGTCGAGCCTTCGCGGTAGAACTCGGCGAGACCCTGCGAGAGGTAGTACACGTCGCTTGCGGCGAGGTTCAGGCCCTTCGCACCCGTCGGGGGCACGATATGAGCGGCGTCTCCCGCGAGGAACAGGCGCTCATAGCGCATCGGCTCGGCGACGAAGCTGCGCAATGCGGCGATCCCCTTTTCGATCGAAGGACCGTGCTCGAGCCTCGCTGCAGCGTCGGCGTCGATGCGGCGCTCGAGCTCCGCGTAGAACCGCTCATCGGGCCAGTCCTCGATGCGCTCGTCGAGGCCGCACTGAATGTAAAGCCTGCTGCGGATGAGCGAGCGCATCGAGCAGAGCGCGAAGCCGCGCTCGTGGCGGGCATAGATGAGCTCGGGAGAGACCGGGGGTCGATCCACCATGATGCCGAGCCACCCGAACGGGTATGACCGCTCGACGCAGGTGAGCACCCCGGCCGGAATCGAGCGCCGGCTCACGCCATGGTAACCGTCGCAGCCGGCGATGAAGTCGCACTCTATCGCGCGCACCGCACCGTCGGAGCCGGCAGCCGCGCCGCCGGACCGGAAGGTCACTCGTGGCCTCGTGCTCGCGAGCTCGTGCAGCGCCACCTCCTCGACCTCATAAAGGGTTTGCCCGCCCGCCGCCGCTCGCGCCGCCATCAGGTCGCGTGTGATCTCGGTCTGGCCGTAAACGCGAACGCTGCGGTCGACCAGCGCTCGAAAGTCCACCCGGTGGCGTGTCCCGCCGAAGGCGAGCTCGATCCCCTCGTGCACGAGGCCTTCGCGGCGCATCCGCTCGCCCGCGCCCGCGGCATCGAGCAATTGAGCCGTCCCCTCCTCGATGATTCCGGCACGGATGCGCCCGAGGACGTACTCGGCACTGCGCCGCTCGAGCAGGATGTTCGCGATCCCCTCCTTCGCGAGCAGCTGCCCGAGCAGAAGCCCGGAGGGACCGGCGCCGATGATCGCGACTTGGGTGCGCATGGTCTGCTCGAGTGTGGCGCGCCGGATGGCACCGCCTCAGCGCGGGGCGCGCACCGGTCAGCGCTCGATCTTGAGCTCGCCGAAGGAGACGCCGAGCTCCCAGCCGCGACCCTTCGCCTTGAGCGCGAGGGACACCTCTCCTTTCGTGAGCACCTCGCCCTGGGCGGATTTGACCGCTCCAGCGTGGGCCTCGGCCCTCGCGTAGTTGCCGAGGGTCTCCTCGATGCTCGATACCCTGGAGAATTCCCCGTGGCCGCTCTCGACCGACTTGCCGACCGTGACGCCGCCCCCCTTCGCCTCGAGCCGCACGCGTAGCGAGCGGCCGTTCGAGCAGCGAATGACCCCGTGACCCGTCGCTGTTTGATAGAACGCGGACCAACCCCTCATCGTGAAGTCCATCGTGCACTTCACGCTCGCATCCGCACGCGCGGGCAGCGCGTGCAATGCGAGCGGCAGTGCGGCCGCGGCCCAGGCAAGCGCCGAGAGGTTGCGGCGACGTGCGCTGTGCGTATATCGGCCGTCGGGGGTGGTGTGCATGGTCGCGCTCCTCAAATAGAGTGCCGGCTCAGGCGGTCGCCTTCAGCGGCTCATCGACCAGGCTCTCCGGTCGACCGGTGTTCACGAGGACGGCCTGCTTGCGCATGAACGAGGCGAGCCCCGGGCCGCGGCCTCCCATTCCGGAGAATTTGAAAGACTGCCATTCGGCAACGCCGAACCCCGCAAATGTTAGGAAGGTATCCTGCACGCTCACGACGCCGGCTTGCAGCCGGTCGGCGATGCGGCGCGCTTCAATTTCGGTTCCCGCGATGACGGCAGCCGAGAGACCGTAATAGGTATCGTTCGCGAGCCGGATCGCCTCCTCTTCGCTCGAGTAGCGCATCACCGGCATCGCGGGCCCGAATGTCTCGTCGCGCATGATGCTCATGTCGTGGTCTACGTCGATGAGCACGGTCGGGTACATGTACAGCCCGCCGCCGAGAGTGACGGACTTGCCTCCGCAGGCGAGCTTCGCCCCCTTGGCGAGCGCATCGTCGATATGGCCGTCGACGATCTCGGCCTGCCGCGCCGAAATGAATGGCCCGATCTGGCCGCGGCGCGGATCGGGATAGTTGAGCTCGACGCGCGCGGACTCGGCGACCAGACGCGCGACAAACGCATCGTGCACCGACTCGTGCACGTAGATGCGCTCGATCGAGAAGCACACCTGCCCGGTGCTGGTCACCGCTCCGCGCAATACGGCGGTCGCGGCGCGTTCGAGATCGGCGCTCCCGGTCACGATCACGGGATCCTTGCCGCCGAGCTCGAGCATCGCCGGAATGAAGCGCTTCGCGCAGGCTTCGGCGACCTTGCGACCGTTCGGCACGCTGCCCGTGAAGTTCACGATGTCGACGTGCTCGACGATCGCCTGGCCGGTCTCGGCATCCCCGAGCACGAATGTCAGCACCTCCGCGAGCTCGGGCACTTCGGCGATCGTCTGCATCATCGGACGCACGAAGCGCGGCGCAACTTCGCTCGGTTTGACGATCGCCGCGCACCCGGCGAAGAGCGCCGGAATCGCGTGCAGCGTCGAGAGCATGAGCGGCGCGTTCCACGGCCCGATCACGCCGAGCAGCGGGTAAGGCTTCAGATTCGTGTCGAACTGGATGTGCGGCATCGCAGGCGACCTGCCCGCGCGCAGCAGATCCCGGAACTGGGACGGTGCGTGAGCGGCGAGGCGCAGGATCGTGCCGATCACCATATCGGTCGCGACCTGGGAGATCTGGCCACCCCCGGTGTCGGTCGAGTCCGCCTCGACGAGCGCCGCGCGGTGCGCCTTCAAACGCTCCGCCCAGCGGCGCATCACGGCGATACGATGCTCGATCGGTGCATCGCCCCAGGCCGGCTGCGCCGCCCTCAGGCGGCGGCACACCGCCGCGATCTCCGGCCCGGTTGCGGGGGTAATGTACAGGTCGATCTCGCCGGTGCGAGGATTGCGCACGGGGAGGGGCGCTCTCACGCTCGTCGTACTCATGTTTCCTGACCTCGTGCGTCCTCGCGGCCGGGACTCGCGCCCGCGGCGGCCCATTCGCCCCGATCGTGCATCACTGCCGGTGCGCAATCAACGTGCAGCCCGCGGCCCCGCCCCAACGGCGCATGTGCCGGGTTGTACACGCTGAATTGACCATCCGGATACCCCTGAGCGGATCCGCGACCGTCGTGCGGCAACGCGGCGGGGTGGCAGGTTCGATAGAATGGGCACTCGCAATGCGTTCCGGCCGAACAGGGATTCCAGACTTTTCATGCTCCTTTTATCGCTGCGCAGCACATTCCGCGCGGCGCTCTTGCCGGCCGCGGCAGCCGCGCTCGGGCTAGCAGGGTGCGGCAAGGCGCCGCCCCCCGCTCGTTCGGCGCCTCCCGAGGTCGGCGTGGTGCGCGTGCGCGCGGAAGCGGTGCCGCTCAGCCGCGAGGTGGTCGGCCGGCTCTCGCCGGTCCGCACGGCCGACGTTCGAGCTCGGGTAGCCGGGATTCTCTTGAAGCGCCTCTATCGCGAAGGCTCGGAGGTGCGCGAAGGCCAGCCGCTCTTCGAAATCGATCCGGCGCCCCTGCGAGCGGCGCTCAATGCGGCGCTCGCGCAGCTCGCGCAGGCGGAAGCCAACGCCACGAACGCGCACGTGACCGCCGAGCGCAATCGCACCCTCGTCCCGAGCGGGCTGATCTCGCGCTCGGACGTCGACACGAGCAATGCGAACGAGCGCTCGACCGCCGCAGCCGTCAAGCAGTCTCAGGCAAACGTCGAGACCGCGCGCATCAGCCTCGGCTACGCGACGGTCAGCGCTCCGATCTCCGGGCGCTCGGGACAGCAGCAGGTCACGGAGGGAGCGCTCGTCGGGCAGGGCGAGGCGACGCTGCTCACGACCATCGAGCAGATCGACAAGCTGTACGTGAATTTCGACCGGCCGGCCGATGAGATCCTGCGCCTGCGCGATGAGGAGCAGACCGGAGATGTGACGCTCGTCGAGCGCGATAAGGCGCACTTGCAGATCATTCTGCCTAACGGGGCCGCGTATCCCGAGATCGGCACGGTCGACTTCGCTTCCGTCACGGTCGATCCGACGAACGGCGCCATCGCTTTCCGCGGCATCATCGCCAATCCCGACCGGCTGCTGCTGCCCGGCATGTTCGTCAACATCCGACTGATCATCGGCACGCAGAACCACGCGTTCCTCGTCACGCAGGCCGCCGTGCGGCGCGACTCGACCGGCGCGTTCGTGCAGGTCGTCGGCAGCGACGGCCGCGTCGTGCAAAAGCGGGTGCGCGCCGAGACGATGCTCGGCAGCAACTGGATCATCACGCAGGGACTCGAGGATGGAGATCAGGTCATCGTCTCGGGAGTCGACAAGGTGAAGCCGGGAATGCTCGCCCGAGCGGTGCCGTACGTCTCGAGCACGGCGACGATCGCGGGCGCGAACCTCTCGGAGCCGCCCGAGTAACGGCGCGGGCAGGACGCGGCGCATGGCGCGGTTTTTCATCGATCATCCGGTCTTCGCGTGGGTCCTCGCGATCCTCATCACGCTCGGGGGCATTCTCTCGATCACGCGCCTGCCGATCGAGGCGTATCCCGACATCGCCCCGCCGCAGGTGGGCGTCTCGGCAACTTACCCCGGTGCGGACTCCCAGACGGTCGAGCGCACGGTGACTCAGGTCATCGAGCAGAATCTCACCGGCCTCGACCATCTGCTCTATTTCACGTCCACCTCGAACAACCTCGGCAACGCAAACATCTCGCTCACGTTCGAGCCCGGCACCAATGCCGATATCGCGGCGGTCCAGACCCAGGCGCGTGTGCAGCTCGCCGAGCCGCGCCTGCCCGCGGAGGTGAATCAGCAGGGCATCTCGGTGTTCAAGCAGAGCCCCGGCAACGTCATGGTCGTCGCGCTGCGCTCGGATGACGGTCGGCTCGACTCCTTCGCGCTCAACAACATCCTCGCGACCCAGGTCATCGATCAGATCGAGCGGCTCGACGGTGTCGCATCGGCCGGCCAGTGGGGGTCCGAGTACGCGATGCGCATCTGGCTCGACCCGGACAAGCTGCATGCTTTCGGGCTCTCCGCCACGCAGGTGCTCGATGCCGTGCGCGCCCAGAATCTGCAAGTGGCGGCGGGCTCGATCGGCGCCATGCCGTCCACTCCCGGCCAGCTGATCGAGGTGCCGGTGACGACGCAGGGTCGCTTCACCTCGCCTGAGGAGTTCGCGAACATCATCGTGCGTGCCGACACGAACGGCACGACGGTGCGCGTGAAGGATGTGGCGAAAGTCGAGCTCGCCCCCTACTCGTACGGGCACGACCTGCGCATCAATGGCCAGCCGATCGCGGGCTTCTCCATCTCGGTGCTGCCGGGCGCCGACTCCCTCGCCGTCGTGCGCGAGATCAAGGCGCGCATGAGTCAGCTCGCGCTGAGCTTCCCGCCCGGGGTGTCCTGGTTCGTGCCTTTCGACCAGTCGCAGTTCATCACGATCTCCATCCGCGAAGTCGTCTACACCCTCGGCGGGGCGGTATTCCTCGTCTTCCTGACGATGCTCATCTTCCTGCAGAGCTTCCGGGCAACCATCATCCCGACGCTCGTCATGCCGGTTGCGCTCATGGGCGCGTTCATCGGCATCTATGTCGCCGGATTTTCGATCAACACGCTGAGCCTTTTCGGAGTCGCGCTCGCGATCGGCATCGTCGTCGACGATGCCATCGTGGTCATCGAGTCGGTCGAGCGAATCATGCGCGAGGAGCAGCTCGAGCCTCGCGAGGCGACGCGCAAGGCGATGAGCCAGATCACGGGGGCCATCGTTGCGATCACCCTGGTGCTCGCAGCCGTATTCGTGCCGAGCGCACTGCAGACCGGAAGCGTCGGGGCGATCTATCGGCAGTTCGCGCTCACGATCGCGATTTCCATGCTGTTCTCGGCGTTTCTCGCTCTCTCGTTCACGCCCGCCCTGTGCGCCTCGCTCCTCAAGCCTGCGCACTTGAAGCCGAACATCATCTTCCGCGGCTTCAATCGTGCGTACGAGAGCTCACTCGCCGCCTACATGCGGCGCATCACGGTCTCGGTACGCCACACGCCGCGCTGGATGATGGCTTTCGCGGTGCTCATCGCCCTCGGGGTGTTCCTCTTCACGCGCCTGCCCGGCGGGTTCCTGCCCGAGGAGGATCAAGGCTACGCCTACATCATCGTGCAGACGCCGCCCGGCGCCACACTCGAGCGCACGATGGACGTCTTGCTGCGGGTCGGGAAGGTCCTGCACCAAAACCCCGCGGTGGACATCGTCCTGCAGGTGTCCGGATTCAGCTTCATCGGCCAGGGCGAGAATGTCGGGCTCGGCTTCGTGCGCCTGAAGCCCTGGAGCCAGCGCTCCGAGACGGCGAACGAATTCATACGCTGGGCGAATCGCACGCTCGGCAAGGAGATTCGCGATGCCGAAGTCTACGCGGTGAATCTGCCCACCGTGCGCTCGCTGGGAAACTTCGGCGGCTTCGATTTCTTCCTGGAGGACCGCTCCGGTCTCGGCCATGAGGGGCTCACGCGAGCCCAGCAGACCCTGCTCGCGCACGCTGCGGAGTCGCCGATTTTGACGAACGTGCGTGCAAGCCAGATCGCCGATGCGCCGCGGCTGCGTCTCAACATCGATCGCGTTCAGGCGCAGGCGATGGGTCTGTCCGTCAACGACATCTACACCGCGATCCAGCTGATGCTCGCACCGGTTTACGCCAACGATTTCTTCTATCAGGGGCGGGTGATGCGCGTGCTGTTGCAGGCGGCTGCTCCGTACAGGATGTCGCCGGAGGCGCTCACGCATTTCTACGTGCCGAGCACGCTGCCGGCCAGCGCCACTGCGGCGCTGGCTTCAAACGCAGGTCCGGGCGGCTCGAGCCCCTCCTCACCGGCGAGCTCGCTCGCGCTGCAGCCTTTCAGCTCCTCGGGCTCGGCCGCGACTCCGTCGATCCCGAACATGATTCCACTCTCGAGCGTCGTACACGCCACCTGGGAGGTCGGCTCCCCGAGCCTCACGCGGTACGACGGTTACTCCGCGATCGAGATCACCGGCTCGAACTCACCCGGACACAGCTCCGGCCAGGCGATGCAGGAGATGCAGCGGCTCGTGCAGGAGTACCTCCCGAACGGAGTAGGTTTCGACTGGGCGGGCCAGTCGCTGCAGGAGATCGTCTCGGGCCAGCAGGCGCCGATGCTGTTCGCGCTCTCGATCCTCGTCGTCTATCTCGCGCTCGCCGCGCTCTATGAGAGCTGGGCGATTCCGCTGTCGGTGATCCTCGTCGTGCCGATCGGCGTGCTCGGCGCCATCGTGGCGGCGGAGCTGCGCGGGCTGCCGAACGACGTATTTTTCAAGGTGGGCCTCATCACGATCATCGGCCTTGCGGCGAAGAATGCAATCCTCATCGTCGAGTTCGCCGTCACCGAGCACGCGAGCGGCAAGACGCTGCACGATGCGGTGGTCGAGGCTGCGAGGCTGCGCTTCCGTCCGATTCTCATGACTTCCTTCGCATTCATACTCGGCGTGATGCCGCTCGTCGTCTCGAGCGGCGCGGGCGCCAACGCCCGTCATGCGATCGGCACGGGGGTCGTCGGCGGCATGCTCTCCGCAGCGCTCCTCGGGATCCTCTTCGTGCCTGTGTTCTACGTCGTCATACGGCGTCTCATGCGCGATCCGCTCGATGGACCACAGCGCACGCGAACCGACCCGACACCGGCTCCGATGCCAACAGGGAATGAATGACTCGATATGCGCACCGTGTCACGAGGAATGCAGTGATCCTCCTGAGACAGCGTGTTTGTCTGCAAGCCACGATGGCGCGGGAGGATCGCTGCGTGCCTCTTGGCTCCGTGCGTGTATTGAGCCGATAATCACAGTTGTTATCGAGTGAAGGCGGAGGGTCCTGTCATGCGCTGCATCACCGTGCTGTACCCGAACCCCGAGGGGGTCCGGTTCGATTTCGATTACTACAAGAAGAACCACGCAGCCCTCATCCTGAGGCTCTATGGAAAAGGCATCGCGCGGTACGAGTTGCGCAAGGGGCTTGCGGGGCCCGACGGCGGGAAGCCTCCGTATGTCGCGACCGTGAACTTCTGGATCGGCGATGAGCGCGTGTTCGAGGAGTCGCAGGCTAAGCACACTCAGACGTTGATCGCGGACGTGCCCAACTTCACGAACGTTCAGCCCACCATCCAGTTCGACGAAGTCGCGGATCAAAGATAGTCCTGAGCGCGCCATGGCGAGCCGGGCGGGCTCAGCGGCTGCCTTCGATTACGTGATCGCGGGCGCAGGATCGGCAGGTTGCGTGCTCGCGAGCCGCCTGACCGAGGAGCGCGGTACGACCGTGCTCGTGCTCGAGGCCGGTGGGCCGCCGAGCGGGCTCTTCATCGACATGCCGGTCGCGTTTCCGACGTATGCCGCCTCCCCGCGACTCAACTGGGGATATGTGAGCGAGCCCGAGCCCGGGCTCGACGGGCGGCGCATCCCGGTGCTGCGCGGCAAAGTGCTCGGCGGCTCGTCGACCATCAATGGCATGGTGTATGCGCGCGGCCATCGGCGCGACTATGACGACTGGCGTGCGATGGGACTCGAGGGCTGGGGCTACGCGGACGTATTGCCCTACTTCAAACGCTCCGAGCGCAGCTGGCTCGGCGAGGGTCCCTACCACGGCGGATCGGGCGAGCTCGAAGTGACCGTGCCCGATGCAGCGTGCGTCCTCAGCGATATCGTCGGCGCCTCCGCGCGCGCCGCGGGCTATCCCGTCACGCCGGACTATCACGGCGAGAGCGCCGAAGGCTTCATGCGCATGGAGATGACAGTCACGCGGCGGGGCCGGCGCGCGAGCGCCGCACGCGCGTTCCTCTCCCCCGCGATGCATCGGCCGAATTTGACCGTGCGCACTCGCACGCTCGTCACGCGTGTGCTCACCGAGGGTGGCCGTGCGGTCGGCCTCGAGTACGTCAGGAACGGGCGCAAGGAGCAAGTGCGTGCGGAGCGGGAGGTCTTGCTCGCGGGCGGAGTCTACGGCTCTCCGCAAATGCTTCTGCTGTCCGGCATCGGCCCGGCCGATGAGCTGCGCGCCGCCGGCATCGAGCCGCTGCACGATCTGCCGGGCGTAGGGCGAAATCTGATCGAGCATCCGCTGACGTTCACGCTCAACGCAGCGCATCCGCGCACCTTCCTTCAGCATCTGCGCTTCGACCGGGCGGTGCTCTCGGTGCTGCGCTGGGCTTTCCTCGGCACGGGTCCCTTCGCGACGAACGCCTGCGCTGGCAACCTCTTTCTACGCACAGAGCCGGGGCTCGACCGGCCGGACATGCAGCTCACGTGCCCTGCAGGCGGTGCGGCCGCAGAGCCGGGAGCGCGCATCTGGTATCCGCTCATCGCAAAACCGCCGGATCATGGGCTCGCGGTCGCCGTCTCGATGATCCGTGAGGACAGCCGCGGCACCGTCACGCTGCGCTCGGCGAATCCCGCCGACCCGCCCCGGATCCGGTTCAATCTGTTCACCGAGCCGAGCGATGTCGCGCGAATGATCCGCGGCATCCGGGCGGCCCGCGAGGTCTACGCGCAGGAGCCCCTGAAGAGCCTGATCGTGCGCGAGATCATGCCCGGCCCCGAGCGCACCTCCGACGCCGACCTCGCGCGCTACATCCGCGAGACGGGACAGATCACGCAGCACCCCGTCGGCACGTGCCGCATGGGCGTCGATGCGACAGCGGTGGTCGATGCGGAGCTGAAGGTCCGTGGCATCGAGCGGCTGCGAGTCATCGATGCCTCCGTCATGCCGAACGTACCCGGAGGAAACACGAACGCGCCGACGATCATGGTGGCGGAGAAAGGCGCGGATTTGATCCGCGGCAAACGACTCGCACCGGCGGCAGCGGTGGGGTCAGTTGCGGAGCGGGGACACGTTGATTGAAAGGAGCTCCGTCCGCGTGCCCGCCCGGATGCTCGCCTCCTCGCCGCACTCGAGTCGGACGGCCGTCCCGGACTCGAACGGCTCGGTCCCGCACTCCCCCTCCCCGGCGCGCACGAACATAAACCGCTGCGAGGGCGCATCGGGCACGGCGTAGGTCGATCCGGCGTCGATCGTCGCGAGCTCGAGCGACAAGCCGCGCTCGGCGAATTCACCGAGTACCTTGTGCCGAGCTCCCGCCGTGCCAGGCACCGGACGCCACGCAAATGCGTCCGGCCGCATGATGATCGGCGCTCGATAACGGGGCTTCGGATAGCTGAGCGCTCGTCCCGTGACGACGCGCCAGATCGCCTCGTACGCATCCTCGTTGCGCTTCCCTTCGCCGCTCGTGCGGCGGAAGACGCCATCCTCGAAGACACCTTCCGCGAGCAGCCGTCTGCGTCCTTCCTCGAGCTGTGCCGGACTCAAATAGCCGAGCCCGCTCGCGCCGCCGATCTGCAGCAAGAGGACGATGCGGTCGGGGCCACCCTCTTGAGGTCCGTAGTGCACGCCCTCGGGGAAGTAGCCGATCTCCCCCGCATCGATTCTGAGGTCGCGGCCGATGGGTATCGAGCCTTCGAGGCAGAAGCGCACCTGATCCCAGGCGTGCCGGTGGCGTGGGGAGTAGTAGTCGGAACCCTCGTTCGCAAGCACGAAGATATAATTGTCGGGGCTGCCCTCCTCGCCCTCGAACAGGACCTTGTGAGACATGCGCCCGGCGCGATGCGCCGTGAGGCTGCCGCCCCAGTCCATCCGGCTCGCGTGAGCGACTTTCATCCGATTACGGCTCCTCGAGCGGCTTCCACGTGATCGGGATGTGCCGCGGCTGTTCGGCAACGCGCCTTAGCCAAGCGCGCAGGCTCGCATAGGGTGCAAGGTCGAGCCCCGCCTCGTGAGCGACGTGCGTGTATGCGGCGAATCGGCCGGCCCCCCTCGAGATAGTCGTACAACGTCGGCATGAAATCCCGTTTCAGCGCGGGCGTTAGCCTGCGCGCGCGGCGTGTTCGCCCGCGATACGCCCGAAGGTCGCCGCTCGCAGGACGGAGGTTCCCGCTGGGTAGTGGTGATAGTAGAGACCTGTGACCTCGCCCGCCGCGTAGAGCCCGGGAATCGCGGCCCCCGAAGGCGTGAGCACCCGGGCAAGACTGTCCGTGCGCACACCGCCGAACGTGAAAGTGACCGCGCAAGTGAGCGGATAGCCTATGAACGGCGGCCTCTCGATCGGGAATGCCCAGTTCGATTTGGGCGGGACGAGGCCCCGGGCGGCCTTGCCGTCGAACGTTCGCGGATCGAATTCGCCCGCTCCGATAGCTGAGTTGTAAGCTGCGACAGTGCGCTCGAGCGCCCGGGGATCGAGGCCGAGTGCCGTCGCGAGTTCGCGGAGCGTCGCGCCGGCGAGCGGCGGCTGGTCCGTGAGGATGATCGCCTGCACCGGCTCGATCGAGGCGGTGGTCTGATCCCCGATGAGGAACGCCTTCTGGCCCTGATGACGCCAGATCTCGAAGGCGAGCTCCTCGAAAGTGGAGTCGAAGCTGTCCTTGCCCTCGTCGTAGAAACGCTCGGCGCGTGCATTGACGACGATCCCGAACGGATAGGCGTAAACGACCGCATCGGGCTTGCTCGAGCGTGCGTCGACCGGCTCGCCGTGGAACATGTCGAATTGTCCGGCCGTTGCGGCGCCGATCTCCATCGCCATGCGCACTCCGTCGCCCGTGTTGTAGCGCAGCGTCGGCGCAATCAGCGGCAGATCGCACGCCCGCGGCCCGAGATACCGGGTCAGCATCTCGGCGTTGCCCTCGAATCCCCCGCAGGCGATCACCACACCGGCGCCGGCGCGCAGCGTTCGGGCGGTCCCGTCGCGGGCGCGGACCACGACGCCTGCGATGCGGCCGCTTTCGGTGAGCTCGAGCCGGACGGCCTCCGTCTCATAGAGCATCTCGACTCCCGCCGTGCGCTCGAGCGCGGCGCAGAGCCCCTCGACGATGCCGAGCCCGCCGCGCCCCGGCATGCCGAGCCCGCCGCCCGTATTGCGATTTGCGAAAGGCTGTTTGAAGTACGTGAGCTCGACCCCGTTGCGCTCGAGAAACGCGAGCGTCTCCGGCACCTCGCGTTCGAGCGTTCTGCAGTAGTCGAGGTCTGCAAGCCCGCCCGAGGCCTCGCGCATGCGCGCGACGAATGCGGGATCGAGCCGCCGATCCTCGGTGATCCGAAACCACGAGCTCGTCCAGCGAGTGGCGCCGCCGCGCGCCTCGCGGGGTGCGCGCTCCGCGACCGCAATCCGTGCCTTGCGGCCCGCTGCGCGGGCGGCGACATCGTGCGCGACCGCGGCCGAGAGGCCCGCCGCTCCGCACCCGAGCACGACGAGATCATACGAGCTCTCCGACATCACCCCTCCTGCCCCGAGAGCGCTACCGAGGCACCACCTCGAGGCTGCGCCCGAGGCAGGCAAAGTTTAGACGAACCGCGCAGATCGCCGCGACCGCGATGGGAAACCTCGACGTTCGGGTGGACAATGCAAAGCGGAACCTTGGCACCTGCATGATCCGCTACGCTCTCCTGCCCTGGCGTGCCGCCCCACTGCTCCTCGTAGGGACCTTCACCATCGCCCTCGCATTTTGCATTCGGGCGCGCTGGATGGGCATTCTGCCTGCGCTGCTGCTCGTCTCCTGGTTCTTCAAATACTGCTTCGTACTGCTCGATACCGCTGTCGCAGGCGAGCAGGAGCCGCCGGTGCTCGCGATCGAGATGTTGAATCCGCTCGATGAGCAGCGCCCGCTCGCGCAGGCGATTCTGATCGCGGCAGGATGGGCGCTTTCGAGCTGGCTCGGTGCAAAGCTCGGTCGGCCGGCACTCGTTGCATCGGGAGCGCTGCTGCTTGCGACGTTGCCCGCGAGTGTCGCGGTGCTCGGAATCGGCGGCAATCCCCTGCGCGCCGCCTACCCGGTTACGCTCGCCGCGCTCATCCGCGGCATGGGGCGCGACTACGGATGGCTCTTGCTCGCGACGCTCGCTTGCGGGAGCGGACTCTATGCTCTCGCACAGACCCAAGTGCCGCCCGGTATTCTCGTCGCAACGGGCGAGCTCGTGTTCCTCACACTCTTTGCGCTGATCGGGGGCGCCGTGCACGAGAATCGCTTCGCGCTCGGGGTCGCGACGCGCACGCGAGCAGAACGCGGCGCCGAACGGGCGCTGCGCGAGCATGCCGAAGAGCGGAGCCGGATGCTCGATCGAAGCTTCGGACAGGCGCGGCTCGGCCGCGTTCACGATGCATGGGCCGAAATCGAGCGCTGGATCCTCGAGCACTGTCACGAGGCACCCGATCGCCGCTCGCGCGCAAACGAGGAATACACCGCGCTCATCGAGTCCGCCTCGCGATGGGAGGACCCTCGCATCGCGGACCGGCTGGTCAGCGACCATCTCGCCCGCCTGCTCTCCCAGCGGGAGACGGGCAGAGCGCTCGATGTGCTCGAGCGCCGACTCGCATCGAACCCGCGCTTCCGTCCCGCATCGCCGGCGCACGCGACCCGACTGCGCGAGCTCGCCGCACTCGCCGGGAGACGCTCACTCCATCGGGCGCTCGGCGAGGCCGAAGCAGAAGGCCCGTCGACTAAATCGCGCGCTTGAGGAATGCGTCGATGCGCGCGTTCGCTTGCGCAGCCTGAGGCATCGGGAACACGTTGAACGCATGCACGGCTCCGGGGTAGAGCGCGAGCTCTGCCTCGTTGCCGGCCGCGATCCAGCGGGCATACATGAACAGCGTGTCGTCGATCAGAGGATCGCCCGTGCCGACGGTGAAGATCGCGGGCGGCATGTCCTTGAGATTCGCATAGAGCGCGGAGACATCCGGATCGCGCGGATCGACCTGCTTCGGCAGGTACGCGCCGCAAAATCGCTCGATGGCCGTGCGGCCCACAAGCACGCCCTTGGCAGGTGCGAGCCGCTGGCTCGGTGTCATGGACGAATCGTAGTTTCCGTACGCGAGATTCGCGGCCCGGAACCCGGTGAAGCCGTGACGGTCGCGCATGCGCAGCAGAATCGCGGCCGCAAGTGTGGCGCCCGCCGACTCGCCTCCGATCGTCATCACGTTCGTCCCGAGCTCGCGCCTGCCGTTTGCGATCAGCCAGAGTGCCGCGGACTCCCCGTCGTCCCATGCCGCCGGATAGGGATGCTCCGGGGCGAGCCGATACTCGACGCTCGCGCACGCCATCCCGGTGCTCTGCGCGATGCGCTCCATCATCGCGTCCTGCGCCATCGCGGAGCCGAGGACCAGGCCGCCTCCGTGGAAGTGCAGATAGATGCCCTTCGCGCGCTCCGGCGCGATCAGACGCAGCGGAATGCGATGCCCGCCGCGCCCCTCGATTTCGATCGTGCGCCCGCGAGGGGAGACTTCGGGCGGCGGAAACGGCCCGCGCCCGGAGGCTGCAAGCTCGCGGAACTTCGCCGCGCCGATATCCCACCACTCGGGCCCCGCCGAGGTCGCCTGACGGAACGCTTCATTGGCCGCCGCGACTTCGCGCGGAACGGCATCCGCGCGAAACAGCTTCGGATCGAAGGGATTGGCTCGAACGGCATCGGACTCGCTCACCATCGTCTCCCGGATTGCAGAAAACCAGCTGCAGGTCGCGCGCTCATGCGCCGCGGCTCGTATCGATCCAAACGCTCTTGACCTCGGTGTATTCGTTGAGCGCCTCCGGTCCGAGCTCGCGTCCGAGACCACTCTGCTTGAAGCCTCCGAACGGAATCGCGTAGGCGATCTGCCGATAGTTGTTGATCCACACGGTGCCGGCGCGCACGCGCGAGGCGACGCGATGCGCGCGCCGCAGGCTCTCGGTCCATACACCTGCCGCGAGCCCGAACGGCGTATCGTTTGCAATCGAAACCGCCTGATCCTCGTCGTCGAACGGAATGAGCGCCGCGACGGGGCCGAAGATCTCCTCGCGGGCGAGGCGGCAGTCCGTGCGCACATTCCCGTAGACGGTCGGCTCGACGAAAAATCCGGGTCGCTCGATACGATGGCCGCCCGTGACGAGCTCGAGCCCCTCGGCACGCGCGACCTCGAAATAGCTCAGCACCTTCTCGAGCTGCGCGCGCGATGCGAGCGGGGCGAGCTGCGTCTTCCATTCGAGCGGATCGCCGGGCGTGAGCTCGCGCGCGCGCGCCGCAAGTCTCTCGACGACCTGCTCGTAGACCGGCCGCTCGACGAGCACCCGCGAGCCGGCGACGCAGGTCTGTCCAGTCGCTGCGAAAATGCCCGCGACGATTCCGTCGACCGCGGCATCGAGCAGCGCATCCGCAAATACGATGTTCGGCGATTTGCCTCCGAGCTCGAGCGACACCCGCGCGCAGCGCTCCGCTGCCGCACGCCCGATCGCCTTGCCCGCCGCCGTCGATCCGGTGAAGGCGATCTTGTCGATGCCCGGGTGGGCGATGAGCGCGGCGCCGGTCGGCTGCGCATGACCGGTCAGGACGTTGACGACACCCGGCGGGAAACCGCTCTCCGTGATGAGCTCCGCGAAGCGGAGTGTCGAGACCGGAGTGATCTCGGAAGGCTTGACGACCACAGTGTTGCCCGCCGCGAGCGCGGGGAAGAGCTTCCAGCCGAGCAGCATGAGCGGCGAGTTCCAGGGCGTGACGGCCGCGATGACGCCGATCGGCTCCCGAACGGTGTACGCCGTGAAGCCCTGCAGCGGAACCGTGCGGCCGCCCGTCGCCTCGGCGAGTCCGGCGAAGTACTCGCACGCTCGTGCGAGTGCATCGATCTGTGGGCGCATTTCGCTCGCGAGCTTGCCGTTCTCGCGAATCTGCACATAAGCGAGCTCATCCGCATGCGCTTCGATCCGCCGCGCGAGGCTCCTCAGCAGCCTCGCGCGCTCGGCCGCCGAGCTTTCTCGCCAGCCGTCACGATCGAACGCGCGCCGAGCGGCCGAAACGGCGCGGTGCACATCGGCGGGACCCGCCTCCGGCACGCATCCGAAGGGCTCCGCCGTGTACGGGTCGACGCATTGGAAGCTGTCCTCGGAATCCGCGCGCGTCCATGCGCCGTCGATCAGCAATGCATACGTGCGATCGAGGCCGTCGCGTGCGCGATCCCGGCCGGGCATGCGATCCCAGGTGCTTTGAGCGGCGCTCATTCGGGTTACTCGCAAATCACATTGAGCAGGGCCTGCCGACGCTCGCGACGCACCGCGTGCAGCGCCCGCTCGAGCGCGCCGGGCAGCTCTCGCGGGTCCGTCACACGCTCGCCATGGCCGCCGGAAGCCTCGACATACTTCTCGAACGCGGGCGCGGGCTCGAGGCTGCTGAGCGGCACCGGCGTGCCCCCGTGAGCCGCATGTCCCTGAGGGTACACGCTGCGAGCCGCCCACTCGACCGCGCCCCACTGGCGATTGTTGCAGACCACCGTCAGCACGGGCAGCTTCAGAGCCGCCGCCGTTTGATGACAGGCGGCGGGATTCGCGAACATGTACGAGCCGTCGCCGAGGGCCGCGACGACGACCGGCGCTTCCCTTTTGTCCGCCTCGAACTGGGCGATGCCGAGCGCCGCCGGCAGTCCCCAGCCGAGCCCTCCGGCCGGAGGCGTCGCGAAATACGTCCCGGGCAGCTCGCGCTCGAGCAGCTCGCGCTCCACCCAGTACTCGCTCACGATGCAGTCATCGCGCGACACCGCGGCATTCAAACACATTGTGAGCCAGCCGCGTGTCATGTGGCCTTCGTTCGCGATCCGACTGCGGCGTCCCTCGAGCTCGGCACGTCGCTCGGCGGCGAGCTCCTCAATGCGGCGGGCGCGCGCCGCGTAGTCCACCCGACCGATCGCGGCGCGATGATCGAGCGCAGCGGTGAGCGGCGGCAGCAGTTGACCGAGTGTGGTTGCGAGCGCCAAGTCCGTCCGGAAAGAGCGGATCGGATACCGTACGTAGAGGGGATCGACTCCGATGTGCACGACGCGCGCGCTGGGACGCGGCGCCGCGACGGTCGGCATCCAAGGCACGTCGGCATCGATGGCGAGAATCAGGTCCGCCCGCTCGAGCGCAACGCGGTTGTCCGAGCCGAGATGCAGCGGATGCGTTGCGGGCAGGCGTACGCGCCGCCCGAGATACTCGACGACTCCGATGCCGAAGCGGCGCACGAATTGTCCGAACGCCTGCATCGTCTCGAGCGACTGCGATGCCGAAGCCGCGCCGCCTCCGGAGATGATGATGATCGGCAGCTCCGCTTCCGAGATGAGCTGCGCGAGGCGCTCGACGTCGCCGGGATCGGGTGCGGGTGCGCGCGGCACAGCCGTCTCGGCCGGCAAAATCGCGCGGGCCGCGATCTCCTCGGCCAGCACCTCCCGCGGCAGCGTCAGGTAGACGGGTCCGGCCGGAGCGGCTCGCGCAATCGCAAGCGCCCGGTCGACGACGATCTCGGCCTGCATCGCATCGCGTAGCTCGTAGTCCCATTTGACGAGCTCGCGCACGAGCCCGCCTTGATCGAACATCTCCTGCGCCCAGTGGATCGGCGCATCGCGGGCGCCGCGGCGCCCCTGCTCGTATAAGGGCGTGCGCCCGGCGGCGAGCAGCAGTGGAACCTGATCGCGTGCCGCATTGAGCAGCGCGCACACACAGTTCGCAGTGCCCACGCTCACGTGAACCATTACGGCCTGCGGCTTGCCGCTCGCGAGCGCATAGCCATGCGCCATGCCGACCGCGAGGTTCTCGTGAGGGCAGACGATCGGGGTGGGAAACTCGAGGCCGGCTCGGCCCGCGTAAGCCTCCACGATCGAGGCGAAGTCCGTCCCGGCGTTGAGGTACAGATACTCGACGCCGCGGCGCGCGAGCCCTGCAAGCAGCGCCTCCGCAGCGGTCAGGGGAGTCGTCTCTCCGCTCACGCGATCTCCGGCAGCAAGCCCGAAGCCCGCGGCCTGCCGCGGGGGGCAGCGGGCGCCTCACGCGCCCGCTCCAGGCCTCCGCGAACGTCAGGTCGACGCGAGCTCCGCCGGATCGATCGGCAGCTTGCGAACACGCTTGCCGATCGCGGCGTAGATCGCGTTGCAGAGCGCAGGCGGCGCCGAGGGTAGCGCCGGCTCGCCGAGCCCCGTCACCATGACTCCTTCGGTCTTGCGGAACTGCACTTCGACGGGGGGCGCCTGGTTCATGCGCAGCAGATTGAACTCGTGGAAGTTCGTCTGCAGGATACGGCCGCGGTCGATCGTGATCTGCTGGCCGAGTGCCGCACTCAAGCCATCGATGATGGCCCCCTGCACCTGGTTCATCGCGCCGCTAGGGTTCACGATCTGCGGACCGCAGTCGACCGCGGCCCACACCTTGTCGACCTTGACGGTGCCTTCCGGCGCAACGCTCGCCTGTATCACCTCCGCGACGTAGCCGAGGTGGCTGTAGTAGAACGCGACGCCCATGCCGGTGCGTGCGGGAAGCTTGCGCTTGCCCCAGTTAGACATCTCGCGCACGAGCTCGAGCACCCCGATCGCCCGTCCCGTATCGAACTCCGGCAGCTTCATGAAGCTGCGGCGCGGCGACGGTGGGTTCTGCAGCACTCGCGCCGGCGAGTACAGGTCGATGCGGTACTGCAGCGGGTCCTTTCCCGCCGCGAGGGCAATCTCGTCGATGAACGACTCGAACGCGTACGCGATCGCGTTGTCGCCCGGCGCGCGGAGCGGCCCCGTCGGCACCCCAAGCAGCATCAGCGACTCTGCGAATTCCAGGTTCGGCACGAAGCGGGCCGGAAACGCGCCCGGCTCGAGATCGGCGCTGTTCGACACCTTCTCGCCATCGCTCGTGAACGTCACGAAGTGATCGCGGAAAGCGACGAGCTTGCCTTGAGCGTCGATGCCGGCCTTGAAGTGGTGATAGCCCGCCGGACGGTAATACTCGTGCTGGATGTCCTGCTTGCGGTTGTTGAGCATCTTGATCGGCAGGCCCGTGCGCTTCGAGAGGTACGCGGCCTCGACCATGTACCACGTACCGAGCCTTCCACCGAAACCGCCGCCGCTGCGCACGACGTGTACCGTGACATTGGCCGGCGAGATGCCGAGAGTCTTGGCGACGTTGCCCTGGCCTGCCGCGGGATTCTGCGTCGCGGCCCACACCTCGACCTTACCGTCCTTGAAATGCGCCGTGGCGTTGAGCGGCTCGAGATAGGCATGCGCGATGAACGGATATTGATAGTTCCCTTCGATCACCTTCGCCGCGCCCGAGACCGCCTTGTCGAAGTCGCCGTCCTTGCGAATGACTTTAGCGGGTGGCTTGCTCGCCAGATCCGCCGCGGTGCGATCGAACTTCTCGGTGCTCTGATTCGCGACCGGGCCTTCGTCCCACTGCACGACGAGCTTGTCGAGCGCCTTGTTCGCGGCCCACCAGGTGTCGCCGATGATCGCGACGCCGGGGACGAGGGTGATCTGCATGCCGTCGGGGAGTCCCGTCGGCTGCGCACCCTCGACGATGAAGGCATCGTGGATGCCCGGCAGGGCCTTGATCTCGTCGAGATTCGCACTCACCGGGCGCCCGCCGAATACCGGGCAGCGCTCGTACACGGCGTACTTCATTCCCGGTACGGACTGATCGATGCCGAAAAGCGGCTTGCCGGTCACGATGGACGGGTTGTCGACGCCCGAGATCGGCTGGCCGATGATGCGGAAGTCTTTCGGGTCTTTGAGCTTGACCTTCTGCAGACCGGCGGCGCCGAACATCGCAGCGCCCGGGGGACCGCCACGTCCCGCACCCGGGGGACCGCCACGTCCGCGTCCCGGAGGTCCGGCATGCGCGCCTCCGGCGGCACGCGCCATCGCCGCCATCGCCGCGGCCTGCGCAGCCTGCTCCTTGGTACCGATTGCGGCAGCCCTGGATGCAAGCGCTCCATAACCGAGTGTACGGCCGGTCGCCTTGTGCCGAACCTTGCTCGGCAGGGTGTCGCATTGCTCCTGCGGCACGTGCCACTTCTCGGCGGCGGCCTTGATGAGCAATGCGCGGCCGGCTGCGCCCACCTGGCGCAGCGGCTCGTAGTTCATCGGAATCGAGAAGCTACCGCCTGCGAACTGGGCTCCGTACAGCCTCGCATCGACGGGTGCCTGCTCGACCTGCACATCCTTCCAATCGGCGTCGAGCTCCTCCGCGATGATCTGCGGTAAGGCGGTCTTGATGCCCTGTCCGATCTCCGGATTCTTCGCCATGATCGTGATGGCGCCGTTCGGGGTGATCTGGATGTAGGCATTGAGGGTGTATTCGTGCTCGGCGGCATGCGCAGCCGCGAGAGCGGAACCCGGAATGCTGAAATCGATGAGCAGTCCACCGCCTGCGAGCGCGCTCACCGTGAGGAACGTACGCCGCGAGGGCGACTCAGGGGCGCCGCCGGCGACCGCGCTCTTGCCCGTCTCCACCTGCTGACTGGCCATGATCAAACCTCCCTCGAGTCGGTGGTCGGGAGCCCCGCCGCCTCTTTGATCGCGGCGCGGACGCGGGTATAGGTGCAGCAGCGGCAGATATTGCCGCTCATGCCATCGTCGATGTCCTGATCGCTCGGGCGAGAATTCGCGCCGAGGAGCGAGGCGGCCGACATGAGCTGACCCGCCTGGCAGTAGCCGCACTGAGGCACATCGTGAGCGACCCAGGCTGCCTGCAGCTTGCGGCCGATCTCACTCGCTCCGAGGCCTTCGATCGTCGTCACTTGCGCGGAGCCGACCGCCGAGATCGGGGTGATGCAAGAGCGCGTGGCGCGGCCGTTCAGATGGACCGTACATGCGCCGCAAAGGCCCATTCCGCAGCCGAACTTGCTGCCCTTCATGTCGAGTACGTCGCGCAATACCCACAGCAGCGGGGTATCGCCTTCGACATCGACGGTCTCGGCCTTGCCATTGACGGTGATGGTGTAGCTCATGCTCGAGTCCTGGGTGTTGAACCAAGTTAAGGCGCGGGGCCTCCCCGCGCCGATCGTACCAGACGGCGGGGAGCGCGCGCAGTCCTACCCCGCCCGGATGGGCGGGGCGAACCAGCTCCACGGGGTTAAAAGAGCCGTTACGCGGGGGGGTGAGTCCGGGGCTGGGCCCCGGCAACTCGTCTCAATGGGCCCGGCTGCGCCGTCCGCGGCGGGACGCGGTCTGCTTCGCATGGGCCGAGAGTGTCCTCGGGGAGGCGGCCGTCCGGCCCTCGCGCTCGAGAGCGCGGCTCGACGCTTTCGAGCGGGCATGAGATCGCGTGCGCTGCTTGCGCGGCTCGGACGAGGAGCGGCGCCTGCCCTGCCCTGCCTCGAAATCGCGCTCGGCTGACTTCCGGGTCCTCGCCTTCGCCTCTGCCGGCGCGGGCGGTTGCAGCGGCACCCCCGAACGGCGCGCCTTCGAGAGACCGATGGCGATCGCCTGCCGCGTATTGCGTGCGCCGTGGCGGCCGCGGCGGATGTGCTCCATTTCCTCGCGCACGAACTCGCCTGCCGCAGTCGACGGCCGCTTGCCTGCGCGCAGGTCTCGTTTCGCTCGTTCGATAGTGGTTCGTTCCGGCATGACTCAACTCCTTTGATTGAATCCTCGCCACACGCGCAGCAAGTTCCGTTCTTTCAGCAATTGCTCAATCAGTGCACCGCCCCCTGCCCGTGCGGATGGCGCTGCGCGGCGCGGGCGAGCAGCTCTCGCACCTGCTCATCGGTCGTCTGAGCGAATTCGCGATACCACTGCCCCACACCGTAGAACTCGCGAGGGGTCTCCGCACAGATCACCTCATCCGCCTCCGCCTCGATCTGGTTGCAGGTCTCGAGCGGCGCGACGGGAACTGCGGCGATGAGCCGGCGCGGCTCTTCGCGCCCGAGTGCCTCGAGCGCCGCGCGCATCGAGGCGCCGGTGGCGAGTCCATCGTCCACCAGGATCACGACGCGGTCGCGCACGTTCGGTCGCGGCGCCGCGCCGCGGTACTGACGCTCGCGCCGCTCGAGCGTATCGCGCTCGGCCGCCGCGACCGCATCGATGATCGAGGCCGGTATGCGCAGCGCCTGTACCACCGCATCGTTGATGACGCGCACGCCGCCTGAGGCGATCGCTCCCATCGCGAGCTCCTCGTGCCCCGGCACGCCGAGCTTGCGCACGAGGAACACGTCGAGCTCCACATCGAGTGCGGCCGCCACTTCATAGGCGACCGGCACTCCGCCGCGCGGCAGCGCGAGGACGAGCGCATCCGCCCCGATCGCCGCCTCCTCGCCCGCGTCCGCGCGAACCTGCGTGTGCTCGATCAGCCTTTGCGCGAGATGTCGCCCCGCGTCGGCACGGTCGTCGAAATACACTTCCTGCCCTGATATCGGCATGTCGCTGCCTCCTCGAATCGACGACTCTTCGGTTGCAAATGTCCGCTCTCCGCGCGCGCCGTCGCAAACGATGGGCCCAGGCGCCGCCGCAGCATCCTGCGCCCACTCCCTGCGCTCTGCACCAGCATGTGACAGCGGCCCTCGCAGCCGACCTCAACTGGTGCGTATCTCGGCGCACGGCGCCGCGCAATTTGAGTAAGCCGGCGCGGCTACTCGAGAAAATTGCTTTGGCACAGCCGTTGCACTCTGCGACCGGGGCCGGGAATACCGCCCGGGGAGTCGCACTCGCTCGAGAACGAGGATCGCCGTCGCTATGTCAATCAAACCGAGGTCCATTTCAGTCAGCGCGCTTGCCGTCAGCGCGCTCGCCACGATCGCGCTCACCGTCATCGCGCCGCGTCCGGTGCTTGCGGCCGATTCCGGCGCAGGCAAGCCGGCGGGCGCGAGCTGGGCCGACACGCTCGCCGCCTGGGGCATCAGCGCGAACGGCTACATCGCCGCCTCGTACTACCACTCGAACGGCTACCCGTTCAACATCCATCAGTTCGATCTCCATCACGATACGTTTCAGCTCGATGAAACGGGGATCAGCGTCGCCTATCAACCCAAGCAAGGGTTCGGGGCCCTCGTCGATGTCATTGCGGGAGAGGACGCGAAAGTCCTGAATGCGGCCGAGAATGGCAGCGGCGTATTCGATATCCGGCAAGCATACCTTCAATACGCGACCGGGCCGCTCGTCCTGGCAGCCGGCAAGCTTCTGACCCTCGCAGGTGCGGAAGTCATCAATCCGACACTGAACACGAACTTCTCGCGCTCTCTGCTTTTCTTCGACAACGAGCCGCTCACCCACACCGGCGTCCGCGCAACTTACGCCGTGACGGATACGCTCAACTTCATCGCCGGCGTGAACAACGGATGGAACGTCATGTCGACGAGCTACGGCTCGAAGACGGCAGAGGTGGGTATCGGCTGGACGCCGAACAAGAAGTTCTCGCTTGCGACCCAGGCCTATTTCGGGAAGATGCTGCCGTACGATGCCGAAAGGTCGCTGGTGGACGTGGTCGCGACCTTCAACGCGACCTCTTCCCTCACGCTCGTCTTGAATATCGACTGGGACAAGCAGGACGAGGCATCCGGAGTCGGGACGGGGAGTGCGACGTGGTACGGGGCGGCGGGGTATGCGAATTACGCATTCAACTCCAAGTGGCGCATCTCCGGGCGGCTGGAATATCTCGATGACAAGAATGGCTTCGCGACGGGCGCGGTGGACGGGCAGCACCTCTGGGATGGCACGGTGACGTTCGGCTACGCGCCGACGAGCAGTTTCGAGCTGCGCCTCGAAGGCCGCTACGACTCCGCGCAGACCGACACCTTCTTCCGGAGCAGATCCGCGGTTGCCGCACTCACCCCGGACGGAGACAGTCTGTCGCAGCTCGCGGTTCAGGGGGTCTTCAAGTTCTGATCGCCAACCTCGGCAGGCGCTCGCCCGCCGGCCGCGCCGGCGCGTACCATGCGGGCCATGCTCGATGTGTGCGGATCGATGGGTGAGCTCGCGAGCGGACGTGTGCGCGCTCGCGATCTCATCGATCGCTGCCTGCAACGCATCGAGGACCCGAGCGGTCAGGGCCGAGCGACCTTCCTCGAAGTCTATGCGAGGCAGGCCCGCGCCGAGGCCGATGCGGTCGATGCACTGCGCGCGAGCGGAGCACCGCTCCCGCCCCTCGCCGGTATCCCCGTCTCGGTGAAGGACCTCTTCGATGTGGCGGGCAGCATTACCTCGGCAGGCTCCAAAGTCCTGCGCTCGCGGCCGCCGGCCGAGCGCGACGCCGCCGTCGTGGCGCGCCTGCGCGCGTCCGGCCTCATTGTTATCGGCCGCACGAACATGACCGAGCTCGCCTACTCCGGTCTCGGCTTGAATCCGCATTACGGCACGCCGCTCAATCCATTCGATCGATCGCGGGGACGCATACCCGGCGGCTCCTCCTCCGGCGCAGCCGTCTCCGTCACGGACGGTATGGCCGCAGCGGCCATCGGAACCGATACGGGAGGCTCGTGCCGCGTCCCGGCAGCCTTCACCGGCATCGTGGGGTTCAAACCGACGGCAAACCGGGTGTCGCGCGAGGGAGTCACCCCGCTTTCCATCACGCTCGACTCGGTCGGACCGCTCGTGCGAAACGTCGCGGACTGCGTCGTGCTCGACGCGGTACTCTCCGGCGCGGCGCTGCTCGGCGAGCGGATTGCGAAAGCCGCCACGGCGCCCGCCTGCCACCTGTTTCCGCTCAAGGGGCTGCGGCTGCTCGTTCCCCGCAATTACGTCCTCGACGATCTCGATGCGCAGGTCGCGGCCGCATTCGAGCGCTGCTCGAGCGCCCTCGCGCAGGCAGGTGCCGCGATCACGAGCGCACCCTTTCCTGAGCTCTCGCGCCTGCCTGCGATCCACGCGAAGGGTGGCTTCAGCGCTGCCGAATGTTATGCCGAGTTCGGCGAGCTGCTCGACTCGCACGAGGCCGAATTCGATCCGCGCGTCGCAACCCGGATCGCAAAGGGACGGGAACAGACCGCCGTCGACTATCTACGTTTGCTTGCCGCGCGGGCGGAGCTGATCCGCACGGCGCGCGCGCTTACGACGACCTTCGATGCGGTCATGATGCCTACGGTCCCCTGTATTGCCCCGGTGCTGCGCGAGCTCGAGGAGGACGCGGCCTACTTTCGCGCGAACGCGCTCGCGCTGCGCAATGCGGCGATCGCGAACTTCCTCGATCGCTGCGCAATCTCGATTCCGGTGCACCGCACCGGCGAGGCGCCCGTTGGGCTCATGCTGATGGGAGAGCACGGCGAGGATGCCAAGCTGCTCGCGATCGCCCGCACCCTGGAGTCGCTGCTGTCTCCTCGGACAGCGGGCACTTCGGCCTGAGGCACAGCACGTCGAAGCTCAGCGCGGATTGTCGTGGTGCGTGTTGTCCACCTCATGCGAGATGTCGTGGTCCACGCATGGGGTCGGCTCGGCGAGCTCATCGGTGGTGAGCTTGGCGATGCGCAAATTGGTCTTCCAGGGCTCGAGCAGGACCGTCGGGTCATAGACCGTCGCCTGCCACTCGAGCGTGCCCCCCGCCCGGCGCAGCCGCTCGACCACGTGCATTTTGCTCGTGTGGAACGCGCCATTGTCCGTGAGCCAGGTGTCGTCGCTGAAATTCGTATCGTCCACGACGAGCGTGTCGCCCTCCCAGTGTCCGACGCCGTCTCCGAGCGTGCTGCTCTCCACGTCAGTGCGATGCGGCCGACCATCCGTCGGTATGATGCGCCAGAACGACCCCGACACGTCGTCATACAGGAAAACGATCTGTCCCGGTCGCTCGACGATCTTGTCCGGCGGTCCGATGCGCGGCACACCGGGTGAGCGGCAGTGCAGCACACCGTCCATCTTCAGCTGATGATCGTTCAGGTACTTCACCTTCGCCAGGAACTGCGGCCGATAATGAGGAAAGTTCGGCGCAGGGCGTGCGCGCGCAGCGGTGCGGCGTGGCGCGGGGGCCGGCGGCGGATCGCACCCGGCAACGCACACCGACCCGCCGGGCAGCTGCTCCGGATGCAGGAAGTCGATGCCGGAGCCGTTGTCCCAGGTCCCGTTGAGATCGGGATGTCCATCGGCAAGGCGCGGCACATCCTGCTGTGGTGGGGCCGCCGCGACTGCGACGACCGTCCAGATCAGTGTCGCGGCCGCGGTGAGCGCGAGTGCGGCGCACGATGCCGCGCCGCGGCGTCCGAGCGCCCTCGGAGCAACGCGCGAATTCATGGCGATGACCTCGCGGGATCGGACGACGGCGCCCGTTGCGGTGCTCCTGGCGGGCGAGCCGGCGTATCCGCCCCGAATTGATAGTGGTGTCCGTCCGCGTACGTGATCTTGAGCAGATATCCGAGATGCGGCGTACCGTCTCGGGCCGGATAGATATCGACAGTCGCGTTCTCCGCGTTGGCGAGCAGCAGCGCCTTCGTGAGGCCCGCCTTGCGCATCATGGCGACCGGAACGGTCTCGAGCCGCCAGTCAGCGACCGCGCCGCTCGGCTCCTTGACGGCGAAGTGCACGTAAATGTGCGGATTCGCCCACTCGACTTGCGAGACGACGCCGTTCAGCGTGAGCTTCTTGTGCTGGTCGAACTCTCCGCCGACCGAATGATGCGCAGCGACGATCGGGGCGATGAAGGTTCCCGAAGCGCCCGAGACGATCGCCGCGGCAAGCGCCGCACGGAAGCGGAAGGACTTGAACATGCGCGAAATTCCCCCTGAGTACCCGGCACGACGCTCGCGCACCGCGGACGCGCCTTCAACATACTCCAGTCAGAGCTGTTGATCCATCAACGACCTGCGCGGTCCTTCCGAGGCCGCCGCCGGGAGCCGCTCGGCAGTGCCGGCTCGTGGCGGCTGCCATAGGCGCCGCCGAACTGGCCTTCCCCGGCGTATGCGCCATACCCGCCGGCGCCCAGTGGCGGCACGCGGCGGCGGCGGCGTCAAGCGACGCTTCCGGTAGACTCCCCGCCATGTCACGAAGCGCCGACCGCCTGCCGCCGATGCCCCCCGAGACGATGACGCCGGCGCAACGCGACGCCGCCGACGCACTGGTGCGTGGCCGCCGTGGCGCGCTGTTCGGACCGTTCGTGCCACTGCTGCGCAGCCCGGAGCTGCTCGATCGAGCGCAGCGGCTGGGAGAGTACCTCCGCTACGACAGCGCCGTGCCCGCGCGCCTGCGCGAGCTCGCGATTCTCGTGACGGCACGACATTTCCGGCAGGCATACGAGTGGCACGTGCACGCCCCGGCCGCCGAGAGTGCCGGACTCGCGCCGACCAGCATCGCTGAGATCGCCGCAGGGCGGCGGCCGCAGAGCTTCGGCGATGACGAGGCGGTCGTGCACGACTTCTGCAGCGAGCTGCATACCCGTCACGAGGTGGACGATGCGAAGTACGCGGCCGCGCTCGCTCTGCTCGGCGAGCGGGGAGTCGTGGACCTCTGCGGGATCTGCGGCTACTACGGCCTGCTCGCGCTCGTCATGAACGCAGCACGCACGCCGCTCCCGGAGGGCGCTCCCGCGCCGTGGTGACACCAACGCCGTAGCGCCGTAGCGCCGTAGCGCCGTAGCGCCGTGGCGCAACGCGCCGCGCCGCGCTGCCACCGCCAGCCCGCAAACTGCGCCGCTCACCAGATCTTGCAGACCTTCTCGGGCGGCTTCACGAGCGGTTGCCCGGCTTTGCAATGGAAAGCCCGTGCGAACTGGGGCATGTTCACGACGACGCCGTTGATGCGAAACCGTGGCGGGGAATGCGGATCGACGAGCGCGTTCGCGCGCAGCCGCTCGGGCCGCTCATTCGTACAGGCCCACTGCGCGAAACCGACGAAGAAGCGCTGCTCGGGTGTAAGCCCGTCGCGCATCGGCTGTGGCTTGCCGCGTGTCTCCTCCTGCCACGCCATCCACGCGAGCAGCTCCCCACCGAGATCGGCGATGTCCTCGCCGGCGGTGAGCTTGCTGTTGATCCTGATGTCATCGACGATGGTGTAGCCGGCGTATTGATCGCGCAGGCACTGCGCGCGCGTCTCGAACTGTCGTGCATCCCGAGCCGTCCACCAGTTGCGCAGATTCCCATGCGCATCGAACTGCCGCCCCTGATCGTCGAAACCGTGCGTGAGCTCGTGACCGATGGTGCCACCCGTATCCCCGTAGTTCGGCGCGGCATCGAGCCGCGGGTCGAACAGCGGCGGAATCAGCACGGCCGCGGGGAAGTTGATATCGTTGAGCTGCGCGTCGTAGTAGGCGTTCACGGTCGCCGGGGTAATCTGCCACGCGTCCCGATCGACCGGCAGCCCGATCTTCGCGGCCTCGCGATGCGCCTCGAAGCTCGCGGCGCGCTGAACGTTTCCGAAGAAATCGCCCGACTGAACGATGAGCGTCGAGTAGTCGCGCCAATGCCGCGGGTAGCCGATCTTGTTGCGCACGGCATCGAGCTTGACGAGCGCATGCGCCTTGGTCTCTGGGCTCATCCAATCGAGCTTCTCGATACGCTCGCGCATCGCATGCTCGATCTGACGCGTCATCCGCTCGACCCGCGCGCGGGTCGAGGCGGAGAAGTTGCGCTCGACGAACTCGCGCCCGAGCGCCTCGCCGAGATCCCGGTCGACCCAGGCGACGCATTTCTGCCAGCGCGGTCGGTCGGCTTTCGCACCGAGGAGGACCGCATGGTTGAACGCGAAATCCTCGGTGACGAACGCGGATGAGAGCGCCGGAGCCGCCGCATCGATGAGCGTCCAGCGCAGATAGGTCTTGAGGTTCGCGAGGCTCTCGCGGCGCACGAGCGCATCGAGCTCGCGCGCGAAGGCGGGCTCGGAGACATTGATCCAGGGCCGCACGATGAGCCCCGTCGCATCGAAGTAGCCCTTCCAGTCGAGCTCCGGTGCCAGACCCTCGAGCGTGGCGAGTGTGCTCCGGTGATACACCTTGTATGGATCGCGCTCGTCCACTCGCGAGAGGGTCGCGCGGGCAAGCGCAGTCTCGATACTCAGGACGGTCGCCGCATCAGTACGCGCTGCTGCGCTCGACTCCCCGAGCAGCTGCAGCATCCGCGCGATGTGCCCCGCGTACTGCTTGCGGATCTCGACACTCTTTGCGTCGGTTGAAAGGTAGTAATCGCGATCCGGCAGGCCCAAGCCCCCCGCATCGACCGCGGCGATGACCCGCGTCGCATCGCGCGCGTCCTGCTCGACATCGCTCCCGAAGAGCATGCCGCCGCTGCCATAACGCGTTTGCAGGCTCCCGACGAGCGCCCCGATCGCCTGCTTGTCGCGCAATGCGTCGATGCGCGCGAGATCGGCGCGGATCGGCGCGATCCCGGCCCGCTCGATCGCTGCGACGTTCATGCACGCCGCGAAGTAGTCGCCGAGCTTCTGCTGGTCGGGAGTGCGGGTCGCGGCCGGCCGGGCGAGCTCCTCGAGGATGCCCCAGAGATAGCGGCGCACGTCGATCGTGAGCTTGCCGTACACGCTCCAGCTCGACTGATCGGCGGGAATGGGGTTCGTCTTTTCCCAGGTTCCGCAGGCATAGGTATAGAGGTCATCGCAGGGATCGACGGAGCGATCCATGGCGGAGGGGTCGAGGCTCGGAGAATAGGGAAGCGTGGTGTACGGATGCTCCGCCGCGGCGGGGGAAGCGCTAGCCGCAGGCACCTGCGCCCACGTGCTGCGAGATATCGCGAGGATCGCAAGCGCGCCCCACGCGATCACCACAACGGCGGGGCGACTCATTCCGCTCTCGCACCGGGCCATGCGACGATTTTTTGAGTTTGCTCGCCGAGACCATCGATGCCGAGCCGCATGGTGTCCCCGGGTTTGAGGAAGATCGGCTGCGGCTTCTTCGCGGCACCGACCCCGGGCGGGGTTCCCGTCGTGATGATGTCCGCGGGCTCGAGCGTCATGAACCGGCTCACGTAGCTCACGAGTTGCGCGACCCCGAAGATCATCGTGCGCGTATTGCCGGTCTGCATGCGCCGGCCGTTGACCTCGAGCCACATGCCGAGATTCTGCACGTCGGGGATTTCCTCGCGCGTGACGAGCCACGGGCCGACCGGCCCGAACGTGTCGCACCCCTTGCCCTTGTCCCAGGTCCCTCCGCGCTCGAGCTGGAATTCGCGCTCCGACACGTCATTCACGACGGTGTATCCCGCGACGTGCTCGAGCGCGCGCGCCTCATCGACGCACCGCGCCCGCGTGCCGATGACGACGCCGAGCTCGACTTCCCAATCGGCCTTGCGGGAATCGCGTGGCAAGACCACATCGTCGTAGGGCCCATTGAGGCAGGTGATGGCCTTGAGGAAGACCACGGGCTCCTTCGGGATGGGGCTGCCGGTCTCCGCGGCGTGATCCGCATAGTTGAGTCCGATCGCGACGAACTTGCGCGTGCCGGCGACCGGCACACCGATTCGCGGATTGCCTTCGACGAGCGGAAGCGATACCGGATCGATCGCCGCGAGCTTGCGCAGCGTCTCCGGCGCGAGCGCGTCTCGTCCGGTGGCCGATACGGGGATCGCGAGCGCGCGAATCCTTCCGTTCGCATCGATGAGGCCCGGCTGTTCCATACCCACCGGTCCGTAACGCAGCAGCTTCATGGAGACTCTCCGCGAGCGAACCCGCGACTCGGCGCGCGAGTTGTTTAGTGCTCGAGTGTAATGGAAACTGCTAGCCTCTCGCACCGCATCGAGTCCGTCACGGGGGGTTGAAGAGATGGCGTGGAGACGCCGCGCATTCCGCGGCTCGGACATCAAGCGCGCAAAGAACGTCGGCGATCTGCGCGAGATCGCGCGCCGCAAGGTCCCCAGCTTCATCTTCGAATACGTCGAGGGCGGCGCCGAGGAGGAGGCGACACTGCGCCACAATCGCGCCGCGCTCGAGGCGCTCAGGTTCGTGCCGCGCACGCTCTGCGACACGCGCGCGCGGCATCAGCGCATCACGCTCTTCGGGCGCGAGAGCCCCCTACCCCTCGTCATGGCCCCGACCGGCGGCAACGGTCTCGCCTATCCGCTCGGCGACCTCGTCCTCGCCCGCGCGGCCGCGCGTTTCGGCATCCCTTTCTGTCTGAGCACCGTCTCGACCGTGCGCCTGGAGCGCGTCGCGGCCGAGGCGCCCGGGCGGCTGTGGATGCAGCTCTATGTGATGAAGAACCGCGCGATCGCCGAGCGCATCATGGAGCGCGCGGCCGCTGCCGGCTACGAGGCGCTCGTATTCACGACGGATGCGAATACCTTCGGCGCTCGGGAATGGGACCAGCGCAACTACCGCAGCCCGGGCAAGCCCACGCTGCGCAATCTGCTGAGCGTCGCGCGCCATCCGCGCTGGCTGTACGAGGTCCTCATCCGCCACGGCGTCCCGCGCTTCGAGAACTTCGCCGAGTACTTACCGCCGGGGGAGGCCTCCGCGCTTGGCGGCAGCACGATCATCCCGAAGCTCTTCGAGCCCTCGCTCTGCTGGGAAGACATCGCGTGGCTGCGCCGGCTCTGGCCGGGCAAGCTCATCGTGAAAGGGGTGCTGAGCGTCGAGGATGCGCAACGCGCGGCGGATTGCGGCTGCGATGGAATCGTACTCACCAACCATGGCGGGCGGCAGCTCGACTATTGCGTCGCCCCGATCGAGGTGCTCCCGGCGATCGCGGCGGCGGTCGGCGAGCGGGTGACGATCCTCATCGACAGCGGCTTCCGTCGCGGCACGGATGTGATCAAGGCCCTTGCGCTCGGCGCGCATGCGGTCATGATCGGCCGGCCAACGCTCTTCGGCCTCATCGCCGCGGGTCAGCCGGGCGCCGAGCGCGCGCTCGAGCTGCTGACCGCCGAGATCGACCGCACGCTCGGCCACCTCGGCTGCCGCTCGATCGAGGAGCTCGAACCGCGGCTGCTCTTTGGAGGCTCGACATGACCGAACCCCCCGCCCTGCACCCGCCCGCCGAGTTCGTGAAGGCGATCAGCCGGATCGACGCCACTGCGCTTGTCGTCGGCTCGATGGTGGGATCGGGCATCTTCATCGTCTCGGCGGATATCGGCCGACAAGTCGGCTCACCCGGCCTGCTCCTTGCCGTCTGGGTCCTCGCGGGGATCACGACCGTCATCGGCGCGCTCACCTATACGGAGCTCGCGGCGATGTTTCCATCGGCGGGTGGACAGTACGTGTACCTGCGCGAGGGCATCTCACCCCTGTTCGGCTATCTCTATGGCTGGACGCTGTTCCTGGTCATTCAAACGGGCACGATCGCGGCGGTGGCGGTCGCTTTCGCTCGCTTCACATCGGTGTTCTTTCCCTCCCTCTCGCCGGATGTGTTCCTCGGCTTGACGCTCCATCTGCCGAGCGGACCGATCGACGTGGGGTTCTCCCCCCAGCGCGTGCTCGCGATCGTCACCGTGATCCTGCTCACCTGGGTCAACTTCCGCGGGGTGCGCACCGCCGCCATCATTCAAACCTCGCTCACGACGCTCAAGGTCGCATCGCTCGTCGGACTCATCGTGGCGGGACTGCTCATCGGGCGGAACGCACACGCGCTCGCGGCGAACTTCGGCGCCGGTTTCTGGCCTGCCGGCGGCCTGCACCTCGGGGTCTTGCCGGCGATCGGCGCGGCGATGGTCGGGGCACTGTTCTCGATGGATGCCTGGAACAACGTCGGCTTTGCGGGTTCGGAGCTCAAGGAGCCCCGGCGCGATCTGCCGTTCGCGATGGTCGCGGGCGTCACGACCGTAACCGTGCTCTACCTGCTCGCGAACCTCGGCTACTTGAGCGTGCTGCCTCTCGCGGGCATCACCTCCGCCCCGCAGGACCGAGTCGCCACGGCCGTACTGCAGGCGGTGTTCGGCGGCGCGGGCCTCGCGATCATGGCGGCCGCCATCATGATCTCCACTTTCGGCTGCAATAACGGACTGATTCTCTCCGGGGCGCGCGTCTACTTCGCGATGGCGCGCGACGGGCTGTTCTTCCGCCGCGCGGGGGCGCTCGATCCGAAGCGCCAGACCCCGGCCTTCGCACTCGTGATCCAGGCGGTCTGGACGTGCGTGCTCTGTCTCTCCGGCACGTACAGCCAGCTGCTCGACTATGTCATCTTCGCGGCGCTCCTTTTCTATCTGCTGACTGCGGTCAGCCTCTTTGCGCTGCGCCGGACGCGCCCGCACGCCGAGCGCCCGGTTCCAGTGCCCGGCTATCCCTGGCTTCCCGCGCTCTACATCCTCATCACGGGCGCGATCGCGATCGATCTGCTCATCGTGAAGCCGCGCTACACCTGGCCGGGTCTCCTCATCGTCGCGCTCGGAGTCCCCGTCTATTTTGCGTGGCGGCTCGCCGGCCAGCGCGCATCGGGAGCCGCGTGCACTGGCTGACCGCCGCATATCTCGCAACCCTCGGTGCGGGCACGCTGCTTCGCCTGTGGCTCGGGTCGCGCCAGATCGCCGCGGCGCGCGCGCACCGAGAGCGCGTGCCGGAGCCCTTCGCTGAGGCGGTCGCCCCCGCGGAACATCGGAAGGCGGCGGACTACACCGTCGCGCGGGTGCGGCTCGGTGCAATTGAAACCCTGATCGATGCCGGCGTTGCGCTCGCGTTCACGCTCGGGGGTGGTATCACCGCGATCGACGCCCTGTGGAGGCGCACCGGCTGGGGCGAGCCGTGGCTCGGGGCGGCCGTCGTCCTCACCGTGCTCGCGGGCACCTGGGTCGCCGCGCTGCCGCTGTCACTGTGGCGTACGTTCCGGACCGAGGCCGCGTTCGGGTTCAACCGCACGACCCCGACGCTCTACGTTCTCGATCGTCTCAAGGGGCTCGCCGTGGCGGTGGTGCTCGGCGTTCCGCTGCTCCTTGCGGTGTTATGGCTCATGTCGAGCGCAGGGCGCGCCTGGTGGTTCTACGCGTGGCTGGTCTGGGTCGCCGTCTCGCTATTCCTCGCGTGGGCCTGGCCCGCCTTCATCGCACCGCTCTTCAATCGATTCAGCCCGCTCGCGGATGAGCCCTTGAAAGCGCGCATCGAAGCGCTCCTCGCGCGGTGCGGATTCGCATCCAAAGGCGTGTTCGTCGTCGACAGCTCTCGTCGCACCGCGCACGGCAACGCCTACTTCACCGGCGTCGGCCGGCACAAGCGCATCGTATTCTTCGACACGCTGCTCGAGCGGCTCGCGGCGCCGGAGATCGAGGCCGTGCTCGCGCACGAGCTCGGACATTTCCGCCTGCGGCACGTGCGCCAGCACCTCCTTGTCTCGGGGGCCGCATCGCTCGCGGGGCTTGCGCTCCTCGCCTGGCTTGCCGAGCAACGCTGGTTCTACACGGCGCTCGGGGTTCCGGTTGCCTCCGCTCACGCCGCGCTGCTGCTTTATATGCTGGTGGTGCCGGCGTTCTTGTTTTTCGTGACCCCGATCGCGGCGCTCTGGTCGCGCCGCCATGAGCTCGCAGCGGACCGCTTCGCCGCCGAGCACGCGAGCGCTGCCGACCTCGCCGCGGCGCTCGTCAAGCTGTACCGCGACAACGCGACGACGCTCACACCGGATGCGATCGCCTCGGCCTTCTACGACTCGCATCCTCCGGCGCTCTCGCGCATCGCGCACTTGAAAGCGCTTGCGCGCTAGTGCGCGCTGTCCACGTCAGACTCGCCCGCTGAGCGCGAGCTGCACGATCCGCAGCAGCACGAGTCCCGCCGCAATCATGAGATAGGCACGTAGCAGGATCATCCCGCAGCGCGTGAGCGGGGTCATTGCGACCGCCGGAAGCTCCGAGAGCGGCGCCATGCGCCACGGGTGGGGGTCCGGCTCGCGACTGGCCCGGGGCGCGAGCTCGTCCGGGCATGCGCCCGTCAGGAAGGCTCCCGCCCGTTTGCGCCGCGAGGCGAGCGCCGCGCATCCGAAGACCGCCGCGCAAAGGGCGCCCGCTGCGAGCATTGCGATCATCACACTCGAGCCGATGCGCGGGAACAGGACCGTCACCGTGAGCAGCATCGAGAGCGCAATCAAGCCGGCGATGATCACGCCCGTCAGCAGATTGAGCCACGGACCGTTCACGTGCGGCCCGAGCACGGCCCGATCGTTGCAGAGCAGGAGCAGGAACACCGTGGCGCTCGGCAGCAAGACCCCGGCGAGCGTCTGAACCGCATTCGTCAGCAACCCGAGCGGCGTGCCGGGCGCGAGCACGAGAGCCGCGGCGATCACGACGAGGCCGCCATAAACGGCGTAGAAGGTTTTCGCCTCACCCGGCTTGCGGTGGAGCGAGTGGCGCAGAGCGAGCACATCGCCGATGGCGTATGCGGTCGAGAGCGACACGGCCATCGCACCGATGATGCTCGCATCGATCAGCGCGAGCGCGAAGCACACCCCGGCGGCATGCCCCACGTAGCGGCCGAGTCCGGCGGCGACCGCCCCCGCGTCGGTGAAATGCCCGAACTCCGGCCGACCGACGAATGCCTGCGCCGCGAAAGCGATCATCGCGAGCGCGCCGACCACGACGAGTACGATGCCGATCGCGAGGTCCGCACGCGCATAGCGCATGAATCGCGGCGTGATGCGCTTGTCGATGATGTAGCTCTGCTGGAAGAACAGCTGCCACGGAGCGACCGTCGTGCCGACGATCGCAATCACGAGGAGCAGCACCTCCGAGAGACGCCCGTGCGGCAGGCGCGGTGTGACGAGATCGTGCGCAACCTGCGCGACGGGAGGATGCACCCACACCAGGATGGGCAGAAGCAGGAGGCTTCCGAACACGAGCATCAGCGAGACCTGCTCGAAACGGCGGAAATTCCCGGTGCCGGCCGCCGCAATGATGATCGCCGCCGCGGCGACGACCCCGACCTCTCGCGGCAGGCCGAGATACCCGAGCGCGAGGCTCACGCCGATGAACTCGGTCACGATCGTGAGCGCATTCAGCAGGAACAGGTCGATGACGCTGAAGGCGCCCCAGAATCGGCCGAAGCGCTCGAGGATGAGCCGGGCGTGGCCGACGCGCGTCACGACGCCGAGGCGCACCACCATTTCCTGATTCACCCACAGGACGGGAACGAGCAGCAGGAGCGTCCACGCGAGTACCGTGCCGTAGTCCTGCCCCGCCTGGGTGTAGGTCCCGAAAGCTCCGGCATCGTTGTCGCCCACCATCGCGATGAGGCCCGGCCCGAGGATTGCGAGCAGTGTCGCGAGCCGCGAGCGCCAGCCGCTGCGCGCCGCGACATCGCCGCGCCGGATCGTGCCGAGCGCGCCGCGGATGTCGCCCTGGTGCAAGTCGTCGAGGAGGCCCGCGCCGGTCTCTGCCGCACGCGCGGGGAGCAGTTCGAGGATCGGTCGGGACATCGCGCCTCCTTCCCTGTCCAAATCGGTGAGTCCGACCTGGGAGGCGCGAGGCGCGGAGAGCTTTCTTAGGCGGAAAGCTCTCTGGGGTCGCGGCTCACCCAGGCGACGAGCCCGTCGCGGGTCACAGTAGAGCGGCTACTGTGACAATCGGACGGGGCATTGCTCGCTTGAGCGTTCATTCAAACCTTGATGTGACCCAAACAATGCGGCGCGAGCGTGCTCGCGCGGCGGCGCGAAATATATACGCCGCGCGAGCGAGTAGCAATCCTCTTACCCGAAAAAATTCGGATCAGAAGCTCTTGCGCACCGTGAACAGAAACGTCCGCGGCTGACCGGGCTGGCCGTTCACCGAGTCGTACGTCGAGAGCCCATTGAAGATCGTCACGTAGTAGAGCTTGTCCGTAAGATTGTAGGCATAGAGCGACGCTTGCCAGCCGCCGCGAGGCGCCTCCCACGAGATGCGTGCATCGAGCAGGCCGTATCCACCCTGCGCGGAGATGGCCATGTTCTGTTGGTCGTTGTAGACGATGCTCTGATACGTGTAATCCGCCCTCGGGGTGAGCACGCCCCCGCCTGCGAGCGGGATCGCGTACTGGATTCCGACGTTCCCTTTCCACTTCGGCGTGAGCGGGGGCACATTGGAGAGGGTCGGGCCGCTCGGGTTGTAGTTCGGGTTTGGCGTGCCGTTGGGCAGCACGGGGTTGCCGTCGTACGCGGCTGCGCCCAGATCGATGTTGTGATAGTTGAGGTAGCCGAGCGAGGCCTCGAGCGAGAGGCCCCCGGCCGGACGAGCCGCCACTTCGAGCTCCGCGCCCTGGATGCGCGCGCGCCCGACGCTCTCGGTGAGAAAGGCCGGCGTCCCTGTCGCATCGAGCGTCGCGACCGGCAGCTGCAGATTGCTGTAATCGCTCCAGAACGCCGCGATGTTCGCCCGCAGCCGGTGATCGAGCCACTCGCTCTTCAGCCCGATCTCGTACGCCTTGAGGATCTCCGGGCCGAAGCTCGTGACCTGGGCGCGGTTGAGCGGGCGCGGGTTGAAGCCGCCCGACTTGTATCCGGTCGAGTACTGAACGTACGTCATGACCGACGGGGTGATCTGATAGGAAAGCGCCACTTTCGGATCGAACCGCGAGACGCTCACGTCGCCGGTCGGCAAGGGGGGCGCGAATCCGGCGAGGTAGCCGCCGTGATTGAGCGGGAAGAGCGGCTGGGTCGTGCCGGGCACCGGGCCCGGCACGGACGGCACGAGGCCGGCGAGGTTGGGCAAAAAGCGATAGAACGTATAGAACTTCGTCTCGTGGGAGTAGCGCCCGCCGAGCTCGATGCCCCAGTGGCGCGAGAACTGGTAGTTGACGTGCGCGAAGCCAGACTCATCCTTCGAGCCCGCCGGATCGGCCGTCGTGAAGAGAATGCCGCGGCCGCCGATGTTGCTCGGCTGATCGACGATTCCGGTGTCGTAGTCCGTGCTGTCGAGATAGTAGCCACCGACCGTCCAGTCGAGCGCGTCCGCGAACGCATGACCGCTCACCTGGACCTCCTCGCTGAACTGGTGGTGATCGAGGTAATTGATCGGCAAGTTCCCGGTGAACGGTGCGCCCGCGGTGTCCTGGGCGAAGTCCCCGTGATAGCGCCGATAGGCCGAGATCGATTTCACGTGCACACCGCGCACGGGCGTGTCCCAGTCGATCGTTCCGGCGACGCCCCACGAGTAGAGCCTGCTCTCGTTCGGGAAACTCACCCCCGCGATCGGGTCGTTGTAAGTGCCGTACGTCGTATATGGGCTCGGTGTGATGAAGCGCGAATCGAGCGGCACGCCGAACAGCGGGACCGCAGTCGTTGCATTGAACAGCGAGAGCACCGAGGACACCTGGGTGCCCGGCGCGCAGCCCCGCGGATTCGGGTTTGCGGCGGTCGCGGCCGGGCAGGGATTCGGCGGCAGATTGATCGCGAGAAGCTTGTTCGCCGGCGCCTCGCCATGATCGTCGGTGAGGTCACCCTCGAGATTGAACTCGAGGCCCTCGGCGGCGAGCCAGCGGAGCGCCACGCGCCCGACCTGCACGTTGTCCCCGCCGTAGGTGCCGAGCTTGCAGTTGTTGATGTAGGTGTCCGGCTTCAGCCGTCCCGCAAGCCCCGGATTCGCGCAGGCAAAATCGTAGATTTCCTGATAGCCATCGTATCGGTTCGAGCCGAAGGCGATCCGCATGAAGAGCTTGTCGGGAATGATGGAAACGTCGAGCGCGCCGCGAAAGCGCTCCCGGCTGTAGCTGCCATAGCCCGCCTCGACGTAGCCGCTATTGTCTCCCTTCGGTTTCGTCAGGAAGACACGGACGGCTCCCCCCTCGGTGTTCTTCCCGAACAGCGTACCCTGCGGACCGCGCAGAATATCGACGCTCGAGACATCGAGCAGGTCGAAGATCGAGCCGAATGCCGTGCCGAAATACACATCATCGATGTAGAAGCCCACGCCGGGCTCGAACGTGTACTTGAAATCCGACTGCCCGACGCCGCGGATGGATACGAAGGCGAGCTTGCCGAAGCCGGACCCGGCGGGCTCGATGTTCACATTGGGCGCGATGCTCGCGATTTGCGAGATGTCCTCGAACCCATGCTCCTCGAGCTGCTGTGCGGTGACCGCGGTAATCGCGATCGGGGTCGTCTGCAGATTCTCGGCACGGAATCGAGCGGTGACGACGACTTCCTGCAGCCCGGTACCGGCTGGCGCTGCCGTCTGGGCGGTCGGGGGTCCGGTATCGGCCTGCGCTCGAAGAGCGGGGGCCCGAGCTATCGCGAACGCAACGATGGAAGCGGCAAGCAGCCGAAGGGCCGCCTGCCACACACGAGACCTGTGCATGATCCACTCTCCTTCTTATAGACGATCGCCCCTCTTCGGGGCGGGCGTTTTCTGCTTAGCTAGCTTCGCGGCGTAACGCGTCCGCCGCAACCCTGTCGGCCGTTGCGGCCCGCACCCGCGAGGGTGCGGTCTCGATGAGGAACAGACAGAGAATCCCGCCGAGGAAGGCGCACGCCGCCTGCATCAGCACGGGAGTGGCGAGTCCCCAGCGGTCGGCGAGCGCACCGGCGGCCGAGTTGATACCGAATCCTCCCATGACCTCACCCGCGCAGACCACGAGTCCCATGGCCGTCGCCGCATAACGGCGCGAGATCGTCTCTCCGGGGATAACCCCCATGAAGAGCGGAAACGTCCCGCAGGCCATCCAGCCGATGAACAAAAGCGCGCCGAGCGCGAGCATCGAGCCCTCGAAGTAAAGCGCCGCGAGGGGCGACAGTGCCCCGATCAGACAGAACGCGATCATAGCCGGCTTGCGTCCGACCCGGTCGGAGAGCGCGGGCACGGTGAAAGCCGAGAGCGCGGACGCGGCCCCGACCCCCGTCATGAGGTAGCTCATGACCGTGGGAGTGAAATGACGGTAATCCGTGAAGAACTTCGGCAAGAAGGTCCAACCGAGCACGAGCCAGGACACCATGGCGAGGGATATCAGGCAGCAGAGTGCGATATTGCGCACGCTGATCATGGCGATGAGGCCCATGCGGGCGCCGGTGCCACCCACGCCGCCGGTATCGACAGCGGACTGCGCCGACTTGGCGGGCTCACGCACCCAGAGCACCACCGCAAGCAGAATCAAAAGTCCCGGTACACCGGCGACGTAGAACGCCGAGCGCCAGCCGAAGCGCTCGGCGAGCGCTACGAGCACCAGAGGCGCGAGACTCTGGCCGAGCACCGAGGAGAAGAAGTTCTGCATGATCCCGAAGTTGACCCCGCGACGACGTTCGGAGGACTCGATCGCCATGATCGCGAGGCAGACGGGCAGGAACGGCCCCTCGACCGCGCCCATTACCATGCGCGAAGCAAGCAGCACGGAGAAATTGGGCGCGAGCCCGGAGATGAACGAGCAGGCCGAGAAGATGAGCAGGAAGGCGATGAGGAAGGGCTTGCGCACGCCGGTCGCGTCCGACCAGCGCGCGATCAGATAGGCGCCGAGCGCCCAGGTAATCGACAGTCCGGAGCCGATGAAGCCGGTCTGCGTATTGTTGAGCTGCAGATCGTGCTCCATGAGCGGGACGAGGATCGTTCCGGCATTGCGATCGAAATAGCAGATGCCGAACGCGAGCCCGAGAATGACGAGCAGCCGATTCTCGTAGCTCCAGACGCTCTTTAGGTTCATGAGTTCTCGCCTGCCTCAATCGGTGTTGCGGTACGGCACCGCGCGCTCGGCGGCCTGCCACATCTCGTTCGCCGAAGGCTCGCGCATCTCCTCGAGCAGGTGGCCTGCGAGTCCGGCGCAGCGCGCCGTGAGCACGACTCCACGAATGGCTTCGGGCGGAATTTCCACCTCGCGCAACGCGACCGCGATTGCGGCGCTCACGTTCGTCGGCAGCGGGCGGCCGAGCACCTCTTTCACGGCCGCCTCGAGCAGGCGCAGCGCCTCGATGTATCGTCCGGGAACGCCCTGAACACGCGCGATCTCGATGAGCCGCGGCACGCGGGGATCGCCCGAACGATGTGTCGGGTGGCCGAACCCCGGCAAGAGCCGACGCTCGCGGCGGAAGGATTCGACGAGTGCCGCGGCACGCGAGGCTCGCTCCGCCTCCGGCGCCGTCACGATGCTCCCGAGCACCTCGGCGCAGGCGCTCGCCGTCCCCGCGAAGCGGTCCCCGACCCCCAGAAGACCTGCGGCCACTGCACCCTGAAGGGACTCCGGTGCACCGAGGAGCGTGAGCCGCGCAGCGACGGCCGAGGGCACCAGACCATGCTCCATGATCGCAACCAGAACGGCATCCGTCACGGCGACCTGCGCGGTCGACGCTTCGCGCCCGAGCAGATGAAAGAGAAACATCTGCGTGAAGGAGACCTTGCCGATGAGATCGGCCACGAGGTCGCGGCCGCGCACCTCGATGCGGTCGACGGTGGCGCCCGCGATCCGGGTGTGCTTCGCGTTCAATTTTCCCCCTGGCGGCCCCAGGGCCGCCTAGCCGCGCGCTTTGACGCTCCTCGCGAAGCGTAGCACGGGTCCGGAGAAAGACTCGTCGGCGGTGCCGAGCGTTGCTTTCGCTGTCGACGACGGTGTCATGGGCCCTGCCTTTCGGGCGCGTGCCTCAGGGCGGCCACTGCTCACGGGGTTCGCGTAGTGGAAGGGGATATCGTAGACGTACGGGAACATCTTGAACCGCACGGTCGGCGGCGCATCGGGCGGTATGGTCTTGCTCTCCCCCGGCGGCTCCGGATGCGCGCCCCGCGCCCAGCCGCCCTGATAGCTCGCGGCGAGAGTATTGAAGGG
>DATNFW010000091.1:0-7088 GCA_035606175.1 Steroidobacteraceae bacterium | reverse complement strand
CGAATGCGAACACCCGCAGCGTCCGCGACCGCGTTGACGATCGCGGCAGCGGTCGGCCCCTGCGCGGCCTCCCCGAGACCGAGAAACGGCTGTCCCGGCCGATCCGCGACGACCACTTCGATCGAGTCCGGGACATCCTCGAAGCGGAGGATGGGATATGAGGCCCAGTCACGGCTCGTGATGTGCCGCCGGTCGAACGCCACGGATTCTTTCAGCGTCCAGCTGCTCGCCTGCAGAATGCCTCCCTCGATTTGATTGCGCACGCCGTCGGGATTGACGGCCTCACCGCAATCGACGGCCGCAGCGGCACGCCGCACCCGCACGCGTCCGCCGCTGTCGACCTGCGCTTCGATGGCGATCGCCGCATAGGCAGCGAGGTTCTTGTAGCGCGCGAACGCGAAGCCATGACCCACGCCCCGGGTGCGCGCTCGGCCGGTCCAGCCGAAGCGCTTCGCAGCCGCTCGAATGACGTCTACGGCCCGCGGGTCCTCGAGGTGGCGCAATCGGAACTCGATTGAATCGACTCCGGCCGCGAGTGCGAGCTCTTCCATGAAGCTCTCGATGGCGAACACGTTGAGGTGCGCACCGAGCGAGCGCAGTGCGGAGACACGGAGCGGCATCTGGGGAATGAAGTGATAGCGCGCGCCGAGTCTCGGGATGCGATAGAGCGGAAGCGCATTGCGGTCGCCGCCCCCCTCCGGCAGCGGTATCGGGTGCGGAGGGTGTGGTGCAAGGGAGTGCTCGAGAAACCACGCGGGCATCAGGTTCCCGGCCCCGCCCGGACGAGTGGAGTGCGTATTGCTCCAGACCTCGTAGTCCCACGAGGCGATGTGGCCGCCGGCATCGAGCGCTCCGCGGACACGGGCAAGCATTGCCGGACCGTAAGGCTCCCAGAGATGCTCATCCGCCCGCATCCACTGCACCCGCACGGCGCGCCCCGGCACGGCCCGTGCAATGAGTGCCGCATCTGCGGCCGCATCGTCGGCGCCGTTGTGGCCGTAGCATCCTGAGCCCTGTGCATGAATGCAATGCACTCGATCTTCGGGCAGCTGCAGCAGCTCGGCGAGTGCGCGGCGCAGCGGATAGACGCCCTGGCTGTGCGTCCAGACCGTGAGCCCGCCGGCCTCGAAGCGCGCGACCGCGCACGAGGGTCCTATCGAGGCGTGCATCAGATAGGGACGGCGATACTCCGCCTGCAGCGTTCGAATAGCGGGGGCCGATGGGCCGCGGCTTCCCGAGCTCCGATCGCTCGCGAGATCTATCTCATTCGAGGGCCAGCTCGCGAGCTCTCCGAAGATCTTTGCCCGGTCGGGGAGCTCGGCTTGCTCGCGCCAGCGAGCCGCGCGCGCGAGCGCCTCCATCGCAGCGATCGCCTGATACTCGCGCGCGGCGACGACTGCGAGATAGCTCCCGTCGCGCACTATTTCAATCACGCCGGGCAGCCGCCGCACCGCCTCGGTCTCGACGGAGAGAAGCTGCGCGCCGTAGCTCGGCGGCCGCACGATGCGCGCATGGACCATTCCGGAAAGCTTGAGGTCCTGCACATAGATCGCCTCGCCTGTCAGCTTCGCAGGGATGTCGAGGCGCGGCATCGAGACACCGATCAGCCGATGCCGGCCCGGCTCCGTCAGATGCGAATGCGGCTCCGCGCGCACGTGCAGCGTCTGCGCCGCGACGAGCGTTCCGTAGCCGATGCGCCGACCGCTCCGTGCCGTGACGATCCCGCCCTCGACGCGCAGCGCCTCGGGCGGCAGCCGCCAACGTCGAGCCGCCAGACCGAGGAGGATCTCCCTCGCCTGCGCCGCCGCATTCAATATTGCCGTTCCGCTGTCCTGCATCGAGTGGCTGCCCGCGGTGAAACCCTCGTCGGGCGTGCGGCTCGTGTCCGCCGTCACGATCGTGATGCTGGCGGGGGCCACGGCGAGCTCCTCTGCCGCGATCTGCACCAGCGCCGTCTCAATGCCCTGCCCGAGCTCCGCCTTGCCGGTGAAGAGCGTGATCGCCCCGCTCGTGTCGATGCGCAGCCACGAATCGAGCATCGGGAAGCGCCGCAGACTTCCCGGCAGATCGGACTCGGCGCGCCCAGCTCGTCCCGGACCGCCGAAGCCCGCTGCGCCCGCGCCGCCACGATCGGCCGGTGCCGGCGATGCGGGCGATCGGGGCGCACCGGGCGACCCGCGCGCCGCGCGCGCGCCTAGCGCAAAGTGAACGATGAGCGCCCCGCCTGCTGCGAGTGCCGTGCGCCGCGAGATCGCACGACTGTCGCGGGCCTTCATGGCTGCACCGAGCGACCGGCGCTGCCGGCCCGGGCAGCGCGGCTGGCGCGCCTCACGGCGCGCAGAACGCGCATGTGCGAGCCGCAACGACACAAATGCGGTGCAAGGGCCGCACGGATCTCGGCATCCGTGGGCGCCGGATTGCGCTCGAGCAGCGCCTGCGCTCGCATCATCATGCCCGGGATGCAATACCCGCACTGAGCGGCCTGCTCCTCGATGAAAGCGCGCTGCACGGTGCCGGGCCGTGTGCGCGTGCCGAGGCCCTCGAGGGTCGTGATGCGCCGACCGGCGAGCGCGGAGATCGGGGTGATGCAAGAGAAAATCGCCTCGGAACCCGCGATCACCGTACAGGCGCCGCACTGGCCGAGGCCGCAGCCGAACTTTGCGCCGTTGAGGCCCAAAGTGCCGCGAAGGACATACAGGAGCGGTGTCGCCGGGTCGTCGTCGATCTCGACCGACCGGCCATTCACGTTGAGCTCGATCATCTCTCCCCCTCCACGCTGGCCGGACCGGCGAAATCGAATAAGATAGGCTTCAGGAGGAACCACAATGAAGATATCAGCAGCCTCAGTTTTGTTCCTGGCCGTGGCCCTCGCCAGCGGCCTAGCGTACGCGGACTGCACTTACCCGCAGGCTCCCGCCAAGGTGCCCGACGGTGCGACTGCCACCAAGCAGGAGATGATCAATGGAATGATGGCTGTCCGGGCGTTCGACCAGGCGATCAAGGCGTACACGGACTGCCTCAGGCTCGAGCACGACACAGCCGTCAAGAAGATCGACCCGAAGTCGGATCCCGACAAGGCGAAGGCGCAAAAGACCGAGCTCGATAATGTCTACATCAAGAAGAACGACGCGGCGGTCGACCAGGACAGCTCTATCGCGAGCCGGTTCAATGAGCAGGTCAAGGTCTTCAACGCGAGGACCAAAGGCAAGAGCTGAGTTCCGCCGCCGGGCGAGGCGCGGCGCTCACGGTGAGCCGTCGTGTTGACTCCGGCGGATGCCGAAAGGCTGATCGGCGAGCACCTGCCCTGCCTGCCGATCGAATCGCTCCCGCTCGCTCAAATCGCGGGGGCCATTCTCAGGGAAAATATCTACGCCGAACGGGATCAGCCGCCGTTCGATCGCGTAGCAATGGATGGCATCGCGCTCGCGAGTGCCGCCGCGCGTGAAGGACTGAGACGCCTCAGAGTCGAGGGCACCCAGGCCGCCGGCGACCCCCCGCTCGAGCTCGCTTCCCGCAGCGGATGCATCGAGGTGATGACCGGAGCCGTGCTGCCGGGCGGGTGCGATGCCGTCGTCCCAATCGAGCAGATCGCGCTGGCGGACGGCGAGGCGGCGCTCCGCGCCGAAGCCTCCGTCGAACCCTGGCAGCACGTCCACAGGCGTGCGAGCGATACCAAACAGGGCTCGCTGCTGCTTGCCGCGGGCACGCGGATCGCCGCTCCCGAGGTCGCGATCGCGGCATCGGCCGGTATGGCGCGCGTGCGCGTAAGCCATCAGCCCGCCATTGCGGTGATCTCCACCGGCAACGAGCTCATCGAGCCGGGCGAGGCGATCCTGCCGCATCAGGTCCGCCGCTCGAATGTCTATGGGATTCTCGCCTCGCTCCACGCTCACGGGTTTCTGCGCACGGCTGATGAGCACTTGCTGGACGATGCGCAGGAGCTGCGCACGCGACTCAAATTCCACCTCGACACGCACGATGTGCTCATCCTGAGCGGCGGGGTGTCCGCCGGACGATTCGATCTCGTTCCCGCAGCGCTCGCCGCGCTCGGCGCGCGCGAGATCTTCCACCATGTGGCTCAGCGGCCGGGCCGGCCGCTGTGGTTCGGGGTCGCTCAGAGCGGCGCGGCGGTATTCGCCCTGCCGGGCAATCCGGTCTCGACGCTCGTCTGCCTCGCTCGCTACGTGATACCGGCGCTCTACGCGGCGATGGGTCAGGGCTTGCCCGAGCGTGAGCGCATCGCCCTCGCGTCCCCCGTTGCAGTCTCGCTGAAGCTCACCTCGTTCATGCCCGTCAAGGTCGAGCCGGACGACTGGGGGCGTGCGTGGGCCGTGCCCTGTCCCACGAACGGCTCCGGCGACTTCACGGCGCTCGCGGGCACCCAGGGCTTCGTCGAGCTCCCGCCCGGACCGAACGACTACGCCAAAGGGTTCGTCACGCGCCTCTACCGGTGGTGATGGGGCCGCGGCCGCCCCGCTCCCCCTGTATCATTGACGAATCGCCGCAAGCGTCGATCTTCGTCATGTCCACCAGCGAGCAGCCCGCACCAGAATCCGTCGTCCCGCTTAGCGCACCGCGCCCACGCGATGTGCTCGGACGCCCGCTCCGGGACCTCCGGATCTCGGTGATGGATCGCTGCAACTTCCGCTGCCCGTACTGCATGCCTCGCGAGCAGTACCACGACAGTTACCGGTTCCTGAAGACTGCGGAGCGCCTGTCCTTCGAGGAGATCGTGCGGCTCACCCGGCTCTTTGTGCGGCTCGGCGTGCGCAAGCTCCGGCTGACCGGCGGGGAGCCCCTGCTGCGCGCGGGCCTCGCGGATCTGATCGGGGATCTCACGACCATTCCGGGCGTCGAGGATGTCGCGCTCACGACGAACGGCGTATTGCTCGCGCGGCACGCCGCGGAGCTCAAGGCGGCCGGTCTGCACCGCATCACGGTCAGTCTCGACAGCCCGGACCCTCGGGTGTTCGCCCGCATGAGCGGCGGGTTCGGCGGCATCGAGGACGTTCTCGACGGTATTGAGCATGCCGCCGATGCCGGGCTCGCACCGATCAAGGTGAACGCCGTCGTGCAGCGGGGCGTGAACGACCACACCGTGCTCGATCTCGTGCAACGCTTCCGCGGTACGGGCGTCATCGTCCGCTTCATCGAATACATGGACGTGGGCAACCGCAATCATTGGCAGCAGGAGCTCGTGGTGCCCTCCCGGGAGCTGGTGGCGCGCATCGCCGAGCGCTGGCCGCTCGAGCCCTTGCAGCGCAACTATCGCGGCGAGGTTGCCGAGCGCTACCGCTTCACCGATGGCTCGGGCGAGATCGGCTTCATCTCCTCGGTCACCCAGCCCTTCTGCGGCGACTGCTCGCGCGCGCGTCTGTCGTCCGACGGCGTGCTGTACACCTGTCTGTTCGCAACCCACGGGACGAGCCTGCGCGATGTGCTGCGTGCGGGCGCGAGCGACGAGGAATTGACCGAGCTGATGCGCAGGCTCTGGGCCGGCCGAACCGATCGCTACAGCGAGCAGCGTGCGACGCTGCGGCGCGCTGCCGCCGAACAGCGGAAAATCGAGATGTACTACATCGGTGGGTGAGCCTGCACGCCGCAGCCTGAGCCATCTCGATGCGCGCAATCGACCGACGATGGTCGATGTGGGCGCAAAGGATGTCACCCATCGCATCGCCTCGGCCGAGGCGCTCATCCGCTTGCCGCGGAACGTTGCCAGTGCGCTGCGCCGCTCGGGCCATCGCACGAAGAAGGGTCCCGTCTTCGATACCGCTATCGTGGCCGGCGTCATGGCGGCGAAGCGCACACACGAGCTCATCCCGTTCTGCCATCCGCTCGCCCTCGAGCGCTGCACAGTGGAGATCGAGCCCGCTCGGGGCGGACTGCGCATCGTCTGCACCGTCGCCGTGCATCACCGCACGGGCGTCGAGATGGAGGCGCTGACGGGCGCGGCCGCCGCCGCGCTCACGGTTTATGACATGTGCAAGGCCCTCTCCCACGACATCGAGATCGCGAGCGTCCGCCTGCTCGCCAAGTCCGGCGGCCGCCGGCCCTTCCGCCGCTGATCCGTCCTCCCGTTCGACCCGGCCGCGCCGCCGGCCGTACAATCGGGGCATGAATTCGTTACCGGGAAACCCTCCGGCCGTATACGGTCTCGTCCTTGCCGGCGGCCGCAGCAAGCGGATGCAGCGCGACAAGGCGACGCTGCCCTATGCCGGGCGGACCCAGCTCGAGCGCGCGATGGAGCTCATCGAGCCCTTCGTCGAACGGGTCTTCGTTTCGGTCCGACCCGACCAGACCGGCGATCCGCTGCGCGCCCGCTTCGCGCAGATCGTCGACAGCGGCGAGGTGGCAGGACCTATCGCGGGCATCGTCGCCGCGCAGGCGCGCCACCCGCAGGTGGCGTGGCTCGTGCTCGCGTGCGACCTGCCGCTGCTCGATACCGAGACGCTCGCACACCTTCTGCACTCGCGGCGGCCAGAGCGGCAAGCCACCGCCTACCGCTCGAGCCACGACGGCCTGCCCGAGCCGCTTTGCGCGATCTACGAGCCCTCGAGCCGCGAATCGATCCGCAGCTACGTCGCGAGCGGCCGCGACTGCCCGCGAAAATTCCTGATCCAGTCGGACGCCGCGCTGCTCGATCAGCCCGACCCGGGCGCGCTCGACAATGTGAATACTCCGAAGGAATATGGCGCCGCCCTGTACCGGGTAGGTCGCTCGGAGGAGGACACCCTGAGCAGCACGCAGCCCCGAACGGCTCCGGCGCGGCAAATCAGGGTTCAGTATTACGCACTGCTCCGCGAGCAGGCGGGGCGCAGCGCCGAGACCGTTTCCACCGGCGCACGCACGCCGCGCGAGCTCTACGAGGAGCTGCGCCGGCGCCACCCGTTCTCGCTCGCGCCGGAGATGCTGCGCGTCGCCGTCAACGCCGAGTTCGGCGACTGGTCGCAATCGCTCGACGAGGGCGATGCCGTCGTGTTCATTCCACCCGTCGCCGGCGGCTGAGGACTCGAGGCCGCCGCTCGCCACATGACCAGCCAGATTTTCGTCTCACCGCCGAATCCGTCGACCCCGCCGCATTGCGC
>DATNFW010000090.1:0-4208 GCA_035606175.1 Steroidobacteraceae bacterium | reverse complement strand
TGCGCACGAGGGCATTCATGTCCCCGGGGCCGACTTTCGTCGGGATCACGCGCAGCCGGTCCGTACGGAATCCGAGAAGCGCGTTTCCGTAGTTGGCAAACATGGAATTCTCGAACGCATCCACGAATTCCTGCCGCTGCTGAGGCGTCGCGGTGCGCCAGTAGCGCCCGAGCACGAGGCGGGCGGAGTACTCGACATCGAAATCCGGCAGTACGTCGCGGTCCACGGCGGCGCGAAGCGCCTTAGGATCCCGGCTGTACTGCGCGCGATGCGCATCGAGGTCCTTGAGGAACCGCTGCGCGACGTTCTCGACGACTTGAGAGGGTTGCTCATCCGCTCCCCCGCCCGCCGCGGCGCCACCTGCGTCCTGCGCCGCTCCGGCGGCCATTGGGGCTCCGCCGGCGAAGGATGCTCCGACAATCAGAACGAGTGCGCCCATCCAGAGGGGTCGCAAGAGAAAGAAGCGTCGCATGTTGAGGCTCCTTAACGGGGTCTGGCCGAGCTGCTCGAGCTGCTGGTCGCACCGCTCGAGCTCGCGCCCGAGCTGCTCGCGCCACCCTGGCCGCCCTCCGATGGCTTGCTCGCAAAGCTCGCAAACAGTTTGTTGACCAAGTTCTCGAGGACGAACGCGGGCTGCGTGAACTGGATTTGACTCCCGTTCTTGAGATAGGTCTCGGAACCGCCCGCGCCGATCGCGACGTATTGGCCGCCGAGCAGACCTTGAGTGGAGATGCTCGCGTCACTGTCGTCGGGTATTTGTTTGTACCTCGAATCGATGCGCATCGTCACGCGCGCCCGGTAGTTCTGCGGGTCGATGCCGATCCCCGTGACGGCGCCGATCGTGACGCCGGCGAGCGCGACCGGCGCACCCGCCTTCAAATCCCCGATATTGTCGAACTCCGCCGTCACGACATATCCGCCCTGGCCGCCGCCCAACTTGATGCCGCCCTGCGGCAGCTGCGTGGCGAGAAAGAACAGCGCCGCGAAGCCGAGCAGCACGAAAAAGCCGGTCCCGATCTCGAGTGTCCGAGTGGCACGCATCGCCTCTTCCCCTCACATAAATGCTGCGGTCAACATGTAGTCGAGCAGCAGGGTCAGAACTGAGGACGCGACCACCGTCCTCGTCGTAGCAAGTCCCACGCCCTCTGCCGTCGGCTCCGAGTGGTACCCCTCGTACACGGCGATCAGGCTCACCACGAAGCCGAACACGAGGCTCTTGGCGATGCCCTCGCCCACGTCGCGGAACACCACCGAGCTTTGCATCTGCGACCAGAATGCGCCCGGATCGATACCTCTCTCCCAGACGCCGATGAGCTGCGCGCCGAAGAGGCCGATGATGTTGAACACCGCGGTCAGAAGCGGCATCGCGATGAAGCCCCCGAGAAAGCGCGGCGCAGCAACGTATTTCATCGGATCGACGGCCATCATCTCGATCGCCGTCAGCTGATCCGTCGCGCGCATGAGGCCGATCTCGGATGTGAGCGCCGTGCCCGCCCGCCCGGCGAACAGGAGGGATGTGAGCACCGGACCCAGCTCACGCAGCAGACTCAGAGCGGCTGCGACGCCGAGCAGGTTCTCGGACCCGAACCTCGAGAGCAGATACGCGCCCTGCAGCCCGAGCACCATGCCGGTGAACAGTCCCGACAGCATGATGATGATGAGCGAGCGAGCGCCCGCATTGTAGATCTGCTGGACGATGAGGCTCGGGCGCGCGAGCGCCGGTGCGCACGCGGCGACGAGGCGCACGGCGAATATCGAGGTGCCGCCGATCCTCGCAAGGCCAGCCGTGATCGTCCCGGGCCGTGCGATCCTGCGCGGCGCACGTACCGGCTCAGGGCCCGCGGGAGAGCTGCCGCCGCCAGGGGCGCCAGCGGCTGCGGCGGGAGACGCGTGGGTTTGCTCCGTCACTCGCCCGCCCCTTCGAGCAGCTGCGCGCCGAGATCGGGCGCAGGATAGTGAAACGGCACGGGGCCGTCGGGGCTTCCGCTCATGAATTGCTTGACGATCGGCGAGCCGCCCTCCGAGAGCTCCTGCGGGGTGCCGGACGCGACCACGCGGCCCTCGGAGATGAGATAGCTGTCGTGCGCGATGGTCGCGAGCTCCTTCACGTCGTGCGAGACGACATGCTCGTGATTCCGAGTGCCTCGTTCATCTTCTGGATGAGGCGAAGGATGACTCCGAGGGCGATCGGATCGAGGCCCACGAATGGCTCATCGTAGATCAGCAGCTCCGGGTCCATCACGATGGCGCGCGCAAGTGCGACGCGACGCGCCATGCCGCCCGAAAGCTCGGCGGGCATCAGATGCGCCGCGCCGCGAAGCCCCACGGCATTGAGCTTCGTGAGGACGATATCGCGGATCAGAGACTCGGTCAGGTGCGCGTGCTCGCGCAGCGGAAAGGCGACATTCTCAAATACATCGAGATCGGTGAGCAGCGCTCCGTTTTGAAAGAGCATGCCCATGCGGCGCCGCATCGCGAACACCTCCCGCGATCGCAGCTTCGAGACATCGCGGCCCCAGACGAGCAGTTGCCCGCTGTCCGGGATCGCCTGCGCCGTGATGAGGCGCAGCAGAGTGGTCTTGCCCGTGCCGCTCGGGCCCATGACCGCGGTGATGCGGCCGCGGCGTACCTGCAGCGTGACGCCCGAGAAGATGACCCGACCGCCGATCGAGTAGTGCACCTCGCGTGCATCGACGATCGCATCTTGCGCCGCGGCCGAACCGGGCGGCGTAGCACTCACGCCGTTCGCTACCGCCGGCGGCGGCTCAGGTCGCGCCACGGGGGGCTGCGCGCTCAGGCGGCCTGCGCTTCGAGCGCCGCCTGATAGCGGCCCTGCGTCGCGAGGCCATTGAGCTTCGCGCGCTTGGCGAACTCCTTCTGGCCCGCGGCGAAATTAGCCGCCGCCCCGCCCCATCCCTTGAGCGCCGTGTCCTGAAGCGCACGGCCGTAGCTGAAGGTGAGATTCCACGGCAAACCGCCGATTTGATTCATGAGCGACAGATGCAGCGTCGCCTCCTGCGGGGACTGCCCGCCGGAGAGAAATGCGATGCCGGGCACCGCCGCCGGAACGTGCCGTTTGAGGCAGCGCACCGTCGCCTGCGCCACCTGCTCCGGAGCGGCGCGGTTCGTGGCCTTCTTGCCCGAGATGACCATATTCGGCTTGAGCACCATGCCTTCGAGATAGATGCGAGCCTCGGAAAGCTGCGCGAAAACCGCTTGCAGCACCCGATCGGTGACCTCCTCGCAGCGCTCGATCGAGTGGGCTCCGTCCATCAACACCTCGGGCTCGACGATCGGGACGATGTCGCGCTCCTGGCAGAGCGCGGCGTAGCGCGCGAGCGCATGCGCATTCGCCTCGATTGCATAGGAGGTCGGGATGCCGTCGGCAATGTCGATTACCGCGCGCCATTTGGCGAATCGGGCGCCGAGCCCATAGTACTCGGCGAGCCGGTCGCGCAGCCCATCGAGCCCCTCGGTGATCGTCTCGCCTGCGAAGCCGGCGAGAGGTTTCGCGCCCTCATCCACCTTGATGCCCGGAATGATGCCCTGGCGCGCGAGATATTCCGGAAACGGAACACCGTCCCGCGTGCGCTGGCGGATGGTCTCGTCGTACTGGATGACTCCGCTGATCGACTCGGCCGCACCGGGGGTCGTGAACAGCATCTCGCGATAGGCGCGCCGGTGCTCTTCGGTCGACTCGAGCTTGATCGCATCGAAACGCTTCTTGATCGTGCCGGTGCTCTCGTCCGCGGCGAGAATTCCCCTGCCCTTGGCCACCATTGCACGTGCCGTGCGCTCGAGCTCGCTTCGATTCATCGTCGAACCTCCGTTTTGATCGGGGGCTGGCGCCTCATGAGCGGCCACCCGGGACCCGTGCCGGCTCCGCCCGTGCGGGCTTCCGCAGGCGCGGCATCGGGCCGCGAAGGATAGCAGACGCTTTGCGCGCACGTGCAATCAGTACTAAAATAGTCCTACTTTATGAATGGGTGAACCATGCTGCGTATCAGCCGCCTCACGGACTATGCGACGGTAATCCTCGCCACGCTCGCCGGCGATCCGGCGCGCGTGCAAACCGCGACCGCACTCTCGGAGCAGACGCACATCGCGGCCCCGACCGTGAGCAAGCTGCTGAAGCAGCTGCAGCGTGCCGGGCTCGTGAGCTCGACCCGGGGGCTGCGCGGGGGCTACCAGCTCGCCCGGCCCCCGAG
>DATNFW010000089.1:0-2354 GCA_035606175.1 Steroidobacteraceae bacterium | reverse complement strand
AGCGCCGCTCTCGTGGATGAGCCGGGCGACGAGCTCCTTGCCGGTGCCCGACTCGCCGAAGATGTGGACGGGCGCCTGGCTTCGCGCCACGCGCCCGATCATCTCGCGCAGTTGCTGCATCACCGGGGAGCGGCCGAGCAGGCGGGGGGTGCGGGCGGTGAGCGACTCCTCGCCAGGGCGGGCGCCGAGCTTGACGGCGCTGCCGACGAGCTTGCGAAGCACCCCAAGGTCGAGCGGCTTCGAGACGAAGTCGAACGCGCCGAGCTTCAGTGCTCGAACGGCGGACTCGACGTTGCCGTGAGCCGTGATCACCGCGACGGGGAGGTCGGGACGGCTCTCCTGAATCCAACCGACGAGGTCGAGACCATCGCCGTCCGGCAGGCGCATGTCGGTCAGGCAGAGGTCGAACTGCTGGCTTTTGAGCAGGCGCTGCGCGGAGGCGAGATCGGATGCGGTGCGGGTCTCGAAGCTCATGCGGCTCAACGTGAGGCTCACGAGCTCGAGCAAGTCGGGTTCGTCATCGACGATCAGGACGATCGGTTTGGAGCTCATCGAGGCCACGGCAATCAAAACTCCCAGCGCTGCGGATCGGCAAAGACGAGCCGAAACGTGCTACCGCCCCCCGGCCGCGCCTCGTAGAGCAGCGTCGCGCCGCTCGTCTGCGCCAGCTCGCGCGCGAGGAACAGGCCGAGGCCCGTGCCGCCGCGCTCCCCACTGAAGAACGGCTCGAAGATGCGCTCCGTGTTCTCCGGCGGCACGCCGGGTCCGCGGTCGGCGACTTCGAGGAAGGGCCTCAGCGAGGGGGTGAGCCGCCCGTAGCGGATCTCGATCGCCCCGTCTGGGCGGTCTTTCACAGCATGCTTGATCGCGTTATCGCAGAGATTCCAGATGACCTGGCGCAGCTGGCCGGGGTCTGCGATCACTTCGATATCTTCCTCGCGCGCCAGAAGCCCGGCTTTGAGGCCCTGGACGACGAGCCGCTCGGCGGGCCATTGCATGGTTTCGCCGAATTCCTGCACGAAGTCCTCGATCCACGCACCGAGGGAGAGCCGCTCGAGGCGCGCCTCCTCGCGGCGGGAGAGCTGCAGGACGTTGTTGATGATCGTGCTCACGCGCTCGGCGTTGCCGCGGATGATATCCGTGAGGCGCCGATCATCGCCCGTGAGCTCGGGGGATTCGGCGAGCAGCTGGCCGGCGTGGCTCATTGCGCCGACCGGATTCCTGATCTCGTGAGCGATACTCGCCGACAGGCGCCCAAGTGCGGCGAGCTTCGACTGCTGGACCTTCTCGGCGATGGCGCTCGTGTCCTCGAGGAAAACGAGGATCGGTGCAGGCTGGGCGCTGCCAAGAGGGGCGAAATGGGGCTGGATGATCCGTCCGCCATCGGCCGAGACAAAACTCTGCGCGAGCTCCGGCGCGCTGCGCGTACTGTGCCGCCAGCTCTCGAGCAGGTAGAGCAGCCGCGGCGAGGCTTCCCCGAGAATGGCGCCGGGGTAGGCGGCGCGATCGCCGAGGATCTGTGCAGCGGACTCGTTGATGAGCCGGATGCGATCCTCGGCGTCGACCACGAGAATGCTCTCGCGCAGGTGCTGGACGATGTACTGGGAGAGCTGCGCGAGATTCGCGAGGTCGACCTCTTGACGCCTTGCGAGCGCCTCACTCTCGCGCAGGCGATTCGCCACCGGCCAGACCGAGAGCCCGATCACGAACAACACGGCCCCGAGCACGCCGGCCGTCGTGTAGTCCGCCGCAGGAGCATCTCCCTGAATGCAGAGCGCGAATTGCTGCGCGAGCACGCCCAGAGCGGCGACCGCGGCGATGAGGAACACGTCCCGACTGCCTGCGAGAATTGCCATGGCGCCAACCGGCAGCACCAGCAGGATGCCGAGGCCGCTCGAGGCGCCGCCGCTCGCATAGAGCACGAGCGAGAGGCCGGCCGTATCCACCGCGGCATTGACGAGGGCTAGCATGCGCAGGCTCGGCCATTGCAAGCCTCGGGTGAGCAGCAGCAGCAGCCCCGCGATGAAATAGCCGATGCACACGGTCATCAGCAGGTCTGGGCTCTGCACCCGGAGGAGGAAATCGGGCGCAGTGAACCACTGCAGGAGCAGCAGCCCCGGCGGGATGATCAGCCGGTAGACGCTCGTGAGCCCGATCACACGCAGAGCGAGATCGCTCGGTGCGGCGGGCACCATCCGGGGGAGAGCGGCGGCGGAGCTGTTCGGCATCGGGCCTAAGGCGTGAGCAGGAGCCTGGCGAAGTTTGGCAGAATAGACTGCTTCGTACCCACGAAACGCGGCCGAGCATGAACCTGCACGAATACCAAGCGAAGGAATTGTTTCGCACGTACGGCA
>DATNFW010000088.1:0-24031 GCA_035606175.1 Steroidobacteraceae bacterium | reverse complement strand
ACGATCCGTACGGCCAATGCAAACTTCCTCGCCATGACGGGCTATGCGTTGAGTGAGCTCACCGGGCGCCATCACGGCGTGCTGCTCGAGCCCGGCTCGCGCGAGGGCGCTGAGCAGCAGGCCCTCTGGGCGCGCCTCGCGCGCGGCGAATACGACGCCGGTCAATACAAGTGCATGGCGAAGGGCGGTCGGGAAGTGTGGGTGCAGGCGAGCTACAACCCGATCCTCGATGCCGCCGGCAGAGTCTTCAAGGTGGTGCAATACGCGACGGACATCAGCGCGCAGGTGCGCTTCTCGGCAGAGTTGCAGCGCGCCGTTCAGGAGACGCACGCGGTCGTCGCTTCCGCCGCGGAAGGAGACCTGACGCAGCGGCTCCCGCCCGAAGGCAAGTCGGGCGACCTCGCGACTCTCACACGCGGAGTGAATGCGCTGCTCGATGTCGTCTCCTCGCTCGTCGGCCGGATCAAGGTCGTGACGGAGGAGGTGCAGAGCGGAGCGGAACAGATCGGCAGCGGCAACGCCGATCTCGCGCATCACGCCGAGGAGCAGGCCTCGAGCCTCAAACAAGCCGCGGCACTCATGGAGACGATGGCAGGCTCGGTGAAACAGACCGCCGGGAACGCCGGGCGCGCGAGCGAGCTGGTCACCGCGGCCTGCGAGAGCGCGGAGCGCGGCGGAACGGTGGTCGGCGCCGCCGTCGAGGCGATGGGCGGCATCAACGATGCTTCCAAGAAGATCGCCGACATCATCGGGGTGATAGACGCGATCGCCTTTCAGACGAATCTGCTCGCGCTCAATGCGGCCGTCGAGGCCGCGCGCGCCGGCGAGCAGGGCCGCGGCTTCGCGGTCGTTGCGAGCGAGGTGCGCAACCTCGCCGGCCGCTCGGCGACTGCGGCGAAGGAGATCAAGTCGCTGATCGAGGACAGCGTCGCCCGTGTAGGGGAGGGCAGCCGCCTCGTCGAGGAGTCGGGACGCTCGCTGCACGAGATAGTCGCTGCCGTACGCAAGGCGACGGACCTCGTCGCGGAGATCGCGACCGCGAGCCGCGATCAGTCATCCGGCATCGAGCATGCGAGCCGCACGGTCATGCAGATGGACTCGATGACGCAGCACAACGCGGCCCTCGTCGAGCAAGCCGCGGCCGCGAGCGAGTCGATCGTCGAGCAAGTGCGCGCGCTGAACGCCATGGTCGCAGGCTACCGCTTCATTTCGGCCGAGCACACGGCTACACTCGCCGCGGACAGGCGCGTCGCGCAGATGTGAAAAGCACCCCGACCGCCGTCCGCTCGTCGCGCGCGTCGGAGGGGTCCCATGAAGCGTTGGATCTGGATACCGGTCGTCATCGTCCTGGCCGGTATTGCCATCACGATAAGAGCCTTTTCCATGGGCGTCACGCATCGGGCGGACGTGCCGGCGACGCCCGACATGGTCAAGCGCGGCGCTTATCTGGTGCAGGCGGCGGATTGCATCAGTTGCCACACCAAAGAGGGCGGCGAGGCCTTCGCCGGAGGCCGTGAGTTCGACCTGGGGTCGATGGGCAAGCTCTACTCGCCCAACATCACACCCGACAAGGACACCGGCATCGGCACGTGGTCCGACGACGATTTCCGCGCGGCCCTGCAGCTCGGCATCGGCAAGGGCGGCGTGCACCTTTATCCGGCTTTCCCGTTCGCCTCCTTCACGAAGCTCACCGATGACGATGCGCTCGCCATCAAGGCGTACCTCTTCAGCCTGAAGCCGGTGCACTACGCGCCGCCGGCGGATGCGATGAATTTTCCGTACGACCAGCGCTGGCTCATGGCGTACTGGAGCTGGCTCTTCGACTCGAACGAGCGCTTCAAGCCGGACTCGACCAAGCCCGCTGCGTGGAATCAGGGCAAGTACCTCGTCGAGGCACTCGGGCACTGCGGGGAATGCCACACCGAGCGCAACTTCCTGCAGGCGACGAGCGGGTCCAAGGCGCTCGGCGGTGCGATCACGCAGAAGTGGAAGGCCTACGACATCACCCCCGACAAATCGGGCATCGGCGACTGGACGGATGAGGAGCTCGCTTCGTATCTGTCGATGGGCTTCGCCAAGGACCATGGGCCGGCCTCCGGGCCGATGGCGGAGGCGATCTCCAACAGCCTCTCGCGCCTGCCGGCCGAGGACATCCACGCGATCGTCACCTACCTGCGCTCCGTGAAGCCCGTCGCGAGCACCGTTGCGGCTGCCGCGGTGGATGGTCCGGCACCGACTTCCCAGGACGCGAACCTCGGCTACGGGCGGGCAGTCTTCGCGCGCTCGTGCGCCAACTGCCACAAGCTCGACGGTTCGGGCACCCAGTCGCAATACGAGGCGTTGAAGGGCTCGGAGACGGTCTCCGACCCGCAGGGAACCAATCTCACCCAGATCGTGTTGTATGGCTCGAGCTTGCAGCTGCCGACCGGACACGTGCAGATGCTCGGCTTCGGCCGCGGCCTCACGGACATCGATGTGGCCGCCGTCGTAAACTACGTTACCCAGCAGTTGGGCGGGCACTCGGCGAATCTCACGCCGAAGGACATTGCTGCGCGCCGTTGAGACGGGTCGGCTCGTTCGCTCTCGAGGTCCGGCCGGGCCGCGGCCGACGAGAGGAGATCGAGAGGATGCTCAGGCGCAGAGTTCTGCAGGGAGGGGCTGCGTCGCTCGCCGCGGCGGCCGCCGCGGCATGGCCCCCGGCCCGGGCCGCAACGCGCAGCCAGGGCTCCAAGCGAGCGGGCGCTCTCAAACGGCTCGGCGCGGCCGCGTCTTTCGACTATGCCCGTTTGAAAGGGATGGCGCGCACGCTCGCCGCAGCGCCTTACAAATCGCAGGCCGGGCGGTTGCCGCCCGCGGTCGCTCATCTCGACTGGGACCACTGGGAAGCCATCCGCTACCGCCCGACTCACAACATTTGGGCGGGCGAGGGTCTGCCCTACGAGATCGGATTCATGCATCTCGGCTTTCACGTGCTCAAACCGGTGCGTATGTACACGGTCGAGAACGGTCGAGCGCAGGAGATCGCGTACGACCCTGCGATGTGGGACTACAGTCGCGCCGGGCTGAAAGCGAGCGAGCTGCCTGCCAATCTCGGTTTCGGCGGCTTTCGGATCTTCTATCACACCGACTGGGTTCGCGATGTCGCCGTATTCCAGGGCGCATCCTACTTTCGGGCAGTCGACGGTGACCTGCAGTACGGCATGTCGCAGCGGGGACTTGCGGTCGACACCGGCATGGCGCGACCGGAGGAATTCCCCGACTTCGTCGCGTTTTATCTCGAGCAGCCCGAAAAGAGCTCGAATCTGCTCACGCTCTATGGGCTGCTCGACTCCCCGAGCGTGACCGGCGCCTATCGCTTCATCGTCAATGTCGGGGACACGCTCGTGATGGACGTCGACGCCGCGCTTTATCCGCGCAAGCAGATCGAGCGGGTCGGCATCGCGCCGGGCACGAGCATGTTCTATAAGGGCGAGAATCAGCGCAACGTCTCGGAGGACTGGCGCCCGCAGATACACGACTCCGACGGGCTGCAGATCTGGACCGGCGGCGGCGAGTGGATCTGGCGACCGCTCATCAATCCCAAGGTCGTGCGCGTCAACAGCTTCCTCGACGATGGGCCGCGCGGTTTCGGGCTCATGCAGCGCGACCGCAGCTTCGCCGATTATCAGGACGACGGCGTTTTCTACGACAAGCGCCCCTCAGTGTGGGTCGAGCCGAAGGGAAGTTGGGGCAAAGGCTCCGTCATGCTGGTCGAGATCCCGACCCGTGACGAGACCATGGACAATATCGTCGCGTTCTGGACTCCCGAGAAAAAGCCCGAGCGCGGCGAGGAGCTGCTCTACGCGTTCCGGCTCTACTGGTGCCGCTGGAACCCTGTCGGGCCCAAGGGACTCGCAATGGCGGGGGCGACGCGCACCGGCATGGGCGGCATCATCGGCCAGCCGCGCAAGTACTTCTCATGGCGCTTCGTCGTCGATTTCTTCGGCGGCGATCTCCCGCTGCTAACCGACATCGACAAGGTGACTCCGGTGATCACCGCGTCGCGCGGCCGCGTCGAGATCACGTCCGCCCGTCCGCTCAAGCCGCTCAACGGGTGGCGCGCGATGTTCGACCTCGTGCCGGATGGAAGCACGGACCCGATCGATCTGCGACTGTACCTGTCCTATCAGGGTCAGCCGCTCACGGAGACGTGGATCTATCAGTACACCCCGCCACCGCTCAACGAGCGGAAGTACTGATGGCGCGTTGCTGACGTCCCGCCGTCGGTGCTACCAGCCCGTCGGGGAGTCGTATGGCATGGTGAACCCCATCGCCTCGATCTGGTGGATCTTGCCGTTATAGATTTTGAATACGTGCGCGGCGGGTAGATCGAAAGGCTTGAAGTTCATCGGCACGCGATCCACGCCCTTCACGCCGACGATCTTTACGAACTTCTCGGTCATCGGCTGACGGAATTGCGAGAGACCGAAGGCGAGGCCCCGCACTGGGTCCGCAATCCACACGCGCCGGGGCTCGATGCGCTTGATGTAGTCGAAGGTGTGCGTGTCGACCTGCGCTTCGCAGCCGAGCGATCCGAGCTTCGCCATCGCCGAGGCTGCAGAGCCCGAGCCGCTGATCGGCGTCACCGCGGGGCCCTTGTTCGAGGTCGTCTGCATGCCGTTCTCGTGACGCACGCAGTCGGCTGCGAAAGGGGCGGCCTTGCCGTTTCCGGTGACGAGCGCCTCGTAGTAGGAGGCGCCGATCTTCAGCATCTCGGCGCGCGGGGTGCGCTCGGCCTCGGGCACGTTCGTCAGAAAGGCCGCGCGCGGCCGTTGCAGGTTCTTCAGGCTCACCGGGCGCAGGTCGCGTGCGATCAGGTGCTCCATCTCCCTGATGCGACCGTTCACGAGCTTCAGGCGCAGGGCGAGCTCGATCGGCTTGCCGTCCTCCTGCATCATGCCGAGAAAGCCGACCTGCTCGGCAACCGGATCGGGCACGTAGATTTTGAAAGTGGTCGGCACCGCGGAAGCCGTCTTCCACAAGCCCTCTCCGGGGATCGTCGGCTTCGTGTTCTCGACGAATTTCGCATCGGCAGCGATCGGCACGCGGCTCGGGTCATGCGCGACGAGCGCGGCGAGGTATGCGTCGACCACGTGATCGAGACAGGCGCGATTGCAAGGCCGCGGCTCCGGGGCTGCCTCCGCACGCGCGGGCGGCGCATCGGCGAGCAGGGCGGCGGCCGCCAGAATGAATGCCATGGCGGCGGCAGCGGCGAGCGCGCGCAGATTGGTTCGTCTCATGTCGCTATCCCTTCATCTCTCGAAGTCGTCGTAGAAAAGCGCGGCTCTCGGGATCGCCCTCAGGCGGCGACCACGGTGCGAACTCGGACGCGGTCGCCGGATCGTACGGGCCTTCCTTGATCTCGAGGAAAGTCGATCCGTCCTCGCGCGCAATGAGCGTATGCCAGGTGGCGCGCGGCATCTCGAAGCCGAGGAGCGCCGTACCGGCACCGATGCTCTGCCGGCCGGTGATCGCGCCCTGCTCATCGAAGGTGATCACCTCGAACGCGCCTCGCACGACGATCGCGAGCTCCGACTTTGCGAGATGGCGGTGCGGGCGAATGTACGATTCGCGATCGACGGCGACGAAGAAGCGCTGCACGAGGTCGGCGGCATCGGCGTGCACGTTGAGATGCGCGCGCCGGCGGGGGCTCGAGGTCGCCCGCGCAGCGAGATCATCGAGGACGGAGGCGGAAAACACTCTCACGGATGGGGCTCGGTGTGCATCGTTTGCCCGATTGTATCCGCCGCCTCGGCGATCGGGGTGGCGCCGTCGCGCCCTGCGGATCACAATGAGGTCATGAAACTCGGCAAGCTCGCCGTTTGGGCATTCGCAGACGGGCTTTCGGCGGCGGATGCCGCGGCGCTGGCGCGGCGCGCGGAGGGGTGGGGCTACTCGGCGTTCTGGATTCCCGAGGCGTTCGGCCGCAATCCGTTTCCCTTTGCCGCATGGCTCCTCGCGCGAACCGAGCGGATCATCATCGCGACGGGGATCGCGAACATCTACGCGCGCGATGCACTCGCGATGCGCTCGGCGCAGCTCACGCTCGCCGAGCAGTCGGGCGGACGCTTCCTGCTCGGTCTCGGTGTGTCGCACGAGCGGATGGTGCGCGATGTCCGTGGGCACGACTACGACCCAAAGCCCGTGACCCGCATGCGCGCCTATCTCGAGGCGATGGCGCGCGTCGAGTACCACGCGCCCATGCCCGCCGATCCGCCGCCCGTCGTGCTCGCGGCGCTCGGTCCGCGGATGCTCGAGCTTGCCGGTCGTATGACCGACGGGGCACATCCCTACAACGTCACGCCGGAGCACACCGCCGAGGCGCGGCGCATCCTCGGGCCCGGGAAGTGGTTGTGTCCGGAGCAGAAGGTCCTTCTCGAGAGCAATCCCGCGGCTGCCCGCGCGATCGCGCGCCAAGCGGTCGGCTTCTATCTCGCAGCGCCGAATTACGCCAACAATCTGCGGCGCTTGGGATTCGGGGATTCGGATCTCACGGGAGGCGGATCGGACCGGCTGGTGGACGCGCTCGTCGCCTGGGGCGACCTCGCTGCCATCCGGGCGCGCATTCGGGCGCACTGGGATGCCGGCGCGGACCAGGTGTGCGTGCAGGCGCTGAGCGCCGATCCATCAAAGCCGCGCGCGATCGACGAGACGCTGCTCGAGGCGATCGCAGCAGGCTAATTTCGGGGCAGCACGATCTGCTTGCCGGTCACGAGGCGATCGGCCAGGCGCTGCAGCGCCACGGGAACCTCCTCGAGCGAGAAGCGGCCGTCCACTTGCGGCGTGAACGGTTCAGCCGCGTGCAGGGCCAGCATGTTCTCGATCACGTGACGTGCCTCTGCAGGCTCTGTCATGAGAACGCCGCCGAATCCAATGCCGATCACCGAGATGTTTTTGAGCAGCAGGTATTCGGCCGGAATGCGCGGGATCGAGCCGCTCGCGAATCCCACGACGAGGACGCGGCCGCGCCGAGCGGTGCACCGGAGCGCGGCCTCGAAGAATTGACCGCCCACCGGATCGAGCACGACATCCACGCCCCGGCCGTCCGTCATGCGCTGCACGGCCTCTCTGAGGTCTTCGGTGCGGTAGTCGATCGTCTCGTGCGCGCCGTGCGCCCTCGCGAGGCGCAGCCTCTCTGGCGCCCCGGCGGCGGCGATGACGCGCGCCCCGAGCCGGCGCGCGACAGCCACGGCCGCGATGCCGACGCCGCCTCCTGCGCCACCCACCAGTACCGTTTCGTGCGCGCGCAGCCCGGCGCGCTCGAACGCGAATCCAGCGGTCCCGTGAGCGACGATGAACTGCGCTGCGAGCTCGGTGGTGAGGCTCTGTGGGGCGGAAAAGATCTGGTCCGCCGGGACGGCCACCTGCTCGGCGAAGCACCCTGCCTTGATCGGGGCGCCCATGATGCGATCTCCGGGACGCCACTGCGTGACGCCGGGTCCGACCGCAACGATTACGCCGCAGAGCTCGAGCCCCGGAACGAAGGGCAAGGGCGGCTTGACTTGGTATTTGCCGGCAACCATCAGCAGGTCGGCGTAGTTGACGCCGGCAGCCTGCACCTGCACGACGACCTCTCCCGCACGCACCACCGGGGTAGGGAGCTCGCAGACCGTGACGTTCTGCGGGGGTCCGAACTGCTGAACGATCGCTGCGCGCACGGCTGGCGTGCCAATATATCCGATCGAGAGGGCGATCGAGAGGGGATGGGTGTGGCGACTGCGGCTGACCCGGCGACTGCGACGAACCCGGCGACTGCGGAGAAGAGGTTGCGAGTGCAGCTCGCGCACGACCTGCGCGTTGCCATCAAGGCACGTGACGGTGCGCGCGTTGCGGCTGTTCGCGCCCTCATTGCAGCGCTCGACAATGCGACTGCCGTGCCGATCGAGAGTCAGCCCATCCCGGTGCCGTTTGGAAATGCCGAGGTGCCACGGAAGGTCCTCACGGACGATGACGTGAAGTCCATTCTCAAGCGCGAAATCGCGGCGCGACACGATGCGGCATGGACATTCGAGTCGCACGGCTGCTTCGAGGAGGCGCTCGGCCTGCGGGATGAGATCGCGTTATTTGAAAGCTACGTAGCCGCGATCGGGTGGGACGAGGGAGTCACGCACGCTGAACGGGCCGACCAGGTGGATATGAGATGAAGCCAGCGCGCTCCGACCGTTTCCTCCGGATGATTGCCTCTGCCGCGCTCGCGACTGCTCTCGCGGCGAGCGCGGCGTCTGCCATGGGACCGGCAGGAACAGCCGCAGCCGCCGACGCCGCGGGAGTAGCCGCCGCTACGGGAGCAGCCGCAGCCGCACGCGCGCACTGCGATCGCGCGTGCCTCTATGCGATCCTCGATCGTTACCTCGATGCGCTCGTGGCTCACGATCCCTCGCGTCTGTCGTGGTCACCCCATGTGAAGTACACGGAGAACAATGTCGCGCTGCGCGTCGGCGATGGGCTCTGGGGCAGCACGCTCGGATTCGACAAATTCGCCGTGCGCTTCGCCGATCCGCAAACAGGAGACATCGGTTACGACGGAATCGTCCGCGAGGCCGATGCAGCATCGCCCTTCGCCCTGCGCCTGAAGGTGGTCGCGGGGGCTGTCGCGGAGGCCGAGGCGATCGTCGCGCGCCCGAAGGAGGCGGGCATTGCGTTCGTGAACACGGTCCGCACGCCCATCCCATCGCTCGAGGCGATTCTGCCGCCGTCGGAGCGCAGCTCGAGGGCGCGCATGATCGCGCTCGCAGATGGCTACTTCAGCACGCTGCAGCAGAACGACGGGCATCTGCACACGGTGTTCGACCCGGATTGCAACCGGAACGAGGACGGCTTTCAAACCACGAACCATCCCGGCACACCGTACGGCTTCATCATGGGGCTCGGCTGCGCCGAGCAATTCCGCCTGGGCTTCTATCGCTTCGACGACCGCGTGCGCGACCGGCGCTACCTCGTCATCGACGAGGAGCGGGGACTGATCTTGGCGGGCGGCTTCATCGATCACTCCGGCCGTACCACCGAGTACCGGCTCACCGACGGGCGGCAGGTCAAAGCCAACATCGCCCATCCGAACAGTCTCTCCTACCTGGAGACATTCAGAATACGCGCGGGGAAGATTCAGCAAGTCGAGTCCGTTTTCACCTCCGTGCCGTACCGGATGCCCTCGCCCTGGGTGGGCGCGGGCTTTCATTACGAATGAGCGTAACGATGAGGCAATAGATGTCCGGAGAACTTGATCCGAAAATCGAGCAAGTGCTCGCCGAATACGATGCGCGCTCGGCCGCCGAGCGGCCGCTCCACGAAGCCGGCTGGGATGCCGATGACCGGCGCAATCAGCTGCTCCTCAGAGTCGGACCGCAGACGGGACGACTCGTCAATATTCTGATCAAGGGCTCCGGCGCCCGGCGCATCCTCGAGGTCGGAACCTCTTACGGGTATTCGACCGTGTGGCTCGCCGAGGCGGCGCGCGCGACCGGTGGACGCGTCATGACCTTGGATCTCGCGCAATACAAACAGGATTACGCTCGCGAGAGGCTCGCACGCGCGGGCCTCGCCGAGGAGGTCGAGTGGCACACGGGCGATGCGCTCGAGCTGCTGAGGAGGATGCCGGGGCCGTTCGACTTCGTGCTCATCGATCTCTGGAAGGACCTGTACATCCCATGCTTCGAGCTCCTCGTGCCGAAGCTTGCTCCACGCGCCCTGGTCGTCGCAGACAACATGCTGTACCCGCCGCACGCGCTGCCCGATGCGAACGCGTACCGGGCGCGCGTGCGCCGCGAGCCGAAGTTCGAGTCCGTGCTGCTCGAGGTGGGCAGCGGCATCGAAGTGAGCCGATACGCGCCGGGCTGAAGCAGCCGGGCTGAACCGGCGGGACTGAATCGGCAGCGCCGAAGCGGCACACCGTGAAGATCGTCTTTGCCAAGAAGTCGGGGCGCACCCGGATGACCTTCCGGCGGGAGGACGGGACGTTCACCTCCGCCGATGTCGGGCCGAGCTTGCCGGCGCATGACTTCGCACATTTGGTCGTCGAGCGGGCGCTCGGGCTTTCGAGCGGCTTTTTCGTCAATGTGGCGAATGGCCTCACCTTCGAGCAGCTCGCGGATGCGGCGATCATTCGCTCTCTCGGGCCCGAGCCCTATGTGGCGGAGATCCTCGCGCGCGCGCTCGGGGAGCTCGCAACCGGCGCGTGCACGTGCGATCAGTACGCGGATCGGGTCGCGACGGAGCTCGGGCAGATGGGGCTCGAGATGCCCGCGGGCGTTAGCGCGGAATCCGCAGAGCGCATGCTCCTCGAGCTCGAGGGCCTCATGAGGCACTTCGGCGAGCTGTCACCCGGGGAGTCGATGGAGGTCGAATGGAAGCGCTGATCTCACATCCGGGCGGCTGCCACTGCGGCCGTGTGCGCTTCGAGGTGCTCGCGCCAGAGGACATCGAGGTCTCGGATTGCAACTGCTCGATCTGCAGCAAGGCGGGGTATCTGCACCTCATGGTGCCGAAGGCACGGTTCAAGCTGCTGCGCGGGAGCGAGTCTCTCACGAGCTATCAATTCAACACCGGGACCGCTCGGCACCTGTTCTGCTCCGTGTGCGGCGTAAAGTCCTTCTACGTCCCGCGATCGCACCCCGACGGCTACAGCGTCAATGCGCGCTGCCTCGACGGCGGCACGGTCAAATCCATGACCGTGCGCCCGTTCGACGGCCGCAACTGGGAGCAGCAGTATCCGGGCGGTCGCGGCCCGCCGCTCGAGGCCTGAAGCTCCGTTCGTTACGCCGCAGCCTGCAGCGCAAGCGGCCGAGGCGTCCCGATCATGCTCGGGCGCGCCCTCATGCGGCCGAGCCATGCATTCAAGCGCGTGCCCGCGAGCAGGGATGCACCCTCGGGCGTTGCTGCGAGGAAATCGAGCTGCGGGGCGAACAGCACATCGGCGAGCGAGAGCCGCTCGCCCGCGAGGAAGGGCTGCTCCCCGAGCAGTCGCTCGATCTCCCCGATGCAGCGGCGGCCCTCCGGGATCGCCGCGGCGATCGCGGCCTCGTCGATCGGAAGATTGAGCAGCTTCGGCCCGACGATCCGATTGAAGACGATCGCCCGCGCAACGAGCGGAAAGAAGTAGCAGTCGTTGATCCCGATGATCTGATTCATACGCGCCGCGAGGCGCGGGTCCTGCGGCACGAGGGGCGGGGAGGGAATCACGCCGTCGATGTAGCGCAAGATGGCCTGCGTCTCGTAGAGCCGGAAATCGCCGTGCTCGAACGCCGGGATGCGGCCGAAGGGATGCAGCGCGAGGTATTCCGGGCTCTTGCTTTCACCCGGGGACATCGCCCGCACGCGATACGGTGCGCTCTTCTCACGCAGAGCAACCTCGACGGCTCGCATGAAGGGACTGCCGGGCACGCCGTGGACGATGAACTCGGTCATGGGGATCGACTCCTGGTGGTTGTTTGATCGCCGCTCGTTGCGGCATGTGCGAAGTGTTCGAGCACCTGCGTCCATCCGCCCGGCGAGCCGACTGCGTCGCGAACCTTCGCGGCCAGCTCTCCGTAGCGCTCGAGATGCCGATGCTCGAGATCGACGCGCGTCGCGCGCGTGCCCTCGGCCGTAAATCGCAGCTCGACCTCGGTGACGAGATCACGGACGTATTTGAAATCCGCGGACAGCTGCCACGCGAGCACCAGCCGGTGCGGCGGCTCCCACGAGAGGACGTGGCCGATGTCGCACTCGGAGCCGTCCACCCCGCGCTCGAACCAGCGTCCGCCGGAGCGGGGCTCGATGATCCAGGTCTGCGGCTCGGACTTGCCGATGTGATGCGTCTTGGGCCACCACTCGCCGAGGCGCGCGGTGAACACCTCGAATGCCCGGGCGGGCGGCGCCTGCACGACCACGCTCTTGCGGACCGGCGCCGGTTGAATCGTTGTATTCAATGTTCACTCCGTGCGACTTCTTGCGCGTACGCCTGAAGCGCGACTTCCCAGAACTGATCGAGCCACGTGCGGATCGCCGCAAGTCCGTGCGGGTCGATGCGATAGACCCGGCGCGTCCCCTCGGCACGGTCGGTCACGAGGTGAGCCGCCTTCAGGGCTCTCAGGTGCTGAGAAACGGCCGGCCGTGAGACGGGTAAACCTCGGGCGAGATCCCCGACCGAGGCTTCTCCCGCGCGCAAGCGCTCGAAGACCTCTCGGCGCGTGGGGTCGGCGAGCGCAGCGAGCTGAGGCTGTCCGTTAGTCATGACTTACTGTAAGTCTAGACTAACATTGTGTCAAGCTACGGCAACTCTCCGTGCGGCGAGTAGATAGCCCTCGGTGCTGTCGGGTTCATGCGAGACCCGTTTGCGAAGCTGAGCGTGGCACACAAAGCGCTAGGGACGTTGCAACGCCCGGGCGGGGCAGCACGGCAAATGGCTCACCAGAGATTTCAATTCATCCGAGGCAAGTGGGAGCAGCTCCTGGAGGAGGTGGGAGGCTCAGACTGCTTGAAGATCATCGCGATACTCGGCTCGGTGCTCGGGCTCGATGCAGCGGACAAGGGAACCGTCTCAGCCGTCTCGGACCAGTTGAAGCATGTGTTTCATATCGGGAATACCGAGATCGGCCTGCTGTTTGCCGCGGTTTCGTTCGTCGGTGCAGTGGCTACGCTACCCTTCGGCATCCTCGCCGACCGCCTCTCTCGACGGCACGTTCTCATGGTTGCAATCGCAACCTGGTGCGCGGCGATGTTGATCTCCGCGACGGCAACCTCGTTCATATACCTTCTCATCACACGCCTTGCGCTCGGGGCGGTGACAGCCGCAGCGTGGCCTTGCGTCGCCTCGCTCACCGGGGACTTCTTCCCCGCGAGCAAGCGCTCGCAAATCTACGGTTTGATCGTCGCCGGCGAGCTCATCGGCATCGGCGTCGGGTTTTTCATCTCGGGCGAGGTGTCCCAATTCTCCGGCTGGCGCTGGTCCTTCGTCGTCATGGCCTCGCCGGCGCTGGCGCTCGTCTGGGTGCTGTGGCGCTTTCTGCCCGAACCGGAGCGCGGATCGCAGCAGGGGTTCTCGATGGGCGAGAAGGGCTCGCGGGGCAAGAGCGGCGAGGGTGGGGCCGAGGGAGAGCGCGTCTCGGCCAAGAAACTGGTGCGCGAGGCCCATATCGAGCCTCGCAAGCGGCTCGTTCTCGAGGAGGACCCCGCCGACTGGAGCGTCTGGCGCGTGGTCGGGTATCTGCTGCGCATGCCCACGTACACGCTTCTTATCGTGGCCTCGGCCCTCGTCTATTACTTCTTCGCCGGCGCGCGCTCATTCAGCATGATTTATCTGTCGCCGCACTATCATCTTTCGCGCGGAGCGGTGAGCGCGCTCGTGTTCGTGCTCGGCATCGGCGCGCTCATCGGTGTCGTCGGCGGCGGCCGACTCGCGGAGCGTTGGCTCAGACGCGGTCGACTCGATATCCGCATCGTGCTGCCGGCCGTGGCGCTGCTCGTGTGCGTACCGCTCCTCGGCTTCGGGGTGTGGACGCGCACCGCGTGGGTCGGAATTCCGCTGCTTGCGGCTGCGGCGTGTTTGATCTCGGCGGCCGTGCCGCCGATCGATGCCGCGCGGCTCGACATCGTTCACCCGCGGATGTGGGGGCGGGGCGAAGCCGGACGCATGGCGATCCGATCGGTGTTCGAGGGCGGGGCGCCGCTGCTTTTCGGTGCAATGTCGGGCTGGCTCGGCGGCGGGGAGCGGGGGCTCATGTGGACCTTCCTCATCATGCTGCTGCCGATGCTGATCGCGAGCGGTCTCGGATGGTGGGCACGGGATACGTATTTGCGGGATGTGGCGACGGCGGCCGCGTCGATCGAGGCGATCTCCAAACGGCGCAAGCGCGCCGGTGGGGAGTCGAAGACTTCATGCGGCGGGGGCGCACGAGCGATCGAAGGCAAACCGCGGAAGCAGTGACCGCATCGCCGGATTCCGCCATGCTTAGAATCATGACGAGCGAATCCGGATCGCGCGCGGCGACTCCTCGAGGGCGGGCGCACTCGGATGTGGATTTCATGCGGCGCGCGCTCGAGCTCGCCGCAGCGGCCGAGGCGCGCGGTGAGGTGCCGGTGGGCGCCGTGCTCGTTCGCTCGGTCGACGGGGCGATTCTCGGCGAAGGCGCCAATCGTCCGATCGAGACCTCGGATCCGACCGCGCATGCAGAGATCGAAGCGCTGCGTGCGCGGGGCCGCACACTCGGGAGCTACCGCCTCACCGGAACGACGCTCTACGTGACGCTCGAGCCGTGCGTGATGTGCGCGGGCGCGATCGTGCATGCGAGAGTGGAGAGGCTCGTATTCGGGGCGTGGGACCCCCGCGCGGGAGCTGCGGGCAGTATCTCGAACGTATTTTCGCTGCCCGGTCTCAATCACCGGGTGGACGTGTTCGGGGGTGTACTGACGGAGGAGTGCGGCGCGCTGTTGCAGCGGTTTTTCGCCGAGCGGCGCTGACGGGATGCGAATCGCGCCGGGCGAGCGCTCGATCGCTCGCTCACCCGATCACTCGATCACTCGATCACGCGTCGGGCAGCACTCGCGTGGCCTCACCGGCAACGGCGTTGGGCGTCTGCCACTCGAGCAGCTTCAGGAAGCGCTGCACGCGCGTGACGTATTGGACGGGCTCCCAGCCGCGGCAGTAACCGCGTTTGGCGTGGTCGTACCATTGCTCGTCCGCAAGCAGCGGGAGCTGCTTGCTCACATCCGCCCAGGAATCGGGGTTGAGTCCCCGCGACTGAGCCAGAACACGCGCATCCTCGAGGTGCCCGAAGCCGACGTTGTAGGCGGCGACGGCGAACCAGGTGCGATCGGGCTCGGGAATGCGCTCGGGGATCTTGGCGAGCACGTCGAGGAAGTACTTGGCGCCCGCGAGAACGTTCTGGCGCGGGTTGGTGCGATCGGCGATGCCCATCTCTTCCGCCGTGCTCGAGGTCAGCATCATCAGGCCTGCGGCGCCGTTCGATGAGCGCGCGGTCGGGTTCCACTTGGATTCCTGGTAAGCGATTGCCGCCAGCAGTCGCCAGTCGATGCCGGTCGCAGCCGCGGCCTGCTCGAACAGGCTCCGATACTGCGGCAGGCGCTGGGTCACGAGTGCCTCGAACTGGCGGGACTCCTCGTACTCGAACTCGCGCGAGCTTCCCGATGAGAGCTTGATGAGCTGCGCGAGCTCACCCGAGCGGCTGATGTCGCGGAAGAATCCATTGACCTGCTCATAGAGCTTGGGCGCCCCGCGGCGGACCACCCATTGCGCGGGCCGGTCGTCTCCGAGCGCGAAGCCGGGCGCAACGTCGGGGTACAAGTGGTGAGAGAACGAGAACTCGCGCGCATCGACGATCGCGTACGCGGCACTCCCGTTCTCGACATCCTCAACCGGATCGGCAACGCGCGGGGCCGTCTCGATCCAGGCGAGCGCCGGGGCGACGGTGTGCTTCAGCCGCTGGAGAAGGTGCTCCTGGGGGCTGCCGGCCCGCACCGAGAGCCTCGCCGACTCGATCTGCAGGGTCTCACGCGGCCGGGTCTCGCCGCGGCGGTAGACGACGAGCTGCGGGATGCGCTCGTACACGTCCGCAGGCTCACCGACTTCGCGCCAACTCGCGTCGGCGGTGATCTGGGCAGCGGCGATATCGGCCCGACCGGAAGCGAGCTCGGCCTGCATGGCCCGCACGTTCGCCACCGGGTACATGTACAGGGTCACGCCGAGCCGCTGGGCAAATTCGCTCGCGAGCTCGAACTCCAGCCCCTCCGCTCGCTTGGCGCCGAGGTAGTAGGAGGTCGGGCTGTTGAGCGTGACGACCCGCAGCTCCGCGCGCGAGTGCGGGAAGAAGCCCTTCACCGGTGGCCGCGGGGTGCAGCTGCCGACCAGCGCCAGCACGGCGATGGCAAGCGGCGGTCGAAGCAGCCCCGTGGGCTTACCCACCCCGAAGGCATGTCTCAGCCGGCGACGCATCGGCACCTCACGTGGACCGTTCGGTTCGACTAGAATAGCAGGCCACGGTCCCGCGCCGTCTGCGCTTCAGACAGAACGCAGGCAGAGCCTTATGTAAAAGGGGGAGCGGGCCAGAAATTCCAATTTTTTCAAGTATTTGCCAGGGTCTTGGTCCAGTCGCTCATCCGCAGCGCGGCGGCGGGCTGAGCCCGATGGGCAGCCGGAGAGGTACCGAAGCGGTCATAACGGCGCCGATTCGAAATCGGATGGTCGGGTAAAACCGGCACGTGGGTTCGAATCCCACCCTCTCCGCCAAAATGAAAAGCCCGGCCATGGCCGGGCTTTTCATTGGCGGGCCCCGGTGGGATGAGAACCCCCGGAGGGGGTTCGACAAAATCGCCGGGAGCGCTTTTTTGGACGGCGTCAGCCGCTCCGAAGGGCGCGGCGCAGGTGCCCTGGGACGGCATGCGCGGCGCAGGTGCCCTGGGACGGCATGCGCGGCCCGCTGCGCGGCCGATGCGCGGCCGACGCCCTGCAGCGACATGCTGCGGTGCATCGGAACGGCCTTTGCTTGATTCCAGTCAGACGACACAACCGGCCAGGGTGGGCCGCACATTCGCGTTTTCGCTGCGGTCCCCATGGCATCAACTGGACATCAGGAGACCGCTAATGGTGCGCAAACCGAACCCATCCTCCAAGACCCTCGTTGCTACATTCGTCGCTGCCGCCTTCGGGCTCACGGCCGGGGCCGCGTTTGCGCAGACGACCACCTCGCACAACGCCAGCGACGAGGCTGCCGCAAACAGCGGTAGTGCGAGGCACGTGACCCTAAGCAGGAATCAGAGCGAACAGACCCTGCAGTATTCGAGGGCGCGCGATTTGCGCATTTGCAATCTGACGGGGCAGCCCACGTCCGCGGCGGAGTCCGTCAATGCGGCCGAAGACAGGGCGCCGCAGACGCGCAGCAATCTCGCGGCCGAGGCGCCCAAGGTTGCGCCGAATCCGGTCGCCCTCGAGGTGAGCTACGAGGGTAAAAGCGAGCAGGTTCAGCCGGGGAATTGTTACGAGTTTCAAGCTCAGAACGTTCACCTGAGCTCGGTCGAGACACTGCCCCCCGATAGCGTGCTCAATGTATCGATTGCGCAGATGTCGGGAAATGACTTCGTGAACGGCCGAACGGAGGCCGCATCGAGCGAGCATGAGGGATCGAGCGAGCACGAGCGATCGAATCAGGTGGCGAGCAAGAAGTCCATCGAGGAACTGAAGGAGCAGCTGAAGCAGGAGGACGAGCAGGAGCAGCAGGCGAACGCCGAGCTCTCCGCAGCCCGTGCGAAGCTCGCGCAGACCACTCGCGATCTGAAGGACGCCCGGTCGAAGGAGGAGCACGTCGCAAGCAGCGAACGGCACACGGCGAAGACCGCGCGCGAGGCGCAGCAGCGTGCGGAAAATACGCAGCCGGCCGAGCCCGAGAGCCGCGAGCAGAGCTCTTCCAGCTCGAGCAGTGAAACGCCTGAGTAGTGTGAGCGGACGACCCCGCGTCGCAGGAGCGCGGCACGGGAACACGCAAAATGCGTGAACGCAGTGTGGGGCGGGCGGCGGATGCCCGCCCCACTAATGCGGCTCTAGGGCTTGCTCAGTGCTTGCTCAGTGGGGCTTCGAGCCCTGCAGTGCACTCTTATAGGCGGTTGCAAACGCCTCGATAAAAGTCGGCGGCAGCTTGTCGGCGGGCATTTCCGCGAGATTCCGATAGAACTCGCTGAACAGCTGCCAGTATTTGGGCTCAGCGCCCGTGGTGGACTTCCCACCTCGCCTGAGCGTGCGGTCGAAGCGCGCCTCGAGCTCGGCCGGGTCGAAGCGACCGACGAACTCGACAAAGGCGGCCCGCAGCGCCTCCGCGCATGCGCGCTCGTGCGCTCTCGATGCCTGGATGGCCTCGCGCAGCCACTGCACCGCATCAAGTCGACGGCTCTCGTGCTGTGCGAGCAGCCCGACGAGGAGTTCCTCGACTGTCGAGCGAACGAGTGAGGGGCGCGGATCCTCCGGATCGCTCGGCACCTCGATGCGGAAAAAGGCGCGGGACTCCTCGCGTGCCCGCTCGAGGTCTTTGAAGCCCACGAGTGCCTCGCGCAGGAGCTGTCCGACGAGATGAAGTAGTTGCGTCTGCGCATCGGGAGGCAGCTCCGTGCCCGCGATGCCTGCGCCCCGGCAGAATGCCTGCATTCCGTTCTGAACGTCGAGAGGTACCGCCGCGGCGGCACCTCGGGAATCGCGCGCTCTCGCGGCCGCTCGCGCCAGTCGCTCGATCCGCCGCGCGACCGCCTCCTCCTCCGCTGGGTCGGCCGGGTCCGCGGCTATGGCAGCCGCCGCAGCCATGCCAGCAACGTAAGGGGATGCCCCCGCGGCCATCGGGGCGGCGGCAGCGGGGGCAGCGGCGGCTGTCGGGGCGAGCGGGGTGAGCGGGGGAGTTCGCAGGGGCGCACCCGGCAGCACGGCCGCCTGTCCGTATGCATTCACCGCACGCAGGCGGTTGCCCGAGGGGCTGTCCGGCATGAGAAGGGCATCGAGATCGAGCGCCGCCCCGAGGTCGGTCTGGGCCGAACGGCCGAAACTTTCGAGCACATCGATATGCGTCGGCACCGCATCGGTGTTGCCGGGCGAGCGGGCGCTGCGCGCTGTCCCGTCTGCGGCATGGGTGTGCGTTGCTGCGGTCTCCGCCGACTGCGACTCTAGAGCTGCGACGATCTGGTATTCGCCGAGCCGCAGCACATCGCCGCTCACCAGGCGGTATGGCCCGAGCTCGCGTAACGGCCGATCGTCATCGTTCACGAACACACCGTTGGTGCTCGTGTCCTCGACGAGAAATTGTCCGTCTCGAAACGAGATGCGCGCGTGGTGAGCCGAAATGTAGCGCTGAGGGTCCGGGAGGATCCAGTCGTTGTCCGCGGAGCGTCCGATCGTGCCGCCGTCTACGCCGAAAGTGATCGAGCCGCCCTCGCCGAGGAGGCGCCGCTGCTCACTAATGATCCGCAACCGCAGCTGCATCATGATCTGCGGTCGTGATCGACCCGCTCGCAACGGATCGAGGATCCGGAAAGAGCGTCTCTTTCCTGCACGACAGACTTCCCCGGGGCCAGGACATATAATCCCGTGGCAAATTAGCAACGCGCCCTAGGGAACCCATGGCAGCAAGTCACATTTTCAAAGTGCTCTTTGTGAACCAGGGCAAGGTTTACGAGGTCTACGCGCGCAACGTGAGTCATGGGAGCCTGTTCGGTTTCATCGAGATGGAGGAGCTGGTTTTTGGCGAGCGTTCGACGGTGGTGCTCGATCCGGCAGAGGAGCGGATCAAGGCCGAATTCGCGGGGGTGAAGCGCAGCTTTCTTCCGCTGCATTCCGTGTTGCGAATCGATGAGGTGAAGAAGCAGGGCGTAAGCAAGATCACCGCGCTCGAGGGCGGCGGAAACGTCGCGCAATTCCCGATTCCTGTCTATTCAGCTCCGCAAGGCGAACCTCCCGGCAAGAAGTAAGGCCGATGCTGTCGCTGCCAGGTGCACGCGCTCTCTCCGACTTCCGCATCGCGAAGCTTCTCTCCCGGCTCAAGCTGCTCGATCGCCGGATCGAGTCGCTCGACGCACGCTTCGTGCATTTCGCCGCTGTCTCGCGCGAGCTGACGCATCCCGAGCAGCAAGTCCTGGCGCAGCTGCTCGAGTACGGACCGCGAGAGCAAGAGCCGGAGACCGATGCGCGCGGCACCGCCGGACAGCTGTTGCTCGTGGTTCCGCGTCCGGGAACGGTCTCGCCATGGTCGAGCAAGGCGACCGATATCGCGCATGTCTGCGGGCTGGACGCGATCCGCCGCATCGAGCGGGGTATTGCTTATAGCCTGCGCTCCTCGGCGCAGATCCCCAATGACGGACTCCTCGCGCTCGCTGCTCCGCTTTTCGATCGAATGACCGAGAGCGTGCTGCTCGATCCCGCCGGGGCGGCCGTGTTGTTCGAGCACGAGCAGCCGCGGCCGATGCGCGTCGTGACGCTCCCTCCCGGCCGCGGCCGCGCAGCGCTCGAGACCGCAAACGTCGAGCTCGGACTCGCGCTTTCCTCCGACGAGATCGATTATCTGCTCGAGGGCTTCTCCCGGCTCGGCCGCGATCCGACCGACGCAGAGCTCATGATGTTCGCGCAGGCGAACTCGGAGCATTGCCGTCACAAAATATTCAATGCGCGCTGGATCATCGACGGCCGTGAGCAGGCGGAATCATTGTTCGAAATGATTCGCTACACGCACTCTCGCAATCCGCGAGGAATCCTCACGGCCTATCGGGATAACGCGGCGGTCATCGAGGGTACGGCCGGCATGCGCTTCTTTCCCGATCCGCAATCCGGGCTGTATCGAGGCACGCGCGAGCCGATCGATATCCTGATGAAGGTCGAGACTCACAATCACCCGACCGCGATTTCACCTTTCGCGGGCGCGGCGACCGGCTCGGGCGGTGAGATTCGCGACGAGGGCGCGACGGGGCGCGGCGGCAAGCCGAAGGCCGGGTTGACGGGCTTCAGCGTTTCGAATCTCGAGATCCCCGGCTTCATTCAACCGTGGGAGCGGCCCTTCGGGCGTCCCGACCGAATCGCCTCTGCGCTCGAGATCATGCTCGAGGGACCGATCGGCGCCGCCTCTTTCAATAACGAATTCGGACGCCCGAACGTGTGCGGCTATTTCCGCACCTACGAGAGCGCGATGAGCGCAATGAGCGCTGCGGGAACGCCGCGCGGCCTCACGCGCCAGAATAGCCGCATCCGGGGATATCACAAACCGATCATGATCGCCGGCGGTCTCGGCAGCATCCGCCGCCCTCACATCGAGAAGGCGCTCGCATCCGGCGGCGGAAAGCTCGTGGTGCTCGGCGGGCCCGCGATGCTGATCGGACTCGGGGGCGGTGCGGCCTCGTCGATGACGAGCGGCGCAAGCAGTGCGGACCTCGACTTCGCCTCGGTACAGCGCGGCAATGCGGAGATGGAGCGACGCGCCCAGGAGGTGATCGATGCCTGCTGGGCGCTCGGGGAGCACAACCCCATTCTGCTGATCCACGACGTGGGCGCGGGCGGCCTCTCGAATGCGGTACCGGAAGCGGTCGCTCCGGGCGGGCGCGGCGCGCGGATCGATCTGCGAGCCATACCGACCGCCGAGCCGGGACTCTCTCCGCTCGAGCTGTGGTGCAACGAGGCGCAGGAGCGGTACGTTCTCACCGTCGCAGCCGAAGATCTCCCGCGGCTCGAGGAGATCGCCGGTCGCGAGCGTTGTCCGCTCGCCGTGATTGGTACGCTCGACGAGAGCGGTGGACTGGTCGTGGAGGACCCGCTTTTTGAATCGCGGCCCATCGACATGCCGCTCGACATGCTGCTCGGCAGGCCGCCGCGGATGCTGCGCCGCTGCGACAGCGTCGCGCCGCAGGCAGTTTCCTCGAGCCTCGAACGCGTGGAGCTCCGCGAAGCCGCCTATCGCGTGCTACAGCTCCCCGCAGTCGCCGACAAGACCTTTCTCATCACGATCGGCGATCGCACGGTCGGCGGGCTCACCTCGCGCGACCAGATGGTCGGCCCTTGGCAGGTGCCGGTGAGCGATGTGGCGGTGACGCTCGCCGATCACTTCGGCCACGCCGGCGAGGCAATGGCGATGGGTGAGCGCACGCCCGTCGCAGCCCTCGATGCACCAGCGTCGGGCCGATTGGCCATCGCCGAGGCGGTCACGAACATTCTCGCCGCCGACGTAGCCTCGCTTGCGGACATCCGGTTGTCTGCGAACTGGATGGCGGCCTGCGGCGAGCCCGGCGAGGACGCCGCGCTCTATGCGACCGTCAAGGCAGTTGCGAAGGAGCTGTGCCCAGCGCTCGGCATCGCGATTCCCGTCGGTAAGGATTCGCTTTCAATGAAGACGGGCTGGAAGGAGGGCACGGAGGAGAAGACCGTCATCGCCCCGGTGTCGCTCATCGTCTCTGCATTCGCTCCGGTCGGCGATGTGCGCCGGACGATGACGCCGGTACTTCGCACGGACTGCGGAGCGACCGCGCTGTGGCTGATCGATCTCGGCGGCGGACGCAATCGTCTCGGCGGCTCGGCGCTCGCACAGGTATTCGGTGAGGCAGGCGGCGAACCGGCCGATCTCGACGATCCGCAGCGGCTCGTCTCGTTCTCTCGTGTGCTCGCGGAGCTTAAATCGGCCGGACTCGTGCTCGCATACCACGATCGCTCCGACGGGGGATTGTTCGCGACACTCACCGAGATGGCATTCGCCGGGCACTGTGGAATCGACGTGGAATTGCCGCAGAGCTCGGACGCACGCACACGGTGGGTGGCGGGCACGATGCGCGCGTTTTTGTTCAATGAAGAGCCCGGCGCGGTCCTGCAAGTGCGACGTTCGGAGACGCCGCGGCTGCGCGAGCTGATGGAGCGCCACGGGCTCCGAGCGTTTCTACACGAAGTCGGGGCCCCGACGACAACGGCGGCACACGAGATGCGCGTCCGCATCCGCTCCGGCGGGACGCTGATTTTCGATGAGTCCTGGGCCGCGCTGCGGCGCGCGTGGTCCGCCACGTCCTATCACATGCGCAGGCTCCGCGATGAGCCGCAATGTGCGGAAGAGGAGCTCACCTCGCAAGTCTCGGTCGACGATCCGGGACTCGGGATTGCGCTGAGCTACGATCCCGAAGAGGACGTCGCCGCTCCGTACGTCGTGCGCGGGATCCGCCCCGCGATCGCGATTTTGCGAGAACAGGGCGTCAACAGCCAGGTGGAGACGGCCGCGATGTTCGCTCACGCGGGTTTCGATCCGGTCGACGTGCACATGACGGACCTGCTGCAAGGCAGCCGCACGTTGCGCGAGTTCAAAGGACTCATCGCCTGCGGCGGATTCTCCTACGGCGATGTGCTCGGAGCCGGGGAAGGGTGGGCGAAGTCGATCCTCTTCCACGAACGCACTCGCGATGAGTTCGCGGCATTCTTCGCGCGCCCCGACAGCTTCGCGCTCGGTATCTGCAATGGCTGCCAAATGTTCGCGGCGCTCGCAAAGCTCATCCCAGGGACGGAGCATTGGCCGCGTTTCGTGCGCAATCGCGTGGAGCAGTTCGAGGCGCGCTTCACACTCGTCGAAATCCTGCGCTCACCCTCGGTCCTGCTCGCCGACATGGCGGGCTCGTTCCTGCCGATCGTGGTGTCGCACGGGGAAGGCCGAGCGGAGTTCGCCTCCGAGCGCGCAGCACGCGCATGTGCCGAGGGCGGCCAGATCGCATTCCGATACGTCGACCACCAGCACCGCCCGGCCACGACCTATCCCTACAATCCAGGGGGCTCGCCCTTCGCCATCGCCGCGCTCTCGAACACCGACGGACGCGTGACGGTCACCATGCCGCACCCCGAGCGCTGCACGCGCAACGTCCAGTGCTCGTGGCGACCGCAGGCGACGGGCGAGTGGAGCGGGTGGATGCGGCTGTTTCGCAACGCGAGGCGGTTCGTGGGCTAGCGCACCGCGCGTAGTATAAAAGCCTGCACAGCACGCGGCGCCCACGGCGCAGCGCCGATCGCGCGGTTCATCGCGAGACGTGGGCGACGAAGAAGTAGCCGACGCCGAGCAGCGTCGTGATCTGAGTTACGAGGGCTCCATAGAGCAGCCAGGAGCTTTTGCTCGCGGTCGCATGCATTTCCGCGCGCAGGTCGCGAATCTCAGCCCTGAGCTCACCCCGAAGGCTTTCTTGCTTGACCTCGATCGTGCCGAATCGGCTCTCGAGCTTGCTGTCGAGCGCGCCGAACCGGTTCTCGATCTTGGCCTCGAGAAGCTCGATATCAGCTCGCCTGGCCAAGTTTGCAGTCGCGCTGCCGATCTCGATCTCGATTGCGCGGATGATCGCTCGCGCCTGCGAGGCAGGCATCTCCGCTCTCTCCAGCACGTCGAGCGACTCGGCTTGCATAGAGGAGATGATAGTGCGCCGGTCCAGCACGTGTCGATCGCCCGCTCGATTCCGCCGGGGCGAAAACGTGGGAATAGAACGAATGGCGCCGGAATCGTCCAGATTTGCAATGGTTATGAACGGGTCAAGA
>DATNFW010000087.1:0-10071 GCA_035606175.1 Steroidobacteraceae bacterium | reverse complement strand
CTGCCGATCGTCAGCTCGAGCGGCGTGCCCGCCACGCGACTAGGCGTGAGCGGAGGCAGCTGTCGGGCGCGCTCCACATCGCGCAAGAAGGGCTCGAACACGCCTGGCCGGAACGCCGTGCCCTCGAGCGCTCGGTCGAGCGCCGCGCGCAGCGTCGCCGCATCCGGAAGCTTCGCGCGTCGTCGCTCCTGTGTCGCGGCGCTCGGCAGGTACCGGGCGGCATCCTCGAAGCCGCTCGCCGCGCCGCGGGCGGCGAGCTGCTGCAGCGCGGGGGCCATCCACTCCTCCCGGGCGAGGACGTCCTCGGCAGATGAGCCTTCCACCGTCATCAAATAACGAACGTCCGGCGCCCCGAGCTGCTCCCGCAATCGCTCGTATTGCTGCAGCAGCGGTTGGGGAACGGGTGTGAGGTGTCCGAGGTCGTTGTCCCACAGCGCTCCGGGAACGAGCACGAGGACCGCAATGGCTGCAGCCGCGAGCGCAGCGGCTAGCCAGCCGAGTCGCGGGAGGCGCCCGCTGCGGGTGGCAAGCGCCGACGGCAGCCGCATCTTCCCGCAATCGCGCTTGGCCTTCGGGGTGATTCGCGGCAAAAGATAGCGGGTCGACAGACCGGCGGCGGCAAGGCCCGCGATGTTGAAGCACGCGAGCTGAACTAGACCGACCACTCCGGAGATCAGGAACGCGAGATAGGCGATCGCGAGCGCCGTCACGGCGATCGCGAGCGTCCTCCAGATCGAGCGAGCTGTCGCGATCGCCGACACGCCGGGCAACTGATGGCTGAACAGGAAGATCGGGTAGTCGATCGCGACGCCGATCAGCGTGAACCCGAACGCGATGGTGATGCCGTGTACCGTACCAAACAGCGCCGTGACCAGTGCGAGCGCGATCACGCCCGCTGTCACGAGTGGCAGCGCGCCGAGCACGACGTATGCGATCCGGCGATACGCGGCGAGCATCAGCACGATCATCGCGGCCGTGTCGAGAACGCTCGCGAGTCGCGCGTCCGACTCACTGCGAGCTTGCATGAGCACCGAGAAGGCGCCGGGGCCGCTCACGGTCATTTGAATCGAAGGCGATGTGCGCGCCGTCGCGAAATGCGCGCGCAGGCCCGCGATGGCTACGCGCTGTGCGCGTGGATCAAAGGCAGGGGCGGCAGTCTCAACGACGAGCAGCGCTTGGCGGCCCTGTGAGTCGAACCAGACCTCATCGAGAGTGCGCGGCTCGTGCGGCGGACGCCACGACTCGAGTACTTTCAGGGTCTCGAGCGTCGGGTCGCGCGGCAGCCAGGTCTCGAGCAGGCTCGCGGCCGGTGAGGCCAGGTCCTGCTCGCGCTCGAGCAGCTGCGCGTGCAGATACGCGGCATCCAGGTGCTCGCGATCGAGCGTCGGCGAGAGCAGATACCGATAGGGCAGGAGCGATTCGGGAATCGTCCCGAGCAGGTTCTCGCCGTTCTCGACGAGACGAAAGGCCGGATCCCCTCGCAGCGCCGCGGCCAGCCGTCTCGAGCTTTCCGCGAGGTGAGCCGTGTCCGCGCCGCTCAACGCAACCATGAGGAGGCGCGCCGCGGGCCCTTCGCTCACCTCGCGCAGGATCAGACGCTCGGTGCGCGTGTGCGGCGCCGGCAGGAACAGTCGCAGATCGCCGCTTATTTGAAGGGTCGCGCGAATATACAGGGCGAGCGCGGCGAGGAGTCCGAGCCAGAGGACGGCAACGAGGGCCGCTCGAGTGCGAGGATCCGCGAAGCGCAGAGCGCTACTCCTTCGCCGGCGTGCCTCGGCAGCGCGCCTCGAACCACTTGCGGTCGGGCTCGGCCGGAATCTGTCCGCGCGCGGCGCCCGCGAGCAGCAGCACGTCGATATCGGCATTCGCCTGATAAGTCGTGAGGCAGCGCGGCTCGGTGCCGCTGCCGGACACGAGAATCGATCGAATGTTCGCGTGGACACGGGGATCGATCGGGGTGAGTCCGATCGTCCAGTCGCTCTCGGTCCCGTGCAGGTCGAGCGCGAATGCGCTTCGGAGGTTCGCAACCTCTCCGGAGAGCAGCGCGGAGAAGCTTGCCACGAGGCTGCGCATCTGGGGCGCCTGCTCGAGCGAGAAGTGCCGGGGCGTCGCGCTGCCGCGCCGTACAGTCACCGCACTGCCGTGGATCGCGGCGCTCTCGCTGTACGGTTTCCGGACGATACGCTCGAGCGAACCGGGCCCGAGGTAGCGCAGCTCGCCGGAGACGACGAGCGGCCGCGAGAGAAGCGACGAGAAGCGCGCTTCGATGAAGGGAGTGCTCGAGGGTGCCGGGCGGGCGAGGCCGTGCAGAATCGCATCGAGCTCGGAGCCGCGCGAGGCAGCACCGGCAGCACCGGCGGAAGGGGCAGGGGCTGCAGCACCGGCAGAAACGGCGTGGACGGCGTGCGCGGCAAATGCCAGTGCGCAGTAAGCGGCCGTGGCTGCGGCTGCGAGGCTCACCGCGCGAGCAAGCGCGCCGCTCGCGCCTCTCACGGCTCGGCACCGTGGGTCAGCTGAAACACTCCCCGGGCGATGAGTCGGCCTTCGCGCTCGATCTCGAAGTCGAGCCGGTCGCCCTCGATCTGGAAACTCGCGCGCGCCTGCTCTTCGGGCAGGAGCGGTGTGGGAAATTTGGCATGCGCCAAACCTGCGACTCGCAGAGCACGCCCGAGCTCGCGCTCTGCCGCCTCGAGCAGGCGTTCGAGCACCAGGACGCCCGGTACGATGGGCTTTCCGGGGAAGTGACCCGCGAGCGCGGGATGCTCCTTCGCAACGCGGATGGCCGCCGTATAGCGGTTGCTCATTCGGTCGGCTCCACGCGACCCGACGGTCGCGGCGCCCGCGATTCGAGCTCGATGAGAGCAGGCGTGATCGCGCAAAGGCGCTTCACGAACTGCAGAAAATCCAAATGCGGGTGCTGCGGAAAGCGTGCGCGCCGGTAGGCGTACTCGAGAACGAAGAACAGGCCGACGATCCCGTACTCCGCAACGTTCGCAAACCAGGACCAGACGATCTGGGGAATCGCCACGGGTGGGCTGAAGCCGAGCAGAAGCAGCACGCCGTTCGGTTCGGCGCAAAGCGCGAGGGCGAGGCTCGATGCGCCGAGCAGCCCGAAGAGCAGTGTCCAGACGACTGTGAGGGTGCGCGCGTATTGGATGATTGCAGGGTCGAGCGGCCGGCCCGCCTCGGCCTGCATCCCGCGGACGAAGCGTTCGATGAGGGGCATACGGCCGGAAGCGAGCGTGTGCCCGAACAGCCACGCTGCGAAAGCATCGCCGAGCACCGGCGGAGCATAGAGCGGCAACCATATCCAGCGCTGAGACGCAGCAAACGCGACAGCGCCCGCAATCGCGAGCGCCGCCGCCCAGGCGGCGATACTGCCGCGGGCGAGGCTTGGCGCGAGCACGACGGCAGCCAGGAGCACAATGCCGGCCGCGGTGAGGGCAGGGCTCGCCGTCTCGACGGCGAGATGCGCGATGAGAGCGCAGATCAAGCCCAGCGCGATCAGACTACCTCTCAACCTCATGACCCTCCGGGAAAACTCCACAGTATCACCCGCACGAAGATGTTAGTGTGAGGGCTCGATCACGCACGACAGAATCCTGCACGGGGGCAACGCATGACACGCTCAGCCGAGCCGCTCGGGCTCTCGAGCGCCGTGGCGGTTTCGGCGGTTAGCGGAGCCGAACTCGCGGGGGGTCCCGCGGCGCCAGCGCCCATCGCAGCCGCAGCACACGGCACAGCGGCAGTCGTCGTCGCGCCGGCTGCGGACGCTCGTCGCCCGGCGAGCCTCGTCGGGCAGATTGCGTGGGCCGCCTGCGACGGAGCACGCAATCCCTACAACGTGCTCGTAAACATCTTCGTCTTTGCGGCCTACTTTACGACGGTCGTGATTCCCGATCCGGTTCGGGGCCAAACCATCTGGAGCTTTACCGAGGCCGTCGGTGCGCTGCTGGTCGCGATCGGAGGTCCGGTACTCGGTGCGATCGCGGATGCGGGCGGCCGGCGCAAGCCGTGGCTCGTGGGCTGCATGCTGATCGGCGTGCCGAGCATGGCCTCGCTCTGGTTCGCAACGCCCGGGATGACGCAGCACCTGTTCTGGATCATGGCGTGCCTCGTTGGAGGAACGCTCTGCTTCGAGTGGTCCGCCGTCTTTACGAGCGCGATGCTGCCGAACGTCGCCCCGCGCGGTCGCCTCGGGATATTGAGTGGGCTCGGATTCGGATTCGGGAATCTGTTCGGGCTCGTGCTGTTCGTTTTCTATCTGCTCGCCTGGGACACGAATCCCCATCCGCTGTTCGGCTTGAGCGTCGAGGCACACGAGCCGGAGCGGGCCGTGGGCATCATTGCCGCAATCTGGATCGTGGTGTTTTCGCTGCCGATGTTCGTCCTGACGCCGGACTCTCCCGCAACCTCCCGGCGCATCGGCCGAGCCGTCCGAGACGGCCTATCGGAGCTCGCTCACACGCTCGCGAGCCTCAGAAGCTACCGCAATACGGCGCTCTTCCTCGTCGCCCGCCTGCTCTACAACGAAGGCTTCATGGTCATGATGCTGTTCACGAGCGTCGTGGCGGCGGGCGTGCTGCATTGGACGCCGCGCATGTTGGTCGCGATGGGCGTCGTCAACAGCATCGTGGCAGTGTCGGCCGCGGTGTTCGCGGGCTGGCTCGATCGGGTCACCGGCTCGAAAGTGGCAGCGATCCTGTTCGTTGCGGGCTGCCTGCTCGCGAACGTGGCCGTCTGCTCGATCACGCCGGACATGATATTTTTCGTGAAGATACATGCCGCCGCGGCCGGCCCGGCGGCCGCAGCAGCATCGTCCGCTGCGGCAGCGGGCGCCGCCGCCGCAGCCGGCGGATCGCACGGCCTCCTCGCGGCGCTTGCCGCAACCTTCCCGACGCTCCCCGATCGAGTGTTCCTCGTGACGCAGAACCTGATCGCGCTCTTCGTCACCGGAGGGCTCGTGACGAGCCGCACCCTCATGGCGAAGCTCTCCCCGCCCGAGCGCCTCAACGAGTTCTTCGGGCTCTATGCCGTGTCGGGCAATGCGACCACGTTTCTGGGTCCGCTCGCGATCGGCATCGTCACTGCGCTCGCCGGAAGTCAGCGCGCCGGCGTTGCCGTCGGCATCGTGTTTCTGCTCGCGGGCCTGGTGTTGATGATTCCAGTCCGCGAGCAGAAGGTCGGCGCGCCCGCCTGATCGGTCAGGCCGCCACTTTGATGCGCCGGGGCAATGCCTTCGGCTGCTTCGGGATCGTGATCTCGAGCACCCCGTTGCGGCCGCTCGCCTGCACGTGCTCCGCATCCACCAGGTCCGGCAGGACGAAGCGGCGGTAGAACCGCCCGTAGCGGCGCTCGACACGCGCGCGCGACTGCTCATCGGCCGTCCGCTTCGCCGTCGGCTCGCGCTTGCCCGAGAGGCTCAGCACGCCGTCCTCGAGCGTCACTTCCACTTTATCCGGGTCGACGCCCGGCAGATCGACGGCGAGCTCGAAACGATCGGCGTGCTCGGTGATGTCTACCGGCGGAATCCACGTCGAAGTGGCTCCGCTCGAGTCCTCGGCGGTCGAGAGCGCCGTGAACACACGGTTGATCTCATCGTGGAGCTGCGAGACGAGCCCGGTGGGCCCGTAGCTTACGAGTGCCATGGAAATGTCCTCCAATATCGGTTTGCGTTGCTCGATTGCTGCGGCGCGCGGCCCATGCCGGCGCCCGATGTCGCAAAGCTGGGGTCGGAGGCCGAGCTTTCAAGGGTCCGAGGGGATGCCGGGGCTCGGCCGCCGGTACGCCGCCCGGCGCTGGGCAGGGGCGCCGTCCGGGCGTGCTTCACGTGCCTCGTCAGAGTGATTGACCGCACTCCCCCGGTCGGTAATATTCGGGGACAGAGTCCAGGTAGACTCGAGGTCAGTGCGCGCCGCGGCGGCCGATCGGCCGCCGGGGGGCTTCGTCCGGCAGGAGCCGGGCGAACCGCGCCTCCTCGAACGCTTCGCCGCAGGTGACGAGAGCAAACGCCCGTTCCGGTGCTCTCGTGCCGAGCGGTTCCCTGACGCAAAGTTTGAAACGACGAACGCCCGCGCGCTCCGAGCACGCGGTGGCGGCGCGCCCCGCCGAGCGCTCGCGAGAGCGCCTCGCGAGGGCACCTCGCGCGGGCGGTCCCGAGGACAGGCGGCCTCAAGGCCAGGACAATCTGGGCGAAGCCCATGAAAAACAGCGCTCACGAGCAGCAAAGAACGAGTGGCCCGTCGCACGCGGCGGCGGCTCGCGGCATGGCCGGCAGTGCAACCGTCGGTCCGACGCGCGGCGGTAGAGCCGGCAGCGGCAGGGCCGTGCGGCCCGGTAAGCAGGGTCTCTACGATCCATGGTACGAGCACGATGCCTGCGGCGTCGGATTCGTCGTGGACGTGAAGGGGCGCAAGTCGCACCGCATTCTCGAGCAGGCGATCGAGGTGCTGCGCAATCTCGATCATCGCGGCGCATGCGGCTGCGAGGCGAACACCGGCGATGGGGCTGGGGTGCTGCTGCAGATGCCGCATGCTTTCTTCAGGGAAGTTACGCGCAAGGCGCGCCTGCCCGCGCTCGAGCCCGGCGCATACGGCACTGGCCTCGTTTTCCTGCCGCGCAGCCCGACCAAACGGCGCCGTCTCGAGGAGCACTTCGAGCACATCGTGCAGTCTGAGGGCCAGACCGTGCTCGGCTGGCGCACGGTGCCGACCGACAATCGCTCGCTCGGGGAGACGGCGCGGAGCTGCGAGCCGTTCATCCGGCAGATTTTCATCGGACGGGGCGCGAACTGCGCGGACGAGATGGCGTTCGAGCGCAAGCTCTACATCATCCGGAAGCGCGCATATAGCGAGATCCGCGCCTCGACGATCGACGGCGCGGAGTACTGGTATCTCGCGAGCCTTTCGCACAAGACCTTCGTCTACAAAGGCATGCTTCTCACCGAGCAGCTCGCCCGGTACTTCACCGATCTCGTGAACCCGGCGATGGAGACGGCGCTCGCGCTCGTGCACTCGCGGTTCAGCACGAACACGTTCCCGAGCTGGGACCGTGCGCACCCCTATCGGTATCTCGCGCACAACGGCGAAATCAATACGCTCCGCGGCAATATCAACTGGATGCGCGCGCGCGAGGCGCTGTTCGACTCGGAGCTCTTCGGCGAAGACACGAAGAAGATCCGCCCGGTCGTCAATCCGTACGGCTCGGACTCGGCGATGTTCGACAACACGCTCGAGCTGCTGGTGCTCGCCGGGCGGTCGCTGCCGCACGCGATGATGATGATGATCCCGGAGCCCTGGTCGAATCACGAGAGCATGGATGATGCTCGGCGGGCGTTCTATCAGTATCACTCGAGCCTGATGGAGCCGTGGGACGGCCCCGCCTCGATCGCCTTCACGGACGGCAAGCAGATCGGTGCCGTGCTCGACCGAAACGGGCTGCGCCCCTCGCGTTACTACGTGACGAAGGACGACCTCGTCATCATGGCCTCGGAGGCCGGTGTGCTCGATGTGCCCCCCGGGAACGTCCTTCGCAAGGGACGCCTGCAGCCGGGTCGCATGTTTCTCGTGGATACGGAGCAGGGCCGCATCGTCGAGGACGAGGAGATCAAGCAGAAGGTTGCGAGCGAGCGGCCTTATCGGCTGTGGCTCGATGAGCATCTGGTGACGCTCAAGGACCTGCCGCCCCCGCCGGAGGTGCCGGCGCCCGATCACGAGACGCTCCTGCACCGGCAGATCGCATTCGGCTACACGTTCGAGGATCAGCGGCTGCTCATCCAGCCCATGGCATCGAATGGGGTCGAGGCAGTGGGCTCCATGGGCAACGACTCCGCGCTCGCGGTGCTCTCGACGAAGCCACGCCTGCTCTACGAGTACTTCAAGCAGCTGTTTGCGCAGGTCACGAACCCGCCGATCGACTGCATCCGCGAGGAGCTCATCACCTCCTCCGAGGTCTGGCTCGGCTCCGAGGGGAATCTGCTCAAACCGCAGCGCGCGGACTGCCGCCGGCTCGAGCTGCACGGCCCGATTTTGACGAACGAGGAATTCGCGCAGATTCGCAGGCTCAATCTCCCCGGCCTCAGGGTTGGCGCCCTCTCTACCCTGTTCCGCGCGTCGCGTGGAGACAGAGGACTTATCAAATCGGTAGAGGAGCTGCGCCTTGCCGCGCGGCGCCTGATCGAGGACGACGAGGTGAACATCCTCATCCTCTCCGATCGAGGCGTGAATGCGGAGTTCGCCGCGATACCGGCGCTGCTTGCGGTCTCGGCGCTGCACCACTACTTGATTCGCGAGGGACTGCGCACGCGGGTGAGCCTCGTCATCGAGACGGGCGAAGCGCGCGAGGTGCACCACTTTGCGCTCCTCATCGGCTACGGGGCGAGCGCGATCAATCCGTTTCTCGCGTTCGAGACGCTCGACGGGATGATCCGCGACGATCTGCTCACGGGGGTCGATCACGCGAAGGCGTGCAAGAACTTCGTGAAGGCCGCGACGAAGGGCGTCATCAAGGTCATGTCCAAGATGGGCATCTCCGCCGTGCAGAGCTATCACGGCGCGCAGGTGTTCGAGGCCGTCGGCTTGAGGCAGGACGTGATCGACGAGTACTTCACCTTCACCTCCTCGCGCATCGGCGGCATCGGCATGGATGTCATCGCGCAGGAGGTGCTCATGCGGCACCGCGCGGCATTTCCGCAGCGGCCCGTCAACGGCGAGGCGCTGTCCGCTGGGGGCCTCTATCAGTGGCGCTCGGAAGGGGAGACGCACCTCTTCAATCCCGAATCCATCCACCGCCTGCAGAAGGCGGTGCGCACCGGGAGCTTCGCGACTTACAAGTCCTACGCGCAGCTGATCGACGATCAGTCGAAGAATCTCTGCACGCTGCGGGGGCTCCTCGATTTCAAGCCTTCGGACCCGATCGAGCTCGAGGAAGTCGAGTCCGTCGAGTCGATCGTGCGGCGCTTCAAGTCGGGAGCGATGTCCTACGGCTCGATCAGCCAGGAGGCGCACGAGACGCTCGCGATCGCCATGAATCGCATCGGCGGCCGCAGCAACACCGGGGAGGGCGGGGAAGACCCGGAACGCTACCAGCGCCTGCCGAACGGGGATTCGAAGAACTCGGCGATCAAGCAGGTCGCCTCCGGGCGCTTCGGCGTGACGAGCGAGTACCTCGTGAACGCGCGCGAGCTGCAGATCAAGATGGCGCAGGGCGCCAAGCCCGGCGAGGGCGGGCAGCTGCCGGGAACGAAGGTGTATCCGTGGATCGCAAAGACGCGCCACACGACGGCCGGGGTCGGTCTCATCTCCCCGCCGCCTCATCACGACATTTACTCGATCGAGGATCTCGCGGAACTCATCCACGATCTGAAGAATGCGAACCGGAACGCACGCATCAGCGTCAAGCTGGTCGCAGAGGTCGGGGTGGGAACGATCGCGGCCGGCGTGGCGAAGGCTCATGCGGACGTGGTGCTCATCAGCGGACACGATGGGGGGACGGGCGCCTCCCCGCAGACTTCAATCCAGCACGCGGGACTTCCGTGGGAGCTCGGGCTCGCCGAGACGCATCAGACGCTCGTGCTCAACAATCTGCGCAGCCGCATCGCGGTGGAGGCGGATGGGCAGCTGAAGACCGGGCGCGACGTGGCGATCGCGGCGATGCTCGGGGCCGAGGAGTTCGGTTTTGCGACGGCCCCGCTCGTTGCGCTGGGATGCATCATGATGCGGGTCTGTCATCTCAATACCTGCCCGGTAGGCGTGGCGACTCAGGACCCGCGGCTGCGCGAGCGCTTCACCGGCAAGCCCGAGCACGTCGTCAACTTCATGCGCTTCATCGCGATGGAAGTGCGCGAGCTCATGGCGCACCTCGGCTTCCGCACGGTCGAGGAAATGGTCGGCCGCGTCGACCGTCTCGAAGGCCGCAAGGCGATCGATCACTGGAAAGCGAAAGGCCTGGACTTCAGCAACCTGCTGTACCAGCCGGACGTCGGTGCGGACACCGGCCGCTACTGCCAGATGGCGCAGGACCACGGCCTGGAGAAGTCGCTCGACGTCACGCAGCTGCTCGACCTCTGCAAGC
>DATNFW010000086.1:0-15329 GCA_035606175.1 Steroidobacteraceae bacterium | reverse complement strand
TCTCGCCCTCGGCCCGCACGTCGTTCGCGCTCTTCTGGAAGTTCTCCTTCATCTGCTCGTAGACGCGCGCGGCGACCTCATCGGGAAGGTCGATGTTCTCCACGCGCACGTCGATGAGGTCGACGCCGAGCGCGGAGGCGGCGTGCCGTGCGCTCGCGAGCATCGTGCTCGTGACGGCCGGACGCTCCGCGCTCACAACTTGCGCAAGCGTACGGCCGGCGACGACGCTCTTGATGCCGTCCTGGACGATCGCGGACAGCCGGTCGCTGGCGCTCGCCTCATCGGCGCCCGTCGCCTCGTAGTAGCGTGTCGGATCGCGCACGCGCCATTTGACGACGAAATCGACGATAAGCGCGCGATCATCGCTCGTGAGGAATGTCGACATCGGGTGTGAGGCGGTCAAAATGCGCCGGTCGATCCGCACCACCTGATCCCACGGCCACTTCACGTGCAGCCCCGAGCCGTATCCTGCAGTCTCTATCGCGCCGAACTGCGTGCGAATCGCATACTGCGTCTCGCTAACCGTGAAAAGCGACGTGAGCGCGACCAGCAAAGCTATCGCCGCCGCCACGAAGACCCAGACGATCCGCCCGCTCATCAACGCTGGCCCCGGCTGCGGTCGCCCTCGACCGTCACCGTAGTCTCGGCATCCGCGGGCGGAGGGCTGCTCGCCGCGGAATTCGCCGGCTGCGTGTCTGCATCGGAGGGGGTCGCTCCCCGACCGATGAGCTTATCGAGCGGCAGATAGATCAGACTGCCGCTTGCACCCGACTTCGGCTCGACGATCACCTTGTTCGCGCGCTCAAAAATGTCCTCCATCGTCTCCAGATAAATCCGCTCGCGCGTCACCTGCGGCGCACGCTTATACGCCGCCTCGATCTGCTTGAAGAGCGAAGCGTTGCCCTCGGCGAGGGTAACCACCCGGGTCCTGTAAGCCTCGGCATCCTCGCGGATCTTGTCCGCCTCGCCGCGTGCGGACGGGACGGTGCTGCTTGCGTAAGCCTGAGCCTCCTCGATCGAGTGCTCGCGATCGGCTGCCGCCTTGTTCGCATCGCGCTGTGCGGCAACCACGGCATCGGGAACCTCCACGTCGGTGAGGTTCACGCTTGCGATCTGAATGCCGGCGCCGTACTCATCGAGCCGGCTCTGGATCAGTGCTTTGGCACGCGCCATGAGCTGCGGGCGGTCGGCGCCGGCGAGCACGTCGTCAAGGCGGCCGCGACCGACGACCTCCCGGATCGCGCTCTCGCTCGCCTCGCGCAGAGCCTCCTCGGGATCGCGCACGCCGAAGAGAAATTTCAGCGGATCGGCGCGACGGTATTGAACATCGACCCGCAGGTCGACGAGACCCGAGTCGGAGGTGAGCACGGTCGGGCTCACCTCCTTGCTCGCAACGCTCATCACGTTGACCTTCTTCAGCGCCTCGATCGGCCAGGGGAAGTGCCAACCCCATCCCTGGCCTCGCACTTCGACGAGACTGCCGAATCTGGTGAGCACTCCGCGCTCGGCCGCGCCCACTTGGTAGAACCCGCTGCCGAGCCACAGTGCAATGGCGACGAGAACGACCGTGCCCGCGAGTGAGCCCGTGGTCTCGCTCGCCGGGTTGAGCAGAGACTCGATCTTGCGCTGCCAGTTCTTGACCTTCTCGTCCAGGGCGGTTCCCCCTCGCTCCGGGCGCCGGCGCAAAGGGTCGCCGCCGTCGGGTCGATTCCATTTCATCGGTTAAGTTTGCGCGCCGCGCGATCTCAAACGATTGATTGTAGGTAGGCGTCGTGAGTGGCACAAGGCGCCTCACCCGATGCTTTGCCATCGCTGGCCGTGTCATGCGAGGCGAGAATCTGCACGCCGCGTGCGCGGCTCAGTACCTCGAGCTCCGCCTCGGGCAGCTCGACTGCGAGATCGATCGTGCCGTCCTCGAGCGTGCGCTCCGAGCGCACCGCGCCCCGCGAATAAAGCCGTGAGCGCAGCGCGCCGGCTGCCGGTGGAATGCGCAGCCGCACGGCGCGCGCGGAGCGCGCAAGGCGCTCCGCGATCGCCTCCTGCAGCAGGTCGAGACCCTCGGCGCGCGCGGCCGAACACCAGACCGCCGCCGCCCGCCCCTCCTCGTCGCGCTCGAGGCGGGCGGTCGTGCCGAGACGATCGATCTTGTTGTAGACGAGCACCTGCGGAATGTGTTCGGCGCCGATCTCCGCGAGCACCCCATCGACCTGTGTGCGATGGGTCTCGCGGCGCGGGTCGCTAGCATCGATGACGTGCAGCAGCAGGCTCGCCTCGCGAGCTTCGGTGAGTGTCGCCTGGAAGGCAGCGACGAGCTCATGCGGCAGCTCGCGGATGAATCCAACTGTGTCGGCGACCACGATCGGTGTGCCACCGGGTAGCCGGATGCGTCTCACGGTCGGGTCGAGGGTTGCGAACAGCTGGTTCGCAACGTAGGCGTCGGCGCCGGTCAGCGCGCGAAACAGCGTCGACTTTCCCGCATTCGTATATCCGACCAGCGCGACGCTCGGCACCGGGATCTGCTTGCGCATGCGCCGACCCGTCTCGCGCTGCTGTTTGATGCGCCCGAGCCGGCGCGTGAGCACGCGCACGCGCTCACCGAGAAGGCGCCGGTCGGTCTCGAGCTGCGTCTCTCCGGGACCCCTCATACCGATGCCGCCCTTCTGCCGCTCGAGGTGAGTCCAGCCGCGCACCAGGCGCGTCGCGAGGTGCTTGAGCTGCGCGAGCTCGACTTCGAGCTTGCCCTCGAAGCTGCGCGCGCGCTGCGCGAAGATATCGAGGATCAGCTCGTTGCGGTCGAGCACGCGCCGGCCGGTGTGCTGCTCGAGGTTGCGCTCCTGGCTGGGCGTGAGCGCGTGGTCGATGAGGATGACATCCGCCTCGTTCGACTCCGCGACGCAGCGCAGCTCCTCCGCCTTGCCGCTACCGAGAAAGAATCGAGGATCGGGCCGCTCGCGCCGGCCCGTCACGGTCGCGACCGGCTGCGCGCCGGCGGACAGCGCAAGCTGCGTGAGCTCCTCGAGATCCTCGGGATCGACCTGCCCGCCGATCCCCAAGCGTACCAGGACGGCGCGCGGGGTCAGACTCTCACTCCGGAGCGGTCTCCACCGCCGCGCCGCTCTCCTCGGGCTGCAGACGCACGTTGCGCGCCGGCACCACCGTCGAGATTGCGTGCTTGTAGACCATCTGGCTCACGCTGTTCTTGAGCAGCACCACGAATTGATCGAACGAGTCGATCTGGCCCTGCAGCTTGATGCCGTTGACGAGATAGATCGAAACCGGCACGCGCTCCTTGCGCAAGGCATTCAAAAAGGGGTCCTGCAACGATTGGCCTTTGGCCATCGATTTCTCCTTGTTCTCATGAATTGTAGTTGTTGAGAGTGACGGTCGCGAACGCCCTTCCGGTAGGCTGCGACCCAGCAAGCTCCGTGCCTCGTTTCGCGAGGCAACTCGTCGAGCAGTTTACCACGATCGCCCAGTCCTCGGCCAAGTGCCGACAAGCTCGCGGCGGAGTTCGTGTTTCCATGCCTCGTACGCGCCAGCCGCACTCGAGTCGACCCATCGGATCTCCGGATCGGACCTGAGCCACGTCAGCTGTCGCTTCGCGAGCTGGCGCGTCGCAGCGAGCGCTCGCTCCCGCGCCTCGTCGAGCCCGTAGGCGCCGTCGAGATGTGCCCAGAGCTGGCGATAGCCGACGGCGCGCAATGCCGGATGTCGCGCCGTGAGCTCCGGTCTCGAGCGCAAGCGCTCGACTTCCGCGAGAAAGCCCTGCTCCATCATTTGCGCGAGCCGGCGCGCGAGGCGTTCGTGAAGCACGCTGCGATCGGCAGGCGCGAGTGCCCAGCGCGGGAGCGGTGCCTCGAGAGGACTGCGCGTCGCGCGCTGCAACGCCGTGAGCGGCAGGCCCGCGACGAGGCAGACCTCGAGCGCGCGCTGAATGCGTTGCGGGTCGTTCGGATGAATGCGTGCAGCTGCCTCGGGATCGAGCCGCGCGAGCTCTGCGTGCAAACTCGGCCAGCCTTCCACTGCCGCGCGCGCATCGATCTCGCGGCGCAGCTCCAGGGAGCCGCGGGGAAGCTCGGCTATGCCGCGCACGAGTGCGCGCAGGTAGAGCATCGTTCCACCGACGAGGAGCGGTAGGCGCCCGCGGGAGCGGATGTCCGCGATGAGCCGCGTGCAGTCGGCGACGAACTCGCCGGCCGAGTACACCTCCGCCGCATCGCGAATGTCGATGAGATGATGCGGAGTCCGGGCTCGCGCCAGCGCATCGGGCTTTGCTGTGCCGATATCCATGCCGCGATACACGAGTGCGGAATCGACGCTCACGATCTCGACGGGCAACTCCTCGGCGAGACGCAGGGCCCATTCGCTTTTGCCTGCCCCGGTTGGGCCGGTCAGGACGACAGCCGCTATGTCAGCGTCGCGGATCGATTGCATGGCCGCGGACAGGTCTCCTCACTCGCGGCGTTCGGCGCCGCCGCATCGCGAAGCGCTCAACGGCCTCGCAGGAACAGCTGGTCGAGCTCCGCGAGGGTGAGCCGGGTCCAGGTCGGGCGGCCGTGATTGCATTGGTTGGCGCGCTCGGTCGCCTCCATTTGCCTCAAAAGCGCATCCATTTCTGGAACGGTGAGCCGGCGGTGCGCGTGGATCGCCGTGCGGCATGCGAGTGTGGCAAGAAATCGGTCGGCTTCCCCGTCGAGGTGGTGCGCGGCGGTATCGAGGGTGAGGTCCGCGAGCATCGCGCGCAGCACCGAGGCGACCTCGCGAGCCCCCAGAAGCGCCGGGACGCGCCGCACTGCAAGCTGCGAGGGCCCCAACGCGCTCATCTCGAACCCCGTGCGCTCCCACTCTGCGCAGCGCTCGAGCACGGCATCGAGCTCGTGCGGCTTCATTTGAACGAGAATCGGCTCGAGCAGCTGCTGCGACGGGACGGCCGCCGCCGCGTACTGCGCCTTGAGTTGCTCGTAGAGCACCCGCTCGTGGGCGGCATGCATGTCGACCAGAATCAGCCCCTCTGGGCTCTGCGCGACGATGTACACGCCGTGCACCTGTGCGAGCGCGGTGCCGAGCGGGTGCTCGTCGCGCGCTCGCCCGACGGACTGCGGATCGGCGCGCAGGGTACCCGCGTCGCGCACCTCGCCAGGATCGCGCACTGCCTCTGCGACGGCCCACGGGCTGCGGGTCCACTGCGGGGGAGCCGCTGCGGGTGCTGCATCGGCCGCCGGCCGCGTGGCAGCGAGTGCCCGCTCCACCGCCCGCATGACGAAATCATGGACCTGCCGCGCATCGCGAAACCGCACCTCGAGTTTCGTCGGATGCGCGTTCACGTCGACGAGCGAGGGATCGAGGCTCAAATACAGCACGTATGCCGGATGCCGACCGTGATAGAGCACGTCGCGATAGCCGAGCCGCACGGCGTTCATGAGCAGCCGATCGCGCACGCTGCGGCCGTTCACGAACCAGTACTGCTCATCGGGCTGCGCGCGCGAGGCGGTGGGCAGGCCGATCCATCCGCCGAGCGAGACGGGCCCCGCCGTGTGCTCGATGTGCAGCGCACGGGCGAGGAAATCCTGCCCGAGAACCGCTCGAATGCGGGCTTCGCCCGCCTGCGCTGCGTCCGGCTCGACACGCGCATCGAGCAGCACGCGCTCCGCGCTTCGCAAGCGAAATGCGACCTCCGCGCGCGAGAGTGCGAGCCGCTCGGTGAGACGCGCGATGTGGCCGGTTTCGGTCGCATCGCTGCGCACGAATTTGCGTCTGGCTGGCACGTTGAAGAAAAGCTCACGGACCTCGACAACCGTGCCGGCGGCCTGAGCGCAGGGACGCGGCGCGCACGGCCGGCCCGCCTCCGCGGTGATCTCGATGCCGTGTTCGGCATCCGCCGTGCGCGAGGCCATCCTGAAACGGGAGACCGCCGCAATCGAGGGCAGCGCCTCGCCCCTAAACCCCAGCGTCGCGACCGACTCGAGCTCCTCGAGCGAGGCGATCTTGCTCGTCGCGTGGCGCGCGAGCGCGAGCGGCAGGTCGTTCTCCGGCAGACCCGCGCCGTCGTCGCGCACTCGCACGAGGCCGACGCCTCCGCGCTCGATGTCGATCTCGATGCGGCGCGCGCCTGCATCGAGACTGTTCTCGACGAGCTCCTTGACGACGGAGGCCGGCCGCTCGATCACCTCGCCGGCGGCGATCTGATCGATGAGCACTTCGGGGAGGACGCGGATGGGCATCGAGCGCCGAGTATGCCGGCCTCGGCGCCGACGTCAATCAAGGCGCGACAGCCGCCCTCGCGCCATTCGCGGGTGTACCGGGCGCCCCTGCGAGCACGCTGTTCGAGCCGCCGCTCAGCAGCCGCGCGAAGCGCGTGCCCGAGGGCGGGTACTCGTCGAAGTACCCGAGCAAGCCCGCGAAAATCGCGTCGGCGAGCTTGCGCTGCTCGCGAGTCGTGCGCAGACGCCGCTCTTCCGAGGGATTCGAGATGTAAGCGGTCTCGACGAGCATCGAAGGGATGTCGGGTGACTTCAGTACCACGAAGCCGGCCTGCTGCACACGCGCCTTGCGCACCTCGCCCACGCGATCGAGCGCCGTCAGCACGCGTTGCGCGGCGGTCATGCTTGCGCTGATGCTCGCGGTCTGCGACAGGTCGAGCAGCACCGAGCTTAGCGTGCTGCTCTTGTCGGCGAGCGAGATGCCCCCGAGCCGGTCCGCGGCGTTCTCGCGGTCGGCGAGGATGCGGGCCGCCTCGTTCGTCGCGCCCCGTTCCGAGAGCACGTACACGGAAGCTCCAGAGACGCTCGGGTCGCCGATGGAGTCGGCGTGCACGGAGACGAAGAGGTCCGCGTGCGCTGCGTGCGCGCGGTCCATCCGCTCGCGAAGGAGCAGAAACACATCTCCGTCGCGCGTCAGCACCGCGTGCATACCGGGCTGATCGTTGATTCGCGCCGCGAGCGCGCGCGCGATGGCGAGCGTGACATTCTTCTCTTCGGTTCCGTGGCGGCCGATCGCGCCCGGGTCCTTGCCGCCATGACCTGCGTCCACCGCAATCACGACATCACGATCGGCGAGCGCCGGTGCGTGGGGCGCGGAGATGGGGTGAAGTACGTCGCGTTGCTCGTGTGTTGCGGTGTCAGCGGTTCGAGTGCGCTTCGCAGGCGAAGGGGCTTCAGCCCGACCGGCGTCTGCGGACTCGATAGATGCGTCGGATGCGTCGCCCACCGTGACGAGCAGCCGCGAGCTTGTTCGCGCACCTTCACGCTGCCAGTGCGCGTGCACCGGAAGCCGAACGCGTCCGCCGGACGTCGCTGACGGCTCGAGCTGCAGCACGATTCGGAGGCCTCCGTGAGGCCGCGCGCCGGCACGCAACTGTTGAACGATGCCGCCAGCCCGCGACAGATGCGCGCCCCGCGCTAAACGCGAATCGGCAAGATCGATCACGACGCGACCGGGTGCCGGCAGTGTGAAGAGCCTGTAGCTCGTCGTGCGATCGAGATCGAGGGTCAATGAGGCTGAATTCGCCGAGGCTGCGAGGCTCGCATCGCGGAGCTCGATGCGATGCGCAGCCGCATGCGCAGGCACAGCGAACGCGAACAGCGAGCACGCGAGCCATGCTGGCGCGCTCGTGAAACCCCCGTATCCCCTGTTCTCCCCCCGCATTGCCTGGCGCTCAGCTCGGTGAAGCGGCGCGGCAAGCGTCCACAAATTCGATGTTTATCATCGGCTTCTTGCCTGATCTTGCGGCCTAATCTACGTCGGCGGCGGGACGATTTCAACCCCGCGCATGGTCTCGAGCCAGCCGTGCCCGAGCGGTGACTGAGCAGTTGCCGCGGCATGGTGCCCCTCGGACGTGACATGCAGCGCAACGCGCACATCCGCCGCGGGCAGGATGTCCGCCCCGCGCTCCGGCCACTCGACGATCCAGAGGTGCCAAGGGACCGCGAAATCGCGAAGACCGAGCGCTTCGAGCTCGCGCGGCTCGCGCAGGCGATAGAGATCGATGTGTATCGCCGTGAGTCCGTCGAGCCCGTAGCGCTCGAGCAGCGTGAAGGTCGGGCTGCGCACTGGCCCTGAGTAGCTGCGCGCCGCGATCAGTCCGCGGGCGAGTGTCGTCTTGCCCGCCCCGAGCTCGCCCTCGAGATAGAGGATGGCCGGTCCGCGCGGCAGCGGCGGCACGGCACGCCCGAGCTCGGCACCGAAGCGCTCCATTTCTTCGGCCGAGCGCGCGAGCCGCCGGATCATAGATTCACGCAGGTCCTGAGCTCGCGTGCGACGTCGCCGGCGAGCAATCCGCGCTCGCCCCCTACTCGCGCGGCAACATCGCCGCTCATGGCGTGCACCAGCACCGCCACGCGCGCGGCGAGCCAGGGATCGCCGCACTGGGCGAGAATGCCTGCCGTCGCTCCGGTCAGCACATCGCCCATGCCGGCGGTTGCCATGCCCGGATTCCCGCGCTCGCAAACCCCCGGGGTGCGACCGCTCGCGCCGACCAGCGTCCCCGCCCCCTTGAGGATCGCCACACCGCCGTAGCGCTCGATGAGCCCCGCGAGCGCCCTCAATCGATCCTGCTGAATTTCGGCCGTGCTCACGCCGAGCAGTCGGCCAGCCTCGCCCGGGTGCGGCGTCAGGATCCAGTTCCCGCGTGGGCCTTCCGCACGCCCGGTACGCGCCTGCTCCGCGATCAAATTCAACGCGTCGGCGTCCACGACGAGCGGTTGCTGGGCGCGCAGCGCAATCGCAAGCACTTCCGCGGCCCAGCGACTTCTACCGAGGCCCGGTCCAATCGCGACGACATCGGCATGCTCGAGAGGCTCCTCGAGATCGCTCGGCTCGTGCAGCGGCAAGCAGATGAGCTCGGGTCTTCCTGCGACGATGCCAGCGATGTTGTCGGGTGACACGGCGACCGTGACCAGGCCTGCACCGACGCGCAAGGCCGCCTCGCCGGCAAGCCGTGCCGCACCGGGCATCCCGGGACCACCGCCGACGATGAGCACGCGCCCGAAGTCTCCCTTGTGCGCAGTGCGTGCACGTCGCGGCAGCGCCGCAGCGATTTCCGGCTCGACGATTCGCTCCAGGCGCGGCGCGAACTCGCCCCGCTCCGGAGGAATCGGCACTTCGAGGTCATCGAAATACACGGTGCCGGCATGCTCCGGGCCGCGGCCTATGAAAAGGCCGGTCTTCAGCGCAACGAATGTCACGGTGCAGTCGGCGCGCACCGCGGCACCACGCGGCTCACCCGTATCGCTGTCGAGGCCGGAGGGCACATCGAGCGCAAACTTCGGGCGTGCGGAGGCGTTGAGCGCCGCAATCACCTCAGCTGCCTCCGCGCGCACAGGTTGTGCGAGCCCGGTGCCGAGCAGTGCATCGACGATCACCTCGGCATCGAAGAGCAAATCCCTGTCGAATGCCAGCACACGCCCGCCGCTTGCTCTCAAGTCGGCATGCGCCTGGCGCGCATCGCCCGTCAAGCGCTCGGGGGCCACCGCCGCGAGCACGCTCACGGTCAGCCCCGCCGCCTGAGCGAAACGCGCAAGAACGTAGCCGTCCCCGCCGTTGTTCCCGCCGCCGCAGACGATGGCGATCCGGTGGCAGGTCGGCCAGCGGGTACGCAGAAATCTGAGTGCCGCCTCTCCGGCGCGCTTCATCAGGACGTAGCCGGGGACCCCCAGCTCGCCGATCGCGTACGCATCGAGCGCTCTTACTTGCGAGGCGGAGTAGAGCGTGACCGGCAGCGACATCGGCTGATTATACTTTGGCGATGGACCCCGCCCGTGAATATGCCGAGCTCGACCTCGAGGCGATCAAACGCGACCTCGCGGCGCGAGCCCGCGAGCTGGGGTTCGATGCGCTCGGCGTGAGCGGTGTCGACCTCGAAGAGGACGAGCGCCGCCTCAACGAGTGGCTTGCGGCGGGCTATCACGGCTCGATGACCTATATGGCGCGTCACGGCTCGAAGAGGAGCCGTCCGGCCGAGCTCGCCCCGGGGAGCGTGCGCGCGATCTGCGTGCGCATGAACTACTGGCCAGCCGAGGCACGCGAGCCGCTCCAGGCGCTCGGCGATGCCGCCTGCGGATATGTCTCCCGCTACGCGCTCGGCCGCGACTATCACAAGGTGATGCGCCGGGGACTCGCCCGACTCGCCGAGGACCTCCGCGGGCGCATCGGACCGTACGGCTATCGGGTGTGCGTCGACAGCGCGCCCCTCCTCGAGAAGGCGCTCGCCCGAGCGGCAGGGCTCGGCTGGATCGGCAAGCACACGAACCTCATCGCGCGCGATGCGGGCTCGTGGTTCTTTCTCGGGGAGATCCTCACGGATCTACCGCTGCCGATCGATACGGGCGCAAGCAGCCACTGCGGCACCTGCGAGGCGTGCATCGATGCATGTCCGACGCGCGCGATCCTCGGGCCGCAGCGGCTCGATGCGCGGCGCTGCATCGCCTATCTCACGATCGAGAATCCGGACGCGATCCCCGTGGAGTTCCGCGAAGCGATCGGAAACCGAATCTACGGATGCGACGATTGTCAGCTCGTCTGCCCGTGGAACAAGTTTGCCCGCGATGCAAGCCATCCGGATTTCAAAGTGCGGCACGGGCTCGATGCGCCGCGCCTCGCGGAGCTCTTCGCTTGGACGGAGGCGGAGTTCGACGAGCGGATGCGGGGCTCGGCCATCTACCGCATCGGCTACGAGCGCTGGTCACGGAATGTCGCAGTGGCGCTCGGTAACGCGCCCCGCTCCGAGGAGGTGATCGCTGCGCTCGAGCGGCGCCGGAACGACCCCTCCCCGCTCGTGCGCGAGCACATCGAGTGGGCGCTCGCACGGCAAAGCTCCGGTGCGCAGGCACGCCCCGTGCCTGTTCGATGCGCGAGATGACGCTCAGCGGCTGACTTGCAGGTTGTCGATGAGTCGCGCACGCCCGAGGCGCGCCGCAGTGAGAACGACGAGCTCGCGGGCATCGGGCGCCGGGACCGAGAGATCTCGTGCGCGTACGGCGAAGTAGTCCGGCCGGAATCCTACGCTCGTGAGCGCCTCGCGCCCCGCGCGCTCGATCTCCGCATAATCGGAGCCGCCCGACCGCAGCCGCGCCCCCGCACGCTCGAGCTCGCCGAAGACCCGCGGCGCAAGCCGCCGCTCCTCGCCGGTCAGGTATTGATTGCGGGAGCTCATGGCAAGGCCGTCGCTCTCGCGCACGGTCGGGGCTCCTACGATCTCGACCGGCATGCAAAGGTCTGTCGCCATGCGCCGGATGATCGTGAGCTGCTGGTAGTCCTTCTCGCCGAACACGGCGACATCCGGCTCGACGATATTGAAGAGTTTCGCGACGACGGTCGCGACGCCCTCGAAGTGCCCGGGGCGGAACTCACCGCAAAGGATCCCGGAGAGCTCGGGCACGTCTATTCGCGTCGAGGCGGCGTAGCCTCGCGGATAGATCTCCGCGACATCCGGCATGAAGAGCAGATCGCAGCCGGCGTCTGCCAGCATCCGCTCGTCCTCGCGCGGCGTGCGCGGGTAATGGGCGAAGTCCTCGTTCGGCCCGAACTGCATAGGGTTGACGAACAGGCTCGCGACGAACCGTTCCCCGAGCCGGCGCGCCGCCTCCATGAGGCTCAGGTGGCCCGCGTGGAGATTGCCCATCGTGGGGACGAAGGCGATGCGCCGCCGCTCCCGATGCCAGAGCCGCACGCGCTCGCGCACGGCAGCGATGGATGTCATGACTTCCACGTCTGCACCGCTCTTTAGGGCATCCAGAGGAGGACGCTCCTTCAGAAGGAGTGCTCGGGCGAGGGATACTCACCCGATTTGACGGCACGCACGTAACGCTCTAGCGCGCCGAGGTTGGTTCCGGCGCCATCGATGAAATTGCGGACGAACCGGGGCTTGCGCCCGCTCGTGATGTCGAGCACGTCGTAGAGCACGAGGATCTGTCCGTCGGTGCGCGGTCCGGCACCGATGCCGATCACCGGCACCTTGATCTCGGTGGCTATCAGCTCACCGAGCGTCGCCGGGATGCACTCGAGCAGCACGATGTCCGCGCCCGCCCCCTCGAGCTCCTTCGCGCTGCGCAGCATCTGCTCCGCCGCGCTCTCCCCGCGTCCCTGCACGCGAAAGCCGCCCGTCTTGTGCACGGACTGGGGCTTGAGGCCCAGGTGCGCGCATACGGCAATGTCGTGGCCGGCCAGGAACTCGACGATTTCCACCTGGCTCGTGCCGCTCTCGAGCTTCACCATCTTCGCCCCGCCCTCCTGCATCAGGCGCACGGAGTTCGCGAGCGCCTGCTCCTTCGACGGATAGCTCATGAAAGGCAGGTCCGCCATGAGGAACGGGCGGTGCAAACCTCGGGCGACCGCCCGGCAGTGATAAACGATGTCGTTCATCGTCACCGGCACGGTCGTGTCATGGCCCTGGATGACCATGCCGAGCGAGTCTCCGACGAGCACGAGGTCCGTGCCCGCGGCATCGACGAGCACGGCGAAACTCGCGTCGTAGCAGGTGAGCGCGGCGATCTTCTCCCCGCCCGCCTTCATGCTCTGCAGCGTCGCGAGGGTGACGGGAGGGCGCGCCGAGTCGCGCAGCTGCAGGTGGGTATACATCTCTCAGAGCGTACGCGAGCGCAACGGATTGTAATAGAGCCGGCCGCGCTTCATGCGCCCGATAGCCGCGAGCAGCTCGTCGTAGTCGGCCTGATTGCTGATCGGGTCGATCGAGGCTGCATTGACGATGAGCAGCGGGGCCGCCTCGTAGTCGTGGAAGAATCGTGCATACGCCTCATTCAGCCTCTCGAGATAGTTCCGGTCGATCTGCCGCTCGTATTCGATGCCGCGCCGCGCAATGCGCTCCATGAGGACATCGACCGGGGCCTGCAGGTACAGAACGAGGTCCGGCTTGGGAGCTGCGATGTCGAGCTTCGCGTACACCTGCTCGTAGAGCGCGAGCTCCGCCTCATCGAGCGTGACACTCGCAAACAGCCGATCCTTCTCGAGCAGATAATCGGCAACGCGCACGGGCGCGAAGAGATCTTGTTGATTGAGGGCAGCGAGCTGCTGCGCGCGCTGAAAAAGGAAATAGAGCTGCGCAGGCAACGCACCGGCGCTCGGCGTGCGGTAGAAGCGCTCGAGGAAGGGATTCTGGGAAGCCTGCTCGAAGACAGGCTCGGCCGAGAGGCTCTCGCAAAGCCGCCGCGCGAGGCTCGTCTTGCCGACTCCGATCGGACCCTCGATCGCGACGTAGCGAAAGTTCGAAGCGGACATCATGCGGTGCGAGCCAAATGCGTGCAGTTCCGCTCGGTATCGAGCAAGCTGATTGACTGAGCGGCAACGCGCCGCTTCAGATCGGCCACACGGCCCACGCCCGGAACATCGAGGTCCGGCGCAACGTCCGCAAGAGGATACAGAACGAAGCTGCGCTCCGAGATCCCGGGATGCGGCAAGGTGACCTCGGCGTCGCTCGACCGCTCGCGGCCGTAGACGAGCAGATCGAGATCGAGGATGCGCGGCCCCCAGCGCTCGTGCTGCGGCGGGCGACCCGCGGCCCGCTCGAGCGCATGCAGCTCCGCGAGCAATGGTCGCGGCGCGAGCAGTGTCAGGACGCCCGCCGCGGCATTGACGTAGTCCGGCTGATCGGCCGGGCCGAGCGGAGGTGAGCGATAGAGTCGGGACCGCCGCACCAAGCGCACGCCTTCGATCGTTGCGATCCGGTCCAATGCGCCGAGCACCTGAGCTCGGGGATCGGAAAGATTGCTGCCGATGCCGATGTAGGCCGGCTGCCAGAGCGGGACGGAGGTCACGGCGTGCTCAGTCCGGTGTCGCGGGCCTTGCAGCACCGCGTTTGCGCCGCCTGCGTGGCCCACGGCGCATACCCGCGCGCTGCGGCGTACCCGATCCGGCTAGCGCATCGGCCATCTGCTCCCGCTCCGCGGCCGGCGCCTGTTGAACACGCGTCCACCATTCGGCTATCGCATGCGGAGCGAGCCCGTGCTGGCTCCGCAAGAGCAGCAGATCGAACGCCGCTCGAAAGCGCGGATGCTCGAGCAGGCGCAGGGCGCGGCGGCCGCGCGGATGCTCGAGGCGCGGCTGTAGAGCGAACATTTCGCGCACGCCGAGCGCAAAGCGTCGCGGGATGGCGATCTCCACCTGCGCTTCCCGGGCGGCGCGATCGCAGGCATCGAGAATCGTCGCGAGCTCGTGCCAGCGCTCGGGAGGGGAGCTCTCGATGGCCCGGGCGATCGGGCCGTAAAGCAGCAGCGCGAAAAGAAAGGTCGGCGTCACCGGCTTGCCTTCCGCGACCCGAGCATCGGTGTTGAGGAGTCCCTGCACGAGCAAGCGCTCGACGAGCCCGCCCGGATGCTGCACGAGGTAGGCATCGACGGTCGGCAGCAGCACTGCAAGCAGGCCGCGCCGCCGGAGCACCTCGAGACTGCGCGCGCCGTGCCCGGTCAGAAACAGCTTCAGCGTCTCGTCGAAGAGGCGCGCCGAAGGAACGCTTGCGAGCAGCTCGCGCAGCCGCCCGATCGGCTCGGCCGTCGCACCGTCGAGCTCGAAACCGAGCTTCGCCTCGAAGCGCGCCGCTCGCAGCATGCGCACAGGGTCTTCGCGATAGCGAGTCTCCGGCTCACCGATGAGCCGCAGCGTACGCGAGCCGATATCGTCCGCGCCGCCGACGTAATCCCACAGAGAGAAGTCGGCGATGTTGTAATAGAGTGCGTTCGCGGTGAAATCGCGCCGCCACACGTCCGCGTCTATCGAGCCGTAGATGTTGTCCCTCAGGTTCCGGCCGGTCTCATCCACCTCGCGCTCGGTCTCGTCCTGAACCTCGATGCGCGCATCGGTGCTCGCGAGCTCCGCCTCGATCGATTCGTCGACTTCCGGCGCCTCGCCCTCCTCCGGGTCCGCATCCGGAATCGGCTCCTCGCCCTGCGAGGGTGCGGTCGCCGCGCGGAAGGTTGCGACCTCGATCGTCTCCTGTCCGAAGAAGACGTGCGCGAGACGAAAGCGCCGTCCCACGAGCCGGCAATTGCGGAACAGCCTCTTCACCTGCTCCGGCAGCGCATCGGTTGCGACATCGAAGTCCTTCGGCCTGATGCCGAGCATCAGGTCGCGGACGCAGCCGCCGACGAGAAAACCCTGGAAGCCCCCGTCGCGCAGCCGGTAGAGCACGCGCAGTGCGTTCGGCGAGATGGCGGAACGGGAGATCGTGTGCGCGGCCCGCGGGATTATTCGCGGAGAGGCGGCGGGCGCCGGCTCGGGCGCTGCGGAGGAGTTCAATTCGCTGGCTTTCGGCTTGAGCATCTGGGCAAGCTGCTATAATACCCCGCGCCTTCCCCAAGGCCCTCACGCCTCGCTCCCTTCGT
>DATNFW010000085.1:0-39525 GCA_035606175.1 Steroidobacteraceae bacterium | reverse complement strand
TAGTCGTATGAATACTCGCGCTCTGTTTGGGCTGAGCATTCTGATGAGTTTCGTGGCGTTCGGCCTCATCACGAATCTCTACATATGGCCGCAGCTGCACGTCGTGAGCCCATCAAGCGCGCTGACGGCGCTTGTGGCAATTCACATGTACCGATTCGTCGGACTCGGGTTTCTGGTCCCGGGGGTCACTTCCCCCACGCTGCCGCCTGCGTTCGCGGGTCCGGCAGCTTGGGGTAACCTTGTGGCTGCGATCCTAGCCCTCGTTGCTACCGTAGCCCTACGGGCCGACGCCTCCTGGGCCTTAGTTGCCGTCTGGATATTCAATAGCTGGGGCGCCGCGGATCTGCTCTACGCAATGGTAAACGGGCCGAGGCGGCTAGCCCCTGCCGGACCAGGGTCGCTTGCCGCGATGTACTTCATTCCTACCCTCGTCGTGCCTGCGTTGCTCGTGACTCACGGTCTGATTTTCTGGGTGCTGCTGCATACATGAGGGGCTCTGCGATGCGTCGGCACGCCGCGAAGTGCGATCTTCCCAACATCTGCCGCGTCTGCAGCTACACGGGCAGGATTCAAGGGGCGCGTTGCTCATCGATCCCCTCGGCCGATCGCGTGCGCCAGGTGCGGCGATTGCGGGTCGCACGTGATTATCCAGCACCCCCGATGCGTTGCATTACAATCTCATTGTATTTGTGAAGCTCGAGCGCCTCTGCGATGTGGCCTGTGTGATTCCGCACGAACACGATCGTGTGAATGCTCCCTTGCACGAAGAACACCAAGGGCGAGAGTGGAATCAACAGCTTTGCCGACTGCTCGTCCCCTCCCCAATAGAGCGAGCCATCGCGCAGATAGGCGTGAGAGATCGGTCCCAACGGGCCCTTCCCCAACCGATAGCTGCCGGCCAGTGCCGGCCAACCACGCTTGTCCACCGTGACTGGCTTCAGATCGGCCGGCACGACGGTGACTTGTGCAGCGATCATCTTCCACATGCCGCTCTCGCGTCGGTAGGTATCGGTCTCCACGTACACGGTGTGGAGTCTGTCGCCCAGGGCGTCCTCGTGCTCATCTATCCAGTAATGCACGGACGCGGCGGCGGTGCCGAGCATTCGCACCGTGAGGTGTTTGATCCGAATGTCGCCCCGAAATCCCTTCGACAAGGGCCTTACGGTCTCGACAAACGCTGCCTTATCGTACACATGGCCATCCTCATCGGTGATGATGCAGTCATCCGACAGCGTGCCGCGCCAGATCGCGCGGTTGCCTGCCGTGACGCCGTCATACAATGCCTGCGTTCTGGCAAGGAACCAACTCTCCTCGGTGGCGGGAACGGCAGCCGCGCGCAGCTGCGGCGTGCCGGCATTAATGATCGCGGTGAAGGCGAGCACGACTAGGGTAGTGGTATCTTTTTTCATGGCATCTCTTTGGGTTGAGTGAGACCGTGCGATTCAACTCGCTGCGGGCTCTGCGATCTATATAATTTGAAAGGCTATGGACCCGAGCGAGTATCGCAACGAAACGCCCGATATCCGTATCCTCTGCAGAATTGCGGAAAGTTATGGCTTGGAATTGCCGCGGACGATTTGCTCTGCCTGTGCCCAGTCGAAGGGCGCGCGGATTGTAGCGAGATAGCGCGCGTCGACGGCCGGAGAGACGCCCTGGTGAGAGGCTCCCTTGCGGTCAGGCTCGGAGCCTGCGATGAGCTCCTGAGCGACGGCGACCGCGGCGAGCAAGTCGAACTCGCTTTGCGGGGCGAGCATGGGGTTGTGATGGAGGGCGACGGCCTCGAGGATCGGATAAGGCAGTCCCCACAGTCCGAGCAGATATGCGCCAACCTCCGCATGCGTTGCTTCGAGCACCACGCGCTCGGCCTCGTGGAGCGGTAGCCCGCGCTCGGCGGCGAGTTTGATGGCGCGGGCCATCTCCTGCGGGCACTGCTGCAGCAGAACCCAGTAGCCGATATCGTGCAGCAGACCTGCCAGTAGCGCGTCATCGGCCCACGGGCTGCCTCTCGCGAGAGCGCGGGCTGCAGATGCGACGTTGTGGGCATGCTCCTGCAGCCGCTCGGGCTCGAATCCGGGGGGCGCGCCGCTCTGCGGCCATGCGCAGAAGACCTCGGCCGAGAGAGCGAGATTGCGGATCGCATTGAATCCGAGATGAACCACCGCCTGCTCGATGCGACTGATCGAGCGGGCGTGCCGGAAGAACGCCGAGTTCACGACGTGCAGGACCTTGGCGGTGAGCGCGGTATCGGCCGAGATGATCTGCGCGACCTGCGCGGCAGTCGTGTCCTCGCGCGCGGTCGCTTCGCGCAGCCGTGCATAGACCCGCGGTAGGGTTGGAAGGGTCCGGATACGCCCGACAGCGGCGCGCACTCGTGGCCCGCCCAGCAACTCCTGCAACTGCATGCAGCGCTCGATCACTTGCTCGAGCCGGTGCGGCTCGCAGGGCTTGGCGATGTACTGGTGAGCGAGCGGCACGAGCCGCATCACCTGCCCGTCCTCTGAGGAGGTGGACAGCACGATCCGAATGGTCGCGGGCGATTTTACGCTCGCGAGCTCTAGAAGCTGCGCGCCGTCCTTCCTCGCCAGGCGCATATCCGTGACAATCGCATCGTAGGGTTTCGCCTGAAGCTCGGCGATCGCACTCGCCGCGCTCGGCACGGCGGTCATCTCCCACTTCGATTGAGCACGGCCAAGGCGGCGCTTCAGGCCCTCGAGCAGCGCCGGCTCATCATCGACCATGAGAACGCTCTTCAAGATTCGCCTCCGAGCAGCTCATCGGGCGATGAGAGCGTGCCTCGTTCGGTGCGACCATTCCCGTCTTGATGACTTATCTACGAAATGGTCGCCGAAAGCTTGCACTTTGTGCCGCGGTGCAACCGTGAGAATGATCACGAACTCCGCATGCGCGGATGCCGCGCAGCGCGTCCGCCCATCGGGCGAAAGCCTCGGCCAGTCAGAAACTACCCGGGATGTGCGTTGCTGCCACGCGACAAGCCCGCCAGGGATGCCGCTCCCATAGACAGCAACGAACTCCGCGCCTCTCTCTACGAGCATGCGGGTGTTCATTTCTTCGCGTGCCTGGTCGATGGGCAATGGCAGGGGGCTGGTTTCGCATTCACGACGGGGGGCTCGAAGTCCGTCCGCTTCCCTCAGCTTGGACTCGACATTTACATCTCGCGACTGAAACGGTCCGTAGCGCAAGCTACGTGGCTGTTTCTTTCAACGTCTCCGCAAGAGCGCATTCGAGTTGCCAGGCGGTGTGACAGAAGAAGTGAAAGCGGTAAAGGTGCGCTCCCGTCGACGTGCGATACTCGAGCTCATATTCAACTTCACTGCGGGGAATGCGTTTCTCGCAAAGCGCGCAGGCAAGGTCGCTTCCCGAGCCGCCCCACATGTGAATCGGACGGCCACAAGGCAAGTGCCCTGCGTTGATGAGCTCGCGAGCACGTCCGCGCAACTCGTCTTCGATGCGGTTGTACGGCATGTCGAGACCTCCTCTCGCTGCGAGATGAGGCAAACTACGTTCCCGTCGAGCTTCAGATTCCCCGCGCGGCGACAGTCTCGCGACAAAAACATATCGTTCCGGTCGCAAGATGCCGCGAGTGCCACGGCGAAAGCGAGATCTCAGCGACCTACCATTTCCTGTAGGGCGGGCGGGTACCGCTCTCCCCGAACGGCGATTGCGGAGAGGGCACGGTCGACATCGCGCAGATCCTCGGCCGACAGGGTCGCCGCTGTCGCACCGAGATTCTCCTCCAGCCGGTTGAGCTTCGTGGTGCCGGGAATCGGCACGATCCAAGGCTTCTGACGGAGCACCCAGGCGAGGGCGACCTGAGCGCGCGTGGCGCGCTTGCGTTCCGCGATACGGCCGATGAGATCGACCACGGCCTGATTCGCCTGGCGCGCTTCGCGTGTGAAGCGAGGTAAGCGATTGCGAAAATCGTTCTCGTCGATCGCCGTATCAGCGTTGATAGCGCCCGTTAGGAATCCCCGGCCGAGGGGGCTGTACGGCACGAATCCGATGCCGAGTTCGCAGGATCTCCTTCTCGGGTTCCCGCCACCATAGCGAATATTCGCTCTGTAGAGCCGTGACCGGCTGGATCGCGTGCGCGCGCCGGATCGTCTGCACGCCGGCCTCCGAGAGGCCGAAATGCTTCACCTTGCCTTCTCTGATGAGGTCCTTCACGGTTCCCGCGACGTCCTCGATCGGGACGTTCGGATCGACGCGATGCTGATAGAAGAGGTCGATCCGATCGGTCTTGAGGCGCTTCAACGAGGCCGTCGCAACTTCTCTGATACGTTCCGGCCGGCTGTCGAGCCCCTGGGTCGCAGTGCCGTTCTTGAAGCCGAACTTGGTCGCGATCACCACCCGATCCCGAAAGGGAGATAGGGCTTCGCCAACGAGTTCCTCGTTCGTGAACGGGCCGTAGGCTTCGGCGGTATCGAAGAAGGTAACGCCACGCTCGACAGCAGCTCGGAGCAGTCCGATACCCTGCTGCTTGTCGACCGGCCGTCCGTAGCCGTGACTGAGGCCCATGCAGCCGAGCCCAACGGCCGAGACTTCGAGGTCGCTTCTTCCGAGCGTGCGCTTTTGCAGTGTCAAACCGCGGCTCGTGTCCTCAAGGCGTCGAATATCATCGGTGCCGCCGGTCTGCAGGTGATCCCGGCGGGCATTTGGCATCCCCAGATGCCGCGCATCTGACGCCGTGCCATCGCCAATGCGATGGCATACACCAGTTCGTCGGCTCGGGAAGTGGCGAGGCGCGAAGAGCGCTGCTTGCGTTTGTCTGTCGTCATGTTCTTCGTCCCTTCTGGAAGGACGAGGGCCACGTTGCCACATCCCTCAGTTGATCGGTATCTCTCGAGGTGCGGACTTCGTGTAGGAAAATGACTACTCGACCCTGCGACGCCCGTTTTTACCGATGGAATCGAGCGATGAGCTCCGCTTTGCCGAGCACATGGCCTACCATCGCATCGAACACCGCCATGCGAGTCGCGGCAGTCTCGCTCGGCGTGCCCTGCGGGACATCGAGCAGCGTGTCGAGCGCATAGAGCTCGAAAGTGTAATGGTGATATGGCCCAGGCGGGGCACCTGGACCCATGTAGCCATTCGAGCGGAGGCTGACTTGTCGGGTCCCATCCGGCAGCGTCCCCGCCATGACACCCTCCGGCAGGCCTCTCGATGTGCCGGGGATATTCCAGACCAACCAGTGTGTGATGTCCATCTTGGGATTCTTGTTCAGCACGGGCTCGGGATCGTGTACCAGGAGCACGAAGCTGCGCGTACCAGGCGGCACTTGGGACCATTCAAGGGCGGGCGATACGCCCGCGCTACCGGAAGCCTGCGTGTACTTGTTTGGCAGAACGCCGCCGTCCGTCCAATCCGGACTCGTCATTAACAGAGGCGGCGTGCGGGGCCCCCGTCGCTGCGCGAGCAGCGGCTGCGCGATGAGACTCGTGGCAGCGATCAATAGCACCGCGGTGCCCATCCGAACGACTCGCGCAGATCTGCTCTTCATATTTGGCTCCCCTGAAGCGTCCGCCAAATAGTATTCCGAAGCGGCAACCCTGTCACGGACGGACCTCCTGAGCGGGGTCGACCCCGTACCGGACGCACATACGCTCGCACAGCGGACCCCGGCCATTGGCGACTCCAGCCAAGCCTCCGGAACAGTGTGCGGCTGTCGGCGTTTAGCTCTCGTAACCGCCCGGGGTAGCCCCATGGCACGTGTACTCAAAGGTGTCGGAATCGGTATCGGCATTCTGGTCGTCGTGCTCGTGCTGGTCCTCGCATTCTTCGATTGGAACTGGCTGCGGGGACCGATCTCGCGCCAGCTTTCCGCTCGTCTTCAACGTCCGGTCAGCATCGCATCCCTGCACGGCGGGTTGTTCTGGCGCCCCCATGTGCAGGTGAGCGGTTTTGCGATCGGCAATCCCGCGTGGGCCGGCGGCGGGCAGATGGTCTCCATCGAGCGGATCGATCTGCAACTGAGTTTCTGGCCGCTACTGCGCGGCGCGATCGTATTGCCGAGGGTTGCGGTGATTCGGCCCGACGTGCATCTCTATCGCGCCTCCGATGGGCGCGCGAATTGGGCATTCGGCCCTCAGCCGCAGAGCGCAAGCGCGAAGAGCCAGCCAATGAGCCTGCCGCTCGTCCACGAGCTGCTGATCGAGTCCGGGAAGCTCGATGCTCGCGATGAAGTGCAGAAGATCACCTTCGAGGGAACGGTAGCCGCCCGCGCGGCGAACGGTGCATCCCCCAGCGCTCCCTCGCGAACGGCGAAAGCCGTCAAGGCGAGCGCAATGAGCCATGGGGCCGACACCAGCAGTGCCAAGCAGCAGGCGAGCAGGGTCGCCGCCGACACGGGCACTGGATTCAACCTCGTGGGCAAGGGCGAGCTCAATCGCAAGCCATTTACGCTGCGGGTGAGTGGTGGACCGCTTATCTGGGCCGAGACACATAAGCCCTACCCCTTCGACGTGCAAATGGTCGCCTCCGACATCCACGCCAGCGCGCGCGGAGTGGTGCCGCGGCCGTTCGACCTCGGTCGGCTCGACGTGACACTCGCGCTCTCCGGCAAAGATCTCGCCGATGGCTATTACCTCACCGGACTCGCGCTGCCGAACACGCCTCCCTACTCTATCTCCGGACGACTGCGGCGCGTCGGCACGAAGTTCGAATTCACCCAGGTGCAGGGCAGGCTCGGCCGCAGCGACATCCATGGCGTCGTAACTGTGCAAATGCGCTCGGGACGTCCGCTTCTGAATGCCGATCTGCTTTCGCACGCGCTCAACCTGGCGGATCTGGGTCCCACGTTTGGCGGAAGCGCGCCAAGCGCAGGGGAGGAAGCACGAGCATCGCACGCCACGGGCCACCCGACGCAGGCGGCAACACATCGCAAAGTTGCGAAGGCGCTGGCGCACGGAATCACTCCCAAGGGGACCGAAGGCGCGAGCGCGTTGCTGTTGCCGACGGCGAAGCTGCAGGTCGGCCGCTTGCGCGGCATGGATGCCACGTTGCGTTACCGCGCCGAGGAGATCAAGGCGCAGAGCCTCCCGCTGCGGCAAGTGGCCGTGAAGTTGCAACTGCGGGACGACGTGCTGCGCATCGCACCCTTCGCCTTCACTCTTCCGGAGGGCGAGCTCGCAGGAAGCGCGGTGATCGACGTGCGCAAGCGTGTGCCTGCCGAGGCCCTGGACGCGCGTCTCACCAACGTGCAGCTCGCACAGTTTCACACCAAGGGAAGCACGATGCCGCCGCTCGAAGGCACGCTCGTCGCGCGACTGAAAGTGCGCGGTCGTGGCGACTCAATGCACGCCTTCGCCTCGACGGCGGATGGCACACTGTCCGTCGTCGTACCGCGTGGTGAGATCGAGCAGGCTTTCGCCGAGTTCGCCGGTATCGATGTGGCGCGCGGCCTGGGACTGTTGCTCAAGAAGGATCAGCAGCGCACACCGCTGCGGTGTGGAATTGCCGACTTCGATGCCCATGCAGGCGTCGCGCGGGTCAAGCAGGTGGTCTTCGACACCAAGGTCGTGATCGTCACCGGCAAGGGCGACGTGAACCTGCGCAATGAGAAGCTTCATCTGCAGTTGACGGGCGACCCAAAGAAATTCCGAATCGGCGTGCTCCGTACACCGATCGAGATCACCGGCACGCTGCGTCACCCGTCGGTCGGCGTGAAGGCCAGCAAGCTGGCGACACAAGGGGCCATTGCGGTGGCGCTCGGAGCCATCGCTACGCCTTTCGCAGCCATCGCGGCGTTCGTCGATCCCGGTCTCAATAAGAGCGCCGACTGCCAGGCGCTGCTCGCCGACGCGAAGACGCTGGGTGCGCCGCTGCGCACGGCGACGAGGCCCCGGAAAGAGCCTCAACCCCCGAAGCGGCGCTGAAGCGACGATTCGGTCCGACCTTGCACGGACCTGCAGATGAGCGCCTCAGGACGAGGCTGCCGGCCGGATCAAGCTGGGACCGTCGAAGTCCAGATAGTTCACGTGCGGGCCGACGGGGTGACAGACCATCTGTATTTGCGGATAAGGCTGCAGGAGCTCGTTCGCTCGCGAGACGCCCGATGCGAGCCACGTGCGATAGTCTCGAGGGCGGAGGATCGCGGGCATTTGAGCGGTGACGTTGTCTATTTCGGCCACCAGCGGGTTGGCATCGACTGCGATCAGCGCGCAGCTCTCGACCACTTCACCTGCCGCCGTCTCTGCGTGCACCCATAGCGCCGCAACGCCGAATACGGGTCGGTTCACGAGTCGGACGTAATAGGGCTGATGATGTCCGGCAGAGCTGCGCTGCCAGAGGTAAAAGCCGGCGACCGGGACGATTCCGCGCTGGCCATTGAGCCACGGCGCACGCAGATCGTCATCGGACCGCAGTGTGTCGCAACGCACGACACCGCGGGAGGTTAGCTCGATGCCATCGCGCTCGGACGCGAGCGCAAGGCCCCAGCGCATCATCACCCCTTCGCAGTCGCGCTCGTGCATCCGGGCGATCGGGATGTTCTGCGAGATCGCCACATTGAAGCGTACGGAGAACTGCCACCACGGGCGCTCGACCGAGAGCTCGCCGTCGACTTCGCGCCGGCCCGGAATCACTAGTCGCAGGGTCATGAACCAAGAGTACGGAGCGGCGATCCAGGAGAAAACCTGTCCGCCAGCGACGACAGGTGAGCCCTCAGGCGCGGCTCTCGAGAATCGCGTCGCGTCCGTCCCACTTGGCGCATTCCGACTGCAGGCTTGCCCATCGCGACTCGATCGAGACAGGCATATCCATGATTTCGAGCATGGCAGGGAGAGTCGCCAGCGTATCGAAATACGCGACACGCAAACCACCCTCGGCCGCCGCTTCGAAGATGGGCTCGTAGCCCATGCCGCGGTACCGGGCGCAATCACCCTCGAAGTCGCGCGTCGAGACGGCGAGATGATGCAACCCGTATCCGCGACGATTCACGACGTCTCGAAAGACCGAGGGCACGTCGTTGTGCTGCTGAATCAGCTCGAACATCATCGAGCCGGAAAAGCTGATCGCTATCGATGCGTCGAGCTCGGTGGGCTTGCCGCGGTACTTCTGCCACTGCGGCGTAAAGTGCTCGAGCAGCTGCCACGGTCCTATGTGCAACCGTCTCGCGTGCTCGTGGATCGCCGCGCGAATGTCATCGACGACGTATGCAATCTGGAAAATGGCGCCCAACTGCTGTCCGAACGCAAGCTTCATGTGCTTCACCATCGACCGGAGGCTCCGCCGGATCCGAGTCTACTCTCGCGGCGGGGCGGCCGATCGGTGAAGCCCGAAGCGGCCGTGGGTCAAGCGGCAGGCGCCTGGCGGAGGTGGCGCTCGAGACACTCTCGGAGGCTGCGCATGTCGAGCGGCTTGGCAAGGTAATCGTCCATGCCTGCCGCGCGGCAGGCGTGGTCGTCGCCCTTCATTGCGTTGGCGGTGAGCGCGACGATCGGCGTATGGAAACCTGCGCCTTCGAGCCGGCGGATCTCGCGCGTGGCTTCGTATCCATCCGCGACCGGCATCTGGCAATCCATCAGGATGAGGTCGAACCGGCGGGCCTTCCACGACTCGACCGCTTCGCGGCCATTGTTGACCACCTCCACGGAAAGCCCGATGCGCTCGAGCATGACGCGCGCGACTTTCTGGTTGACGGCATTGTCCTCCGCAACCAGTACCCGAAATGGTTCGGCGCCGGCGAGCGTACGCACCGGACGCATCGTCGGAAGCGGCTGACCGCTCTGCGCGGCGCGGCCGAGCCGCACGGTGAACCAGAATAGTGAGCCAACACCCACCTGACTCTCCACCCCGGCATCGCCGCCCATCAGCTTGGCGAGCCGCCTCACGATCGACAGCCCGAGCCCGGTGCCGCCGAAGCGGCGCGTGGTGGAGGCATCGACCTGCGAGAAGGGCTGGAAGAGCGCGCGCAGCCGTTCGGCGGGGATGCCCGGCCCCGTATCGCGCACATCGCAGCGGATCGATACCCGCTCCTCGTCGGATGCGAGGAGTCGGGCGTCGATTGCCACTGCGCCGCGATCGGTGAATTTCAATGCATTGCCGCCGAGATTGAGCAGGATTTGCCTGATGCGCGCAGGATCGCCCCTGAGGCGCTCGGGGATTTTCGTATCGATGCTCAGAGTCAGCTCGAGACCTTTGGCTTGCGCCTGAATGGCGAGCAGGCGGCGGACATCCTCGAAAGTCTCCCGCACGCTCAGCTCGATGCTCTCCAAGTCGAGCTTGCCGGCCTCGATCTTGGAGAAGTCCAGGATATCGTTGATGACTGTGAGCAGCGCCCCGGCGCTGCTTCGGATGGTCTCGGTGAAGTCGCGCTGCACGGCGTCGAGCGGGGTGTCGAGCAGCAGCTCGGTCATGCCGAAGACGCCGTTCATGGGCGTTCGGATCTCGTGGCTCATGTTCGCGAGGAACTCGCTCTTCGCCCGGTTCGCGGCATCCGCCGCTTCCCGCGCCTCGATGAGTGCCCGCTGATACTCGCGGCGCTCGCTGATGTCCTGCAGCGCGCCGGACATACGGATCGGCTTACCGTCCGTATCGAACTCGCAGATGCCGCGCGAGCGGAACCAGCGATATCGGCCATCGCTCTGGCGCACGCGAAATTCGGCATCATACGGCCCGAGGCCCTGCAGGCAGTGCCTGAACGCCCTCTGCTGTCCGTCCACGTCCTCGGGGTGAATCAGCGCCTTCATCGCTTCACGTGTGGGGATGAGCTCCGGTCCGTAACCGCAGAGCTTGAGGAAATGCGGTGCGAGCCAGTAGCTGTCGCTCGCGACGTCATATTCCCAAGGACCGTCGTTCGTGCCGCGAATGATCCGTTCGAGGCGTGCTTCGATCGAGCGACGTGCCTCTTCTGCCTCTTTGAGGCGGGTGATGTCGAACGTCGCGCCGATGAATCTCTCGGGCTGTCCCATCGGGTCGTACTGGAACTGCGCGTGCGTCTCGAGCCAGCGGCACCCGCCAGCGCGCAAGTGTATGCGGTATTCTCGGAAGAACGGCCGGTGCTCCCGCGCTGCCGCCTGGTACTCCGCGCTCCAGAGCTGGCGGTCGCTGCCGCTCAGCACGTTCGTCCAGTCCTGCGCGGTCGGTGCGTGTCCGAGCTGCTCGAGCTCGTTGAGCTCGAGGAGCGTTTGCGAGAGATAGCCCGAGGCTCCGATCTGTGCCGGTACGTCGAACGAGCCGATGCGGCCGGCGCGCTGGGCGAACTCGAATCTTGCGACGGCGCGGCGCGCCTCCACTTCGGCCGCCTCTGCGCGAGCGAGCGCCTTGCGCGCTCTGCGATGCGCGGTGAGCGCGTGACGCGCCCGCACGAGAAGCGACGCATGGTCGCGCAGGAGCCTGCGCCGGAAGAGATAAGCCGCGACTAAAGTCCAGACCATGCAAATCGCGATACCGTGATCGATTGCAGCGGCGCCTCGCGCGGACTCGGCGGACCACATCGCATCGGTAAGCGAAAATACGGTTGCGATTGCGGCGATGAGATAGGTGCCTCGCGCACGCGGAGCCCACAGGCCCGGTACGAGGGCGAACACGTAGGCGGCGTGGAGCACCGGATGGTCCGGGAGCGCGCGCTCGGCGAGGAAAACGAAGAGAGCCGCGACGCCCGAGAGCGCGAGGTTGTGCCGCCGCAGGATCACGGACCAGGACGGCTCGCGGCTGCGCCAGAAGGCGCTCCGGTTACCTCGGCTCCGCGCTGCATCGAGCTGGGTCCGCAACATGTGACGTGCATCTCGGTCGGATGCGCCGGACTGAATCTCCCGCGCCGGATGCGCTGACGCTTTATCGGGCCCGCCTGGCGAATTCTGTAGCGAGACGGCGCGGAACTGCCGCCTGGGTCACTTCGGGGCACTCAACGTATCGCTAGGCCGCGAGCTTTGCGAGGAGCGCGCGCACGTTACTTGCTCGCACGACACTGAATGCGTACGCCGGAGGCATCTTTGATGAGCTCGGATGTGAACCGCGACACGATCGGCACTCGACCGGCTGAGAGCAGACCGGATTTTGCCGCGTGGGTCGATGCGGGGACGGCCGCGTATCGGCAGGCCGCGCGCCGTCTCTCCGACTGGAGCGAAGCGGGTGCCCGGTACTTCAGGCAGCACAGTGCCGATGACATTGCAGCCGATATCGCGGCGCTCGCGCGCGCACGGCCCGAGCAGACGCTCGCCGTGGCCGCGATTCTCGGCGCCATCGTCGGTAGCGTAATCCACGGACTCGGACGACGGTGAGGTGAGCGATGGCGACCGGAGCAGAGCGCTCGGTTCCCGAGGTCTTTCAGGACATCGTCGGTAACGTACAGGAGATTCTGCGCTCGGAGGTGCGGCTCGCGACGGCCGAGCTGAAGCACGAAGCAGGTACCGCAGCGCGCGCCGCGGTGATGTTCCTCATCGGGGTGGTCTTCGGGATTTATGCGCTCGGTTTCCTCTTGCTTGCGCTCGTCTATGGCCTCGCGGCGCTGTTTGCTTCCTGGTGGATCGGGGCGATCATCGTGGGAGGCGGACTCGCTGTGATCGCGCTTGCCTTGCTCGGCATGGGGCGCGGGAGGATGCGCACGGTCCATCCGACTCCCGAGCGGACCATACGTACCGTCAAGGAGAACCTCGAGTGGGACAAGAGCCGGAGCAAATAGAGCGCCACATCCATCGGACGCGCGCGCGCCTCGAGCAGAACGTCGCCGAGCTGCGCACGCGCGTGCGCTCGAACCTCGACTGGCGGGTCCAATACCGCAGGTATCCGGCGGCATTCGCGGCAGCCGCCTTCGGCGGCGGGTTGCTTTTCTCCATCATGATCGGCCGCGCGCTCGGTGCGGCACGGCTGCGGCGCCGCGCCTTCCGCGGCACACTGCTGCAGGAGGTCGCGACCGGACGCAAGAGTCTGCGCACGGCCGGGCCGCGGGCATCCTGGGATGAAATCCTCGACACGCTGATCGCGATGGGGCCGACGCAGGTGCGTGCGCTCTTCGGCGAGTTGCTCCCTGCGCTTCGACACTATCTCGCGCGGCGCTGAGATACGCTCGAGCCCCGATCAGGCTGCCACCCGCCGTACGATTCGGTCGGCCACCATGCGTCCGATGGGCATTGCAGCCGTCGCGGCGGGCGATGGCGCACTGAGAACGTGCACCATCCGCTCGGACTCGGCGAATAAAAAATCATGCACCAGGGTCCCATCCGGGAGCACCGCCTGAGCGCGGATGCCGACGGAGTGAGGCTCCAGATCGTCGAGGCTGAGCTCGGGGCAGTATTTGCGGCACTGCTCGAGATAGCGTGACTTCGACAAAGAAGCGGCAAGCTCGGCGATCGCGAATCGCCAATGGGTGGCGAGCATGCGCCACAGACCCGGATAAGCGAGCGTGTCGGCGACATCCCGCAGGTCGATACCTCGCCCTTCGTAGCGCTCGCGCGCGAGTGCCAGCACGGCATTCGGGCCGACGACGATGCCGCCATCGATCGTGCGTGTCAGATGCACACCGAGAAAGGGCAATCCGGGATCGGGAACCGGATAGATCAGATGGGATATCAGATGTGGCTTCGCCGCGCCGAGACGGAAATATTCGCCACGGAACGGGACGATGCGGACCTTCGGGTCGAGGCCGGCGAGCCGCGCCAGCCGATCCGACTGCAATCCGGCGCAGGCGATGAGATGCGCGGCCCGCAGCATCTCGCGGGACGAGGCGGCGATCGCAACCTCTCCGGCCGATTCGCGAATCGAGCACACCTCGAAGCCGAAGTGCAGCTCGACGCCTCGCCGCTCGAGCTCCGCGCGGAGCGCCGCGCAAACCTGCCGGTAATCGACGATTCCGGTCTCAGCTATCCGAAGCGCGGCGACACCGCGGATGTGAGGTTCGAGCGCACGCAGCCGCTCACCCGATAGCTCCTCGACCGTGAGCTGATTCGCCCGGCAGCGGTCGCGCAGCGCCGCGAGCCGCCGGGCCTCGAGAGCCGAAGTCGCGACGATGAGCTTGCCGCAGACCTCGAAGGGCACCCCATGCTGCCCGCAAAAGCGCCGTGTGGCCTCATTGCCCTCCCGGCACAGTCGCGCCTTGAGCGATCCGGGCTCGTAATACACGCCTGCGTGGATCACCCCGCTGTTGTGCCCACTCTGATGGCGGGCGATGCCGGACTCTTTCTCGAGCACGAGGACCCGAGCGCCGGTGCAGCGCTCGGTAAGGGCCAAAGCGGTTGCGAGGCCGACGATGCCGGCGCCGACGACCGCATAATCGCAATCCACCGGCGGCTCGGCAGTCATGCTCTCTGCGGCTTGGACACCTCTCCGGAGCGCGCGACGCTGATCCGTGCGATCCGACCGTCGCGCAGCTCGTAGTGCACGAAGACCGGGACCCGCACGAATTCGCCCTTCTTGAGCGGCGCGACGACGAAGTCGGGCGCATCCTCGATTGCCGCGAACTGAGAGGTGATGTCCGCGGCGATCCCGGTGTCATCCGCAATCAAATGGTGCAAGCTCAGCGTCTCGCGCACTCGCTTGAACATCTCTCGATAGAACTCGACGATGCTGTCCCTGCCGCGCAGCACGATCCCCGCGGTCAGCGTGCAGATCACATCGTCGGTGTAGTACTGACTGAAGCGTTCGAACTCGGCGTTGCTGAAGGCCCGCGTGTATTCCATGAACGCCTGCCGCTGCTCGAGACTGCCTCCGAGCCGTGGCGTCGCTTTCGTCACGCCGACCTCCGGCGGCCAGGTGGCCGCTTTCAGATGAGCCACCTTGCCGTCGCGGAGCCGATAGAGCACGAAGAACTTGACCGTGCGGATGTCGCCCGGGGCGAGTGCGCCGAAGGGGAAGTCGGGCCGGGCACGGCTCGCGCGGAAGTCCATGTCGATCTCCGCGAAGAGATGATTCTCATCCTGCAGCACGGTCTGCGCGCGGATGATCTCGCGGACGCCATCGTGCGCCCAGTGCAGGAACTCGAGCAGCTCGTCGCGTCCGTGGAGCAACCGGGGGCCGCTCTGGAAGATGCAGTCCTCCGCGAACCAATCCTGCACGAGCTGCGCGTCGTTCCCGGTATTGAACGCCTGGATGTATCGTCTGAAGTCCACGCTGAGCTCCTCTCCTCCAACGATTCACTAACGATCCACTGCGGCGTGCGCCCTCGCCCCGAACCAGCGCAGAGGGAACACGGCATAGTCCCGCGTCACTCCGAAGTCGTGCAGCATGCAGTGATAAGGCGCCTCGAACCAGACTTCGTGCGTGACCTTGCCGCTCGGACTCAGCTCGTAATAGACCACGTCTCGCGTGAACAGCCCCTTCGCGGCGGAGCCGAACGCGCGGCCAGCCGCTCTTTCGAGGGGCGGATATTGATGATCCGTCTTCGGGCTCATCAGGCTCGCCTCAGGCTCGCCGCGCGCGTCGTGCCTTGCTCGACGGCCACGAACGGCTTATCTGCCGTTTCGCGAGCTCGAGCGCCGTGACGCGCCGGACCTCGGGATGGCACTCGTGTTCCTGGGCGCGGCCGAGTACTCTTCCGAGCGCCGTCAGCAGCGCGTCATATTCTGAGGTGCTCAGGTCCGCAATCAGCTCCTTCTCGAGCTGACGGCCGATGCGCATCGCGCGCGCGAGCAGCTGGCGGCCGGCACCCGTCAGCCTGATCCGCAGGATTCGCCTGTGCTCCGGGCTCTCCTCGCGCGCGATGAGGCCCTTGGCTGCAAGTGGGCTGATGATTTCGGTGAGGGACTGCGGCCGCACGCCGATCCCGCGGGCGAGCTCCGCGGCGGACTGACCCTCGTTGTGGCTCAATCGCAGAAGCATCAGGAACTGGTTCGGCGTGAGGTCGAACTGCTCGAGAGCGACCTCGATGCAGCCGCGGACGGCGAGCTCGGTATGCTTGAGCAAATAGACGAAGCTCTGCGGCGTGTCGCTCATCGCGCGCCCAGGAGTGGCTCACCCGGAGATTCGGTATTCGTGTATAAGGAAACCGCATACTGATTGCAAGCGCCGCCGCGCCGAGGTATGAGATATGAGTGTCGACCTCCGTCCGGTCGAGGACCGCGCGGTGTGGACGAGCCGCACCGTCGGCGGCAAGGAGGGCTTCGTCCACCGGCTCGGCACACGGCATCTCGAGGCGCTGTGCGATGTGCTGGAGCGCACACGGGACATCCCCCTCGAGCGCATTCGCCGCGAGGACTTCGAACATCCCGCGGTGGCCGATCTCATGGCAGAGATCCGACGCGAGCTCATGGCTGGACGCGGAGCGGCGATTCTTTCGGGCATCGATCTCGCGCGCTTCGGCGAAGAGCAATTCAGGCGCATCTGCTGGGGATTCGGAACCTATCTCGGCACGGCTGCGCCGCAGAGCTATCGGCGCGACCGGCTGGGGTTCGTGCAGAAGGAGGAAGTCAATCCGACCGGGCGCGGCTATCTCATGGACGTGGAGCTGCGCTCGCATACCGATTTTCACGAAGTGCTCTGTCTGGCATGCGTCAGGCGGGCGGCGCACGGAGGCGAGAGCGGCCTCGCGAGCAGTCTCGCCGTGCACAACGCGATTCTCGAGAGCCGTCCAGAGCTGTTGCCGGCCCTCTACGAGGGCTTCTATCAGGAGTGGGCGGGCGCGCAACGGGTCTCCGCGGAGAAGATTCCGATCTTCTGCCGGGTCGAAGACAAGACGAGCTGCTATTACCATCCTCTCGCGTTGCTCAATGCTGCGAAGGAGCTCGGTGTGGCGCTTCCCGCTCCTCTCGGGGAGGCGATGCAGGACTTCAGTTCGGCCGCCGACAGCGCGGAGTTGAAGACGGAGTTCATGCTCGAGCCGGGTGAGATCATGTTCTGGCACAACTTTCTCGTGTTGCATTCGCGGCGCGCGTTCCAGGACGCCCCTGGAGAGAGGAGGCTTCTGCTGCGCCTCTGGCTCAACGTTCCGGACGGCAGGCCGATGCATCCGGCATTCACGGGCCGCGCTCGCGCGATGGACTTCGAGCACGAGAACGGCCGGCCGGCGATCGACTATACGAAGCACGGCACCTTCCGGCCCGCCGCTTTGCAGGCGGCGATCCCGGTGGGGGATGGAACTCACCGGTGAGTCGTGCCATGGGCTCCGGGGCGACAATGCGCCGCGCGATCGATCCCGCGCAGGAGCAGGAGCTCCTGGAAGCCGTCGAGCGCTGGGTGGAGCGGGAAGTGGCCCCGCGCGTGCTCGAGTACGATCACGCGGACCGCTATCCGCATGAGCTCGTCGAGCAGATGAAGGATCTCGGGTTGTTCGGGGCGACCATCGGGTCCGAATATGGTGGGCTCGGCCTGCCGGCCGCGACGTACGCCCGCATCGTCATGTCGATCTCCTCCGTGTGGATGTCGATCACGGGCATCTTCAATTCGCATCTGATGCTCGCACTCGCGATCGAGCGCTTCGGCACCGAGGAGCAGAGGCGCGAGTGGCTCCCGCGGCTCGCGAGCGGGGAGGTCCGCGGCGGAATCGCCCTCACCGAGCCGGATGCCGGCACGGACTTGCAGGGCATCCGCATGACCGCGCGCCGCGACGGCGATTCGTACGTGATCAACGGGACGAAGATCTGGATCTCGAACGGGATCGAAGGCTCCTGCTTCGCTCTGCTCGTCAAGACCGACCGCGATGCCGAGCCCCGCCACAAGGGCATGAGCCTGTTCATCGCGCCCAAACAGGAGGGTCTCAAGGTCGGCCGCAAGCTCGAGAAGCTCGGCTACAAGTGCATCGATTCGGCGGAGCTCGCGTTCGAGAATTACCGCGTGCCCTCGAGCTGCTTGATCGGCGCAGAGGAGGGCCAGGGGTTCTATCAGGCGACCAACGGCCTCGAGCTCGGCCGTATCAACGTCGCGGCGCGCGGCGTCGGGATCGCCGAAGGCGCGCTGCGGCTCGCCACGCGGTATTCGCAGACCCGCAGGACCTTCGGCAAGCCGATCTGCGAGCATCAGGCGATCCAATTGAAGCTCGCGGACATGGCGACGCGGGCGCGCGCGGCCCGGCTGCTCACGCTCGATGCAGCCGAAGCATTCGATCGAGGCGAGCGCTCGGACCTGCAGGCGGGAATGGCGAAGCTCTTTGCCTCGGAGGCGGCGCTCGAGAACGCGACGGAATCGATGCGCATTCACGGCGCGTACGGTTACTCGAAGGAGTACCACATCGAGCGGCTGTACCGGGACGCGCCGCTCACGTGCATCGGTGAGGGCACGAATGAGGTGCAGCGTATCATCATCGCGCGCCAGTGGATCAAACGGCACCCCGCGACATGAGCGCCAGCAAACCTCTCGCCGGCACCCGCATTCTCTCCGCCGAACAGTTCGCGGCCGGTCCGTATGGCACGATGTTTCTCGCCGATCTCGGAGCCGAGGTGATCAAGATCGAGAATCCGGCGACCGGCGGCGATCCCGCGCGCCACGGCGGACCTTTCATGCTCGGCGAGGCTGACAGCGAATACTTCCAGACCTGGAATCTCAACAAGCGCAGCGTCGAGCTCGACTTGAGATCGGAGCCGGGGCGCACCGCCTTTCACGAGCTCGTCGCCGGTGCGGATGCAGTGGTCAACAATCTGCGCGGCGATCTGCCGAGCAAACTCGGTCTCGACTATCCGGCGCTCTCGAGCGTCAAACCGAGCATCGTCTGCGTGCACATCTCGGCCTACGGCCGCGATACCTCGCGCGCATCCTGGCCTGGCTACGACTATTTGATGCAGGCGGAGTCCGGGCTGATGCATCTCACCGGTGAGCCGCACGCGCCGCCGGCGCGTCTCGGGGCGCCCTCCATCATCGATCACATGACCGGGATGACGGCCATGGTCGGGCTTCTCGCGGCGCTGCTGCGCGCTCGACAGAGCGGTCGCGGTTGCGACATCGATGTGAGCCTTCTCGATGTAGCGCTGCACCAGCTCGGATACGCCGCGATCTGGTATCTCAACGAGGGTGTCCGCTCGAGCCGCCAGCCGCGCAGCGCGCATTTCTCCGTCGGGCCCGTGCAGACGCTGCACACGCAGGACGGTTGGATCTTCCTCATGTGCATGACGCAAAAGTTCTGGCTGGAGCTCATAGATATCCTCGGCCGATCGGATCTGAAAGACGATCCCCGCTTCACGACGCCTGGGTCGCGGGGCGCGCATCGTGAAGAGCTCACGCGGATTCTCGATGAGGAACTGCGCCGCGAGTCGACGAGCTACTGGCTCGACGCGTTCAAGGGTCGGCTTCCTGCGGCGCCGGTGCTCGACGTCGCCGCGGCGCTCGAGAGCGAATTCATCGCCGAAGCAGACATGATCCGTCGCGTCCCGCATCCGCATCGGCCCGATTTCCAGGTCCTGAGCAACCCGCTCAAAATCGACGGCGAGCGTCTCGAGCTGCGTGTTTGCTCGGCGCTCGGAGCCGATGGCGAGGAGCTATTGGGACAGAGGGCGCCGCGGCGCTCGGCAAAGGGCTGAATGCATGGTCTCGAAATCGCAGTCCGTCGGTCCTTCGCGCTATCGGGAGAGCTTCGGTCGCTGTTACGAGGACTTTGCCGTCGGCGATGTCTACGAGCATCGCCCCGGACGCACCATTACCGAGACGGACAACACCTGGTTCACCCTCCTCACGATGAATACGCATCCACTGCACTTCGACAGTGCCTACGGCGCGCGAACGGAATTCGGCCGGCCGATCGTCAACAGCTGTCTGACGCTTTCGATCGTCGTCGGGATGAGCGTCTCGGACGTGAGCCAGAAGGCGATCGGCAACCTCGGCTGGAACGATATTCGGTTGACCGCCCCAGTATTTGCGGGGGATACGATCTACGCCGAGTCCGAAGTGATTGCGAAGCGTGAGTCGGCTTCCCGCCCGACCCAGGGCGTCGTCACCGTGAGAACGACGGGGAAAAAGGCGGACGGTACGACCTTCATGACGTTCGAGCGCACGGTGCTCGTGCCCAAGCGCGGCCACGAGATCGAGTATTGAGAGGCGCACAGATGGCGGATGCCGAGCTTGATGTACTCGTGGTAGGGGCCGGCTTTGCCGGCCTTTACGCGCTTCATCGCCTGCGCGGGCTCCGAATCGCCGTGAAGTCCTACGAGGCGGCGGCCGGCGTCGGCGGTACCTGGTACTGGAACCGCTATCCCGGCGCGCGCTGCGACATCGAAAGTCTCGAATACTCCTACCAGTTCTCCGAGCCTCTGCAGCAGCAGTGGGAATGGACCGAGCGCTACGCCTCCCAGGCGGAGATCCTCCGCTATCTCGATCATGTGGCGGACCGATTCGATCTGCGGCGCGACATCGAGCTTGGAACGCGTGTCGAGGCGGCGCACTTCGATGAGTCGCGCGATCGATGGACAGTCCGGACGAATCGTGGCGCGAGCGTCACGGCTCGCTGGCTCGTGATGGCGACCGGTTGCCTTTCGCGGCCGAACAAGCCCCGGTTCGCGGGGCTCGGGGGATTCCGTGGCGAGGTCTATCACACGGGCGAGTGGCCTCACGATGGAGTGGATTTCTGCGGGAAACGCGTCGGGGTGATCGGCACCGGCTCCTCCGCGGTGCAATCGATTCCGATCATTGCGAGCCAGGCCGAGCACCTCCATGTCTTTCAGCGCACACCGACCTATTCGGTGCCCGCGCGCAATGGACCACTCGACCCGCAGGCAGTGCGCGAGGTGAAGTCGCACTACGCTGCGTTCCGGGCGCGCAGCAATGCGGAGCGGGGTGCAGCGCAGTTCGACGCGAGCGAGGTGAGCGCGCTCGCCGTCGATGCCGAGGAGCGGCGCCGCGTCTATGACGCGCGATGGGCGCGAGGCGGCTTGCCGTTTCTCGCATCTTTCGGAGACTTGATCCTCGATGCACGAGCGAACGCCACCGCGGCCGATTACATTCGCGCGAGAATTCGCGAGATCGTGAGAGACCCGGTCGTCGCCGAGCGGCTCTGTCCGACGCAGACGTTCGCGTGCAAGCGGTTGTGCATCGACAGCGGATATTTCGAGACATTCAATCGCCCGAACGTTACGCTCGTGGACTTACGCGCCGAGCCGCTCGAGGAGATCACCGCGCGCGGCGTACGCACCCGAGGAGGGGAGTACGAGCTCGATAGCCTCGTTCTCGCAACCGGATTCGATGCGATGACGGGGGCGCTTTTCGCGATCGACATCCGCGGCCGCGGCGGTGTCTCGCTGCGGGATGAGTGGGGCGCCGGACCGCGGACCTATCTCGGCGTCTCGACCGCAGGTTTCCCGAATCTCTTTCTCGTCTCGGGACCCGGCAGTCCATCGGTGCTCTCCAATATGGTCGCCTCGATCGAGCAGCACATCGAGTGGATCAGCGAATTGATTGCGCATGCGAGCGATGCAGGCTACACGCGCATCGAGCCGAGCCGGGAGGCACAGGACGCCTGGGTGGAGCAGGTCAACGCAATCGCAGATGCGACGCTTTACCCGAGCTGCAACTCGTGGTACGTCGGAGCCAACGTTCCCGGCAAGCCCCGCCTGTTCATGCCCTACGCCGGAGGTTTCCCCGCTTATCGCGCGCGGTGCGAGGAGGTCGCGAGCCGCGCATACGAAGGTTTCACCCTGGCGAGGCAAGCCGCCGCATCTGAGGTACGTGCGTGATGGCGCAAGAGGCATTGGCAAGCGCTGAGGAGGCTCCCTCGCCGGAGGCACTCATCGCCCGAGCGAGGGCACTCGTGCCGATGCTGCGCGAGCAGCAGGATGAGGCGGACCGCCGCGGCTACTACTCCGACGCTGTCCACCGGGCGCTCCTCGAGGGCGGCCTGTACCGCGTGCTGCAACCGAAAATGTTCGGTGGGCACGAGCTCGATGTCGGCACTTTTCTCTCGATCGTGACCGAGATCGCGCGCGGCCATCCCTCGAGCGGCTGGTGCTACACGCTCGCAAGCTCTCATTCCCTGATCCTCGCCTCTCATTGGGGCGAGCAGGCGCAGCGCGAGTTGTTCGGTCCGGCAGGCGAGTTCCGCTCGGCTCATCGCTCGGTACCGGCGGGCAAGTTCAAGCGCATGGACGGCGGCTATCTGATCGAGAGCGGCAGTTGGTCGTATTCGTCCGGAATGCCCATCGCAACCCATTTCGGTGGCGGTGCGCTTCTGCCGGACAGGAGCGGCACTCCGGTCAGCGTCAATTTCTTCGTGCGCCGGGAGCAGGTGACGATCCTGCCCGACTGGGGAGGAGATCAGAGCCTCGGAATGCAGGGCAGCGGCTCCAACACCGTCCGGATCGAGAACGTCTTCGTTCCCGATCACCACATCGCCTGGGGCAATTTCCTGCTCGAGCAGACCGACCCGCACGGTACGCCCGGGACGCGGCTGCACGGCAATCCCATGTATCTCGGAGTCGTGGGCGGCCCATACCACCTGACGTTCAGCGCGATGCTGCTCGGCACCGCGCGCGCCGCGATCGAGGAATTCGAGCAGCTGATTCGCACTCGCAAGGTGATCGGCAACCCGAATCTGTACATCTATCAACAGACGGACGTTCAGGCGGCACTCGGCGAGGCGATGGTTCTCGCCGATTCGGCGGAGGCGATCATGCGCTCGGCGGCCGACCTGTATCGCGAGTACTGCGAGCGCTGGGCGAGGAGCGGAACGCCGATCGGCTCCGCCGATACGATGAAGATGTGGGCTATGGCACGGCAGAGCAGCCTCATGTCCTGCAATGCGGTCGAGACGGTGTTCCGCCGCGGAACACCCACGGTGACCACCCGCGGGCACAAGCTGCAGCGCTACTTTCGCGACATCCAGATGTACCTGGTGCATCCTGCCTCGCAGCCCTGGGTGCCGCGGGGGAGGGCGCAGTCTCACCTCGGTCTCGGAGTCGAATACTTCTCGGCGAGGAAGTAAGACGATGGCTTCCGAGAGCGGCGAGCTCGCCTTCACGAGACTCGAGAAGGTCATCTTCGGAGCGGGTCGGATCGGAAGGCTCGGCGAGGAGCTGGAACTAAGAGGGGCGGAGCGTGCGCTCATCGTCACCACTCGAAGCCTCGACCGTTCGGTGCTTCTCGATCGAGTCACGGAGGCGGCGGGACGGCGCTGCGCCGGCGTGTTTGCCGGAACGGCCCAACACGCCCCGAGCGCGACGGTGCGCGCACTGACCCGCGAGCTCGAGCGCGTGGGTGCCGATGCGATCGTCAGTTTCGGCGGCGGCAGTGCCATCGACAGCGCGAAGGTCGCCGTCGCATCGATCATGAACGGCCGCGACATGATCTCCGAGGCGCGCGGCTTGAAACTGTCCGATGCTTTCGGCACCGCGAGCGGCGGTCGTCAACTGCTGCACATCGCCGTCCCGACGACGCTGTCCGCGGCGGAGATGACGCCGGCGGGCGGCGTCACGGACGAGGACACGCGCATCAAACACGGCGTAGTCGACCCGCGCCTGCAGCCGAAGGTCGTGATCTACGATCCCGAGCTCACCCGCGATACGCCGGACTGGCTATGGGTTGCAACGGGCATGCGCGCGCTCGATCATGGCATCGAGGCAGCGTATTCGGCCCGGCGCCAGTGCTTCACCGATGCGTTGGCCGCGAAGACGATCGAGCTGCTCGTCGCACATTTGAAAGCGGGTCTGCAAGGCGAATGGGACGAGGCGCGCATCGCTCACCGCGGTGAATGCCAGCTCGGCGCCTGGTGCTCGCTCTACGCCGGATTCAATACCGGGCTCGGCCTCTCGCACGCCATGGGGCATCAGATCGGTCCGATGTGGAACGTCCCGCACGGAATCACCTCCTGCATCACCCTCCCACATGCGATGCGTCTCATGGCCGGCGTGGCGCCCGAGCGGTTCGGCCCCATTGCTCAGGGACTCAATATCCCGTTCGATCCCGGAAACCCCGCACCGGCCGCCCAGGCGTGCGCGCGGCGCGTCGCGGACTTCATCGCCGAATTCACTGTAGCCCGGTCTTTGCGCGAGGTGGGCGTGCCGCGCGAGGAGCTGCCGCGCATCGCGGGCGCGATCCACGAAGAGATCGAGCAGTTCGGCACGGTCGGGCGACCGCTGAGCCGCCATGAGGTGACCGGGCTGCTCGATGCGGCTTATGAGCGGGTCTGAGAGGCGACTGGATCGCGCGCGGGTCCAGCAATGATGCCGGCATCGTGCAGCCGGCCGACCGCTGCGGCATCGAGGCCGAGCACGCCCTGCAGGACTTCGTCCGTGTGCTGCCCGAGCAGGGGCGCCGGTGTTGTGACACCGCGCGCTTCCGCACCGATGCGGACCGGTGTGCCCGCGGCGCGGTGAAAGCCGACGCCCGGGGTATCGAGCAGCTCGAAGAGGCTCTGCACCGGGGCGCTGTCTCGCACGGCCACGCGCGGATCGTTTGCAACGAGATCGCGCGTGGTGCGATAGAGACCCCAGCAAACCCGGTGCGTCTCGAACGTTCGCGCAATGTCCTCGAGCCGATGCGCGGCGCACCAGCCGGCGACGATCGCGGCGATCTCCTCGCGAGCCCGGTAGCGGTCGCCCTCGCGCATGAAGTCGAGACCCATGCGCAATTGCAGCCGGGCCATCTCTGCTTCGAGACCGCAGGCAGCGAGGAGCGCCTTCCACTGCCCCGCGGAGATGCCGACAATCATGATGCGTCTGCCGTCCGAGGTGCCGAAATCGCGGCCGAACGCGCCGTAGACATGGTTGCCGATCGAGGAACGCTCCTCCTCGAGCAGCTCCGCTTCGGCAAACATCCCGAGGTGCGACAGCGTTGCGAAGGCGACATCGGAGAGCGCGAGCCGCAACTCGGCGCCCCGGCCGGTGCGGCGCCGTCGGTCGAGCGCGGCGAGGAGCGCGAACGCAGCCTGATATGCGCACGCCAGGTCCCAGGCCGGAACGACGTTGTTGACAGGCTCCTCGATCGATCCGCCGCCTGTGAGTGCGGGAAATCCGGTCGCGCAATTGACGGTGTAGTCGACTGCGGTGCTGCCGTCCGCATTGCCGCCGATCGTGCACGTGATGATATCGGCACGCCGCGCGGCGAGCGCAGCATGCGACAGCCAATCCGTTGCGAAATTCGTGAGCAGAACGCCACCGGCTTCGCCTGATGAGACGGCGAGCGCCTGAACGAGCTCGCGCCCCTCAGGGCGCCGAAGATCGACGGCGGCTGAGCGTTTGCCTTTGTTGAGACCCGTCCAGTAGAGGCTGCGGCCGCCTGGCACAACCGGCAGCCGTCCGTAATCGATGCCGCCGCCGATCGGATCGACACGAATCACATCCGCCCCGAATTGCGCGAGCGTCATGCCGGCGAGCGGCGCCGCGATGAACGCAGAGCACTCGACGATACGCAGGCTCTGCAGCCAGTCGTAATTCATTGCATCGCACTCGCTCGTCCACTCGCTCGCAAACCGATCCGGTCGAGGTGCGAACGCGCGATGCTAATGGTCCGTGCCGAAGGCGAGGAGCGCGTTGCCTCCGCGGCCGAGGAACTGTCCGTAGCCTGAGTTGACGAAGACCATGCCGTCGGCCACCACCGGTCCTCCCGCATCGAGCGAGCCGCCGTGCGCCGACTCCGCATTGACGGCCGGCACCTGCCGGGCCGTATCGAAGTCCCAAACGACTTTGCCGTCGCGCGCGTCGTAGGCGCGGAGATGCCCGTCTTGCGACCCGGCGAACACGATGCCGGGAATGGTCGTGATCGCCTGGGAGAGCGCCGCGCGGCAATCATCCGCACCCCAGGCGCAAGTCGGACTCGGAGCGGGTGCCCACCAGAGGAGCTTCCCCGTCGCCGCATCGATCGCACCCAAACCGGGACGCGGCGTGTCGGTCGCACGTGTCGGCATTGAATCGGAGATCGGGACGTATACCGTTCCGCCAATTGCCGCCATTCCCCACTCGATCCCGCCGAAGACGCCACCGGCGCCGACCCTTCTCTTCCAAAGCACCCGCCCCGCGGCATCCGGATCGAGACCGTAAACCAAACCCGATTTCTGACCGGCTACGAGCACACGACGGCCGCTCGGCAAGGAAACGAGAATCGTGGACGCCGCGAAATCGGCATCCTCTCCGGAGTGCACGGGGCAAGCACCGCCGAGCGTGCAGCCGGATGCCCAGTCGTCGTGCGCGGTGAGTTGACGTGCCCAGCGCGTGCGGCCATCGGCGACACCGATCGCGAGCACCGCATCGGTCGTCGGCGCATCGACATCGGTGTAGTCATTGCCTGTGCCGACGTAGAGCACACCATGCAAACGGTCGATGGTCGGTGCATTCCAAACGGCGCCTCCAGCAGGGCCCTCGAGCACGGTCGGATCGCCCTTGCGCCGGTAGGGCCTTGGAGGCTGAGCGATCGTGTGATGCTTCCAGAGCAGCCGGCCGCTCGCGGCATCGAGCGCCACGACGCTTCCGCGGAAAGTGCAGCACGCGTAGGCCGGGTCCGCAGCAGGACCTTCCTCGAAGGAGGACACCGGCACGAGCAGGCGGCTGCCGAAGAGAACCGGTGCGCCGGTGATCCGCGCATTCGGGTGCTTCTCGACTCGCGCGTGCCACAGCTCTACGCCCGTATCGGCATCGACGGCATATACGACGCCGGCCAGGTCTCCGAAATAGGCCACTGCCCTGCGCCCCGAGGCGCCTGAGCGCTCACCGGATGCCGCGGCCGCCCCGGGCGCTCGCGCCGCCGGCCCGATCGAAATGGCCGTTCGCACCGGCGTTCCCACGTGCAGGCTCCAGACGGTGCAGCCGCTCTCGGCATCCAGCGCATACACCTCGCCGGTCGTGCTTGCGACGAACACCCGCCCGCCGACGACGGTCGGCTGTCCCCAGGTCATCGCGCCCGGAAAAGTGAAAGCCCACTTGAGTTTCAAACGGGATACGTTCTGCGCCGCGAGGCCCGGATGCGGTTGAAAGCGCGTGTTTGCGAGATCCGCGCTCCAGCCGTTCCAGCCCCTGCCGTTCGTCTCGAGCGGTGCGAGCGGCTCGCGGCAGGGATTGGGATGCAGCCGCGGAGCGCTGGCCGCCGCGCCCGCGGTCACGAACGCCGCGATCGCACCCGCATCGGCGCGCGACAGGCCCGAGGCTTGCGGACGCATGGCGCCCGTCAGCAAGGCCATGACGATATTGCTGGCAGGGCGATTCGCCAGCGCCTCGCGCGACGGGACGTGTCCCGCCCCATGATCGTGACACTTCGCGCAGCGCTGCGCATAGAGCGCGGCCCCGTCGGGTCCCGATGCGGCACGGCTCACCGGCACAGCTGCGACAAAGGCCAACATAACGGCAGCCGCCGCAGCGGCGCACGACATCTTCTTCGGCATATGCTTGCAGCTTAACCCTTTCCAGAATGAGAATCGCGTGGAATGAATTCCTCACCTGCGCCGCGCTCGGCGGAAGAGTTCGATGCGCGGGGCTACGAACTGGTGGAATCCGTCCTCGAGCGAGGCGAGTGCCGTCTCGTGCGCGGCCAAATCGATTCCCTGGGCGCTGCATCGGCGGGCGAGCGCAGTGTTCTCGCAGAGCCGTGGTGCCGCTCGCTTGCGCAGCGCCTGCGGCGGCACTTCGGCGTCGCCCGTCGCCTGCCGCGGGATGCGATGGCGGTGCAGTGCACGCTGTTCGCAAAATCGCCGGACCACAACTGGCTCGTCGCGCTTCACCAGGACCTCGCGGTGCCCGTGCGCGAGCGCGTGGAATCTGCGCAGACCCAAGGCTGGTCGGAGAAAGAGGGGATGATCTTCGTGCAGCCTCGTCTTGCCGTTCTCGAGCAACTCGTGGCCGTGCGGCTGCATTTGGATGATTGCACGGAGGACAACGGTGCCGTACGCATCGTGCCTGGCTCCCACCGGTTCGGCAGGCTGGCCCCCGCTCAGGCGCAGGACCTTCGATCCTCGAGAGGCGAGGTCGTGTGTGCGGTCCGGACAGGGGGAGTGCTTCTTATGCGCCCGCTGCTGCTCCATGCCTCCTCGAAGTCGACGATCGAGACGCCGCGGCGGGTTTTGCACTTCGTGTTCGGGCCGCCGCGATTGCCCGACGGTCTCACCTGGCACCTCGCCGTTTGAGTGAGCGGACTCCGCGGCCTCGAGTCCCAATCAGTCGGCGCTATCCGGCGGCGGACTGCGCGCGGGGCCGATTGATCGTCTCGGTCTCCGCGCGGGTCGAGGCAGGACCCGTGTTGCGGGTGGCGAGCCCGCCCATCGCCGGCGCCTTGCTGAACGGCTCCGGATCGCCCGGGCGCAGCTTCAGGCCGAACAAGCTATGCATGCCCGGATGACGACCGAGTCCGCCGTACAGATCGAATCCGCGATCGAGCCAGTCGCGCAGGGGATCGTTCTCGGTGAGCGGTGGGCTCGTCGCGACTGAAGCGGTCCACAGGAACACGGCGAGCGCCCGGTAATCCGCGTAATTCGGGCGGCTTCCCCCCAGCCATGCGCTATCGCGCAGCAGTTGGCGAAACGGCTCGAGTGTCGGTGGCACCTGCGCCAGGCGGTCCTCGCGTCCGGCCTGAACCTCCTCGAGCTTGCGGCCGCCGAGCATCGTCTCGCGGGTGCGCGTGACGTACTCGTGATCCTGCGGCAACGAGAGATCGCGGTAGTCTTTGATATAGCAACCGAACCACGGGCGGATCGCCGTCGCCCAGAGCCAGCTCTCGATGAAGCGGGTCAGCACCTTCATGCTCTCGCCCTCGAAGAGCATCGGACGATCGGGGTACCTCTCGTCGAGGTACTCCGCGATGAGCCAGCTGTCGAGAACCCACCGGCCGTCGTCGACGATCGCGGGCAGCCGCTCGGAGCGGCCGCCGGTGCGCTCCAGAATTCCCGTGAAACCGCCCGGGACGATCTCGATGTCGAAGCCCTTGTGCTTCAACGCGTACTTGGTCGCCCAGACGAAGGGGCTGATCGTGCACCCGGATGCGAGCTGCAGATCGTAGAGAACGATCGTATTGTCTTTGGCCACGAAATTAGCTCCGGTTGCGGAGAAATGCGTCGATGCGCGCGTTGGCGGCCGAGGCGTGCGGGTGTCCGATGACGTTGAAGCCATGCGGCGCGCCCGGATAGACCGCGAGCTCGGCTTCATTCCCCGCGGCGATCCAGCGCGCGTACAGGAAGAGCGAGTCATCGAGGAACGGATCGAGCGTCCCGACCGAGAAAAGCGCGGGCGGCATGTCGGAGAGCTGCGCATAAAGAGCCGACATGTCCGGGTTGCGGCGCTGAGCGACATCGGGCGCGTAAGCGTTGGAGCACTGCTTGATGTCCTCGGTTCCGATGAGGTAGCGGTTCGCGCCGACCCAGTGCTGGCTCGGTGTCATCGAGGTGTCGTAGTTGCCGTAGCTGAGGTTTGCGGCCCGGAATCCGGTGAATCGGTGCTTGTCGCGCATCCGCACGAGCACGGGCACGGCGAGGGTTGCGCCCGCGGATTCACCGCCGATCATGAGCACCGCTCCGCCGAGCTCCGCTTCGACGTTCTTCGCGAGCCACACGGCCGCTGCCTCGCAATCGTCCCACGCGGCAGGGTAGGGGTGCGCCGGAGCGAGTCGATATTCGACGCTCACTGCGGCGAGCCCCGTTGCATTTGCGATGCGCTCGAGCATCGCATCGTCCTGATCCGCCGAGCCGAACACGAGTCCGCCCCCGTGCAAGTGCAGGTACGCGCCTCGCGGCGAGCCGCTTGCCGGTGGAACGATGCGCACCTCGATCTCGCGCCCGCCCGGGGCAGGGATCTTGCGCGCTCGGGCTCGCGAGCACTTCGGCACCGTCGGAAATGGGCTCGGGGCGGAGGCGTCGCGGCTGCGCGTGGCAGGACTCGGGAGCTCCGACATGCGTTTGAGAAAGGCTTCGTTGAACGCACGCACCTCGATCGGGACCGCCTCGCGGCGAAAGAGCTTCGGGTCGAAAGGGTTCTGGCTCATCGGCTCGACCTCTCGGCTCAACCGTCGATCGTGGTGGGCGCGGCGGTCCAGCTCTTCATCTCGTTCAGACATTTGCTCGCGAAGAGGTGGATGGACCGGATGCACTCCTCGTGCGGCATGCCGCCGGTGTACAGATGAGGGAACATGCCCTGGGGCTGACGCAGCCGCTTGACTTCCTCGAGCTGCTCGAGCACCTCTCGCGGGGTGCCGGCGATGGAATTCCGGTGGGCATTGCGGATCGCCTCCTCGGCTTGCTCGGGCGTCATGCGCAATCGGCTGTACGCCTCGTACCCCTTGATGGTGCCGTGGTGCTCGGAGGTCATCTCATAATTCTTCACGGCGGCCGCGAACGTCTTGCCGGTGTAGATGCGCGCGAGCTCCCGGGCCCGGTCGCCGCTCTCATCGACGAAGACGAGATTCGAGACGAACGGCGCAACCGGCTGCTCGCCCGGATGGGCCTCGTGCCAGGCCTCGAGCCACGCATCGGAGGCCTCATCTCCGGTGACCCGACCGATCGGGGACTTCGACTCTGCGTGTCCTGCAATCATCGGCTGGCCGAGATAAAGACGACCGAGGCCGAGCTTCGCGGCCGAGACCATCGAGGCGGGGGAGCCGGCGGCGCAGAACGCGCGCCCTTTCAGTGTGCGCATCGGCCGCGGACGGATCTCGCGCCGGGGCTGTTTGAAGAGCTCGCCGCCCTCGACGACGCCGCTCTCCAACGCACCCATGATCATCTTCACGGTCTCATCGAAGCGCTCACGAGCCTGTGCCTGGTCGACGCGCAGCCCCTCGTACTCCATGCGCGAGAGCCCGCGACCGAAGCCGAGGAGCGCACGTCCGCCCGAGACATGATCGAGCAGCACGATCTCCTCGCAGAGACGCACCGGGTCGTGCCAGGGCACGACAATCACCTGAGTGCCGAGGCGCACGCGCGGGTGGCGACCCGCCAGGTACGCGAGGTACATGAGCGGGTTCGGGCTCACCGAGTAATCGCTGAAGTGATGCTCGGTGATCCAGATCGACTCGAAGCCGAGCTCGGCGGCAAGCTCGAGCTGCATCAGCTCCTCGCGAATGAACTGCCGGTCGTCGACCTTGGAGTGATTCGCGAATCCGCTGGCGATTCCGACGTGCATGGCTTCTCCTGCCGCGAGGGACCCTCGCGAGCGGTATAAGGAACCCTGTCACGAAAAGCAAGCGCCGCGCAGTGCTGCGCGGCGCGCGCTTTCAGACGCTCACGCAGACTGCCTTGGTCTCGAGGTAGTTGCTCAGCACCTCGTGACCCATCTCCCGTCCCCAGCCGGATTGCTTGTAGCCGCCGAACGGCAGCGATTAGTTCCGCTGCAGACCGAACACGATGAGTGTGACCCCGGGGCCCGAAGGGCCCACCTCGGGCACGAAGAGGCAGCTGCCGGCGCCGAAGGGACTTCCGCTGCCGGCGACGACAGCCACGAATTGCTGGCCTCCGGCAGTGAACGTGATCGGTGTGGACTCCGGCGCCGCGTTGAGCCGCGTGCGCCACAGAACCTTTCCGGTCTCCTGATCGTACGCCGCAAAGTAACGGTTCACATCGCCATCGAACAGCAGACCGCCGGCCGTGGCCAGGGTCGAGCCGACGATGGGCATCCGCTGCCGATGCGTCCAGATGACCTTCCGAGTCTGAAGATCGAGCGCAGCGATCCGGCCGAATCTGCCGTCGTGGTGCGGCGGCGAACGCAGGGCGAAGCGCATGTCGAGTCCTCCCCGAGCTGTCTGCGCCGGGGTGCGCGGGGCATAGGTGTACTCCGCGCAGTTCTCCAGGATCGGAACGTACAAAACGTGCGTCACGGGATTGAGCGAGGTGGCCGGCCAGCTGCGCGCACCGAAACTATTGGGACAGAGATACTTCGGCTTTCCGGCTTCGGGCTCGACTGCGGGATTCACCGTCTTCGCGCCCGTGACCGGATCGACCGCCGTGACGACGTTCTGCAGACCGAGGTCCGCTGAGAAGGCGAATTTGCCTGTCGCGGCATCGACGGCATCGAACAGTGCAGACTTGCCGCCCGTGACGACGAGCTTCCTCGTGTGCCCATCGATATCGAGTGTCACGAGGGATTGCTCGAATACCCAATCGAGGTCCCAGACGTCGCGCTTCTGGTGCTGGAAGTACCAGACCAGAGCGCCGGTTTCGGGCCGCAGCGCCACGGTCGAGTCGGTGTACAGGGCATCGTTGTCGCTCACCCGTTCCGCGCCGGGCCGCGGCTCGAGGAGCGTTGCGGTGTCGTACGTATTGCCGATGCCGAAGTAGACGAGGTCGAGCGCGGGATCGTAGCTGCCCGCCGTCCATACACCGGCCCCGAATCGCTCGCTTACGGGCGCACCGTTCCAGCTATTCCCGCCCGGCTCGCCCGGCCGCGCGATCGTATGAAAGCGCCAGCGCTCCTTCCCGCTTGCAGCATCGAGTCCGACGATGTAGCAACCCCCGCCGTTCTGCACGCCGAGACTGACGCCGATCATCACCACCCCTTTGGCGACGATCGGTCCGCCCGTCAGCTGAAAGCCCTGGGCCGCAGGGCGACCGTTCAATGATGCAACCGCGTGATCCCACACCAGTTGTCCGGTACGAGTATTCAGCGCGATCAGGTGGCCATCGGCGGTGGGCGCGAAGAGCTCTTCGCCGTAGACGGCCATCGACTTCGCGTGCGCTTTGCGGCCGTTGTCGAATTGATCCGGGAGAGCGCGCACGTACTGCCAGAGCAGCTCCCCGCTCGCCGCAGCGAGTGCCTGCACGGCAGCGCCGCTGTAGATGAACATCACCCCGTCGTGCACGAGCGGGGTGATCTCGTTGGTGCTCTCGGGCAGCGACCAGCTCCACGCAGTGCCCAGCCTCGCAACGGTCGTTCGGTCGATCTGATGCAGCGGGCTGAAGCCGTGCGAATCGTACGTGCGCCGCCACATCAGCCAGTCCGAGGCAGGGGGATTGCGGAGCATCGCATCGGTGACGGGCGTGAGCGCGGCGAGCCGGCTGCGGCGAGCATCGATGGTGGACCGATAGAAGGGATCGTCGCCCTGCCCTGGCAGCGGGGCGAACATCTGCGCAGCGGCGCCGCCTCGGGCGGTGCTCCCTCGAGCGGTGCTCCCCGGAGTAGTGCCTCTACCAGCGGCGTCCCCAGCGTCGTCTCCTCGAGCGCCGAGCTCTGCCGTCGACCCATTCGCCCGAACAATGTACGCGACGAGGTTCGCGTACGTCGTGCGGCTCAACTTACCCGCCCCGCCCGGAGGCATGGTCGTGCGGATCATCTCAGCGAGCGCCGCGGCAGAACGTCCGCGCCAGTGGCCCTCGAAGTCCGCTCCGAGGAGGGCGGGCCCGAGCTGAGTGCCCTGAAGCGCGGCGCCGTGACAGGGGAGACAGGTACGCTCGTACGCGGAGCGTCCCTCCGCCGTCCGCTCTGCCGAGACCCGAGGCCTCGCTGCATCGGAGAACAGGCCGCCCGCACTCGCCTCCAGAGCGAGCGCCAGCGCAACGAGCGCGAGTGCCGCAGGCGCGGGGCGTCGAGGGCGGACTGGCCGCAAGAGGCGCACGAGTCGCACCGGCTCCGGCGGCGAAGTTACTGGTTTTCGGCCTGTTTGTAAGAGGATGCCGCGTCGAGCTTGCGCCCGTCGGGGAATACGATGTCGCGAGCGCTCGCCCGGAACTGGCCGGTGCGCGCCTGAAATGCGTTGACGACGACCTTGATGCCCGGCGGCAGGGAGTTGCGATTCCAGCCGCGCCGCAGGAGCAGACTCGGGGCGCCGCCCTCGATCTTCCAATGCTCGATCGTCCCGCTCGGCTCCTTCACGTCCATATACAGCCACGAATGTGGGTTGCTCCACTCGAATCGCACGACGGTGCCCTCGAGATGCACCACCTTGGATGAGTCGAACTCGGCGCTGAAGGAATGGTGAGCGCGGGCGGCGAGCGGCGTGAGCAGCGCAGCGGCGAGCAAACCCGCGGCCACTTTCGAAAGATTCCACATGGCAGCTCTCTCCCTACTGACTCGGTTCAGTGCTTCTTGGGCAATTCCAGATCCTTGTACAGCAGCTCCTCGGCGAACGGCACGCACTTGTACTCGAGCAGCTCGGCGTTCGGCTCGACGTGCTTGTAAAGCGGCATCCGAATCGTCCAGGGATGGCTGTACGTCTGCGGATCGGTGAGTGTCGCCTCGTACATCAACACGTTCTCGTTCTTCAGCGTAAAGCGTTCCACCACTTTGAGCTGCGGACCGAAGAAGTCCCCCGCACGATCGAGGTGAGCACGTCCATTGAATCCGGTGGTCTCGATGACCAGCGTGTCCCCGTCCCAGTGGCCGTTGGACATTCCCATCCAGCTGTCGACCGGCGGCGTCATGTGATGGCGCATGTAGATGGTTCGATTCGACGTGGCGTAGCTGTACACCATCAAGATGTCCTCATCCGCTCCTGCCTGGACGATCTGGAAGGGGTAGGGCATGTACGTCGCGCGCGGAATGCCCGGCAGGTAGCAATAGGTCTCCGGATCGGACTTGGGCCAGCCGGCGCGAATGCTGTCGCGCATCTTCAGAGCTTCCGGCAGATAGGGAATCTTCCCGCCCACGACGACGCTCTTGCCCGCGGGGATGGCGAACAGTGCCCCGAAGGGCCACGCCGATGCGAGCTTCTGTGCGGAGTGAGCCTCGAGGTCCCAGTTCGCCGAGTTCATCGCCTGCCAGATGCCGTTGAGATTCGGCTTGCCGGCAAGCCGGGGAACCGCTGCGAGTGCGAGCGGGGCATTGAAGGCGATGGCGAGAGCCACGGCGATCGGAAGGCGACCTGTCTTCATGCGGAGACCCCGTTCATTCCGCCGCCTGCGTTGCGGCCGATGCTTCGGGCGGATTCGATGTCTTGACAACGATATGACGCTGAGCCAACCTCGTCAAGGCGGTGCCGGCGCACTGCGCTGCGGCGCCGCGGCGATTCTTCTGTGAAATCGCGCCGTTGGGAGGCTGAGATGAAACTCCTATTCATCAGAATTCCGTTCGTCTCAGCCGTGGCTGCCTCGCTCCTCGGCGGATGTCCGATCATGGTGCTCGCGGAACAGCCCGCATCCGTACCTCCGCGGGCCTCCGCCGGCGCTGCAGCCGAGGGCCCGCTAGCGGCGGAGTTCGCGCCGCCTGCCGGCTGGAAACAGCCGCGAACCCCGTGGGGCGATCCGGATCTCGAAGGGACCTGGCCCATCTCCAATCTCATGACTGTGCCGCTTCAGAGGCCGAGGAAGTACGGCGACCGGCTCTATTTCACGCCGCAGGAGATGGAGCAGCAGTTGAAGGCCGTCGAAGCGCAGAACGACCGCTACCGCAAGGAAGAGGCGCAGCATCGGCTCGGCATGGGGCATTGGATGGAGGAGACCCAGCTGCCCATTCAAACGTCTCTGATCGTCGACCCCGCGGACGGGCAGCTGCCGGCCCAGACGCCGCTCGGAAAGGAGATGTCATCGAAGATGGGCAGCGACTGGAATCACACGGTATTCGACAGCGTCGCCGATTTCGACAGCTGGGATCGCTGCATCACGCGGGGACTTCCGGCTGGAATGTTCACCAATCCGTACGACAACGGCATCCGCATCTTCCAGTCACCCGGCTACGTCGTAATCACTCTCGAGATGATCCACGAGTCGCGCATCGTGCCGCTCGACGGCATGCCGCCCCTCGACGGTGCGATCAAGCAGTGGCTGGGCTCCTCGCGCGGTCACTGGGAGGGCAACACGCTCGTCGTGGTGACCACCAACTTCAACGGCAAGACCAGCCAGACCAATTTCCCGACCCGGGGCTCGCCCCGCGAGCCGCGCGCCGCGAGCACCGGGATGAAGCTCGTCGAGCGCTTTCAGCGCATCGGTGACAAGCGGCTCATCTACACGGTGACGGTAGACGATCCGCTCACGCAAACCCGACCGTGGATCGTTCGCGTGCCGTGGACGCGCGATGACGGCTACACGATCTACGAATACGCCTGTCACGAGGGGAACGAGGCCATTCGCGACTACATCACGGCCTCGCGCGCGCAGCGCGCCAAGGACGCGGCGGCGAAGGCCGCGGCGGCCAGGAAGACCGCCGCTCCGAAACCGGCGCTCGACGGAGCGACGCGCAGCCAGTGAAGCACCAGACCCGGGGGGCTGCCAGGCGCCGCGAGCGGACGGCGCGGCCCAAAGTGCTCCGCGATCACATCGTCGGTCGCATCTGCAGGCTCGCCGATGCGATGGTGCGGATGAGTTCATGGCACATGCAGCACCACTGGGGCCTCCGCAACACGGATCTGCGCCTGCTCAACGTCCTCGATGACGAGGAACCTCTCTCGGTGAACGAGTTGAGCCGCAGGGCGCTGCTCGACCAGGCATGGGTGAGCCGCTCGATTCGCGCGCTCGAGCGCGCCAAGCTCGTGACCCGGCGCAATCATCATCGCGACTCGCGCCTCACGCTCGTCTCGATGACGAGACGCGGTCGAGAGATTCTCGACGAGTTCCGCCCCTACGCGGCATGGAGCGAGAAGGTGCTGCTCGAGGGTGTCGACGAGGGAACGCTCAAACCGCTGCTCGATCGGCTCGAGAACAATACACAGAGTTTGATCGGCATGCTCGAATCGCTGCCGAAAAACGGGACGCGCGGCGGGTGAGCAGGTGAGCGTGTGAGCCCGGTCGCAATGGTTCTCTGGGCGGCGATGGCGCTCGCCGCGATCTGGGGCTCGGCGCCGGCTCATGCAGCACCGGCCCCCGCGTATGCCGCGCCGATGCACGCCACACCCGTGCGCACGGCGAGCGGTTTGATCGCTGGCACGCAGTCGGCAGTCGCGGGCGTCACCGCATTCAAGGGCATTCCGTTCGCGGCGCCTCCCATCGGCGATCTTCGCTGGCGGCCGGCGCAGCCGCACGCTGAGTGGAGCGGGGTGCGTGCGGGCGACAAGTTCGGTCCTGTCTGTATCCAGCCGCATCAGCGCCAGCGCGTGCCGAACAACCGCGCGGTCGATCTGCCCGACTCCCCGCCGACGAGCGAAGACTGCCTCTATCTGAACGTATGGACGCCTGCGCGATCGGCACGCTCGAGGCTGCCCGTGATGGTCTGGATCTTCGGGGGCGCTTACACGGAGGGGTCCGGCTCGAGTCCGCACGATGACGGCAGTCATCTTGCGGCGAAGGGCGTGGTGGTCGTGACCTTCAACTATCGGCTCGGCGCGCTTGGCTTCCTGGCGCATCCTGCGCTCACCGCGGAGTCTTCCCACCACGCTTCAGGCAACTACGCGCTGTCCGACGCGCTCGCGGCGCTCCGTTGGGTGCAGCGAGACATCGCCGCCTTCGGCGGCGACCCTGCCAACGTCACGATCTTCGGCGAATCTGCGGGAGCCGCGATCTCCGCGGCCCTGGTCGGCGCCCCTCCCGCGCGCGGTCTCTTCCGCCGGGCCATCTCCGAGAGCGGGACGTGGATGGGGCTCGCGCTCGCGCCGATGCGTACGCGCGAGTCCGCCGAGCAGCAGACTGTGAGCGCGGCGGCGAAGATCGGTGCTAACACTCTTGCGGCGCTGCGCGCGCTTCCGGCCGAGGAGGCCGCAACGAAGCTACCGAGGCAGGGCATGATCATCGATGGCTGGATCATCCCGGAGGATCTCACCCGCACCTTCGCAGAGGGACGCCAGAACCCGGTCGATGTGCTCGTGGGATCGAATCGCGACGAAGGATCGTTCGCCTCAGGCTTCGGGCCTCCGATGACGGTGCAGCGCTGGACGGCTTCCGCGGCGCAGCGCTGGGGCGAGGACACGGCGCTCGGCCGCGCGGCTTACCCCGTTTCGACCGACGCGCAGGCGGCGGCCGCGAGCATCGGCTCCTTCGCCGACAACATGGCCTGGATCAGCCGGGTGTACGCCGCGAGGCAGCGTGCAATCGGTAGACGCGCCTATGTCTATCATTTTGTCCACGTGCCTCCGTATGCACCGGGTGCCCGCAACCTCGGGGTCTGTCATACGTGCGAGATGGTCTATGTCTTCGACAATCTCGGCGCCGCGCGCCAGTTTCCCGACAGCAGCTCCCCCGAGCTTGCGCGGACCTCCGCAGCGGATATCCGCATGGCTGAGATGACCTCCTCGTACTGGGTCAATTTCGCGAGGTCTGGCGATCCGAACGGCCCCGGGCTTCCGAAGTGGCCGTTGTTCCGGGAGGTCTCGAGCGGCCCGGTCCTCGAGCTCGGAGACGCGCCGGTCGCCGACGACTCGCTCGGGCCAGCGAAGGTGAGGCTCTACCAGGCCCTGTATCGGAAGCTGCTGAAGCGGCTCCACGTCGGCGGATAGCGATGGCGCATCTCGCAGTGCAGATCGGCTGCACGCTGCTTCTCGGATGTGGACTCGCGGCGGCGGGCATGGCCGCGGAGCACTGGCAGCCGGGCAGCGACTGGGAGACGTACAACAAATCGCTCGAAGGCCAACGCTATTCTCCGTTGAGCGAGATCAACGCATCGAACGCCGCAAATCTCGCCGAAGTCTGCCGCGCGCCGCTCGCCCCTCGCGGCTCTCTCGAGTCCGGACTGGTCGTGGTTGGGGATGCGCTTTTCGTCACGACGCTGGCGGACACATTCGCCATCGATCCGGTCACATGCCGAATCAAGTGGCGCCATACCTATCGCCGCCATCAAGAACCCGGCCTCGAGGTCAATCGAGGAGTGGCCTATCTCGATGGCCGGGTCTTCCGCGGCACGGACGATGCGCGACTCGTCGCCCTCGATGCCACGTCGGGAGCCGTGCTGTGGACCGACATCGTGGGCGATGCGGCGATCGGCGAGTACATCGCATCCGCTCCGCTCGCATGGAATGGCTTGGTGATCGTCGGGATCTCGGGAGGGGAGTTCGGCATCCGCGGCCGGATACTCGCGTACGATTTGGTGACGGGCCGGGAGATATGGCGCTTCGACACGATACCTCTCGGTAAGGAGGTCGGCGCCGATACCTGGAGAGATAGCAAGTGGGCGGCGCATGGGGGCGGGGCGACGTGGTCGACTTTCACGCTCGATCCGGTCACAGACGAGCTGTTCGCGCCGATCGGCAACCCGGTGCCCGATTTCGCACCGATGGACCGCCGCGGAGCAAATCTGTTCACGGACAGCGCGGTCGTTCTCGATGCGCGTTCCGGGCAGCTCCGCTGGTGGTACCAGCTCGAGTCGAACGACGACCACGATCACGATCTCGCCGCGGCGCCGCTGCTGTTCCGGAACAGCCGGCACGATCTCATGATGGCGGCCGCCGGCAAGGACGGCCTCTTGCACATCGTAGATCGCGCGACGCACCGGGCGGTTCTCAAAGTGCCCGTGACCACGGTCGATCCGGAGCGCAAGGCCGTGACGGGAGCCGGTGTGGAAGTCTGCCCCGGACCGGCAGGCGGGGTGCTCTGGAATGGGCCCGCACTCGACCCGCAGCGAATGACGATCTTCGTGGGGGCCGACGATCTCTGCATCAAGCTGAAGAGCACCTCCGGCACGACGTACGTTCCGCGCGGGCTCAATTTCGGCGGTGCCGTTGCGGCCGGCGGCGCGCCGGCGACCGGTTGGGTCACGGCGGTCGACGCCGACACCGGCGCCGTTCGCTGGAAGTACCACGATGCCGCTCCGGTGCTCGCGGGCGTGACGCCAACGGCGGGCGGCATCGTCATGACGGGCGACAACGCCGGCAATTTCCTGGTGTTTGACAGTGGCAGCGGCAAGCTGCTGTTCAACTACCCGACGGGCGGAGCCCTTGCAGGCGGCCTCGTCACCTACGCCCGCAACG
>DATNFW010000084.1:0-38251 GCA_035606175.1 Steroidobacteraceae bacterium | reverse complement strand
GCGCTCGTTTCCGATGCGATCGTGAAGCTGCAGGTCGATATGGCGCAGCGTACCGGCGCGCGCGATGTGAGCCAGCTTCCGCCGCGTGACAGTTTCGAGGCGCCCGCGAGGCGTCGCGTGGCGCTCGGCGTCATTTTGGGGGAGATCATCCGCGCCGAGGGTGTGCAGCTCGATCGCGCGCGAGTGGAGTCGCGGCTCGACGATCTTGCGGCGAGCTATCCCAACCCGCAGGAGACCCGCCGCGCCTATGTCCAGAACCCGGACGCGATGCGGCAGATTGAATCGGCCGTGCTCGAGGATCAGGCTCTCGATGTGGTGCTTTCGCGGGCGCGTATCACGGATCGGCCGATGAGCTTCAAGGAACTGACAGGTTTCGGCCCGGGAGGGTCGGGCCATGAGGAATCCACACCATGAACGAGCGTGCTTTGAACTTAGTACCGATCGTCGTCGAGCAGACCGCTCGCGGCGAGCGGGCGTACGACATCTACTCGCGCCTTCTCAAGGATCGGCTGATCTTCGTCGTCGGCCCGATCGATGATTACATGGCGAACATCGTGGTCGCGCAGATGCTGTTCCTCGAGTCGGAGAACCCCGAGAAGGACATTCATCTTTACATCAACTCGCCGGGCGGGGTCGTGACGGCGGGACTCGCCATCTACGATACGATGCAGTTCGTCAGGCCCGACGTGAGCACGGTCTGCACCGGGCAGGCAGCGAGCATGGGCGCGGTGCTGCTCGCAGGCGGCTCGAAGGGCAAGCGGTATTGCCTGCCCCATGCGCGCATGATGATTCACCAACCGCTAGGCGGTTTTCAGGGCCAGGCAGCGGACATGGAGATCCACGCGCGCGAGATGCTCCTGGTACGCGACCGCCTCAACCAGGTCCTGGCCAAGCACACCGGCCAGCCGGTCGAGAAGATCAAGAAGGATACGGATCGCGACAACTTCATGGATTGGAAAGAGGCCGTCGAGTACGGGCTCATCGACAAGGTGCTCGAGAAGCGCGGTGAGATGACCGCAAGCTCGAGCAATAAGTAGAGGCGCGAGGGCGTCGCGCAGCGCCCGAGGGGTCGGCTCGAGCCCCGGAGCGACTACCGCCGCGGCGATCCGTAGAGGGCGCGCGGACCGGCGTCGGATATCGCGCTGGATGCAGCGCCGGATGCGGCGGCGAGCCTGTGTAGAACCGCGGGGCACGTCTTTGCCTGCCGGGCCCGGCACATGCTATAAGGACCGAGCGCCCCGTGCCCCGGCAGCGCGGCGCGCCACGCACGATGAGGACCCTAGATGAGCGATGATTCCCGCGGCCGTCACGACGACGGCAAGCTGCTGTACTGCTCGTTCTGCGGGAAGAGCCAACACGAAGTCCGAAAGCTCATCGCCGGACCTTCCGTATTCGTTTGCGACGAGTGCGTCGAGCTCTGCAACGACATTATCCGGGAGGAGCTCGAGGATCGCGCCGAGCGCGCGCGGGACAAGCTCCCGAAGCCCAACGAGATCAAGAAAGTTCTCGACGAATATGTGATCGGCCAGGAGCGCGCCAAAAAGGTGCTCTCGGTCGCCGTTTACAATCATTACAAGCGCTTGCAAACCCGTACGGGCACGAGCTCCCGCTCCAAGGAGGACGTGGAGATCGCCAAGAGCAACATCCTGCTCATCGGGCCCACGGGCTGCGGCAAGACGCTGCTCGCCGAGACGCTCGCGCGGCTGCTCAACGTGCCCTTCACGATCGCCGATGCCACGACGCTTACCGAGGCGGGCTATGTCGGCGAGGACGTGGAGAACATCATCCAGAAGCTTCTCCAGAAGTGTGATTACGACGTGGAGAAGGCTCAGACGGGCATCGTCTACATCGACGAGATCGACAAGATCTCCCGCAAATCGGACAACCCCTCGATCACGCGCGACGTGTCGGGCGAGGGCGTGCAGCAGGCTCTGCTGAAGCTGATCGAGGGCACCATCGCCTCGGTCCCCCCGCAGGGCGGGCGCAAGCACCCGCAGCAGGAGTTCCTGCAGGTCGACACGACGAACATCCTGTTCATCTGCGGCGGCGCCTTCGCGGGGCTCGAGAAAATCATTCTCAACCGTACCCAGAAGAGCGGTATCGGTTTCACTTCTGACGTACGGGAAATCAATGCCCGCCCGCACGGCAACGATCTGTTCCATGACGTGGAGCCCGAGGACCTCATCAAGTACGGGCTGATTCCCGAGTTCGTCGGCCGCCTGCCGGTCGTCGCCACGCTCGATGAGCTCGACGAGGGGGCTCTCGTGTCGATCCTCACCGAGCCCAAGAACGCGCTGACGAAACAGTACCGGCGGCTGTTCGAGATGGAGGGGGCGGAGCTCGAATTCCGTGACGAGGCATTGAAGGCGGTCGCGCACCGCGCGATGCAGCGCAAGACGGGCGCGCGCGGACTGAGAACGATCCTCGAGACGGTACTGCTCGACACGATGTACGAGCTGCCCGCGATGCGCAACGTCCAAAAGGTCGTCATCGACGAGACCGTCATCGACGGGCACACGAAGCCTTACGTCGTCTACCGCTCAGAGGATGAGCCGCGTCGAGCCTCCGGCTCAACGCACTAGCGGCCGTGCCCGACCCCGCGTCGGCGTATCGGCTGCACCGCCGGTCGGTTCTTCCTGTTGAAAGCGGGTTGCCCAGCCCCATTTCCCGCTGTATTCCGACTATATTTGCCGATATCTTCTTTCCGGGGGGTGCCGTGCGTTCACACGCCGCGGTGTCCTGATCATGAACCGGGCCAGCGAGGGCTTGAACGTGTCCGATCCCGCTCCTACAAATCCGAAGATCGCTGCCGCGAGCGTGCCGGTGCTGCCGCTGCGCGATGTGGTCGTTTACCCGCACATGGTGATTCCGCTCTTTGTCGGCCGCGAGAAGTCGATTCAGGCTCTCGATGTGGCGATGCGCGCGGACAAGCGCATCATGCTGATCGCGCAAAAGCAGGCGGACGTCGACGATCCGAAGGTCGACGACCTTTATCGCATCGGTACGGTCGCTACGATCCTGCAGCTGCTCAAGCTCCCCGACGGTACGGTGAAGGTGCTCGTCGAAGGCGTCGACCGCGCGCGCATCGACCGGCTGCAGACCGGGGAGCACTACTCCGCGGACGTGACGCCCCTGCCGGATGCCGAGGCATACGACGAGCGTGAGATGGACGTGCTCGGCCGCTCGGTCATCTCGCAGTTCGAGCAGTACGTGAAGCTCAACAAGAAGGTGCCGCCCGAGGTGCTGACGGCACTCGCGGGGATCGAGCATGCGGGACGCCTTGCGGACACGGTCGCCGCACACATGTCGCTCAAGCTCGCCGAGAAGCAGAAGGTCCTCGAGATCCTCGATGTGCGCAAGCGCCTCGAGCACATCCTCGTCGCGATCGAGGGCGAGATGGACGTGCTGCAGATCGAGAAGCGCATCCGCGGGCGCGTCAAGGCGCAGATGGAGAAGAGCCAGCGCGAGTACTACCTCAACGAGCAGATGAAGGCGATCCAGAAAGAGCTCGGGGAGATGGACGAGGGCGGCAACGAGCTCAACGAGCTCGAGCAGAAGATCGCGAAGGCGGGAATGCCGAAGGAGGCGCGCGAGAAGGCCACCAATGAGCTCAACAAGCTGAAGATGATGTCGCCCATGTCGGCCGAGGCGACTGTGGTGCGCAACTACGTCGACTGGCTGGTGAAGGTGCCCTGGAAGAAGCGCACGAAGATTTTGAAGGACATCACCCGCGCCGAGAAGGTGCTGGATGAGGATCACTACGGGCTCGAGAAGGTGAAGGAGCGCATCGTCGAGTACCTCGCCGTGCAGCAGCGCGTCGAGAAGCTCAAGGGTCCGATCCTCTGCCTCGTGGGGCCGCCCGGTGTCGGCAAGACCTCGCTCGGGCAGAGCATCGCGCGCGCGACGAACCGCAAGTTCGTGCGCATGTCGTTGGGCGGCGTGCGCGACGAGGCGGAGATTCGCGGGCACAGGCGCACGTACATCGGCTCGATGCCGGGGAAGATCGTGCAGAATCTCGCGAAATCGGCGGTGCACAATCCACTGTTCCTCCTCGACGAAGTCGACAAGATGTCGATGGACTTTCGCGGCGACCCTTCGGCCGCGCTGCTCGAGGTGCTCGATCCGGAGCAGAACTCGACGTTCAACGACCACTATCTCGAGGTCGATCTCGACCTGTCGGAAGTGATGTTCGTTTGCACGGCAAACAGCCTCAACATTCCGGGACCGCTCCTCGACCGAATGGAGGTCATTCGCCTCCCGGGGTATACCGAGGACGAGAAGATGAACATCGGCCGCCGCTATCTGGTGCCGAAGCAGATGAAGGCCAACGGACTGAAGACCGATGAGCTGAAGATCGCGGATGCGGCCCTCCTCGATATCGTGCGCTACTACACGCGCGAGGCGGGCGTGCGCAATTTCGAGCGCGAGATCGCCAAGATCAGCCGCAAAGCCGTCAAACAGCTGCTGCACGAGAAGACCGAGAAAGCGGTGAGCGTGACATCGCGCAATCTGGACAAGTTTCTCGGGGTGCGCCGCTTCCGCTATGGCAAGGCAGAGGACCTCGACCGCGTGGGTCAGGTGACCGGGCTTGCGTGGACCGAGGTGGGGGGCGAGCTCCTCTCGATAGAGGCCGCGATCGTCCCCGGCAAGGGCAAGCTCCTGCATACCGGCCAACTCGGCGAGGTGATGCAGGAGTCGATCCAGGCCGCGATGACCGTCGTGCGCAGCCGCGCGCAGGTGCTCGGGCTCGAGACGGAGTTCTATCAGAAGCACGACTTGCACCTGCACGTGCCCGAGGGCGCAACGCCGAAGGACGGCCCGAGCGCCGGCATCGGGATGTGCACCGCGCTCGTTTCGGCGCTCACGCGCATTCCGGTGCGCTCGGATGTCGCGATGACCGGGGAGATCACCTTGCGGGGCGAGGTGCTGCCGATCGGCGGCTTGAAGGAAAAGCTGCTCGCTGCGCACCGCGGCGGCATCAAGACCGTGTTGATTCCGAGCGAGAACGTGAAAGACCTCGCCGAGATCCCCGACAACATCAAGGGGCGGCTCGAGATCAAGCCCGTGAAATGGATCGATGAGGTACTGCAGCTCGCGCTCACGCGTCAGCCGGTTCCGCTCGCGATGGCCGAGACTCAGCCCGTCGCGCCTCCGCCGGTCGTGCAGCCTGCCGTGGCGGCTGCCGCAGCGGAGGAAGCGAAGCGCGGCCGGCGGAATGGCCGCAAGACGCTGAAGCCGGTGCCGGGAGCGCATTGAGACAGGGTCGCCTCGCAGCTCGCCGCGACACTCGCGACGGCCGATCCGCAAAAGGCGCGTGACCTCGCCGCGCGCTACTCGAAGGACCGCGATCGCTACGAGGGACAGGCCAAGGCCATCCAGCAGGGAGCGCAGGATCGCGAAGGGGCGAGCGAGCGGGAGGAGCGGCGGGCTCTACGGCTCGGCCTCGGGGCGGCGGTCATCGGGGCCGTCGTGAGCGCGGCCAACTGGTTCGCCTGAGGCCGCCCTGCTAGAGTCCTCGGGCCAGCCCTGACCCGCTCCGCACGACGGGTGCTTAGCTCAGTTGGTAGAGCGTCGCCTTTACACGGCGAATGTCGGGGGTTCGAATCCCTCAGCACCCATACAAATCCAGCATTTCACGGCCCGACTTCATAGACCCGGAGCGCTTCGGGTTGGTTTCCGCGGCCCCACACGCCAAGGTACAGTCGGTTCAACTCGGGAACGAAGCAAGAGGTCCGGCCGCCGGGCGCGGTCCGGATTTGAGCGATTCTCGAATAGCGGCCGACATCTTCTTGCTGGATGACAGAGATGAAGCCGGAGCCGCCGGATACATAGATGCGCTTGTGCGCTCCGCCATACCACATGTCGTCCGCGTGACCGACGCCGGGGACGCTTGCGATGAGCTTTCCTGATTCGGTGTCGAGGACCAATACTTCCGCCGGCGCCCGACTCGCAATGAACAATCGGTGGTCCTTCTCATCCAAGGCCATCGGAAAGTTTTCCTCCGCTCCACCGAGGCTCCACATTGCCAGGATCTTGCCGTCGGTGCGGTTCACCACCGCCACCTTGTTCCCAGCCGTCGGAACATTAACGAATATCCTGGAGCCGGACTCCTCGAGCTGGAACGATTCAGGATGCCCGGGCAATTTGATCGTTTTCAGCAATTTTCCGCTCGTGCCGTCGAGAACGCCGATTCCTGCGTGCTTTCCACCGCCGAAGCCGACGAACACGCGGTCGGTCGCCGATTCATAGCGCGTATCATCGGCATCGCTCTGAAGGTCAACTATGTTTAGCTGCTTGTAAGTATCGCCATCGAACATGCGGACCGTCCCGTCGTCGCCATTTGCGACGAAGATCCGGTTGGACTTTGGCGCGTAGGTTACGCCCTGTGGCTCGCGCAAGCCGGAAATCGTGTGAATGAGCTTGTTGGCACGCAGATCGAAGATCTCGAGAGTGTTGTTGCCCAACGCGGACATAAGCAGGCGCCGATGGACCAGATCCACGTCGAAGTGGTCAATGCGTCCGTGCACGTGAGGCAGAGGAACGGCGGCAACCAGTCGCAAGGGCGCGGCGGGTTGCGCTTGGGCGGCGGACATACAGAGAAGGGCCATCAGAGCAACGCGCCAAAATGTTTTGGTCATGTTCCGCTCCTTACAAAGGGTTCGCAGCCGGCTCAGGCGATCAAGAGAGATCGGCGGATGCACGGGACGGAGCCTCAAGGTGCGCCTACGTACACACGAATTGCCGCAGTTCCCCCCTTGTGCGGCGGGACTCCGACATACAGTGATTGCATCCTGGTTGAAAATGCGGAGTTCGACGCATTCGGCGCGGTTCTGACTCGCTCCAGCACGACGTATCGGTCCGGATCCTGCTGCTCGATCACCGAGACGAAGCCCCCGCCGCCTGAAATATAGATGCGCCTCTTCACGGGGTCATACCACATGTCATCGGCGTCCTCCACGCAAGGAACACGACCGATTGTCTCTCCCGTCCGCGTGTCCAAAGCGATCATTTCCGCCGGCGCTCGGGTCGCGATAAGCAGACGCCCGTCCTTTTCATCCAGCGCGATCGGGAAATTGTCGCTAGCTCCTTTGAGCTTCCAGGTCGCTTCCACTCTACGCTTACGGCGATCGATTACCGCGACCGCGCCATCGTCCGGAAGGTTCACAAACAAGCGCGGGCCTTCTCGTTCGAGCGCGAGGCCTTGAGGCGAGGACGGCAGGGCAATGCTCGCCACGAGTTTTGCTTCGGGTAGGGCGACGATCGCAATTCCCGTCGCGCCGGATGTCATGCGACCGACGAACAGCTCCTGGGCGCCTGTGTCGTACTGAATCTCATCCAGCCTGCTGTGAAGGTCGATATTCGCAATACGATCGAGAGTGCTGCCGTCGTAGATGGAGAGATGGCGGGCGCCGGTGAGGTAGAGCTGACCAGACTCCGGAGCGTAGAGCGCCGTGGTGGACCGCTCCGCAGGCAGGCTACGCCACAGCTTTCTGGACCTGAGATCCAGGACCTCCAACATTCCGTCGGTCGGCGCGGGCGCGAAGAGCCGCTGATGCCGGTCATCCACCGACATATGGTTGAAACCGCCACTGACATTGGGCAATGGGATGATTTGGGTGAGTACGAGCGCGGAATGCTTCTCGGCATGAGCGGGCGATGCGATGCACGCCGCAAGGAGTGCGGTCACTGACGCGCGTGCGAGCTTCGAGGAATGACGCTTAAACACCTATGCACCCTTTGTCGTTCTGTCGGGCGCTGTCAGCGCCCGCGGTTGGCGCCTCAGCCGCCGATGCGCGCGGTCGCGTGCGCGAGTGCGTACTGCGCTTTGGCGTATTGCGTGAGCGCCTGGGCATAGTCGGCGCGCGCTTGCGTGAGGTCCTGCTGCGCCTGAATGACCTCGAGCACGCCGTAGACCCCGAACTGGCGGCGGTCCATGCTGAGCTTGAGGCTCTGCGCGGCGAGATCGACCGCACGGCGGGCAAGTCCGATCTGGTCGAGACCGGCGCGTGCGGCCGTATAGGCCTGGACGACCTCCTGTGCAATGTCATCGTGGAGCCTCTCGCCGGTTAGCTTCTCGGTTTGCAGTGCGGAGTTCGCCGCCTCCGTGCGGCTGAAATCGAAGAGGCCACCGGGCCCGAGTCGCCAGCTGAGGCCCACGACGTAATCGTGAGTGGCCATGTAGTCGCTGAGCGCGCCGTCCGCACCGCCGCGCAACCGGCCGTAAAGGGCCTGTCCTCTGAGTGACGGGATGAGCGGACCGTACTTCGCTGCGATCCGATCCCGGTCTGCCGCGGAAATGTTCGCCTTGCTTGCGCTCACCTCCGGGCGGTCCTCCAGAGCCTCTTTGACCAGGACTTGCAGGGGCGTATCCACCTGCACCAGCGTCGGCGGCGTTACGAGCCGGTCGGTTGGGGCAAGCTCGATCACGGGATCGAGGCGCAGCAGAGTGGCCAGCACCGCGGAGAAAGAGAGCACGGCGGCCTGGGCTCGCCGCTCCGCGACCCGTTCGCGCTGCGTCTGCACCCCGACGCGCAGTGCTTCGCTCCGATTGGTGAGGCCCGCCTGATAGGCTCGATTGAGCTCGCCCTCGTAATCCTGAGAGATACGCACCGCCTCTTGGGCGATGTCGACCAGCGTCAGCGCATCGACCAGATCGAAATAGGCGTCGGCCGCGGCAAGGGCGGTGTCGTTTCGGGAGGCCTCGATGTCATACCCAGCCGCTTTCAAGCGCTGGCGCGCAGCGAGCTTCTGGAAGATCGCGTTTCCGAGATCGACCTCTACGTTCGCAGAGACGGAATGCTCGTAGAGCCGCTGGTCGACCGAGATGACCTGGCCGCCGACCTGCTGCGCCGCGCCGGTCTCCTTGGCGTAGCTCGTCCCGGCGGAGAGCCAGGGGAAGAACCGCAGCGTTGCCGAATCGTTCTCCGCCTTGGCCCGCCGCTGCGCCTCACGCACCAGAGCGAGATCGAGGTCGTTCATTCCAGCGAGGCGGAGCACAGTCGGCAGATCGATATTCTGCGGTGCAGCTGCCTCGGCGGAGGGCCTGGCAGGCGGCACCGTTGCAGGTGCGTCCGCGACGGATTGAGGTGCGTCGGCGGAGGGCTGCTGCCCGAAGGTCGGTGCGCTGAGGAGCACGGGGGCGAACAGCAGCGCGAGGGCGCCGACCCGAGCACGCTTGGCGGCAAGGAACCCGAGCGTCATGGCTTCAAACCCTCATCTGGGGTGAGCTCGACGGACAGGTACATGCCAGGTTGCAGGGCACTGCCCGGGTTCGCCATGTCGATCTCCGCGAGCATCGTGTGCGCGTTGGTGTCGATCGCGTAGGTCACGCGTGTGATCTTCGCGGCGAAGCGCTTGCCGGGAAGTGCTATCGCGGTGAACACCGCTGGACATCCGGCACGAATCCGGTGCGACTCGGCCTCAGGCACCCACACTTCGATACGAACGCGCTTGAAGTCCATGAGGCTTACGATCGCGGCGCTCGATTGTTTGCTGCCGCTCGGGACCGGGATGAAGGCGCCGGGGTCCACATAGCGTGCGGTGATCGTGCCGGAGAAAGGAGCAGTCACCCGGGCATATGAGAGCAGGGCCTGGACGCGATCGAGCTCGGCTTGTGCGACTTCGAGCTGTCCGCGGGCGGTATCGAGGCTATCGGGTGTCACGAGGTCCGGCGCCGACTTGGCTGCCTGCTGCATGCGCGAGAAGACGCGGCGCGCCACATCCACCTGCGCCCGATTGCGAATCTGGTCCGCGAGAAGTTCAGGCACTTCGAGCTCGGCGATGAGCTCACCCGCCTTGACGGCGTCGCCCTTGTCCACGGTGATGCGCTTGAGATAACCGGCCACTTTCGCAGTCAGAAGGGCTGATTGATAGGCAACGACCTCGCCCGGCAGCACGATTGTGCCCGCCGTCGATGAACGGGGCTCTGCCTCGGAGGGGGCGGTGGGCTTGCTCTGCGCAACTGCGGTCGCAAGTCCAAGTGCATTGAGCAGCGTGACGGCCAGCAGGGTTGCACGCGGGGTCCGATAAAACGCACGGGCCAAACTTCTCGGCATCATCGTGAGGGCTCCTGCGGATGTGCGAGGACATCCTCGGGGTGAAGCGAAGCGGGCCGCCGTCCCGTTCTCCCGCGCAAGACGGCGAAGAGGCTCGGCAGGACGAAGAGGGTGGCGAGAGTTGCGAGCGCAAGCCCGCCGATGACGGCCCGCCCGAGCGGGGCGGTCTGCTGCCCACTCTCGCCGAAGCCGATGGCCATCGGCAGCATGCCGGCGATCATTGCGAGACTTGTCATGAGGATCGGACGCAGTCGGCCCGTGGCACCGCGCGCTACCGCCGCCGCCGCAGTCTCACCGCGCATCCGCTCGCGCTCCGCAAAGGTCGTAAGCAGGATCGCATTCGCGATCGCAACGCCGACCGCCATGATGGCGCCCATGAAGGACTCGAGGTTGAGCGTGCTGCCGGTGAGGAATAGCAGGAGGAGCACGCCCGCGATCGCGGCGGGGATTCCCCCGATGGCCACCACCGCAAGCTGCCAGGACTGAAAGTTAGCAACGAGCAGGAGAAAGATCACGAGCACGGCGAGGGCGAGCCCGGTGCGCAGCGCCGAGAGGAGCTCGGTCATGGGAGCCACTTCCCCGCGCATCGCGAGGCTCACCCGTTTCGGTGGGCCTCCGAGCTTCGCGAGCTCATCGTTCACCGCCGCCGCGGCCTCTCCAAGGCTCGCGCCCTCGATGTTGGCGGTCACCGTCACCATGCGGGCCATGTTGTACCGGTCGTACTCGCCGACGATCGAGGCGGGGTGCACGGTTGCGATATTGCGGAGGAGCATAGAGTGACCGTCATCGGTCGTTACGGGCACGTTGCGCAAGTCTTCGAGGGAGGTGAGATCATGCTGCGGTACTTCGACCTGCACCTGGTAAGCCACACCGCTGCTCGCCGCCCAGTAGACTGGCTGGGTGAAGCGGCTCGAGGCAGTCGCGGCGCTCAGGGACTGTGTCACGTCATTGGTGGTGACCCCGAGCACGCCGGCGCGCTGGCGATTGACGGTGACATCGACGGCCGGATATTCGAGGGGTTGTCCGAATTGGACGTCCCGCAGCATGGGAAGCCGCGCAAGGGCCGTTCGAACCCGCGTCGCGAATGCGCGATCGTCCGCGAGATTCGCGCCACTGACCTGCACCTCAATCGGTGTCGAGGCCCCGAAGCTCATCACCCGGCTCACGATGTCGCTCGGCTCGAAAGAGATCTCAGCGGCGGGCATCTCCTTCGCGAATCGTTTGCGGAGCCGCTCCCGAAGCGCGGCCAGATCGACGGGCTTCGCGTCCGTGAACTGGACCTGCAGCACGCTCTCCTGAGGTCCGCTATTCCACTGGTAGATGAAATTGATTGGATAGGAGGGCGCGTGCACGCCGACCAATCCCACCGACGCTGCGATCGAGCTGGGCTTTGCCGCATCGGCGATGAGGTGCAGCGCCCGTTGCGTAGCGGCGGTGGTGACCTCAAGCCGTGTGCCCGCGGGCATCCTCAGCCGCACTTGCAGCTGTCCCGCCTCGACGCGGGGAAAGATGTCCGTCCCCAGCCGCGGCGCAAGGATTGCAATCAAGATGGCGCAAGCTGCGAGATAACCCCCGAGCACGAGCCAGTTGAGTGAGACGAGCCGGCGAACGGCACCGGCATAGCGTTGGCGCAGGCGATCGAATGTTCCGGGGTCGGCTGCGAAGTGGCCGGCAGCGTGTTTGGCTCGAAATACCCAGATCGAGAGAATCGGGACGAGCATGCTGCCGAGGAAATACGAGGCGGCGAGCGAGAAGCCGACGGCGAGCGAGAGCGGCACGAAGAGGGCACGGGCCGAGCCCTGCATTGCAAACGACGGGAGGAACACCGCAAGCACGCAGAGCATCGCGATGAGGCGTGGCCCAAGGACCTCCAGGCCCGCATCGAGCACATTGCGCTCGAGCCCCGCCTCGCCGCGGGTGACGAAGTGCGTATGAATGTTCTCGATCACGACGGTCGACTCGTCGACCAGGATGCCGACGGCGAGCACAAGGCCGCCGAGCGTCATGATGTTGATGGTCTCGCCCGTGACCCACAGCGCGCAAGTGGCCGCGAGCAGCGAGAGCGGGATGTTGATGACGACGATGAGGGCGCTGCGCCAGTCGCGCAGGAAGAGCAGCACCATGAGCCCCGCGAGAATCGCCCCGAGAATGCCCTCGGTGGTGAGCCCGCCAATCGCGCGGGTCACGAATGAGGACTGGTCGAACACATAGCTCACTTTCACGTCATCCGGGAGTGCCGCCTGGAATCGGGGAAGGTTCTGTCTGACGATATTGACTACGGAGAGCGTTGAGGCATCGGCGCGCTTGGTGACCGGGATGTACACCGTTGGCCGTCCGTTCACGAGCGCGACGCTCGTCAGGATGTCTGAGCCATCGGCGACGCGCGCGACGTCGCGAACGAACACGGCCGGCAAGGTCCCCGGGCGCACGGGCACATCGGCGAGCTCCTCGGCGCCCTTGACGATCGAATTCACCTCGACGACGGGGTACTTGTCGTTCGAGTAGATGTTCCCGGAGGGACTGATCGTCTCGGCGTTCGCGATCGCGGTCACCACGTCCTGCGGTGCAATGCGGTACGCCTGAAGTTTCGCGGGATCGAGACTCACGACGATCGCACGCGCGCTCCCGCCGAAGGGTGGTGGGGCCGAGACTCCGGGGAGCGTTGCGAAGAGCGGACGCACGGTGTTGAGGGCGAGGTCCTGAATTTGCCCGACGCTTCGAGTCGCGCTCGAGAAGACGAGATCGCCCACCGGGACGCTTCCGGCATCGAAGCGCATGACGAACGGCGGAACGGTCCCCGGAGGCATGAAGGCCCGGGCGCGGCTTACGTACTGAACGGTCTCGGACATCGCCTGGGACATGTCCGTTCCGGGATGAAACTGCAGCTTGATGAGCGCGGCGCCCTCGATCGACTTCGACTCGACGTGCTCGATGCCGGTGATGTAGAGGAAGTGATACTCGTAGTAATAGGTGAGAAAGCCCTCCATTTGCGCAGGCGACATCCCCCCGTAGGGCTGGGCCACGTAAATCGTGGGCACACCGAGCGGTGGGAAGACATCGCGCGGCATCTCTCGGAGGCCGAGCACCGCACCGAGCACGACACCGAGCACGAGCACTAAGACCGTATAGGGTCGCCGCAACGCGAAGTGCACGAGGTTCATCGATACTCCTCCTCTCGGATCGCTCATGCCTCATCCGCCTTGTTCATGCTCTGGTAGCCGGCGTAGAGGCTATCGAGCACGGGCGTCATCGTCGCAAGCAGCGCATCGTCGTCTCTCTGGGAGGCGCGTGCACCGGCCATGATCGTGACGAAACCCGGACCTTCGGGCGTTGGAATGCCCCCGACATCGAGGTGGTGCACCATTGCCGCAAGGCGGCCGAGCGCCGCATCTCCATCGAGCCCGAAGCTCGCCACGAGCACCTCGAAGCTCACCTTGTTGCCGACGTGAGTGAACTCCGCACCGTCGAAGTCAAATCCCACTGCGCGCTTCGGACAATCCTTCACGCGCTTTAACCAGAGGAATTTCGCCTCTGGATCGATGAAGCGGCGGATGAGCCAGGCGGAGGCGACGCGATCGATCCACATGCGCTCACGAGTTGCCCACGTACGGCCGCGATACTTCTTCGGCTCACAGCGGCGCACCTTGTGGCGGACCGGGTGTGGCTCATCGGGCGCGAAGCGCTCGTTGATCGCAGCCTCGGCATCGGCCAGAGCAGTTTCGATTTGGGCGCGGGACTCGCCTGGAAGGAAATCTCGATTCGCGATCGCGGTCACCTCGCGCGTGAGTACGACGTGGCGACTCCGGGCCTCGTTCTCGCGTAGCTTCGGGATCGCACGCTTGAGTGCATCGAGATGGACGATGACCTGTTCGTACTCGGCGGTCCGGTCAAAGAGCGCGGCGATCGTCGCCTCCTGCTCCGCCGAGTCGGCCTCGAAGGACAAAACGTGCGCCACGCCGCCGGCCGAGCGGATCTCGGCCGCCTGCTCCTCGAACATCCGCCGGTGTGCCTCGCCGGCCGGAAGTACGTAGGCCCCGTCACGGAGGAGGCCGGCGCCTGCGGCTTTGAGGGCACGCCACAGCCGCATCCTGAGCGTCGCGTTGTGGCCAGGCAGATTGGTGACGAGCAGGAGCCAAGTCGGCGTGTCACCTGACATGTAGCGTATGCTACACGAGCGTCAAGTTTGCTACTAACTTTTGCGCGGGCCCCCCGAGCACTCGGCGGCGACATTCGAGTTCGTCGGCATGGACGGGCGGGCATTCTGCTCGGAAGTCGCCTGAGACGCATCGCGCTGCGATGCGACGCGGCGGGATGTCGCAATCGTAATTTGACATAGACTCCTCGGCCTAGGTAGCGTGCTGGCGCCCGTTAGGCGTGAATCTGTTTTTTCCTTCCGACCTCCATCGAGGAGGGTGTCATGGGATTACTGGATGGACTGATCGGTGGGGCCGTCGGAGCGGAGATGGTCTCGGTGGTGAACGGTCTGATCGAGAAGCACGGTGGAGTGCAGGGAATCGTTTCGCAGCTTCAACAGAACGGCCTCGGCGACACAGTGAAGTCGTGGGTCGGAACGGGTCCCAACCAGCCGATCTCCGCGAGTCAGGTTCATCAGATCTTCGGGTCGGACCAGATCAAGGCGCTCGCTGCGAAATTCGGCGTGGATCCGAACGTTGCCGCGCAGCACATTTCGCAGTTACTACCGCAAGCGATCGACAAGCTCACACCGGGCGGCAAAGTGCCCCAGACCTGAAGTTATACGGCGCCGCCGCTGCGAGTACAGCCGGCGCGCAGGGGAGGCTCTATGACGAGATATGCAATGATCCTGGTTGCGACACTATCGCTTTGTGGCGCCGCCATGGGTGCGCACGCAGAAACGGCGCAGCAGCAGAAAATGAAGAGCTGCAATGTCGAAGCCAAGGCGAAGAACCTGTCGGGCGCCGATCGCAAGCAGTTCATGAAGAGCTGTCTCAGCTCCGGGGCGGCGCAACCGAGCAGCCTCAACAGCCAGCAGGAGAAGATGAAGTCCTGCAACGCAGACGCGAAGGCCAAGGCCCTCAAGGGCACTGCTCGCAAACAGTTCATGAGCGGCTGCCTGAAAGCTCACTGAGGCTCGAAACCCGCTCCCGCTTGCCGCCGGCAAAGTCCCCGCCGGGTCAGGGCTCGTTTGATACAACCAATGCAGGGGAGGGGATGGTGAACATGCGCCCAGTCATTCCGGCGTCAGGTGCGTTCGTGCTCCTGATCGTGATTTCGGCCCCGACACTGGCTGACGACGCTTCCCAGACACCTGCCTCCTCTCCTCCGCCCCCTCCGATTAACGTGTGGACCGGCAAGGGACAGCTCGGATATCTCGCCTCCCAGGGCAACTCGCCGGCCAAGTCCGCGAACGCGGCGCTCGATATGTCGTACCTCGAGAAGCTCTGGAAACATACGTTCCACTTGGATTTTTTGTACGGTGAGAGCGCCAGCGTCGTCTCCGCGGAGCGCTGGGATGCGCTCTGGCAGAGCGACTACAACTTCACGTCCGATTACTTCGTGTTCGGCAACGTGCGCTACGGACGCGATCTCTTCAATGGATTCCAGCATCAGGCGTCCGTGACCGCCGGTCTCGGCTACAACGTGTTCAAAACGGACGCAACGACGCTCAGCGTCCAGGCGGGCGTCGGCTACCTGTGGCAGCGACCCGAGCTGATCACCAAGAATGCGGCGGGGATCGTGACCTCCAGAACGCTTCTGCCGTCGGACAATACCGCCATTGCGACCTTCGGATTGACGTATTCTCAGAAGCTGACGAGTACCACGACCCTATCGGATAGTTTGCTCGTCAATGCGGGTTTCTCGGGAAACTCGCTCATCACCAACAACCTCGCGCTCGCGGTCAAGATCTCGACCAAGCTCGCCGTGAGCCTCGGCTACAACATCCAGGACAATACCCAGCCACCGCCCGGACTGAAGAGTCTCGATCAGTTCGAGACGGTGAACCTCGTCTATTCGTTCTGAGCTGCCATTGCAGCGGCGAGAGCGCCGCTCGTCGCGATGGCGTCGTAGGCCTCACCGAGCGCCCGAGTAAATCGGGGCTCTTGCACCGGAACGGGCAGAAACACGGCGGGCAGAGCGAAGAAGGCGGGCAAGTCGTCACTCGCTTTCCCTGTGAGCTGCCGCCCGAGCATCGCCAGTTGCGCGCCGAGCGGATCGACGATCGCAATACCGTCCCGCACCCGCGCGCGAACGAAGTGCATCCAGGCAGCGATGGGCAACGTCAAGCGCGCGACTGGACGCCCGGCGTGCAGCGCGTCAGCGATCGTGCCGAGTATCCGGATCGGCAGCTTCTGTGAGCCGTCCCAGGCGATTTGCGCGAGCTGGTGCCGCATGGCCGGGTTCTCGAAGCGACGCAGGATGGACTGGCGGTAGGCGGCGAGGGCGCCGGGCTGAGGCACGGCCAGGGTAGGTTCGATGTCTGCGACCATGAGCCGTTCGATGAAATGGCGAAGCGCCGGCTGCGCCATCGCCTCGGCGACGGTCTCGAGCCCGGCAAGCAATCCGAGATAGGCGAGCGTGGAATGTGCGCCATTCAACAGGCGCAGCTTGGCGCGCTCGTATGCGGTCACGTCACGGCTCACCGTGACGCCGACTGACGCCCAGTCGGGCTGCCCCGCGAAGTCGACCTCCTCGATCACCCATTGCACGAATCGCTCGCGCTGAACCGGCCAGGCGTCCTCGAGCCCTGTCGCCTGCGCGACTCGCTCCCGCAGCGCCTGGTCGGTTGCGGGGGTGATGCTGTCGACCATCGTACGGGGGAAGCGCACCGCCTGTTCGATCCAGCCGGCGAGGCGTGCGTCGCGCTGCGCCGCGAAAGCCAGCACCGCGCGGCGTACCGTCGGCCCGTTGTCGGACAGGTTGTCGCAGCAGACGACGAGATAAGGCGCGAGTCCGCGCCCGCGCCGCAGCTCGAGGCCACGCACCAACCATCCGATGAGGCTGCGCGGCGCTTCGGCGTGCCTGAGATCGTGGGCAATGTCGGGGTGGGCGAGGTCCAGTCCGCCGGCGCTGTCGAGGCAGTAGCCCTTCTCCGTGACCGTCATGGTGACCATCGAGGTGTGAGGATCGCAAAGGCGGCTCTCCACCGCGACGGGGTTTTCGCCGGCGATCAGCACTTCGCGGAGGGCTCCGATAACGCGCAAGGTGGGCGCCTCGTCGAGCTCCACCAGAGTATAGAGGCCGTCCTGCGGCGCGAGCGCATCGCGAAGCGAGGCAGTTTTGAGTGAGACCGCACAAACGGCGCGCGTCGAATCCCGCTCGAGCAGCCGGTCGAAATAGAACGCCTGGTGCGCCCGATGGAAAGCCCCCGGTCCGAAATGCACGGTGCCGATGTGGGTCTGCGAGCGGCGATAACCGGGTCGAAGCAACTGCCGCGATCCACGATCCAGTGTGCGCTCGCTGAGGCGCACGGCACCTGGCACGCGGGCGCCGGACCCCGCCGACCCGTTTCGACTCAAACGTTTATCCCGGTCTTCCAGATGGCGAGCTCGCGCACACAGCGTGTGCGCATGATAACGGCACGTTACGATGCGGGAGAGCCGGGGAAGCCCACCTGGTGGGTACGCCCCTTGCGCGTGGCAAGCCTGGCGCCCGCCCTGTACAATCCGCGCTCCCCCAGGTGGAGCGGTAGTTCAGCTGGTTAGAATACCGGCCTGTCACGCCGGGGGTCGCGGGTTCGAGTCCCGTCCGCTCCGCCAGAATTTCCTCAGCTCAGCAGCTCGAATCCCGATGTTGCGGCAGCCGTTCGATCGAATGTGACCGCGCGCTTGCATCCTGCAGTTATCGCGCATTCGGCGATAAGGGCATCGCTGAAATCTGCCTTCGATCCCTCATATCGGCGTTTGGCGCGCCACGCGAGCTCGGCCGATTCGATCCGAAGTTGCTCTGTGGTGAGGAGTCCGCTCACGATTTTTTCGACGCCGGCTCTGTCCACGTCGTACAACGAAACCAGCACCCACATGACTTCCGCGAGCACGACGAGTGAGATGTAGCCGGGCTCCTCCGCGCTCAGCGCCTTCTCCATCAGCCGCGTGGCAATCGGCGACTGCTTAGGATCGTCTTGGGTGAGATAACGGACGAGGACGTTCGTGTCGAGTCCGATCACGGCACGCGGCCCATCTTTTCAATGGCGCTGTTCATGTCCTCGACGGTCACCGGTTTTTTGGGTCGGCCGACTATCCCCTTGAGAGATCGGATGTCTCGTGTCGCTGCGACGACGAGGAAGCCTTGCTCCGACTCGACGAACTCGAGGCGATCGCCGGCCTCGATACCCAGCCGCTCGCGAACGCTCTTGGGGAGAGTAACCTGGCCCTTGCTCGTGACTGTTGCGGACGCCATGACAGATTCCTTACTTTATCGTAAGGAGAATAACATGGCCGTATGCCGACCGCACGGATGCGATCCACAGTCCTTTGGATGGGGGGCGCTACACGTGGGGCGGGTTCGAGTCCCGTCCGCTCCGCCAGTGAGTCCATCCTCTCGACCCGAGATCGAGCGGGCGGCGCTGCTCATCGAGCACGAGCACCCGAGGCGCATTGGAATCCAAAGGCCCCGTCATCTCACCGATGGGGGTGATCGGTATGCCGGTCGATTGGGATAACGCCCTCAGCCGGTCCATCGTAGGCTGCGGCGCTGTGAACAGAAGCTCGTAGTCATCGCCGCCCGTGAGCGCCACTGCGAGGCCCTCTGCTTCGCGATTGATCGCGGTGCGCGCGGCAGGTGAGAGCGGGACCGAGGGTGCCGTGACGGTGGCATCGAGCCCGGAGACCGAGCAGAGATGACCGAGGTCCGCGATGAGCCCGTCGGAGACGTCGATGCCGGCGGTCGCGATTCCGATGAGCTCCGGACCGAGTGCTGCGCGCGGCTGAGGCAGGCGGTACCGCTGCAGCAAGAAGGCAGCCGAAGTTTCATCGAGCGCAGGCAGCGCCCCTTGCAGCACTCGAAGGCCGAGTGCTGCGTCCCCGATCGTCCCCGTCACGAAGATGAGATCGCCGACGCGCGCTCCGCCACGGCGGATGATCCGGCCTGTCGGCGCCTCCCCGAAGGCGCTGACGACGATCACGACCGGTCCCGACGTTGAGCTCATATCACCGCCGATCAACGCGACGCCGTACTCGTTCTGGTCGGCTGCAAGACCCGCGGCGAATGCGGCGATCCATGCCTCGTCGATCTCGCGCGGCAGGACGAGATCGAGCAGATAGGCGCGCGGTCGGGCGCCCTTGGCCGCGAGGTCGGAGAGATTCACACGCAAGGCCTTGCGGGCGATGAGCTCGGGCACCGCATCAGGCGGAAAGTCGACGCCTGCTACGATCGCATCCGTTGTCGCGACGAGCTCATGACCTGAGGATGCGCCGATCACCGCAGCATCGTCGAGGAGCCCGTAAGCCCCGGGCGAGAAACGAGCAAGCGGCGCGAAATGACGCGCGATGAGCTCGAACTCGTTCAACTGAGAAGGCGACGGTCGCATCGTCTCGCCCCGATATCCCGCGTTCGGAAGCAGTGCTCCGCCATAATATGGCCATGGAAGTCCGAGAGGGAGGCCTCGATGATCCTCGCGTGCAGAGGCTGCTCAAAATGCACGCCGATCGGGCGCGCGCGGAAACCGCGCGTGGAAGTGCGCACGCGCTCGATCTCTCCGCGTTGAGAGCTCCCGAGATCGAGTTCTGGACGGTCTGGGAAAACGGTGAGCCGCTCGGGACGGCTGCACTCAAGAGCCTCGGAGGCGGGGAGTTCGAGGTGAAGTCGATGTACACCGCGGAGCAGTGCCGCCGGCGAGGCGTGGGGAGTGCAGTTCTCGCGCATCTGATCGCCGTTTGCAAGAACCGGGGCGCAGCACGCGTGAGTCTGGAAACGGGCTCGTGGGAGTACTTCCGGCCGGCGGTTACGCTTTATCGCAAACACGGTTTCGTCGAATGTCCCCCGTTCGCCGATTATGTCCAGGATCCGAACAGTATCTTCATGACCCTGATTTTGACGTAGTTGCGATGTCCGCCGGGCGGGGAGGCTTCGGCGGTTGCTATAAGGGCTCCGAGCTGCCTGGAAGGCAGGGGGACTTTATATGCGGATCGTGTGGGTGCTGACTGTCCTGCACCTGGTTGCGGGCGGTGCGGGGGTCGAGACGAGCTCGATGCAGACGCCCCAAGCACACGCCTCGACTCCCCACGGTACGCAATACGAGCAGCGGACGATCGGGTTCTACACCTCGAAAGCGGCGTGCGATCGGATGCGAGATCAGCTCGCGCAGGCGCCGGGCGTCAAGCCCGGGAGCGCCCGGTGTCGCAAGGAGCTCAACTGAGAAGCGACCTTCACCGGACCTACGCGGGCTGAGAGGGGTTGTCCTGCGCGATGCGCCACAGGACGCCCGAGGGGTCGATCAGGATGAGTTTCTCATCATCAGATTTTCGGCGAATTCCTTGACGTAGAAGCGCTGCAGTAAAAAGCCCACCTTTCCGTGACTGCCGTGGTCGCCGTAATGAAAATACGCGAGGTCTCCCTCGGCGCCCCGCACAGGGTGAATCCCAGGCCTGCACTCGATGCGGCGATAATACGCGGTACCTGCCCGAAGGAGTACGATGACCGAGACGGCGCTGCACGGGCCCGGCACGGCCCACCTGCAGCCATTTGCGACAATCCCGTTGTGGGGTAATGCCATGGTCGAGCGATTCGGAAACAAGCATTTCTCGGGAGATTTTTTTCCGACTCTGCGCTTCGAGGGCGAGATCTCCGACTGCGAAGTCGAGGGTGAGATACCTCGCGACATCCGCGGTACGTTCTACCGGCTGGGCGGGGACTGGGCGTACCCGCCCAAGTTCCCGCACGATGCGCCGTTCAGCGCCGACGGTTACATCTCCATGTTCCGCTTCAGCAACGGACGCGTCGATTACCGGGGCCGGTTCGTGCGCACGGCGCGTTATCTCGCAAACCGCAAAGCCGGCGCCCAGCTCTTCGGCATCTATCGTAACCGGACCGCGGATGATCCGTCGGTGCGTTCTTTGAGCGGAACCGTTTCAAACACGACTCCCGTCGTCCACGCCGGACACTTGTTCGCGACCAAGGAGGACGGCAGACCCTATGACATCGATCCGCACACGCTCGAGACCCGCGGGGAGTGGGACTTCCACGGCGCGTACCAGAGTCTGACGTTCACCGCGCATCCGAAGATCGATCCGATCACGGGCGAGCTGATCTGCTTCGGGTACGAGGCGACCGGCGAGGCATCGCGGGATGTCTTCATTTATTTCATCGATCGCTCAGGGCGCGTCACTCGCGAAGTGCGGCTCGAGGCTCCCTACGTGAGCGAGATGCACGACATGGCGATCTCGCGGGACCACGTCGTGCTGCCGATGTATCCGCTTACGACCAACAAGGAATGGCTCGCGGCGGGCAATATCCACTGGTACTGGGATGAGCGGCTGCCGGGCTATCTGTGTGTGCTTCCCCGCGATGGCGATGCGAAGGATGCGCGCTGGATCAAAGGTCCTCCGCATGCCATGGTGCACACGCTCAACGCGAGCACGGAGGGCAATCGTCTCGTTGTCGACGGCACGGTGTCCGATGCGAATCCTTTCCCGTTCTTTCCGAGCCGCACCGGCGCGCCCTGGGATCCGCAGGCGGGCACGTCGAGCATTCGCCGCTGGATGCTCGACCTCGACCGCGGGGATGAAGGCTGGGAGGAGCAGAATCCCTTCCCGCAGGCTACCGGAGGCCTGCCGCGAATCGACGACCGGTTCGCATCCCTTCCGTATCGGTACGGGTACATGGGCTACTCGGACCCGTCGCGGCCACCCGATGAGAAGCTCGCCGCGGGACGTGCCTTTCCGCTTACGAACTGTCTCGGACGATATGATTTGAGGAGCGGAAAGCTCGACTCCCTGTTCGTCGGCAATCAGGGCACGCTTCAGGAAGCGTGCTTCGTCCCGAGGAGCGGCAAGGCCGCCGAGGGCGAGGGCTATCTCGTCGCCGTATACAGCAATCTCGTAGAGTCCCGCGCGGAGCTCGTCGTGGTCGATGCGCTTCGCATGCAGGAGCTCGCGCGCGTGATATTGCCGTTTCAGATCAGCATGCAGGTGCACGGTGTGTGGGCACCCTACGAGGCGCTGCCGTTCGAGTCGAACTGATCCGTGTCGCAGCGCTTCCGTGTCGCAGCGCTCACCGGGCTCGCAAATAGTCCTTCAGCTGCAATATCCGCATGCTGCCGACTGACGGCAGTCGGCGGGCGTTGGTGACGAAAGCGATGCAGCCGCTCGTCACCGCGGCCGTCAATTGCAGCGCATCGGGTGTTTTGATGTTTGTACGAGCGCGCAGTCGTGCCGCATCGCGCAATTGCTCGCGAGAGACATCGACGACTCGAACGCCGCGGCTATGCGTGAGGAGTTTGTCGTAACGCTCCGCCAAAGCGTGATCACCCGACCGGTACGGAATGACTAAGACCTCGAGCAGCGTGAGCGCGGAAGTCACGAGCTCGCGGGAGCCCGAGTCTGCTTCGGCGAACAATGGCTCGACCACGGGCAAGTACCGCGGCTCTTCCTCGATGAGGTAGATGAAGACGCTGGTGTCGACGCCTACCGGGCCGGTGCCGAGATCTTCGATCAGTCCCACGCATCACGCTCGGTGGCTACGTGCGCGACCGCGTCCGCAGCGCGCCAATGCTCCTTGCCCAGCCCCTTGAGATCCAATATGGACAGGCGGCGCGGCGACTCGAGCGCCTCGCTCAGCAAGCGCGTGACTTCCTGCGCCACTGACCGGCGCTCGCGCTTTGCCTGCGCCTGCAGTTTCCTATAGAGCGCATCGGGGAGATTCTTGACGTTGAGCGTCGCCACGGGCACGTTCCTCCATATTTCCTCCATTGTGGAGGACGCGAGGCGCCCCGTCAAAAAGAGAGACGTGGTTTGCGGGCGTCGCCCGCTCGCGGGGCACCCCGGCCCGCCTCCCCGGTCTAACCTGCCACCGTCACGTGCAGCAATCTCCTGCGCCGTGGCGCTCCTGGTATAATTTACAGCCATGCTGCAACGAATCGGTGATGCGCTCACGAGCCGCAAGTGGCTCACATACACGCTGTTTGGCGCGTTGGCGTTGATTTTTGCCGCGTGGGGTGCGTACGGCATCGCGACGGTCCATTTCGGCACCGGCAACAACGCCGCAAAGGTCAACGGCGAGGTCATTCCCTACGCGCAGGTGCGCAATGCCTGGCTGCAGCAGCAGTCGGAGTGGCAGCAGCGCGTCGGGGGCGAGATGCCGGCCGCCGTAAAGACCGAGCTCGAGAGCCAGCTGCTCGAGCGGTTCATCCGCACGACGCTCATGGCGGAGCACACGCGCAAGCTCGGCTACCGCGTGAGCCAGCAGGACATCGAGGAGGCGATCCGGCAAGAGCCCGCGTTTCAGCTCGACGGCAAGTACTCCCCGCAGGTCGCGAAACTGCGCTTGCAGCAGGCGGGTATCTCCGAGCAAGCCTATATGGATGACCTGCGCCAGGAGCTGCGCAGCGCGCAGGTCGATGTGGGCATCCGTGATTCCGATTTCCTGACGCCTGAGGAGTCCGAGCGCATCCGCGCGCTGCGGAACGAAGAGCGCGAGGTCGAATATGTCGTGCTTCCGGCGGGGAAGTTCGCAAGCGCGGCGCCGATCGACGACAAGGCCGTCGAGGCGTACTACCAGGCGCACAAGAGCGAATTCATGTCACCGGAGTTCGTGCGCCTGCAGTACGCGCAGTTGAACCTCTCTCAGGTGTCCTCGCACGTGCAGGTGTCGGATGCGGACCTGCACGACTATTACGACAAGCACAAGCAGCGCTACGTACTGCCCGAGCGGCGCCGGGCGCGGCACATCCTCATCGCCGTGAACGACAAACGGAACGACGCTGCCGCGCTCGCACGCGCCGAGGAGGTGCTCGCGAAGCTCAAGGCCGGCGGCAATTTCGCCGCGCTCGCGAAGGAATACTCCGACGACCCCGGCTCGGCTTCGCAGGGCGGGGATCTCGGCTGGTCCGAGCGCAGTGCGTTCGTCGGGCCGTTCGCGGATGCCGTGTTCTCCATGAAGGCGGATGAGATCCGCGGCCCGGTGAAGACTCAGTTCGGCTATCACATCATCCAGCTCGAGGGCATTCAGCCCGGGCAGACCAAGACCTTCGAGCAGGCGCGTGCCGAGATCGAGCAGCAGGTGCGACACGACAAGGCGCTCGACAGATTCGGCGACCTGCAGGAGCAGATCCAGCAGCAGCTCGACAGCGGCAGCCCGACGCTCGAAGGTCTCGCCAAGCAGTTCGGACTGCAGACCGGCGAGGTGCCGCAGTTCGTCCGGGGAACGGGCGGCGGTGCGATCGGCAATTCACGCGAGCTGCAGAACACGGTTTTCGGCGATGCCGTGCTGACCGAGCACCGCATCGGCGGTCCTGTGCTCGTCAACAATGACAGGCTGGTGCTCGTAAAGGCGCTCGAGCATCACATGCCCGCGCCGAAGCCGATCGCCCAGGTGCGCGACACGATCGTCGCCGCGATTCGCAAGGACCGGGAGAACGCCGCCGCGCTCGCAGCAGCACAGGACGCGGCGAAGAAGCTCGAATCGGGCGCCGCCTTCGATGGGGTCGCACGCGATCTCGGCGTCAAGGCCGAGCCTCTGCACTACATCAGCCGCACCGATCCGTCGGTCCCCGCCGACATCCGCAGCGACGTGTTCGCGAGCCCAAAGCCGCAGAACGGCAAGCCGGTCTATCGCACCGTCGCGCTCGATAAAGGGGGAGCCGCGCTCATCGGGATCACGAACGTGAAGACCGATACGACGCCCAATCCTCAATCGGCCGCAAACTCGCGCCGCGAGCAGGCCGATCGCTACGGAGAGGAGGCGGCGAACGGGTATCTCGAGCAGTTGCGGGCTTCGGCGAAGGTCGAGAAGAACCTACAGGTCTTCGAGCAATAGAGGCTCACGGCCGTCCGGCTGAGCGAGCGGTGGCGCGTTGCCCGCGCACGGGACCGCCGTGTCGCGCGAGCTCCACATCGATGAGCTGGCGCAGCCTCTGCACTACGGCCGGCTCCTCGGCGGCTCGGTTCACCGTCTCACCGGGGTCTACGGTGAGATCGTAGAGCTCATCGTGCAGCCGCGGCATGTCCGGATAATGCAGCGCGCCCATGTAGTGCACGAGCTTCCACTTGCCGTCAATCACGGCTACCGATCCCGTTTTGAGCGGTGCAAGCCGCGGATTCTGCTCGAAGCTCATGCTGAAAACCGGAGGGCCGGCGGTACCGCTGCCCGAACCGGCGCTGCCGGTCGAGCCGCCTGAGCCACCGGAGCCGCCTGATCCATCGGAGCCGCCGGCTGAGCCGGGTTCTGTAGCGGAGCACTCCCCGAGCAGTGAGCGTCCCTCCCAATCCGGGGCGCTCGGAAGCCCGGTGATCTCCGCAACCGTCGGAGCGATATCCACTTGCTCGGCGAGCGCCTCGCTGCGCCTTCCGACCGTTTGGCTGGGGAGCTTCACAATGAGCGGGACGCGGATGATTTCATCGTAGAGGCCCGGGCCGGTGTGAGCACCGTATCCGTGAGCGAAGCTCTCGCCGTGATCCGCCGTGACGATGATCACGGTATTCGGCCCGAGCAACTCTTGCGCACGGCGCAGGAACTCGCCCGCGTAGTGGTCCACGTACGCGACCGATTCGTCGTAGCGCGCCTCGAGAGTCTGGACTTGCGCGGCGGGCAGGCGCGATAGGAGCCATCCCCAATGGGGCTGCGTGTGCGCCGCATCGCGGGCGAGCGGGGAGGGGTCGAACGTGCCGAGCCACGGCGCAGGCGCCGCGTAAGGCGAATGCGGCGGAAAGAGGTGCATCCACAGAAAGATCGGCTGGTCGCGGTCGACGCCGGCGAGCCACGCGAGCGCTGGATCGATCGCGAGGCGCGGGTCGTATTCGAGATTGCTCCGCGGACCGCGCACGACATCGATCAAATGGTCGAGCTCGGCGACGGGCGGCACCTCCGAGGCGGCACAGATGAATCTTAGATGCCGGGACAGGCCGTCGGTGCAGAAGGTGAGCTCGCGCGTGCGGTCCGTACGAGCGAATTGAAAGTAGCCCCCGAAACCTTGAGCCGAGCCTCCAGCGTGCGCGTTCGTCGATACATAGCCCAGCCTGTACCCGTTTCGCCTCAACACCGCCGGAAGCGACGTATACCGGGTGGTGTCGAGCGACCAGGTCGGCAGCTGCAGGGCACGGTTGGTCCACGGACGGGTGCCCGTGAGAATGGAGGCAATGCCCGGGGTCGTGAAGTTGCCGTCGGCGTAAGCGCGGTCGAAGGTGGTCGCATGCTGCGCGAATGCGTCGAGATTGGGTGTGGTCGGGCGCGCAGCGCCGTAGAGCGACATGTGCTGCGCCGAGAGCGCATCGATCGTCAGCAGAAGGATGTTGGGATGCTTGGCTCCCGGCGCGCTCACGATCGTGCGCGACCCAGCGTGATGCCAGCCGAACAACGGCAGGCTTGCGACCGTGAGGGCTCCGAGCATCGTGCAGGCAGCTCCGATCCCCGCGAGCGTCCGCAGCCCCGAGCGGCCGACGGCGGTCAAGGCCGCCCATATCCCTAAGGCAGCTCCGATGACGAGCACCAGGGCGCCCGGTACGCGAAGCGAATGACCGAACGTACCGAGCCACGTCTGAAAGCAATAGGCCAGTGCATCGACGACGATCACGGCGGCGAGCGCGATGAGCACGATGCGCAGCGCTCGCGCGAGAAGCGGGAAAAATGCTCGGCGCGGTAATTCGAGCCCCGCAAGCGCGAGCGTCAGCACGATCCAGGCGGGCAGCGCAACCGCGGCAAGTACGAGCCAAGCGGTCGCATAGATCGGCAGCAGATCGATCGCGCGGAAGTCGAAGAGAAACGGCTCGGTGTGCGTCGCGAACGTCAGGGGCAGCGCGATGCCGAGGAGGGCGAGGGAAGGCAGGGCGCCGAGCCGCCAGGCGCGAGCGGCAGTGAAATCGGCTCGACGCTCGGTCGACATCTCGGGTTCAGCGCGCTGATTTCAGCGCGCGCACCGCATGCTCGGCCCGTACGCTCAGCACGCACGGCTCAGCGCGCCGGTCGGCGCGCTGCGCGCCATCAGGCGGTGGGTTCGCGGGGCTCAGAGCGTTCGCCGCGCTCACCGCGAACCACCGCGACGACGCGTGTCGCGAAGCGCGACCATGCGTGCGCAATCACTCGCCGCAGCGCCGCGAAGGCCGAGCCGATCGCGATGAGCAGCGGAAAGAGGAGCTGGTACAACCAGCCCGCAGAGTTGGGGTCGACGTAGGCGAAGGCTGACTGAAGCGGCGCGCACGCGAGCAGAACCGCGACAGCGACGAGCTCGATGACGTGTACACGTTTCATATGAATTGCGAACCGATTTCTCGCTTGGAAGTTCCCGAGCGTCGCCGATTCGCGACCGGCTGTTCCCGAAGCGGCGTGTGTGGGCCCAGAAATCATAGCAGAGCCGAACGCAAGACCCATACCTAATCGCGACAGGCTCTGCCAAGCCGTTCCCTGGCAGCGCTCATCGATTCATCGAGGGCGCGGAGCGACTCTTCGTTCGGAAGGTCCGAACGTGTTCCAGGATGGATGGGCACGGTCGATACGGCGGATTCGACGGTCGATTGAAGGACTCTCGGATCCGGATCCCGCGCCGCGGGCGCGCCGACGAACCGCAGGATTTGTCGCAACACGGTTGCAGGCTCTGTTTGTAACCGATCGTAATCGACCCAAAGCATCCGATCGGGCGGCATCTCTGCCACGCAGGACTCGAGGACGGTCGAGCAGGCGCGCACGGCGTCCTGCAAGAATGTCTCGAGCGTCCCCGTCGGGCAGTCCCAGAGCGCATAGAGGCTCATCATCGAGCGCCACATCCTGTGGTTGGAAGCGAGTACCTCCCCCGCATGCCTTCCGATCCAAACAAACTGCGCGCGCGGAAAAGCCTCTCGGATGAGCGGCAGGCGAAAGGTGTGCGAGGGCGATTTGAGAAGCAGCCGGCCCGTGCCCGATTGCGAGATGCCGCGTACGAAGTCCCGCCAGCGACTCATCGGGCCTTCGCTCGAGGACCACAGAGGCGCTGCGCATTCAATGAGTCGTCGAGGATCGATGAGCCCCCGATACACCGACGGCTCACCCAGAAGCAGGATGGCGAATTCGTCCTCTTGAGGACCGGCCGTTGCGATCCGTCCCTGATCCATCGGCCGGCTCACGCTGGCGGCGCTCCGTGGCGGGCCGGTGAGAAAGCACGTCGAGGGATTGAAGCACTGCCAGGTCTGCGGCGTCACCCAACCGCCGCACGCATTGATCAGCTCGTGAAGGACCGTCGTGCCCGATCGCCAGAGGCCGAGAATGAAGACTGGGTCGTCGGGCAGTGCCGCGCTCGAGAGCCGTGGGAGCTGGGTGCGCCAGTTGATCTCGAACCACCGAGCGTGCCAGCCGAGACGCAGCGAATACCCGATCGGCGCCCGCGCGGGGCGGCCGCCCTCGCGAATCCATGTGGCGAGACTGCGCGCGCCGTAGAGCTCGCGAGTGGGCCGGCTCAACGCTCGGCGCCGCCTTCGGCTTCCTGCGGGAAGCTCATCCCGACCGTACTGAAGCCGGCATCGACGTACAGGATCTCGCCGGTGATCCCCGCTGCGAGATCGGAGCAGAGGAACGCGGCGGCGTTGCCCACATCCTGCAGGGTGACGTTGCGGCGCAGCGGCGCGATTTTCTCGACCTGACCCAGCATCCTGCGAAAGCCCGAGACGCCGGCCGCGGCGAGGGTCTTCACGGGCCCGGCCGAGAGCCCATTCACTCGGATGCCGAGCGGACCCAAGTCCGCCGCGAGAAAGCGCACGCTCGCCTCGAGGCTCGCCTTGGCAACCCCCATGACGTTGTAGTTCGGGATCGAGCGAATGGCGCCGAGGTACGTCAGCGTGAGGAGCGCCCCGGCGCGGCCCTGCATCAGCGGCCGAGCGGCTCGGGCCAGAGCAGTGAAGCTATAGCTCGAGATGTCATGCGCGGCGCGAAAGGCCTCGCGGGAGGTGTTCTCGACGAAGCTTCCCGTCAGCGCCTCACGCGGAGCATTCGCCACCGCGTGTACGACGATATCGAGGCCGTCCCATTCGCTACCGATCCGCTCGAACCCGCGCTCGATGTCGGCGTCGGCACCGACATCGAGCGGTAGCACGAGCCGCGAGCCGACCGATTCGGCAAGCGGACGCACGCGCTCGGCGAGGCGCTCGTTCTGGTAGGAGAAGGCGAGCTCGGCGCCTTCGCGGTGCATGGCCTGAGCGATTCCCCACGCGATCGAGCGGTCGGTCGCGACGCCCACGATGAGCGCGCGTTTGCCGGCTAAAAATCCCATTGGATACCCCGTCGGTGGAGCGGACGGGGTGAGTATCGCAAATCGGCCCGCCAGCACGCGAACCGAGGGCCCGGTGAGCCGGCCTTCAGGGCGGCGCCGGCGCCGGGATCAGCCCCGCCGCGCCGGGATCAGCGGGTCGCGAGTCGAATGAGCAGTCGCTGGCCGGGCAGGATGGCCCCGTGCGAGAGGCCGTTCCAGCGGATGATCTGCGAAACGGTGACCTGAAACAGCCGGGAGATGCGGTAGAGCGTATCCCCCGCGCGCACGACGTAGGTCACGCGCCGGGCATGATGGCGGTGGTGAGTCGGTGTGGGGGGCGGATAGTCGGCTTCCAGGGACTCCGGACGAGCCGGCCCCGAGGTGAGCCGCAGATGCTGGCCCGCTCGGAGCGGGTCGCTCAGCTGCATGCCGTTGATCATCGCGAGAGTTCGCGGGTTCATGCCATGGCGGCGCGCGATCGCCCAGAGCGAATCCCCTCGATGGACCGTGACGCGCACTCGCGGACGCAGGATTCGGCGCTCGCGCGCATCGACGAGGGCCGCGGCACGCAGCACCTGCGGCGGGAGCTTGCGCACGTCGGAGGGTACGCGCAGGTCCGTACCGACCACGATCGCTCCGTGCGGCAGATCATTGAGCTCCCGAATCACCTCGGGCCGTGTGCCGAAGCGCTTCGCGATGCGCGTGAGGGTATCGCCGTGCCTGATCGTGTAGTGCCCCACGCCCATGCGCTCATCCGCGGTGAGCTGATCGATGTTCGCACGGAACACGATCGCCGCATCGCTCGGCAGGAGCAGGTAATAGGGGCCCGAAGGATCGGTCGCCCAGCGATGGAACGCCGGATTGAGCTCGTAGACCACCTCCGGCGAGACGCCCGCGATCTCGGCGGCAACGCGCAGGTCGATCTGCCCGCCCGTGTCGACGCGCGTGAAGTAGGGGTGGTTCGGAATTCCGGAGAAGCTCAGATTGTAGGCATCGGGATTCTTCACGAGGCGCGCCATGGCGAGCAGCTTCGGCACATAGGCGCGCGTCTCGGCCGGCAGGCGCAGGTCCCAGAAGTCGGTCGGGCGCCCCCGGGCCTGATTGGCCTGAATGGCTCTCTCGACGGTCATCTCACCGCAGTTGTATGCCGCGATCGCGAGCAGCCAGTCGCCCTTGAATTCCTCGTGCAGAGACTGGAGGTAATCGAGCGCTGCGCGCGTCGACTCGATCACATCCCGCCGGCCGTCGTACCACCAGTTCTGCTTCAGGCCGAAACGGGTCGCGGTCCCGGCCATGAACTGCCACAGCCCGAGCGCGTGAGTGCGCGAGAGCGCATAGGGTTGGTAGGCGCTCTCGATGACGGGCAATAACGCGAGCTCGAGCGGCATGTGCCGAGCTTCGAGCTGCGTCACGATGTGGTAGAGGTAGAGCTCGGCACTTTCGAATGAGTGCTGGACGAAGTCCGGATTTTCGGCGAACCACGCGAGCTGCTCGGTGACGGCCGGCTGGGCGCTCTCGGGCAGTGCAAAGCCGGCACGTATGCGATCGAAGAGATCGGCGTAGGCGGATGGGTCGATCCCAGTGATCGGCTCGGGGTTTATCTCCGGGCTCGTGCCGGCGGCCTCGGGGCCCGTTGCGGGAGTCGAGTCGGAGCTCGGCTCGGTGCTCGATTCCTGACTCGCCTCACCGCTCGCGGCGGCGAGCTCCGTTGAGGCTTCTGCCGAGCTCGAGCTTACCGCGCCCGGTTGAGAGTGAGAGACGGTGACACTGACCTTGGGTGGACCGAGAGGAGCCCGTGGCGCATGGGCGCATCCCACGAGCATCCCGAGCGCCCCGAGCAGACAAGTCCCCAGGATTGTCCGCAGTGGGCGATTTACCGTCACCAACGTCCGCACCCTCGTGGATGAACAGAAGACTTCGAGTACCCGGCGCCGCGAGGGTCCGGAGCTCATGAAGTTACGGGCTCGAAGCCAGGAATGTACCCGCTAAGTTCACAGAATTGCCACTGTTTTCGTGGGCTGCGTCCGATATTGGCTACGCCACCCGCGCCCGCGAGTCGTAAGATCCGCGCTCATGGCATCGCGCAGTCGGAAACTGCATCCCCCGCTCGAGCGGCACGTGTCGCTGCGCGCGTGGTGGCGCGGCGGACTCGGGCAGGCGCTCGTCGCCGCCGAATCGGAGCTGCTCGGTGAGGCGCTCGAGGACGTTTTTGGGTGGGAATTCCTGCAAATCGGCGCGTGGGGGACCGCGCGCGAGTTGCTCGAGGGTGCGCGCACGCGACGCCAGGTGATCATCGCGCCCGGTATGCTCGCAGACGGCGCGGACATCATCGCGCGCCCCTCTCAGCTGCCCGTGCTCGGCGACTCCGTGGACGCGGTGCTTCTGCCGCACACGCTCGAATTCGCGGCGGACCCTTACGCGATCGTGCGCGAGGTCGATCGTGTGCTGACGGGCGAGGGGCAGCTGATCGTGCTCGGGTTCCGGCCTTTGAGCCTCTGGGGCCTGCGGGCGCGCGGCGCCCGCGCAGGCTTCCCGCCCGGCATGCGGCGTCTGCTTTCCGAGCGGCGCGTGCGCGAATGGCTCGTGCTGCTCGGCTACGAAGTCGTCGCCACGCGTCGTTATCTCTATCGCAGCCCGTGGCGCTCGGCCCCCGAGGCGAGCGCGGCGAGCGCACAGCTCCTGCGGCGCGGATTGCTCAACCCCGTTCCGCCCGGCGCGTACCTGCTCAAGGCTCGCAAACGCGTCTACACGCTCACCCCCGTCCGCCAGCGCTTCCGCGAGAAGCCGGCCGTCCTCGGCGGTCTCGTGAAGCCGACGACCCGGCAGTCCACTCGACAGGCCTGGCGCTGACCGGCGCTCGATGGCCGACGTGAAGGCCGACGCGAAGATCGTCGAGATCTATACGGATGGGGCGTGTCGCGGCAATCCCGGACCGGGCGGCTGGGCCGCGCTGCTCTCGTGGGACGGCAACGAAAAGGAACTCGCCGGCGCCGAGCCCCTCACCACCAACAACAGGATGGAGCTCACCGCGGTGATCCGCGCACTCGAGGCGCTGAAGCGCCCCGTCGCCGCGCGCCTCTACACCGATTCCGAATATGTCCGCCGCGGCATCACGGAGTGGGTCCCGCGCTGGAAGGCGCGCGGGTGGCGCACCGCAGACCGGAAGCCAGTCAAGAATCAGGATCTCTGGATGGAGCTCGACCGGCTCGCCGCCATCCACCGGGTGGAGTGGCACTGGGTGCCGGGTCACGCCGGGGTTCCGGGCAACGAGCGCGTGGATCAGCTCGCGAACCGGGCGATCGATGCCATGACCGGCTAGAATGCCCGCCTCATGCGGCAGATCGTCCTCGATACGGAAACCACCGGCCTCGAGCCCGGCCTCGGACATCGCATCATCGAAATCGGATGCGTCGAGCTCGTCAACCGCCGTGCGACGGGACGACGCTTCCATCGCTATTTGAATCCGGAGCGCGACATCGACGAGGGCGCGCTCGCCGTCCACGGGATCACGCGCGCGGATCTCGAGCGCGAGCCGCGCTTCGCGGAGATCGCCGAAGAGCTCCTCGATTTCCTCCGCGGCGCCGAGCTCATCATCCACAACGCCGAGTTCGACGTGGCTTTCCTCAACATGGAGCTCGGCCGGCTCCCCGGCGACCTGCGCACGATCGGCACGCTCTGCCAGGTGCTCGATTCCCTCGCCCTCGCGCGCGAGATGCATCCGGGCCAGCGCAACAACCTCGATGCGCTCTGCAAGCGCTACAGCGTCGACAACTCCCGGCGCGAGCTGCACGGCGCGCTGCTCGATGCCCAGCTCCTCGCCGAAGTCTATCTCGCGATGACCGGCGGCCAGGGTGCGCTCGCACTCGGCGAGACCACCGGTCCCGACCGCTCGACGGAGTCGCGCACCGTCCGCCTGCTCGTGCGTCCGGCCGTGCCGCTCCGCGTGATCGAGGCGACCGAGGAGGAGCGGCGCGCGCACGAGGCGTTCCTCGATCTCATCGAGAAAAAGGCGGGCATTTGCGTGTGGCGCACGATCGAGCCGGCGGTCGCGCTCGCGGCCGAAGTCGCATGAAGGTGCTCGTTACCGGCGCGGCCGGGTTCATCGGCTTTCACACCTCGAAGCGGCTGCTCGCACGCGGCGATGAGGTCGTCGGGCTCGACAATCTCAATCCTTATTACGACGTCACGCTGAAGCAGGCCCGGCTCGCGCAGCTCACTCAAACACGGGGCTTCCGCTTCGCGCAGCTCGATCTGGCCGATCAGGCCGCAATGACCGAGCTGTTCCGGCGCGAGCGCTTCGAGCGCATCGTGCATCTCGCCGCGCAGGCGGGCGTGCGCTACTCGCTCGAGGCGCCGCACACGTACGTCGCGAGCAACGTCACGGGAACGCTGAATGTGCTCGAGGGCTGCCGGCACAACGGCGTCGAACACCTGGTCTATGCTTCGACGAGCTCGGTATACGGCGCAAATACCAACATGCCGTTCTCCGTGCACCGCATAGCCGACCATCCCCTCTCGCTCTACGCCGCGACGAAGCGCGCGAACGAGCTCATGGCGCACAACTACTCCGCGCTCTTCAAAGTCCCGACGACTGGCCTGCGTTTCTTCACGGTCTACGGCCCCTGGGGGCGCCCCGACATGGCGCTCTTCCTCTTCACGCGCAACATCCTCGAAGGCAAGCCGATCGACGTGTTCAATCACGGGCACCACCGGCGCGATTTCACGTACGTCGAGGACATCGCCGAAGGCGTCGTGCGCGCGCTCGACCGTCCTGCGCAGCCGGACCCGAGCTGGAACAGCAACGATCCGGACCCGGCGACGAGCCGCGCGCCCTTCCGCCTCTACAACATCGGCAATCACCAGCCGGTCGAGCTGATGCGCTATATCGAGGTGATCGAGGAGTGCCTCGGGCGCAAGGCCGAGAAGAACTTCCTCCCGATGCAGCTCGGCGATGTGCCCGAGACGTTCGCCGACATCACCGATCTCGTCTCCGATGTCGGCTATCGCCCCGCGACGCCCGTCGAAGTCGGCGTGCGCCGCTTCGTCGACTGGTATTGCGAGTACTACGGACACCGGCGCTGAGATGCTCGCGGAGCCGCGGCAGCGGGCGAAAATGGAGGTCCCGCTGCTCGACCTCAAACTCCAGTACCAGGCACTCCGCGGTGAGATCGAGGCGGCCATCCGAGAGGTGTGCGCGAGCCAGGCATTCATCCTCGGGCCCGCCGTCAAGGAGCTCGAGCGGCAGATCGCCGAATACAGCGGCTGCCGCTACGGGATCGGCGTCTCCTCCGGCACCGATGCGCTGCTCGTCGCGCTCATGGCGCTCGAGATCGGGTCGGGGGATGAGGTCATCACGAGCCCCTTCACCTTTTTCGCAACGGGCGGGACGATCGCCCGCGTCGGAGCGCGGCCGCTCTTCTGCGATGTCGAACCTGCCACATTCAATTTAGATCCGGCGGCCCTGCGGCGGATGATTGCCGAGCGCTGCGAGCGGAGCAACGGCGCGCTGCGCAATCGCGCAACCGGCGGGCGCATCGCGGCGCTCATGCCCGTGCATCTGTACGGACAAGTCGCCGAGATGTCGCCCCTCCTCGAGATCGCCCGCGAGCACTCTTTCCCGATCATCGAGGATGCCGCTCAGGCGATCGGCGCCGAGGATGCAGCGCGGCGCCGCGCCGGCTCGATCGGCGATATCGGATGTTTGTCGTTCTTCCCGACCAAAAACCTCGGTGCGTTCGGCGATGCCGGCATGTGCGTCACCAACGACGCCCGCCTCGCGGAGCGGCTCGAAATCCTGCGCGTGCACGGCGGGAAGCCCAAGTACTACCACGCCCTCATCGGCGGCAACTTCCGCATCGATGAGCTGCAGGCGGCCGTACTCAATGTGAAGCTGCCTCACCTCGATGCGTGGAGCGCCGCGCGGCAGCGCAACGCGGCGTTCTACGATGGGGCCTTCGCTGCGGCCCGGCTCGGCGATGCCCTGACCACACCGATGCCCCCACGCTCCGGGCGGCACATCTATAACCAGTACGTGGTCCGCGCCCGCGATCGGGACGCGCTCCGCAAGCACCTCGCGGAACGCGGCGTCGGCACGGAAATCTATTACCCCGTGCCGCTTCACCTGCAGCAGTGTTTCGCCTACCTCCAGCACCGCGCCGGGGACTTTCCGCAGGCGGAGCGCGCCGCGCGGGAGACGCTCGCGCTGCCGATCTATCCGGAGCTCACGGAGCGGCAGCTGCAATACGTAGTGGACACGACCGCCGATTACTACCGGGCGGGTTGAGGGCGGGACTCACCGCAAGGAACGATCATGAGCACCTTCACACCGGGGCCTCGGACGCCCCTCTGGGCCGATCTCGTCAAAGATGCCGCCCGTCTCACTGCGATCCCGACCGCGGAGCTCTTCGCGCGCGATCCGGACCGCTTCGCGCACTTCTCACGGGAGGCGGCGGGGCTCCTCTATGACTTCTCGCGCCAGCGGCTGGATGCGGGCGCGCTCGGCAAGCTCACGGGCCTCGCCGATGCCGTGCGCCTCAGGGAGCGCATCGAGGCCATGTGGCGGGGCGATCACATCAACACGACCGAGGATCGCGCAGTTCTGCACGTCGCCCTGCGCCAGCCGGCAGGCGCCGCGGTGGGCGGTGCCGAGGTGGCGCGGCAGGTGATGGCCGAGCGCGCGCGCATGCTCGCTTTCGCCGAGGGCGTCCGCACGGGTGCGATCCGGGGGAGCGCCGGCGAGGCGTTCACGCTCGTCGTCAACATCGGCATCGGCGGCTCGGACCTGGGACCGGCGATGGCGGTCGAGGCGCTGCACGAATTTGTCGGGGGAGGGCCGCGGAGCGCATTCGTCTCGAACATCGACGGCTGCCACCTGGCCGATGTGCTCGCGGAGGCGGATCCGGCCCGGACACTCTTCATCGTCGCCTCGAAGACTTTCACGACGCTCGAGACGCTCACCAACGCACGCACCGCGCGCGCCTGGCTCGCGGGGCGCCTCGGTGAGGCAGCCGTCCGCGACCACTTCGCTGCCGTCTCGGTGAACCACGAGGCGATGAACGCTTTCGGTGTGCACCCGGACTACCGCTTCCAGATGTGGGACTGGGTGGGCGGGCGATACTCGGTGTGGTCCTCGATCGGAGTGTCGCTCGCGATCGCAATCGGCCGCGAGCACTTCGAGGCGTTCCTCTCGGGGGGACACGAGATCGATGAGCATTTCCGGCGGGCGCCATGGTCCGAGAATCTGCCGGCGCTCATGGGCCTCCTCGGCGTGTGGAACATCGACTTCCTCGCGCTGCCGACGGTTGCGATCCTCCCGTACGACGATCGCTTGCGGCGCTTCCCGGCCTACCTGCAGCAGCTCGAAATGGAGAGCAACGGCAAGTCCGTGCTCCTCGATGGCCATCCGGTCGAATGCGGCACGGCGGCGGTCATCTGGGGCGAGCCGGGCAACAACGCGCAGCACTCCTTCTTTCAGCTCCTCCATCAGGGCACGCTGCGCGCCGCGCTCGATTTCCTTCTGCCCGCGCGCTCCTCCTGCGGCAATCAGCCACAGCAGGACCTCGCGATCGCGAGCTGTCTCGCGCAGGCCGAAGCGTTCATGGCGGGGCAGCCCCCCGACACCGTACGTCGAGACCTCGAAAAGGCCGGCATGCCCGCCGAGCGCATCGCGGCGCTCGTGCCGCACAAGGTGCACCCGGGCAGCCGCCCGTCCTCGATCGTCCTCTTCCGCCGCCTCGATCCCGCGACCCTCGGCCGGCTCATCGCGCTTTACGAGCACAAGGTGTTCACGCAGAGTGTCGTGTGGGGAGACAACGCGTTCGACCAATGGGGGGTGGAGCTCGGCAAGCGCCTGACCGAGGCCCTCGTGCCGCTGGTCAGAGACCGGGCGGCAGCCGCGAAGGCGGGGCCATCGATGAGGGGACTGCTCAAGAGAATTTCCGAGTGGCGCGCGTAGGCGCCGGGCCATCACGGTCCGGGTCCGAAGCTGCCACCGATATCCATGTACTGAAGGTGGTCATTTGACACTCACGCTGCGCACCTGGGCCGCGCTCGCCGCGGCCGCGTTCTAATGCACCCCTCCCTCAGCCGACGAGGGTGGATATGGTTGGCGCTCGCGGCGTTTCTCGCCTGGGCACCGCAGACCGCCGTGCGCGCGCAGGACCTCGGCAATGGGTCGGACCTCCTCGACATGTTCCGGAACATGCCGTCGTCGCAGCAGCAGCAGATCTTGAACCGGCTCGGTGGCGGGCAATTCGGCCGCCTCAGTGAGGGAGGCAACTTCGGTCAGCAGCGCACGGGGGAGGAGGGCGCAACCGAGAACAATCGCCCCAGGGAAAACCAGGAAGAGACTCAACCGCGCGTTCCGCTCTTCAAGGGAGATGATTATGTGATCGTGGAGGTTGACACCAAACCTCTGCCTCCGCGTCCCGCCGATACGGCCGAGTTGTATCAAATGCTGTCGACCAATCCAGGCCAGCAGAGCGCTGGGGGCGGCGCAACGGCATCACAGCTGCAATCGCAGGCACAGTTGCAGCAGCTATTGCAGCAGCAGCTCGCGCAACAACAGCAGCTTCAGCAGCTGCAGCAGCAGACTCCAATTCCCGAACCGACGTTGACTCCCGAGCAGCAGGCCAGGCTCAGCCATCTGGTCGATCTCATACGTTCCAGGAACCCATATGAGCTCACCCGCGATGGGGTGCTCGAACTGCCGGGATTCGCACCGATTCCGCTGGCCGGCCTGACTGAGGCACAGGCGACGCTGCGGCTCGAAGTCGAGCCGGCTTTGCAGGGGCTGCATTTCCGACTGACACGACTGCCGCTCAAAAAGACTGGTGTCGAGGGTCTCCAACCTTTC
>DATNFW010000083.1:0-3166 GCA_035606175.1 Steroidobacteraceae bacterium | reverse complement strand
TGGGCGACGGCCCCGATGCCGGAGCTGCCGTAGATCAGCTCGACGTGGCGATGGCCGTTCCAGGCCATCGTTCCGACGCGGTCGCCCTCGGCGATGCCGAGTGCGCCCAGGGCGCCGGCCAGTTGCCTCGCGCGTCGAGCGATATCGGCGTAAGTGTGTCGTACCCGGCCGCGCCCAGGCGTGCAGGATATGATCTCGGCGTGCGGATGCGCGACGGCAGCATGCTCGATCAGCGAAGAGACGAGCAGCGGATGGTTCTGCATCAGGCCGTGCACGATGAGCCCCCTGCCGGGCATCGGCCCGGCCGGCCGATTATTGCACGATGCCCTTACGGCAGCTCCGTGCCCCCCATCAAATACCGGTCGCACTCCCGCGCTGCCCCGCGCCCCTCGTTGATGGCCCAGACGACGAGGCTCTGCCCGCGCCGGCAGTCTCCCGCCGCAAACACGCCCTTCACGCTCGTCGCAAACCGCCCATGCTCGGCGACGATGTTCGTGCGTCCATCGACAGCTAGCCCTAAGTCCTTGAGCATGCTCTGCTCGGGGCCGAGGAAACCCATCGCGAGCAGCGCGAGCTGTACGGGCTGGCGCTCCTCGCTCCCCGGCACCTCGACGGGCGAGAGCCGCCCGTCGGCGCTCCGCTCCCATTTGATCTTCACGGTCTCGAGCTCCTTCACGCGCCCGTCGGCGCCCCCGAGCAGCCGCTTGATCGTCGTCAAATAGCGGCGCGGGTCCGCGCCGAATTTCGCTGCCGCTTCCTCCTGGCCGTAGTCGAGCTTGTAGACTCGCGGCCACTCCGGCCAGGGATTATCCGCCGCGCGCTCCATGGGCGGCTGCGGAAGAATCTCGAACTGCGTCAGGCTGCGGCACCCTTGGCGCATCGCGGTTCCGACGCAGTCGGTGCCCGTGTCGCCGCCGCCGATGACCACCACGTCCCGATCGCTTGCATGGATCGGTGTCGTCTCCGGGCCGCCATCGAGCAGCGCCTTGGTGCTCGCGGTGAGGTACTCCATGGCGAAGTGGACGCCTGGCAGATCTCGGCCCGGCACCGCGAGGTCGCGCGGCGCAGTCGCGCCGGTACAGATGACGGCCGCATCGAAATCCTTGAGCAGCAGCATCGGCTCCACGTTCTCGCCGACGTGGGCGTTGCAAACAAATTTGATCCCTTCCTTCTGCATGTGCTCGATCCGCCGCAGCACGACCTCGCGCTTGTCGAGCTTCATGTTCGGAATGCCGTACATGAGCAGCCCGCCCGGGCGGTCGTCGCGCTCGAGCACCGTGACCGTATGGCCCGCGCGATTCAACTGCTCGGCCGCCGCAAGGCCGGCCGGGCCCGAGCCGATCACCGCGACCTTCTTGCCCGTGCGCACCGCCGGAGGCGCCGGTACGACCCAGCCCTCCTCCCAGCCGCGATCGATGATCGCGTTCTCGAGCAGCTTGATCGTGACGGGGGGCTGCGAGATGCCGAGCACGCACGAGCCCTCGCAGGGCGCGGGGCAAACACGGCCGGTGAACTCCGGGAAATTATTCGTCTTCAGCAGCCGCTCGAGCGCCTCGCGCCAGAGGCCGCGATAGACCAGATCGTTCCACTCGGGAATCAAGTTGTGAACCGGGCACCCCGATGCACCGCCGTTGAGCAGCTTCCCCGTCTGGCAGAACGGCACGCCGCAGTCCATGCAGCGCGCGGCCTGGTGCCGCAGCCGCCGCTCCTCCATGTGGTAATGGAACTCGTTCCAGTCGCGCACGCGCTCGAGCGGCGTGCGGTCGACCGGCAGCTCCCTCAAATATTCGATGAATCCGGTTGGCTTACCCATCTCGCGTCAATTGCCTCCCACTCGCGCGAGATCGCGGGCGTTCTCCTCGAACGCCGCCATGACGGCCTCCTCACCCGAGAGTCCCTGCTCGTGCGCGCGGCCGATGCAGGCGAGCACGCGCGCGTAATCCTTCGGCATCACACGCACGAAGCGTCCCGCGAGCTCGGACCACCGCCCGAGCACAGCCTGCGCGCGGCTGCTCCCGGTGTACTCGCGATGCTGCTCGACCATGGCACGCACCTCCTCGACCTCCTCCGGGTCCTCGAGCCGCTCGACTGCGACCATCTGCGAGTTGACGTGCGAGGCAAAACGCCCAAGCTCATCGAGTACGTACGCGACGCCGCCCGACATGCCAGCGCCGAAATTGCGGCCAACCGACCCGAGCACCACCACTCGTCCGCCCGTCATGTACTCGCAGCCGTGGTCGCCGATCGCCTCGACGACAGCCTTCAATCCGCTGTTCCGCACGCAGAAGCGCTCACCCGCCATGCCGCGGATGTACGCCTCGCCCGCGGTTGCGCCATAGAAAGCGACGTTGCCGATGATGATGTTCTCCTCGGCGACGAAAGTTGAACCGGCCGGGGGGTAGATGACGAGCTTGCCTCCCGAGAGGCCCTTGCCGACATAGTCGTTCGCATCGCCCTCGAGCGTGAACGTCATACCGCGCGGCAGAAACGCCCCGAAGCTCTGTCCCGCCGAGCCTTTGAAATGCAGCTGCACGGTGTCGTCCGGCAGCCCCGCCGCACCCCAGCGCCGCGTAATCTCACTGCCGGTGATCGTCCCGACGACGCGATTGACGTTGCGGATCGGCAGATTCGCCTCTACATGCTCGCCGCGCTCGATCGCCGGGCGGCAGAGCTCGAGGAGCGTCGTCACATCGAGCGACTGCTCGAGGCCGTGATCCTGATCGATCTGGCGGTAGCGCCCCACCTCGGGCCCGAGGTCCGGCTGATACAAAATATTGCTGAAATCGAAGCCGCGCGCCTTCCAGTGCTCGACCGCCTGCTTCGCCTCGAGCCGGTCGACCCGGCCGATCATCTCATCGAGCGTGCGGAAGCCGAGCCGCGCCATATGCTCACGCAGGTCCTCCGCGATGAAGCGCATGAAGTTGACGATGTGCTCGGGCTTGCCGGCGAACCGCTCGCGCAGTACCGGATCCTGCGTCGCGATCCCGACCGGGCACGTGTTGAGGTGGCAGGCGCTCATCATCACGCAGCCGGACGCGATCAACGGCGCTGTGGCGAAGCCCATCTCGTCCGCGCCGAGCAGCGCCGCGACGACGACGTCGCGGCCGGTCTTGATCTGCCCGTCCGTCTGCACCCAGATGCGCGAGCGCAGGTCGTTGCGCACGAG
>DATNFW010000082.1:0-29805 GCA_035606175.1 Steroidobacteraceae bacterium | reverse complement strand
TTGTAGATCTCATCGGAGGCGTTGACGCTGCCTCCCGGGCTGTCGACCCGCAGCACGACCGCACGGATATCGTCGTCCTCCCGCGCCTGCCGGATGAGCCTCGCGAGCGAATCCCCGCCGATCGTCCCCGGCGGCTGATCGCCATCGACGATATCGCCGGATGCGACGATGACACCGACGCGCACGCGCGCCGGATTCGCACGGTTGATCCGCTCGTGCGCGATGCGCACGTAATCGCTCGCGGCGACGGCGCGGAAGGAGCTGCCGGAGTCGTTCGCACCGACGAGCCCGATCAGCCGCTTCTCGACCTGCTGCCGCGTCGCAATCCCGGTGATGAGGCCGGCGTGCAGCGCCACCTCCGCGGTCGCGCCGTGCGCGGTGGAGACCGTCTGCGCGAGCGAATCGACGTATCGAGCGATGCCGTCGGCCGGTATGCGCCGGGCGGCCGTGACGCCCTGCTGGTAGCTCGTCCAGAGAGCATTCAAATAGCCCATGCTCTCTTCGCGATCCTGATGCGACATGTTGGTACGCGTGTACTGTTCGACCGCGCTCTTGTACTGGCCGACGCGGAAGACGTTCACCTCGACTCCGAGCTTGTCGAGCGCGTTCTTGAAGTAGATGGGATAGCGTCCGTAGCCGTCGATCAGCACATAACCGAGAGGGTCGAGATAGACCTCGTCCGCCTGGGCTGCGATGTAGTACTGATCGCGCATGTAAGTCGTGCCGAACGCGATGACCTTCTTGCCCGAGGCACGGAATGCGTGGATCGCGCGCGCGAGCTCCTGCAGCGGCGGCAATCCATCCGCGCCGTCGAAATCATCGAGATCGAGATAGAGCACCTTGATGCGCGAGTCGGTCGCCGCCGAGCGAATGGAATCGACGAGGTCCCACAGAGAGATCTCGCCGACCGACTGGCCGCGCGCCTGCGCGATAGCGCGCGTGAGCGGATCGATGGAGAGCTGCTCGACGAGCTGGCCCCGCGGGCGCACGACGAGCGCCGCGGTGCGGGGCAAGTGTGGCGCCCCGTACCGCAACGCGCTCACGATCAGTGCGAAAATCGCGAGCAGCAGAACGAGGTGCAGAGCCTTGCGCAGCGCATCGAGGCCGCGCCAGATCCCTGTCAGCAGGCCCGCGAGGAAGCGCACGGCGGGAATCGCCTAGACTTTCTCTTCGATGCGTGCCGCCTTGCCGGAGAGGTCCCGCAGGTAATAGAGCTTCGCCCGCCGGACGCTCCCGCGCCGTTTGACTGCGATGTCGCTGATCGCGGGGCTGTACGTCTGAAAGACGCGCTCGACGCCTTCCCCGTGCGAGATCTTGCGCACCGTGAACGAGGAGTTGAGCCCACGATTGCTGCGGGCGATGACCACACCCTCGTACGCCTGTACGCGCTCGCGGTCGCCCTCGACGACCTTCACCTGCACGACGACGGTGTCACCCGGCTTGAAATCCGGAACCTCGCGGGTCATGCGGCTCTTCTCGATTTCCTGGACGATCTTGCTCATGGCTCTCACCTTCGACTATGCGTTCGCCGCGTTCACGCGCGGCGAGAAATTCATTCAGCAACCGGCTCGCCTCCGGCGCGAGGCCGTGGCGCGCAATCAGATCCGGTCGCCTCGACCACGTTCGGCCGACCGCCTCCGCGAGCCGCCAGCGCTGCACCGCGGCGTGATTCCCGGACAGCAGCACCTGCGGTACGCGCCGTCCCTCGAACACCTCCGGCCGCGTGTAATGCGGCCAGTCGAGGAGCCCCGCAGCGAAGGACTCCTCGACGCTCGAGCGCTCGTCGCCGAGCGCGCCCGGCAGCAGCCGCACGACCGCATCGATCACGGCGAGCGCCGGAATCTCACCGCCGCTCAGCACGAAATCCCCGATCGATACCTCGCGATCGATTCCGAGCTCGATCGTTCGCTCGTCGATGCCTTCATACCGGCCTGCGACGAGCAGCAGGCCCGGCGAGCCCGCGAGCTCGCGCGCACCCGCCTGATCGAACACCTCGCCCTGCGCCGAGAGGCAGACCCTCGCACTTCCGGGCGGCAGTCTCGCGTGCGCCGCCCGAATCGCCGCTAGGAGCGGCTCGGGCTTGAGCACCATGCCTGGCCCTCCGCCGTACGGTCGATCGTCGACCGTGCGGTGCGGGTCGCTCGTGTGCGCCCTGATATCCTCCGTGCCGACACGGGCGAGCCCTCGCTCGATCGCCCGCCCGACGATCCCGTGCGCGAGCGCGCCGCGCACCATATCGGGAAAGAGCGTGACGACCTCGATCTGCATGAAACGCTACCCGATGCGACGCGCGCCCCGCGGCTACCCGAGCACGGCCGGCCAGTCCACAACGATCCGACGTGCGCGGAGGTCCACCGAGCGCAGGTGCCGCGGAGCAGCCGGGATCCAGTACTCCCGCTCGCCCCGCACCACCATCAGCGGCCCCGCGGGCGCCTCGACGAAGTGCTGCAACACTCCGAGCGCCTCGCCCTCGAGATTCCGCACCTCGAGACCGATCAGGTCCACGCGATAGAACTGCCGCTCACCCACCGGTGGCAGCGCCTCGCGCGCGACCTCGATCGAGGCGCCTCGCAGCGCCTCCGCAGCCGTCCGGTCCTTTACGTCCGCGAGCCGCACGACGAGGCTCTTGCCTTGCCGGCGTCCCTCGAGGAGCCGATGCTCGGAGCGGCGATCGGACGCGCCCCGCAAGCACCAGAGCTCGAAATTCAACAATCGCTCTGCCGGCTCCGTGTAGGACTGCACGCGTAGCCAGCCCGCAACGCCGAAGGGGCCTCCGATCCGGCCCAGCTCGACCCACCGGGCGGGAGACTCTCCGGGCGGAGCTCTCGAGCTCAGGCGGCTGCGGCCTGCTTCCGATAAGACTGTACGAGCGAGCGCACGCGATCGGACTGTTGCGCGCCCTTATCGACCCAGTAATCGATCCGCGGCAGGTCGAGTCTGAGCTTCGGCTCGCCCTTGCGGGCGATGGGATTGAAAAAACCGACCAGCTCGAGGCTCGCGCCGCCCTGACGCTTGCGGCTGTCCGTGACGACCACGTGATAGAAGGGCTGGTTCCGCGCGCCGCGGCGCGTCAGGCGGATCGTGACCATAGGGTGACTCTCGAATCTCTGCCGGACGGGCCGGCTCCGAAAAAGGTGGCGAATTCTACAGGAATCGCGGCTATTGCGGGAATCGCGGTGGCCCGCCCCCCTTCAGGGCTCCCATGAGCCGGCGCAGCTTGCCGCCTTTCATGCTCTTCATGACCCGCTGCATCTCGAGAAACTGCTTGAGCAGGCGATTCACGTCCTGCACCTGCACTCCGGAGCCCCGCGCGATGCGGCGGCGGCGCGAGCCATCGATGATCCCCGGCTGACGCCGCTCCCGCGGCGTCATGGAATCGATGATCGCAATCTGGCGGCGCACCTCCCGGTCGCCCTGGTCGGGCGAGACGCCCGGCTGCTGCGCGGTCGCCGCGGGAAGCTTGTCGAGAAGCGCCGTGACGCCGCCCATCTTTTGCAGCTGCTCGAGCTGGCCGCGGAGGTCGGTGAGATCGAAGCCCTTGCCTGTAATCACCTTGCGGGCGATGCGCTCGGCCTCGCGAGTGTCGACCTGCTTCTGAACCTGCTCGACGAGGGCGACCACATCGCCCATGCCGAGGACGCGCGAAGCCATGCGCTCCGGGTCGAAGGGCTCGAGCGCCTCGGTCTTCTCGCCGACACCGAGAAACACGATGGGCTTGCCCGTGATCTCGCGTACCGAAAGCGCGGCGCCGCCTCGGGCGTCCCCGTCGGCCTTGGTCAGAATGATGCCCGTCAGCTCGAGCGCCGCACCGAAGGCCTTCGCGGCGTTCACCGCATCCTGGCCGGCCATGGCATCGACGATGAACAGCCGCTCGTTGGCGCGGACTGCGGCATCGATCGCGCGGACCTCGGCCATCATCGCCTCATCGACGTGCAGCCGACCGGCCGTATCGATGATCAACGCGTCGAACACGCCGCGCTGCGCCTGCTCGACCGCGGCGAGGGCGATCGCGGGAGGCGCCGCCGAGGGGTCCGCCTGGAAGTAGGTTGCGCCGACCTGCTCGGCGAGCCTCTCGAGCTGCAGCATCGCGGCGGGACGGTGCACGTCCGTGCTCGCGAGCAGTACGCGCCGCCGGCCTTGGCTTTCGATCAGCCAGCGTGCGAGCTTGCCTGCGGTCGTCGTCTTACCGGCGCCCTGAAGCCCGGCGAGAAGCACGAGAATCGGCGGCTGCGCTCGCAGATTGAAGCCTGCGCGCGCGCCGCCCATGAGATCGACGAGCTGTCGGTGCAGGATGCCGATGAACGCCTGTCCGGGCGTGAGGCTCGCGGCCACCTCCGCACCGAGAGCTTGAGACTTCGCGGTATCGATGAAGCGCTTGATGACCGGCAGCGCTACGTCCGCCTCCAGCAAGGCGACGCGCACCTCGCGCAGGACCTCGGAGACGTTCTCTTCCGTGATGCGCCCTCTGCCGCGCAACGTATTGACGGTGCGGGTGAGGCGCTGAGTGAGGCTATCGAACATGCCGGCATTATAGGGGTGCAGGACCCGTTTTCCCGGCCGACAGGCGTCGGCCTATGCTAGGGAGGTCGGGCCCGGCACGTACGGCCGTGCGGGCCCGTCGTCTTTGCGAGGACCACCGCCTTGAACGAAGCTCCGACTCCCCTCCTGCTGCTGCTGCTCGTCGGCCTCATCATCGTCATCGCCTTCTCCTCGGGAACCGAGGTGGCGCTGCTGTCGGTGAACCGTTACCGCATCCGCCACCGGGCCGAGCTCGGGCAAGGTGCCGCGCGAGTGCTCGAGCGCCTGCTGCAGCGTCCGGATGACTGGCTCGGCGTGAATCTCGTAATTCTCGCGGCCGCGAGCGTGTTCGCCTCTCAGGCGGCGACAGTCATCGCGCAGCGCACGAGCTTTGCGTTCGCCCTGTCGGTGACGGGAGCAATCCTCTCGATCGTCATGATCGTCTTCGGCGAGCTCGTGCCGAAGATCTTCGCGGCGACCCGCTCCGAGTCGGTCGCCCTCGGCTCGGCATACATTTATCGAACGCTCGTCGTCGTCGCGCGACCCGTGCTTTGGCTCACCGGCCGCACGGCCTACGGGGTGCTGCGGCTCTTCGGCGTCGTGCGGGGCTCACGTGACAGCACCGCCCTCGGGGCCGAGGAGTTGCGCGCCGTCGTTGCAGAGGCGAGTCCGATGATCCCCGCCCGGCACAGGCAGATGCTGCTCTCGATACTCGATCTCGGCGAAATCACGGTTAACGACATCATGATTCCCCGGCAGGAGATCGGCGGCATCGATGTCGCCGAGAGCTGGGAAGACATTCTCGAGACACTGCGCCAGACGCCGCACACGCGCCTGCCGGTTTACGACGGGGAGCTCGACAACCTGGTCGGCATGCTGCACATGAAGCGCGTTGCCCAGGAGCTCGCGCGCGGCACGCTCTCGCGCGAGCGGCTGGTCGAGATCGCGGGGAGCCGCGAGCCGTATTTCGTGCCCGAGGGCACACCGCTCGCGGCACAGCTCGCGCATTTCCAGCGCAACCGGCGGCGGCACGCATTCGTCGTGAACGAATACGGCGACATCGAAGGGCTCGTGACGCTCGAGGACATCCTCGAGGAGATCGTCGGGGAGTTCACCACCGACCCCGCGACCGTCGTGCACAAGGACGTGCACACCGAACGGCCGGGGGTGTTCATCGTCAATGCGAGCGCGACGATCCGCGCACTCAATCGCGCGCTGCAGTGGCACCTGCCGACCGACGGTCCCAAGACCGTAAACGGTCTGCTGCTCGAGCAGCTCGAGACGATTCCGGAGCCCGGAACGACCGTGCGAGTCGGCGATTATCTGTTCGAGGTGCTGCAGATCGCGGACAACGCAGTACGCACCGTACGCGTTTGGACGCATGCTGCGGCAGCGTAGAGTCGCGGCGGCAGCGCAGCGCTGCGGGCGGCGTCGCGCGAAAAGGCTACGAGATGGCTGCCGCGAGCGCGTCGGCGACTCGCGCGACCGGGCGTACGTCGAGACCTTCGAGCGGGCGACGCGGCGCATTGTCGCGAGGAACGATGGCGCGCCGGAAACCCTGCTTCTGCGCCTCCCGCAAGCGCTCCTCGCCGTAAGTGACGGGCCGCACCTCGCCCGTCAGTCCAACCTCACCGAATGCGACGAGCGAGCGCTCCAGCATGCGGTCCTTCAGACTCGAGGCGAGCGCCAGCACGACCGGCAGATCCCAGGCGGTCTCGATGATCTGAATGCCGCCGACGACATTGACGAAGACGTCGTGCTCCTGCAATGAGAGGCCGCCGTGGCGATGCATCACCGCGAGCAGCATCGCGAGGCGATTCGCATCGAGCCCCTGGGCGATGCGGCGCGGTGCGCCGAAGCGCATCCGATCTACCAGCGCCTGCAACTCGATGAGCAGCGGTCGCCCGCCCTCGCGCGTTACCGTTACGATACTCCCGGCGGCTGGCTCGGGACCTCTCGCAAGAAAGATCGCGGCGGGATTGCGCACTTCCTTCAGTCCGCTCTCGGACATCGCGAAAAAGCCGAGCTCGCCCGCGGACCCGAACCGGTTCTTCGTCGCCCGCACGATCCGGTAGCGACTGCTCACTTCGCTCTCGAAGTACAGCACCGTGTCGACGAGGTGCTCGAGCACGCGGGGTCCGGCGATCGTGCCCTCCTTGGTCACGTGCCCCACGATCACGACCGAGGTTCCGGTTGACTTCGCAAATCGCACGAGCTCGGCCGTGCACTCGCGCAGCTGCGAGACCGCGCCGGCGCTTGCGGCAGCCGCACTCGTCTGCATCGTCTGAATCGAGTCGATGATGAGGAAGGCCGCATCCTGCGCGGCGGCCTGTGCGGTGATGGTCTCGAGATCGGTCTCTGCGATCAGCCGCAGACGCTCCGCGGAGAGCCCGAGTCGCCGGGCCCTGAGCCCGATCTGCGGCACGGACTCCTCACCGCTCGCATAAAGAACATTGCAGCCGCTCGAGCTGCCGAATCCGTGCGCCGCCGCGTGCGCCGCCACTTGGAGCAGAAGAGTCGATTTGCCGATACCGGGGTCTCCGCCGAGCAGGCTCACGGAGCCCTTGACGAGGCCCCCGCCCAAGACCCTGTCGAGCTCGCTCTGGCCGGTACTCAGCCGCTCGGATGCTTCGGCTACCCCTTCATCCAGGCCCTTGGGAGCCGCCGCGGGCTTTGCTTTGAGCCGCGACCCAGCCGGCCGTACGGTCGCCTTGCGCTCGACCAAGGTGTTCCACGCTTCGCAGTGTGGACACTGGCCCTGCCATTTCGGCGTCTCACCGCCGCAGGCGTCGCAGATGAATAGGGAAAGTGGGGCGCGGCTTGCCATCTGCGGCATCGCGGTTTGTGACCAGACACTCGGACAGGAACGGCGGCCATGTTAGCTTAGGCGCCCAAGAAAGGGGGCCGGCCGTCGAGCACCGAACGGCCCTCGTGATCGGGGAGCACTGCTTGCGAAAGCTTCGGAGCCGCGTCGCGCCGCCGGGCGAGGACTTCCCGCACGGGCGGCCGGTACTCGTTCAAACGTGATTCACGTCACACTTTCCGGCGACCCGGCGGAACCCGCTCGATGAGCCTGCGCGGCAAGCTGCACCTCGTCGGCGAGACGGACACCGGCAAGGTACGGGAGCACAACGAGGACACGATCGCCTTCGATCCGGACATCGGCCTGCTCGTGCTGGCCGACGGGATGGGCGGCTACAACGCGGGCGAGGTCGCAAGCGGCATCGCCGTGAAGACGATCGTCAATCTCGTGCGGGAGTCGGTCGAGCGGGAGGACCTGCGCGTCAACGACCCGGGAACGGGCATGTCGCGCTCGAGCATCATCCTGCGCGATGCGATTCATCGGGCCAACAAGATCATCTATCAGACCGCGCGCACCCAGCCTCAATGTGAAGGCATGGGCACGACGGTCGTGAGCGCGCTGTTTTTCGACAATCGAATGGCCGTAGCGCACGTCGGTGATTCGCGCCTGTATCGCCTGAGAGAGAGCAAGCTCGACCAGGTCACGCTCGATCACTCGCTGCTGCAGGAGCTGGTCGATCGCGGGTTCTACTCCGCCGAGGAAGCCCAACGGGCCACGAACAAGAACTACGTCACGCGAGCGCTCGGAGTCGAGCCCAACGTCGAGGTCGAGGTGCAGGACGTACCCGTTCAGAAGGGAGATTTCTATGTGCTGTGCTCGGACGGCCTCTCGGACATGGTGGAAGATGACGATATTCACTTAACGATCAGTACCTTTGGTGCTAACCTCGAGATGGTCGCCAAACAACTGATTCAACTGTCGAACGATAACGGGGGTCGTGACAACGTCTCGGTCGTCATGGCGCATGTGGTCGAGCCCTTCCCTGCAAAGGGCGGGCTGCTCGAGAAGATTCTGGGCTGGCTGGGTTGAGAGTGCCGTTTCGGCTGGGAGCTTAAGGCGCTATGGCTAGGTTGATTCTGAGCCTGGACGGCCAAGTAATGGCCGAGTACAACATGAACAAGGAGCGCTACACGGTCGGGCGGCTCCCCGATAACGACATCCGCATCGACAATGCGGCCGTGAGCGGCCATCACTCGCTCATCATCAACATCCTCAACGACTCGTTCCTCGAGGATTTGAATAGCACCAACGGCACGTACGTCAACGGCAAGCTCATCAAGAAGCACGCGCTGCAGCACGGCGACGTGATCACCGTCGGTCATCATCAACTGCGGTTCGTCGAGGACGATGAGGCGCAGGACGAGTTCGAGAAGACGATGGTGATCCAACCCTCCGCGCGGCCCGTGGAGAAGCTGCGCACGGTCCGCGAAGCCGTCGAGCAGGCGGTTCCCGGAGCGGCGGTCGCAGCCTCTTCGTCTGGATCCGCTGCGTCTGCAGCCTCCGGGGTTCGGGCTGGGCTCGACGGTCAGGCCGTCAAAAAGGCGAAGCTGCAAGTGCTCTCCGGTGCATTCGCCGGACGCGAGTTGGAACTCAACAAGGCCCTCACGACCCTCGGACGCCCCGGCGTGCAGGTCGCCGCCATCACCCGTCGCGCGGACGGTTACTTCATCGTGCACGTCGACAGCGACAGGGAGCACAACTTCCCGCTCGTCAACGGCGCCCCGATCGGCGCGCAGGCGCGCCGCCTCGCCGACAACGACGTGATCCAGCTCGCGGGCGTAAAGATGGGGTTCTTCGAGGCCTGATCAGTCGGGCCGTCGCGCGCGAGCGGTCGTCTCGTCCGCGCGCGCTCGCTCGGAAGGCGCGTGACTCGCGCGCCCACCGTGGCGTGCCCGGCCCGCCTGAGCGTGCCGCTCGGTCGTGAACCACACGACAACATCCCACGCGTTGTGGATGCCGATGGCGAGCAGCAGGAACGTGGCACCGGCGATCACATAGAGCGACTGAGTGGGAAAGGGCGGCATCACTAAGGCCGCAACAAACAAAGACAAATACGCGCACCCGGGCAAGCCCACATTCCAGACCCAGTCCGCGATGAACGGTCGGTAGTCCGCGCGGATCAGCGTAATCAGGTACAGCACACGCGCGCTGTAGATGACCCCCGCGATGCTCGTCGCGCCGATGCAGAGCGCGCCGCTCAAGGCGGTGTGCCCCGGCACACAGAGAAGCGCCGCAAGCCACAGCGCCGATCCGAAATGAACGGCCGTCGGCGTGATGAACGCGCGCAGGCCGGTCAGCCGCATGGCCGCGGAATCCGCACGCAGGCCGGGATCGCCCGTCATCGTGATCACGACGAACGTCAATCCGGTGAGGGCGCCCGCGGAGGTGCCGACGATGACGTAGAAATTCGTCCACGCGGCGAGCGGCAGTATTTGATGGAGCGCGTGTGCGGTCATCGGCGAGCCAAATCAGATCGCCTCGCGCGGCACGCGTGCGCGAACGCCGCACAGGAGCTCGTAAGCAATCGTTCCCGCATGGGCTGCGATCTCGGTCACTTCGAGTCCGCGGCCCCAGAGCACGCAGCGAGTGCCGACCTCCACCTCGGGGAGCTCCGTCACATCCACCGCGATCATGTCCATCGCGACGCGGCCGACGAGCGGCGCCCGCCGACCATTCACGAGCACGGGCGTCCCGGTCGCGAGACAGCGCGGCAATCCGTCGCCGTAGCCGCCCGCAAGGATTGCGATGCGCGAGTCTCGCTCGGCCGACCATGTGCCGCCATAACCCACCGTCTCCCCGCGCGGCACGCGGCGCACAGTGATGACCGTCGAAGCGAGCGTCATGGCTGGAATGAGACCGAACTCTCCGCTCGATTCCAGCTGGAAAGGCGAAATGCCGTAGAGCGCGAGGCCCGGCCTGACCCAATCTCCGCAGCCGTGCTCCCAGCCGAGGATTCCCGCGGAATTGCCGATGCTGCGCGTGAGCCCGAGATGCGCGGTAAGCGCATCGAAGCGTTCGATCTGCCGGCGCGTGACCGGGCAGTCGCGCTCGTCCGCTCGCGCGAGGTGAGTCATCACGCGAACCTCCGCGGGTTTGGTGGAAAGCCCCTGCACGCGCGTGAGCACGGCGGGAAACTCCTCGGCCCGGAAGCCGAGCCGGTTCATGCCGGTATCGATTTTCAACCATACGACGAAGCGGTGCGCGCCCGCATAGCGCTCGAGCAGCGCCACTTGCAGAGGATCGTGCACGACGATCTCGAAGCGGCGTTCGGCGGCCTCCTCGAGCTGCTCGGCGCTGAAGACACCCTCGAGCAAGACGATCATCTGCCTGACGCCCGCCTCGCGCAGCGCGATCCCCTCCTCCAAACGCGCAACGGCGAACGCATCGGCCTCCGGCAATGCGAGTGCCGTCGGCACCAGGCCGTGACCGTAGGCATTCGCCTTGACGACGGCCATCACGCGCGAGCCGGGCGCCCGGGACTTGATCTGGCGGAGATTGCTGCGCAGCGCGCTCGTATCGATGATCGCGCGAATGAGCTGCATCAGCGCAGGATGCCTTCGGCGTACGAGTCCGGCGCGTAATTCACGAAGCGCGTGTACTGGCCCTGGAAAGTGAGCAGGAACGTGCCGATCTCGCCGTTGCGGTGCTTCGCGACGTCGATCTCCGCGATGCCCTTCCTGGTCGTGTCCTTGTTGTAAACCTCATCGCGATAGATGAGCAGGATCATGTCTGCATCCTGTTCAATCGCACCAGATTCTCTGAGGTCCGACATCACGGGCTTCTTGTGCTCGCGCTGCTCGACGCTGCGATTGAGCTGCGAGAGCGCGATCACGGGCGCCTGCAGCTCCTTCGCAAGCACCTTCAAGCCGCGGGAGATCTCTGCGATCTCCGTCGCGCGGTTCTCCTTCGTGCCCGGCACCTGCATGAGCTGCAGGTAATCGACGATGATCAGACCGAGACCGTGCTCGCGTTTGATCCGTCGTGCGCGCGCCCGCAACTCGGTTGGCGTGAGTGCCGGGGTCTCGTCGACGAAGATTTTCGACTCGGAGAGCTGGCTGGTCGCCCCCGTGATGCGCACCCAGTCCTCATCGGAGATGCGCCCGCTTCGCAGGCTTCCGAGCGGCACCGTGCCGATCGAAGCGAGCATGCGCGTGATGATCTGATCGGACGGCATCTCCATGCTGAAGATGGCGACGGAGGCGCGGATGTTCGGGTTGATCGCGGCGTACTCCGCCATGTTCACCGCAAGCGTCGACTTGCCCATCGAGGGGCGGCCCGCGATGACGATCAGATCGCCCGGGCGCAGCCCACCTGTGATCTTGTCGAAATCCGCAAATCCGGTAGCGAGCCCCCGCATCTTGTCCGGGTTCGTGTGCCACTCATCGATCTGGTCGATGATGCCTGGCAGGAGGGAGCGCACGGGGACGGCGCCTTCGCGCCCGCGGAACCCGGCCTCCGCAATCTCGAACACACCCTGCTCGGCACGATCGACCAAATCGCGCGCGCTCGCACCCTCGGTTGCGAAAACGGATGCGGCGATGTCCGTGCCCACCGTGATGAGCCGCCGCAGCAAAGAGCGCTCGCGGACGATATCGGCGTATGCACGGACATTGGCCGCGGTAGGCGTGTCGCGTGCGAGGGTACCGAGGTAGGCGAGGCCGCCTGCATCCTCGAGCTTACCCGTGCGCTCGAGGTGCTCGGAAACCGTCACGACATCGCAGGGCTTGCCCGTCGAGGCGAGCACGCCGATGCTCTCGAAAATCAGCCGGTGGTCGGGCCGGTAGAAGTCCTCCGCTCGTACCACATCGGCGACGTGGTCCCAGGCGGACGCGTCGATCAGCAGTCCGCCGAGCACCGCCTGTTCCGCCTCGATCGAGTGCGGCGGCGTGCGAACGTCGATGACGGCGCTATCGGAGCTTCGATGCGCTTTGGCGGGACCGGCCACGGGCGCTTGCGAGAATGAATGCAGATGCCGGAAAGCGGCGACGGCGCGCCGAGCGGCGCCGGCTACTCCTCGGCGATGATCGTGACCGGCAGCTGCACGTCCACGTCGGCGTGCAGATGCAGGTCGACCGTGTGCTCGCCGACCGTGCGCAGCGGGCCGGTCGGCAGCCTGACCTCACTGCGGGAGATCGGGTGGCCGGCGCGCGTACACGCCTCGGCGATGTCGCTCGTGCCGATCGAGCCGAAGAGCTTCCCCTCCGTCCCCGCCTTGGCGGTGATCGTCAGCCGGAATTCCTTGAGGTCCTCGGCACGACGCTGCCCGCTCTCGAGCTGCTCGTGCGCGATGCGCTCGAGCTCGGCGCGGCGCGCCTCGAATCTGGCGACGTTCTCTGCGGTCGCGAGCGTCGCCTTGCCCTGCGGCAGCAGGTAATTGCGTCCGAAGCCCGAGCGAACTTTCACGCGATCGCCGATGTTGCCGAGGTTCGCGACCTTCTCGAGCAGAATGATTTCCATCGCGAACGCCTCAGTGCTGGTCGGTGTACGGCAACAGCGCGAGGAAGCGTGCGCGCTTGATGGCCGTCGCGAGCTGGCGCTGATAGAACGATTTCGTGCCTGTGATGCGGCTCGGCACGATCTTGCCCGTCTCGGTGATATAGCTCTTGAGCGTGCCGAGATCCTTGTAATCGATGTACTTCACGCCCTCGGCCGTGAAGCGGCAGAACTTCTTGCGGCGGGAAAAACGGCTCATGATGCGCTCTCCGTCTGAGTGCTTTCGTCGTCGTCGGCGGACTGGACGGACTCCTCACGCTGGCGTTCGCGGCGTCCGCCGCCCTCGTCCTCATCGGCCCGCGCCATCGGCGAGGGCTCGGTGACGGCCGCGTCCATCTTCACGACCAGGTGGCGCACCACCGCGTCGCTGAAGCGGAACGCCCCAGTGAGCTCGTTCAGCGTCTTGCTATCGCATTCGATGTTCATGAGGACATAGTGCGCCTTATGAACCTTCGCGATGGGATACGTGAGCTGCCGTCGGCCCCAGTCCTCGAGGCGATGCACATGCCCGTTGCCTGCGGCGATCATCGACTTGTAGCGCTCGATCATCGCCGGGACCTGCTCGCTCTGATCCGGATGGACCAGAAATACGATCTCGTAGTGCCTCATGTGTCCTCCTTACGGATGTGAGCCACCCGATGCGAGGCCTGCTCCGGTGTGGCAAGGAGATCGGCCAACCGGCGGCGATTGCCGTCGTCGTGCCGCCCCTCTCGATGGAGGGGCGCGCAGCATACTCAACCCGCACGCGAGCCGCAACGCTCCGTGGCGATGTGTTCATGCAGAAACAGGGAGTTAGCGTGCACTGCGCCTGTCGTTCCGATCGGAGCCGGCCCCCGCGGCCGCCGAGCGTTGGCGCACGGCCTCATAAAGCAGCATTCCCGCCGCGACGGATACATTCAGACTCTCCACGGCGCCGAGCCTCGGAAGATGTACCAGGCCGTCGCAGCGCTGCCGGGTGAGCTGGCGCAGCCCCCTCCCCTCGGCTCCGAGCACGAGCACCGCTGCGACGGTGAGGTCCACCTCGGAGGCGTTCCGTTCCGCCTCCGCATCGGCCCCGAATGCCCACACTCCCGCCTGTTTGAGCAGGTCGAGAGTCCGCGCGAGGTTCGTGCAGGGGACGACGGGTGTCGATTCGGCCGCGCCGGCCGCGACTTTGCGCGCGGCGCCAGTCAGCTGCGCCGCGCGATCGCGCGGCACGATGACTGCGAGTGCGCCGCAGGCATCGGCCGTGCGCAGACAGGCGCCGAGGTTGTGGGGGTCCTGGACGCCGTCGAGCGCGAGAAGCAGAGGAGCCGACGCGCTCGCGGCGCTCGGATTTGCGATCGCCGCAAGCAGATCGTCCTCCGACCATGGCGGCAGAGGCGAGATTTCGGCAGCGATACCTTGATGCACGACGCCTCCGAGCGCCCGGGTCAACGCCTCGGCGCTCACGCGCTCGACCGCGCGCCCATGGCGCTGCGCGAGAGACTCGATCTCCTGCGCCCGGGAATCCTCCCGGTTACGGAGGATCTTCAGACCGAGGACGCGCTCGGGGTGTCGGGAGAGGATGGCGCGCACTGCGTGCAGGCCGTAGATGAGCTGCGTGCCCGCGGGCCCGCCGCGCGGCCCTCTCACCGTCTCTCCTCGGCACCTGAGCGGCCGCCGACCGGGGCGTGCTCCTCCGCGAGATCGAGGTCGATCAAGCCCTCGATCGGATTCACCGCGGTAACGACGACACGCAGATGGCTGCCGACGCGCAGCCGTCGTCCACGGCGCCGCCCCACCCAGGCGTGTCCGCTCTCATCCATCACGTATTCGTCGTCCCGCAGGCTGTCCACGTGCAGCAGCCCGTCGACGGTCACGTCGAGTATCTGCACGAAGCAGCCGAACTCGACGACGGTAGTCACGAGTCCGAGGAAGCTCTGGCCGATTCGCTCTTTCAAATAGGTGCACTTGAGAAACGTCGAGACGTACCGGTCGGCCTCATCGGCACGCTTCTCGAGCCGCGATAGATTCTCCCCGAGCGGTGCAAGCTCCTCCATCGAGTACTCAACGCCGCTCGCATCGCTCGCGCCGACCAGCGCTTTCAAAGTCCGGTGCACGATCAGATCGGGGTATCGCCGGATGGGCGAGGTGAAGTGCGCGTAGTGCGTGAGCGCCAGGCCGAAGTGCCCGATATTCGTCGATTGATAGACCGCCTGCTGCATGGCCCTCACGATGAGCGACTCGACGAACGGACGATCCGGCGAGGCGCCCACGCGGCGTGTGAGCGCCTGAAAGTCGCGGGGCGTCGGCTCGGCAGGCAGCTGCGCCTCGATACCGAGAGCGCGCAGTGTCGAGGCGAGCCGTTCGAGCTTCTCGGCCTCGGGCTGGCCGTGCACTCGATAGAGCGTCGGCGCGCGGACGCGCGCAAGCTCCCTCGCGACGGCGACGTTGGCGAGAATCATGCATTCTTCGATGAGACGGTGCGCGTCGTTGCGCGCGCGCAGCTCGATACCGCGAACCCGCTCGGCGGCATCGATCTCGAATTCCGCCTCCGCTGCATCGAGGTCGAGCGCGCCGCGCTGCGTACGGGAGCGATGCAAAGCGCGGTAGACCTCGACGAGCGGCAGCAGCCGCGGCACGAGGTCGACCCCGATCTCGCGCTGCGCCTCGGGCCGGCCATCGATGAGGGCAGCCTGGGCCAACGTGTAGGTGAGCCGCGCGGCCGAGCGCATCACCGCAGGATAGAAGCGCGCAGACTTCAAGGCGCCGCGGCGCGAGACGATCATGTCAGCCGCAAAGCACAGCCGGTCGACTCGCGGCGCGAGCGAGCAGAGATGATCGGACAGCGCGGTGGGCAGCATCGGCAACACGCGCGTGGGGAAGTAGACCGAAGTGCCGCGCTCTAGCGCGGCCGCATCGAGCACAGTGCCGGTTCTTACGTAAAAGCTTACGTCGGCAATCGCCACGATGAGCCGGAATCCCTCGCCGTGCGGCTCCGCGTAGACCGCATCGTCGAAGTCGCGCGCATCCTCGCCATCAATGGTGACGAGCGGGAGATCGCGCAGATCCACTCGACGGGCCGCCTCTTTGACATCCACCCGCTCGCCGAACGCTCGCGCCTCCTGAAGCGCGGCGGCCGGAAACTCACTCGGCAAGTCGAACCGCGCGATGGCCGATTCGGTCGCGAGCTCGACGGGCCGATCCGGATCGAGGCGCTTTTGGATGCGCGCCTGAGCCGGCCCCGAAGAGCTCGCATGTCGCGTGATGCGCGCGATGACCCAGTCGCCGCGGCGCGCCCCATCGAGCTCGGCCGGCGCGACCGAGCAGGTGAGCTGCAGGCGCCGATCCACCGCACTCACCCATGCCTGTCGTCCGCTAACCTCGAGCGTGCCGAGGAAAGAGCTGACACCGCGCCCGAGCACCTGCTCGACCTCCCCGAGCCATCTGTCATCCGCATCGCGAGCGAGGCTCACGCGAACGCGATCGCCGTGCAGCACTCCGCGCATTTCTCTCGGAGGCAGGAACACGCTCTCCTTACTGCCTTCCACGCGAACGAAACCGTAACCCGCGCGGTGTGCGCTGACTGTGCCTTCGGCAGTGCCGCCCGGCGTTAACCCACGGCGCGAGCGCTGTTGAGGCGGTGAGCCCCGTCCGAGGCGACTCGACTTGCCGCGATCTTCTTTTGTATCGCGAATTTGCGAGCGCGCATGCCGGTCGCGTCGTCCGAATCGAGTTCTGCGGCTCCTCAATTGACAGCCCCTGACCCCGTGCGTACATTGCGCCGCGCCGCGCCTCCTGCCCGGGTGGCGGAATTGGTAGACGCACTAGTTTCAGGTACTAGCGGGTAACTCCGTGGAGGTTCGAGTCCTCTCCCGGGCATTCTAATCAAATACTTACATAACATAGATAAGGTACTTTATAGTTGTCGTCCGGCCGCGGGCAGGCCGGACCGGGCGTTCGATTCTACGCGACGGATCAGCCGATCAGCTCTCTCAAGCGCGCATAGCCCGTACGCGACATGGGTAAACGTCCGCCGTCCTTCAGAATGATCAGCCAGCTGTCCTTCGCGTAGGGCTCGATGCGCACCAGCCGCTCGATATTCAAGATGAAGGAGCGATGGATGCGCACGAAGCGGGTGGGATGGAGCTGCGACTCGATCTCCGCAAGGGTTTGCTGCTTTCGCAGTCGCTTGCCGGATGAGGCGAATTCCACGTAATCGTCCTGCGCCTCGATGAAGTCGATCTGTTCGACGGGTAGAACGTGCACTCGTGATCCGTCGCGGATCACGACCCGTTCCAAGGCATGCCCCGGCGGGCGGGCGAGCCGCGAGAGCTCTGGCGGTGAAAGCCCGGTCGCGTGCGAGCTCAATCGAGTCGCGGCGCGCTCGAGCGCCGCTCGCAAGCGTGCGGGATCGACAGGTTTCAACAGATAGTCCACCGCGTGCACTTCGAAGGCGCGGATTGCATACTCATCGTGAGCCGTCACGAAGATTACGCCCGGCCGCGCAGGTCCCAGCAGCTCGAGCACCTCGAAGCCCGAGAGCTTTGGCATCTGAATGTCGAGAAGCATCAGATCGGGCGCGAGCTCCTCGGCGCGTTTCACGGCTTCGAACCCGTTCGAGGCCTGGCCGACGACCTCCATCCCTGCGATGTCTGCGAGCTGCTCGGCGAGGAATGCCCGCGCCAGCGCCTCGTCATCGACAATCAGAATGCGCACGGCATCAGCCTCCCGAGGCTCCCGTCGCCGGCAGTACGATCAGGACGCGAAAGTGTTCGCGCTCCGAGACAACGTCGAGACGGGCTCGATTGCCGAACAGCACCTCGATCCGGGCGCGCACATTCGCGAGTCCCAAACCCGTGCCGCGCGAAGCGGGACGCTCGGGATCGCAGGGATTCTCGACCGCGAGTTCGAGGAGGCCTGCATGCCGACGGGCGCTCACCTTGACCTCGCCACCTTCGAGAAGATGCGCAACGCCATGATGCACGGCATTCTCAACGAGCGGCTGCAGCACGAGTGCAGGCACGAGCAAGGCGCCCGTGCTCTCACTCACCTCGAATCGTGGTCGCAGACGCTCGCCGAAGCGCACCTGTTCGATGGCGAGGTAAGTCTCGGCAAGTGCGAGCTCCTCGGAGAGCAGGATCGACTGCTGCGCCGCAAGCCCGAGGCTCTTGCGAAAAAAGTCGGACATCAGAAAGCACATGCGTCGGGCCGCCGCGGCATCCGACCCGATGAGCGCTGCAACGGAGTTGAGGCCGTTGAAGAGGAAGTGGGGGTCGAGCTGGCCGCGCAGGAAACGTAGCTCGGCCTCTCGGGCGAGGACGCGCAGCTCGAGTGCATGACGTTCCGCATCGCGCGAGACCTCGAAGGCGGCGACCATGTAATGCCCCAAGACCGACACGAGCAGTCCGATACTGCCGGCAAAGAGCAGGATGGGCGTGAGTGCCGCCGCCGCGGGGCCACCCGGTGCCCCGAAGCTCCCCAGAGCCGAGCGCCATCCGAGCCCGGCCGCCACCCAGATCGCGAGCGACACGAGTCCGACTCCGAGCCAGGTTCCGATGAAGCGCGGCAGGGATGCGGCCCCGGGGGGAAGGACGCGGACCAGGTACCAGCACCAGAGTGCCTGCGCGCCGAGCAGTACGGAGAGCGGCAGTGCGAAGAGGAGCGACCAGCGGAGCGAGGCGTCGCGGTTGAATGCGAGCACGAGTGCGAGGAGCGCCCCGAAGGCAACCCACACTCCCAGATAGAGCAAAAGCCGTTCACGGCGCGCGACGATCGGATGCATGCGGGGCGCTTTGCGCTCAGTTCTTGATCTCGACCCCGCCCATGATAGAGCTGCCGCGAATGATCAGCTGCTTGGTCGGCGGGAGCGTCGAGGGCCTGCGCTTATCGACGCACGCGCCCATGAACGAGCCCACCTTGACGACGACGTTCCAATCGCTAGGAACCAGGATCTCGACCCCACCCATGAAGGCGAAGACATCTATCGTGGTCGAGTCTCCCATCATCGGCGTACTCGTGAGATCGAGCTTGACCCCGCCCAATACGGCGGTCAGATCGGCGCCTTGAAAAGGTGCGGTGGGTCGCAGCTCAGCGCCCGAAAAGACCGCAAAGCTGTGAATGTAGGAGTCTCCGGTACTGTTCGGACGCGGACGCGTCACGGCGCGCCACACGAGGGATGCGCCGACCAGTACGATGAGCGTCGGCCCGAAGACGGACCAGAAATTGACCCGCAGCCAGTGCTGCTGGGCAGCGAACGACCAGAGTCCGCCGAGGATGAGCGCGATCCCCCAAAATCCGTGACCCTGACGACGCTGCAGCAGGATACCCGCGCCGGCGACCGCCAGGAGCAGCGGCCAGGCGGATTGGAAGAAGTATCGCGCGTCGGTCCAGCCCAGATTGTTCGCGAGCAGGCTCAACCCGAACGTGATTACGACGAGTCCTACGATGATGATGCCGAGCGGGTGCGGACGGCGATCGAGATCGCGCGGGTCTTCGGTCTGCATGACGTGCACTCCTCGCCGGTATGGCGGTATCGGCCCGGGAGTGCAACGTTACGTTGCGCGGAGTCGGCCAAGAAGACTTTGCCGGCGAATTGCGGCCGGCAGCCGGTGAATACTGCCCCGGTCGCTATCCGGCCCTCGACATGCGAGCGGCGCCCGCCGAGCTGCGATGGGAGAGTTTCATCGCGTACATGCTCTCGTCCGCGACCTTGAGCAACGCGTCCGCGTCCTCGCCATCGATCGGGTAGCGGCTGATGCCGAGGCTGACGCCGACGGATGAGCGTCCTCCGTCCAATTCGATGGGCGCGGCGATCGCCGCGGCCACCGCTTGCGCGAGCCTTTCGGCCTCGCGGTATTCGGAAACTCCGGGCAGAACGGCGACGAACTCATCGCCTCCGATTCGCGCGACCACGTCGGTCTTACGTACCGCAGAGGCGATCTGTTGCGCGACGTGCTGGAGCACGGTGTCCCCTGCGGCATGTCCGAACGTGTCGTTGATCTCTTTGAATGAATCGAGGTCGAGGTAGACGAGCGCGAAGGAGCTCGGCGTGCCTTCGCGGGCGAGACTTCCCAAACGCTCGTAGAGCGAGGCGCGGTTCAACAGGTTCGTGAGCGAATCGTATTGCGCCCTGAAGGAGAGCTGCTTGTACAAGCCGCGCCGCTCGACCGCAAGGCTCGCGAATCGCGCCCAGGACTCGAGCAGGCGCTGCTGTGACGGCGAATCGGAGCAGTCGTGCCTCACCAGAGATAGCATGATGCCGGTTCGTTGAGAATTGCGCATGACCGGAACTGCCCGATACAGGCGATGGGAGACCAGAGTTCCCGCGTTCTCCACGTAATGCCTCCAGTCCGGCGAGCTCGACAGCTCCTCGATCGGGGCACAGGCAAGGGTCTCGTTGATCGCGGCGATATCGATCCGATCGAGCGCCTCCGACAGCGACCGTGCGAACCCCGGGTACAGCGCGATACGCTGATCGTTCGGCACCTCGATGCGGATAGCGCAAAGCGAGCGCGGCAAATGGTTTACGACAGCCTCGACCATGCTCGCGGCAACCTGCTCTAGCGGCTGATCGTTGGCAACCAACTCGAGGATCATCTTGCGATCCTGCTCCAGTCGCTCGGCCTCGCGCGCCACCCGGGCCGAGGCTTCGGCGGCGGCTCGCTCCTGCTCCGCCTCGACGAGCATGTGCTTTTCGGTCGTGACATCGATCATGGCGCCCGTCGCGCGCTTGGGCAGCCCGCTTCCCTGCTCGAAACCCCATTGGCTTCGCATCCAGCGCACCGTGCCGCTCGGCAGCACCAGGCGGAATTCCTCCTGAATGGCTCCGCCCGGATGCGTGCGCCGATCGGCATCGGACCAGAGCACGTTGCGATCGTCCGGATGCACCATCGCCTCGAATTCGGCGCGCGTCAGCTGGAACTTCGAGCGTGGTCGCTCGAGCAATGCGGCGAGTCCCTCGGACACCGTGATGATGTTGCGCTGGAAGTCCGCTTCCCAGATTCCGAAGCGCGCCACCGTCTCGGCGAGGTTGAGCCGCTTGCGGGCATCGCTCAATTCTTTCTGCGCTCGGACCCGCTCGATTGCATTGCCTGCGAGCTGGCCCGCGACCCGCGCGAGACGCAGCTCCTCGGGACGGGGGCTCGAGACGACGCGCCGATAAGTCGCGAAGGTGCCGACCACGGCGCCCTTGGAGTCCCGGATCGGCTGGCTCCAGCAGGAGCGCAGACCGTGGCTCAGTACGAAGTCGCGTGCGGCCGCGAATCGTGGATCGGTTGAGATGTCCTCGACCACGACCGTCTCGTTGCGAAATGCCGCCGAGCCGCAGGCCCCTACTTCCGATCCGATCTCGAGTCCGTTGCAAGCCTGAAGATAGACTTGCGGGAGACTGGGACCGGAACCGACCAGCAAGCGGCTGCGCTGCTCCTCGTCGACCAGCAGGATCGTACAGAGGGACTCGGGGGAGATCCGTTCTATGGCTTCCGTCAGCGTGTCGAGTACCTCGCTGAGCGGTGCGCCTTTGGCGATGAGCTCGAGCATTTGCCGCTCGGTCTCGGTGACGAGCGAGGAAGTACCGAGATCGTCGGCTCCAACTCGCGTGCTGGCACTCTGCCGCGACCCGAGCCACCACCAGCCGACAGCCGCGGTAACGGCGGCCGAGAGGAACGCAAGAGCCAATCCTTCAACCCACATGTGGTTCGCGCCCCCTCGCGACGATCTTCATGGGGTAGTAAAACGGCCGAAGCCGGCAGTTCTTTAGCAGCGGAGTGACCGCCCGTGACCGGCACTCGGCTCGCATGCGGCCAAGTTCGTGACGGATGTCACATCGCATCGGCCTCGCGATTCAGTCTCGGAGATCGAATGACGATACATATCGCGGTGCAAAACCGCATCGGCCCCGAGCGGGGGCCTCGCCGCGTGGACGCCGGATCGCATCACAATGACATGGCAAACAAGTTTTTCGCAGTTCGAGTCGGCGCTGATCGTAGATGACAGCGCTGTGCAAAGGAGTGTCGGCGCCGCCCTCTGCCGTCAGTGCGGGATTGCGTGCGTGTACGAGGCGAGCAACGGGAAAGAGGCGCTCGCCCTGCTCGAGGCGCTTCCCAGCCCGCCCGCATTGCTGATCATCGATCTCGAGATGCCGACGATGGATGGGCTCGAGCTTCTCGGATGCCTGCGCGAGCGATGCGTTCGAGCTCCGATCATCGTCGCGTCCTCGCGCGAGCGCGCCCTGGTCGAGTCCGTCCGGGATTTGGGCTCGGCGCTCGGCCTGCGCATTCTCGGTACCCTCGCAAAACCGTTGACCGAAGACGACCTGAGCGAGCTGCTACGCCAAACCCCGGACGCCTCGAGCGAGGCCTCGGCACCCGCTCGCCTGCACCCCGTGGATCCGGAAGAACTGCGCGCCGGCATCGAGCGCGGAGAGATCGTCGTTCACTACCAGCCGCAAGTGGAAGTCGAGACCGGTTACGTGCGGGGCCTCGAGGCGCTCGCGCGCTGGCAGCATCCGACACGCGGCATGATCTCGCCGGACCGATTCATTCCGGTTGCCGAGCAGCACGGGCTCATCCACGGTCTAACGCAGCAGGTCATGGATCAAGCCCTGGCGCAGACTGCGGATTGGAGCAAGGACGGTGTCGAGCTTTCGATCGCGATCAATCTCTCGCCGAGGCTGCTCGACCGCGCGGATCTCGTCGAGGAAGTATCCGCACAGCAGGAGCGGCACGGGATTCCGGCGCACCGGATCATTCTCGAGCTGACCGAGAGCTCGATACCGCGCGAGCTGGTGACAGCGCTCGCGGTGCTTACGCGGCTGCGGTTGCGCGGCTTCGGACTGTCGCTGGACGATTACGGCACCGGATTCTCCTCGATGCAGCAGCTCGCTCGGATCCCGTTCACGGAGCTCAAAATCGACCGAGGGTTCGTCCACGGCGCGGATGAGCGCGAGAGTCTGAAGACCATCCTGTGCTCGGCACTCGAGCTCGCGAGAAATCTGCAGATATCGACAGTCGCCGAGGGGGTCGAGTCCTTGCAGGACTGGAGTCTGCTTCGGGAGCGCGGATGCACCTTCGCTCAGGGCTGGCTGCTCGCGCGGGCGATGCCCGCTCATGAATTCGGGCCTTGGTTGAAGACGCATCTTGCCCGTCGTCCACAATTGCTCGTCGAGCCTGACGATACGATCCCAATCAACGCCGTTCCTCGCTTATATTAGGAGACCTCCTTCGTCCGCGCCGGCGCGATACCCTCATGTGCTACTCCGCCATGGTCGAGCAACACCTGCGCTCGCTCGCGCGCGAGTTTCGGGCCGAGGTCGACTGGGACTTGTTCGAGACGCTGTTTCGCGAGCGTCTCGAGCACGACGACATCAAGGTCTCCCGTGCTCTCGAGGCAAATTTCACCGCGGCGCCGACCACGACCGCCGAGCCCGAAGTCGAGCGACGTATCCGCTCGCTCATCGAGTCGCATCGGCGCAAACGCACCGAGTCCCTGGAGCGCGAGCTCTTCAAGCAAAGGAAACGGCTCGCGGACGCCCGCCGTTCGCTCGAGGCGCAGCAGACGAAACGCGCTCGCGAGGAGGAGCGTATCGCCGAGAGCAAGATCGAGTCGCTTCTCGCCCGACTCACCGACGGCAAGCGCACCGAGCCCGTAGAGGAAGACAGAAGGATATTTCCGCTGTATTTCGCGCCCGTGATCGTCCAGGTCAAGGCGCGACGCCTGGTGCGGCCGATGCGTTACACGTGCCGCCTACCGGGCAAACCCGCGAGCCACGACGTGAGCTACCCGGGCACTTACAACGCCAGGCGCGACAATCTCCACGGTTTCTGGTCCGCGCTTTATGGCAGGCAGCACGCGATCCTCGCGATCACGTCGTTTTTCGAGAACGTCCCGACTCACATCTTCGAGAGGCGCGAGCTGGCGCCGGGCGAGAAACCCAAGAACCTCGTGTTGCACTTCGATCCGCAGCCCCGGGCCGAGATGCTCGTCGCCTGCCTGTGGGCCCATTGGACGGGGCCCTCGCGCGACGATGCCGGAGTGCGCGAGCTTTACTCGTTCGCCGCGATAACCGACGAGCCTCCGCCCGAGATCGCGTCCACGGGCCACAATCGCTGTGTCGTCGCACTCAAGCGCAGCAATGTCGATGAGTGGCTCGCGCCGGAGGGTGTGAGCACCGAGCGACTCAACCAGATCCTGGCCGACCGCGAGCGGCCCTTCTACGAGCATCGCATAGCCGCGTGATGCGAGCGCCGGGCGTGCCGGCATACCCGCCTGCGAAATCGTCCCCAAAGGGAGCTCGCCCCGTGGCCCGTGGGCCGTCTGGAACGCGCAGCTCGCCGCCGGAGCGCTCCGCTTTCGCTCACCCTTGAGCGGGGGGACCTATCGTGCGTTGATGGCGCAGCCCATCGCACACCTAGGGCCGGCTCATGTCCATTAAAGACGAACAACAGAGGCAACTCCAAGCTCTCTCGAATCATCTGCGCGATCACCGCGAAGAGTTGCTCGAGCGGTGGCGCGAGGCGGTACGCGCCGATCCCGAGCTCACGACCAATTCGGGTCTCTCGGGTCTCGCGCTCGATGATCACCTCCCGAAGGTGCTGCAAGACTTCGAGCACAGGCTGCGGGCCGAGCATGCCCTCGAAGCCGCGCACGTGGATCTCGAGCAGCGCAAAGACGCCGCCGAGCACGGCATGCACCGCTGGCAGCAAGGCTATGACATTCGCGAGACGATGCGCGAATGGGGCCACCTGCACATTGTCGTGCTGAGCGAGCTCGACCGTTACGCGCTGGACCACCCGGAGCTCGAGCCCGGCGTCGCATCGGCGGCCCGCGCAAGCCTGTCCACACTCTGCATGGAAGGCAATTGCGAGAGCGCCGCACGTTACGCGAGACTCCAGCAAGTCGCCGCAGCAGCACGCGTCCACGATCTCGAAGCCTCGCTCAACGCGCTGCAGTCCCTCGAAAACGAGCGTGCATCGCTTGTGCGGGAAGCCGCCCATGACCTGCGCGGCAGCGTCGGCGTGATCGCCAATGCCGCCGCCCTGCTCGCTCGAACCGAGGCGCCCCAACGCGATCACTTCTACGATCTGGTGCAGCAGCGAATCAAATCGATGGGTGCGATGCTCACGAACCTCGTCGAGCTCGCGCGATTGGATGCGGGGCAGGACCCGGCGAAACTGGAGACCTTCGACGCCGCGGAGCGGATTCGCAAGGATTGCGACGTACTGAGACCTGTCGCCGCCGACCGCGGACTGTTTCTGAAATGCGAGGGACCGAGCACTCTGCTCGTCGAAGGCGACGTTATCAAGCTTCAGCGTATCGCACAGAATCTATTGCTGAATTCACTGAATGCGACCGTGCAGGGTGGTGTCGTGGTCCGATGGTCCATCGGCACCGACAAAGGTGGTCAGCACTGGACGCTATCCGTCCAGGACACCGGACCGGGATTTGCGCTGCAGGCGGCCGGACCGCTGCGACATGCGCTCAAACGCGCGACCGAAGAGGCTCATCACGTTGCAGCCGAAGCGGCCGCTGCGAAGGATGTCGAAGCCTCCACACCCGCGCGCGCAGACGTATTGGCTGCAGCATCCGATTCAAGCAAAGCGAGGTTGCCGGCCGGCGAAGGCATCGGCCTATCGATCGTCAAACGTCTCTGCGAGGTGCTGCGCGCGACCATCGAGTTGGAAACCGCGCGGGGTCGGGGAACGACGATCCGCATCACGTTTCCGCTTCGTTATTCGGCAGCCGAGCCCCTCCAAACCACGCCTTGAGTCGGCAGAGCTTGCAGGTATCATCGGCAGGGCGGTGAGCCGGATGTTTCCGGCGGATCCGTCGAGCGCTCATGATATTTCCACTCGGCAATCAACGCCGCGCCCGCGAGGAGGCGCTCGCGTGGCTCGCCCGGTTGAAGCGCGGGCTTCGCCAGGACGAGGGACCGATGCTCATTTCCTGGCTCGGGCGGCGATCTCACCGCAAGCTCATCGCAAAGGCCGCGGTCGAATGGCATGGTCCGGAAGTGCTGGCGGTCCTGTCGCAGCTGTTTCCGATCGATCCGGCCAACCTCGAGACGCGGCGTGGAACGCACCCGGCCATCATGGCCGCCGCGGCAATCGTCAGTGTGTGCATCACGATGATTCCGTTCGAGCTCGGCCTGCTGAGGCATTTCGGGCTGCTGCATCAGAAGGACCCGTGGATCACATCGACGCCGGAAGCAACCAAGCGGCTGACCCTGGAGGATGGGACTCGCGTTGCATTGAATCGCGGAACGCAGATCAATGCCATCATTGAGGAACACATTCGCAATGTGTTCGTCGCACGAGGCGAAGCGCTGTTTACGGTCGCGAGCGATCCTTATCGCACATTCGACGTCCGTGCTGCGGGGCGGGACTTCGAGACCAAAGCGGCGACATTCGACGTTAGCCTCACCGGTCCGAATAGATTGAGCGTCATCGTGCTCACAGGAACCGTCACGGTGTTCCCACCCGTGCCGCGGAAGCGGCCGGACGGCAGCTTCGAGTACACCCTCGATCCGATAATGTACAAGCCGATCCTTCTCGAGCCGCTCCAGATGCTCGTGATCGAGCCGGACGCGGAGTCCGGCCGACAGCTCACGGAACAGGACGTGCGTTCTCGGCTCTCGTGGCAGAGCCCTCTCTGAGCTCAGCGCTCCGGCACTCGCGTCCCGTACTCGGGCCCGCTCTCTCCGGCGAAGTGCTGCAGTTCCTCGGGCACGAACGCCAGGTCCGTCGCTTCACGGGCGGCGAGGCGGATCTGCAGTTCGAGCACATCCTGCGGAACGGCGCCCTGGTAACCCTTGAGGCTCCGCGCCACGGCCTGTGCGGCCGATACGTTCTCCGTTCGCGCCACGCGATAAGCCTTGACGACCAGCGCTTCGGCGGCGCCTGGCGTCAGCAGCTGAGGCAATGGGATGCGAAGCTCTTCGAGCTCCTGGTGCGTGAGCTCGAGGCCGAACCGTCCTGCAATCGCGACGATGAGCGCCGCGGCTTGTGCAGGTGTGGCCGCGGGGAGAATCGGGATCTTGATATCGATGCGGCCCGGCCGCTTGAGGTCTGCCTCGATGAGATCGGGGCGCGATGAGGCAAAGACCCACATGACCTTGCCGCGGTTAGCGGTGTTCGACATCTCCTGCGCGATCATCGAGTAAAGCCGCCCGGAAAGTCCGCTGTCCCCTGCCCCCGATTCGCGCCGGCCGAGCGTCTGGTCCGCCTCATCTATGAAGACGATGCAGCGCCCGAGCGCCCGGATGAGGCGGAAGATCTTCTCGAGGTTCGCCTCGCTCGAGCCGATCCACTTGTCGCGAAAGTTCTTCAGTTTCAGGACTGGAACGCCGGCCTCACCGGCGAGGCACTCGACGAGAAACGTCTTGCCCGTTCCGATGGGTCCGCAAAGCAGGTAGCCCATGGGGAGTGCCCGCACGTCGTTGAGACGCCAGAGCGCAATGTCCTGGCGCAGCCAGCTCTTGAGCGACTCTTGTCCATGGTAGTCCTCGAGAGTGCGCGTCGACTCCAGGAACTCGATCAAGCCTGGCGCATCGCGCTCGACCATCTCCTTCTTGAGAACCGCAAAGTCCTCGGACTGGAGCTTTCGACCGTTATGAGCGCGGAGCTTGGTGATCTGCTGGAGCGTGTTCACCGACACTCCGCTTACCGCCGCGGCGAGTGCCGGCACATCCGTCGTCCGCGGGATCGTCTCGGGATGCTCCTGTTGAAGGAGGTGTAGCGCCGCCTCGAGCTCATTCACCGCCGGCAGAGGAATCCTCACCAGCTTCACCTGCGGCGAGAACACGATCAGCGGCTCGACATCGGTTAGGTTGTCGGCGATCAGCAGGCTTGCGAACGGCAATTGGGTAAAGGGACTGCCGAGCGCCCACTCGCGCACCAGGTACGTGAGGCTGCCATGCTCGTAGCCCGATCCCTCGGCCGGCAGCAGCTGATCGATGCCACGCATGATGACGGCGACCCGCGGAATGTCGCGGTGGCCGACGGCACTCAGGTTCCCCAAATACCTCATGTAACGGCTGATGAAGCGCACGGCCTCGAGCGGCTGCTGCGGGAGTGCGCGCATGACGGGGGGTGCCCACTGGGCGAGGCGCTTCTCCCCGCGATCTACCGTCAGTCCATTACCGAGATCGTACGACAGGATGACATCGGTCGACCCGAGCATCTCGTCCTCGATGAACCGATCGATACCGACGAATCGATCCCCGATCGCAAAGCGGTCGTGCACGTTCCCGTACAGCACGAATTGGCCGCAAGCGCCACTCTCGAGCGCGATGGAAAGATCGGTCGCCCACTCGCGCAAGCGCATCCGCCGTTCAGGTGAGGATCGGGGGCATCAGGCGCGCCCTCAGCGCGTGATACGCGGCTGCCGCAATCGCGAACAGGACGGCAGCATGCAATGCCCATGCGCCGAGCGTCGCGATGAGATCCACACGCCCGTGCAGGTAGACCAAGGCTGTCATCGAGTAGACCGCCTCGCCCGTGTGGCCACTCTGAGGCGGAATGACGTGCATGTAGAACCCGAGAATCCCAGTGAGCAGCGCAATAAGGCCCAGGCCGACCCAAATCCAGCCGGACGCCAGGCGCTGGCGTACCGCAACCACGATGCAGCCGGCCGCGAGGAGCGCTCCGATGAGATATCTCGCTATGAAGCTACCAAGTGCGATCAACACACGATAGCTCTCAGGCATGTCGGAGGGCGCGAGTCCGCGCACCGGCCAGAGCAGATGCATCATCGATACGATATCCGCCGCGAACATCGCCATCCAGAGCCCGACCGGCAAAATCACGAAAGTCGCCCAAGGTGCCCTCGCTGCCAACGAGCGCGGGGCTCCTCTCTCGATCGTCGCTCTCGCCAGGTCCGCATCCGATCCAATAAGCCTCAGTGCGCGCTCGGTTGCTCGTCCAATCCCGAACCCCGACGCGCACTCGCGCTCGATCAGATCGGCCAGATGCTCGCGCAATTCCCTGACATACCGGCTGGCGTAGCGAGGCGTGACACCCGCTCGTAAGAGCTGTTCCCGTATAGGCTCAAGTGGCAGGGGCATGGCGGGCGCCCTTGATCACAGACCGAATCGCGGCGGCGAGCGTCGTCCAGTTTTCCGCCAGATCACGGTAACGCCGCAAGCCGCTAGCGGTCACGGAGTAATAGATCCGGCTGCGGCCCTCGACAGTCTTGCGGCGCGGCTTGAGCGCACCTTCGCGCTCGAGCGCGTGAAGCACGGTATAGACGATGCCCTCGCCGAGGCTGACCACGTCCGCCGTCTCGGCCCTGATCGCCTGCACGATCTGATAGCCGTACATTTCGCGATCCTGCAGGAGGCGCAGAATCATCAGCTCGGGCACGCCGGCCATGAAATTTGGGTTGGGTTGCCGTGGCATTCGGACCTCTCCGTTAGAGGCATCGTATACCTTTAACTTGGAGGCGGACAAGCGAGAGAACTACGGTTCCCCACCTGAGGCGGGCGGTTCGGGCCGCGAGATCCCCGACATGGCGTGCCGCTCGGCCACGACGCGGCGAGGCGGGTTGGAGGCTAGGGTCGGAATCGAAACTCCCATCCAACCAATTGATCGCCAAGGCTGCGGTCGCTCATTCGCGACCCCCTACCCCAGTTGCGTACCCCACCATTGGCGGGATGGTGCGCCGGAGATCACCTCACCTGGCTCAATCCCGGGACCCCGAATCGTCCTTGGGCTTTCCCCGCCGCTTATCGCGCTCCGCGAAAAAATCCACGACATTGCTCGGGCGCCCTGCCGAGTAAGCCAGGCATAGAATGCTTCCGTATTCTCGTTCGAGATGCCGGACAAGGCCTCGCTCCAATCCTGCGTGATATCGGCCGCGGCGAGTTCCGGCAAGGCCTTGAGCCTCATTGGCGCAATGAAGGTGCCCTGGGCCTCATCGACGTCCGCTTGCAACAGAGCGTAGGCATACTGCACATCGCGCAGATACTCGAG
>DATNFW010000081.1:0-51537 GCA_035606175.1 Steroidobacteraceae bacterium | reverse complement strand
GATCCAGGAGATCCGCACCTACTACGACTTTCCGGACATCGACATCGACCGTTACCGCCTCGGCGGCCGGGTTCGCCAGATGATGCTCGCACCGCGCGAGCTCAACGTCGAGAAGCTCCCGCCGAGCAGCCGCAACTGGATCAACGAGAAGCTCATCTACACACACGGCTACGGGATCACGATGAATCCGGTGAATGCCTTCACGCCGGAGGGGCTGCCCGAGCTCGTTCTCTCGAACATGCCGGTCGAGAGCACCATTCGCGGCCTTGCCGTGACGAGGCCGGAGATCTATTTCGGCGAGCTCACCGATACCGACGTGTATGTCGATACGCGCCAGAAGGAATTCAACTACCCGCAGGGCGATGCGAACAATCTCACCACTTACCACGGCAGCGGAGGCATTCTGCTCGGCGGTTTCCTGCGGCGGGTGCTGATCGCCTTCGACCGCGGGGACATCGCGAAGATCCCCTTCAACGACGATGTCGGCCCCGACAGTCGTCTGCTCATGCGGCGCACCTTGCAATCGCGCGTGCGTGAGCTCGCTCCGTTCCTGACGTTCGATCCCGACCCTTACATCGTCGTGGGCGATGCGGGGCGGCTCTACTGGATCGTGGATGCCTACACCACTTCGGACACTTATCCGTACTCGCGGCGCTACGCGCTCGGGGACGGAGAGGTCAACTACATTCGCAACAGCGTGAAGATCGTGATCGACGCGTACACGGGCGCGACCACGTTTTACGTATTCGACCCGGCCGATCCGGTCTTGAGAGCCTACCGGGCCGTGTTTCCCTCGCTCTTCAAGGACGGCGCTGCGATGCCGGCGGACCTGCGCGCGCACGTGCGCTATCCCGAGCTGCTGCTCGCGCTGCAGGCGTACGTGTACGGGCTCTACCACATGACCAATCCGGATGTGTTCTACAACCGGGAGGACTTGTGGACCATTGCGACCGAGATCGGCTCGGGAGACAGCGGCCAGCAGGTCATGGATCCCAACTATGTGCTCATGACGCTCCCGGGGGAGAGCACGCCTGAGTTCATCGCCATCCTGCCGTTCACGCCTGCGAACCGGAACAACCTCATCGGGTGGATCGCCGGCCGGAGCGACGGAGCACATTACGGCGAGGCGGTCGCTTACGATTTCCCGAAGACCAAGCTCGTCGACGGGCCACTGCAGATCGAGGCTCGGATCGATCAGAACGCGCAGCTCTCCGGCCAGCTCTCACTCTGGAACCAGCAGGGCTCGCACGTGCGGCGCGGCGATCTGATCGTCATACCGGTCGGCCAGGCGCTGCTTTATGCCGAGCCGATCTACTTGCAGGCCGCGCGCAGTCCGATGCCCGAGCTGCGCCTGGTCGTCCTCGCGCTGCAAGACCGGCTCGCCTACGGTCCGACGTTCGGCGCGGCCATGGCGGCACTGTTCGGAGGTGCGCCCTCGACGCTCAGCGCGCAGGCAGGAGCGGGCAACGCGCCGCAGCGGAGCGCTGCTGCCGATGGAGCGGGAACCGCCTCGCCTGGCCCGGCCACCCCCCAGTCGCCACGCGGCGCCGCGGCCGGCAACACGGCTGCGCTGATCTCGGGAGCCGCTCAGGATCTCGAGGACTACCAGCGTTTGACGGCGGCCGGCAAGCTCGGTGCCGCCGGCGCAAAGCTCGAAGCGCTGAAGGCGAAGCTCGAGGAGCTGCAGCGCGGCCATCGCTGAGCCTCGCATACACTTCCGGTCGCATCTCGCGTTGCCCGTGCGCCGGCGAGCGGGTATGCATGGCGGGCGGACATTCGAGGAGGTGACGCGGTGGGTATGCTGATCGAGGGCCGCTGGGACGAGCAGGCGACCGATACGCACGGCCGCGGCGGCTCGTTCGACCGCACGGCCGCAACTTTCCGCAACAAGGTCACCGCGGATGGAAGCTCGGGATTTTTAGCCGAGGCAGGCAGGTATCACCTGTACCTCGCGTTCGGCTGTCCGTGGTGCCATCGCGTGATGATCTTCCTGAAATTGAAGAAGCTCGAGCGGGTGATCACCACGTCCTACGTGAACCACACGCTCGGACCGGGCGGATGGTCGTTCCGGGAGCCCGATCCGCTCACGGGCGCGCGCTTCCTCTACGAGGTGTATTCGCATGCCGTACCGGCCTTCACCGGGCGGTGCACCGTACCGGTGCTCTGGGACAAGAAGACGGGCGCGATCGTCAGCAACGAATCCTCCGAGATCGTCCGGATGCTGAACCGCGAGTTCGCCGCCTTCACGGACGCGCGCACCGACTACTATCCTCCGGAGCTCGCGCCCCGTATCGATGCGGTCAACGAGCGCATCTACACCTACGTCAACAATGGGGCATATCGCTGCGGATTCGCGACCGCCCAGGAGCCCTACGAACAGGCGGCGCGGGGCATGTTCGAGACGCTCGACTGGATCGAGACGACGCTCTCGCACCAGGCGCATCTGCTCGGGGAGCGGCAGACCGAGGCCGACTGGCGGCTCTTTCCGACGCTGGTGCGCTTCGATTGCGCGTACTACCCGCTCTTCAAATGCAATCTGCGCCACATCTACGAGTACGCGGCCATCTGGCGCTATACGAAGAGGCTCTACGCCGTCCCGGGCATCGCGGAGACGGTCGACGTGCAGGTCTACAAGGAGAATTACTACTCGATCCGCAGCGTCAATCCTAGCGGAGTGGTGCCGCTCGGCCCACGAATCGACTTCCGCTGATCAGGCGGTCATGCCCCCGTCGACGGCGAGTGTCGCACCGGTGACGAAGCTGCTCTGATCCGAGGCGAGGAACAGCACCGCGCGCGCGATCTCCTCGGGCTGTGCATGCCGGTGCAGCGGAATGAGCTCATCGAGGAAGGCGGTCGCGTCGCGCCCTAGAATTCCGCTCAAATGGCGCTCGATGTCCGCCTGGAATCGATTCTCCGTCGGACCGGGGTGAATCGTGTTCACACGAATGCGGCGCGGCGCGAGCTCCTTCGCGACGGAGCGCATCAGGCCGACCTGGGCGTGTTTGGCCGTGACGTAGGCATACGGCCCAGGACTTCCCATGAGCCCAACGACGCTCGAGGTGATGACGATGCTGCCGCCGTCGTTCATTCGCGGAACGCCGTATTTGCAGGCGAGGAAGGCGCCCTTCACATGAACGCGATAAACATCGTCGAATACCTCTTCGGGATACGAGGCGATCGGGCCGATCGCCCCGGCATTGCCGGCGTTGCTGAAGATCACGTCGATCTTGCCCCAGCGCTCGGATGTCGCCTCGAAGCAGGCCTCGACATCCCGCGCAACGGAAACGTCGGCGGCGCGCGTCGCGATCCGCTCGGGCGGGACGCCGTCTGCCGTGAGGCTCGTGAGCGCCTCGTGCAGGGAGTCCTCGTGCAGGTCGACGAGCATTACGCGTGCTCCCTCCTGCAGAAACACTTTCGCGCTGGCAAGCCCAATGCTTCCGGCGCCGCCCGTGATGAGGCAGGTCTTGCTGTCGAGCTGTCGCATCGCTTCCTCTCCCGACTTATAGGCTCTCGCGCACGGAGGGCGGATCGGCTGCATCGGGGTTGATCACGCCGAAAGCGGCGGGCGTGACGGCATAGAACACTCGGACGTTCTCCCGGTGCAGCAGATCGAGAAGCCGTTGCGCCTCCTCTTGAGTCGCGAGGAACTCCACCTCGACCGTAAGGGATCCGGCGAGCTCGAAGAATCGAGCCTCGTGCAGCACGTGATGCCGGCCGAACCCCGCCATGGCCTTGAAAGCCGAGCCGCCTCGAATCCCGAGCTCGTTGCCGCGCGCAAGGAGCCATTCCCAGACGAGCTGCCCGTGATGGCGATGATTCTCGTGCACGTAGAATCGTAGATACGTGCCCTGCATGATGCTACCTCGGCCTTCAGCGGCGTTTCAGCATTTCCCGCAAGATGATGACATCCTGCTGATCCTGTGGACGAATGCGGCAAGCTGATCGTACCCCCGCGTGCCGCTCGGTTCGAAGATCACGTCGAGCCGTCCGGCGTCGGTGGCGAGACTCCAGAGCTTGGCTCTCGCGAGTCACGGCATCGCAGGCAAACGGCAGCCGGTCAGGCATCGATTCGGTGTAGACGCGGGCGCCGGGATCAAGTCTAGGCGACCTTGAAATTATTTTAGTTAATACATTTAACTATTTGATATATATGTTATTTACGAAGACTACCATCGGAGTAGCCGCACCTCGACCGCGAGCACGGTCCAGCACGGTCCGCCGGACTGTCCGGCCGCCCGGGCCATTGTGAGCCCGGAGCCGTGCGGCCTATAGATTTACGGCGCTCGTCTGCACCTCGGCGGCAGTTTCATCGCACCTGGTGGCGTCGATCGGCGCCGCAGCAGCGAGGATCGGGAGTTGCGCCAGCACCTCGGTGAACGGCTCCGGCCGCCCGATCGAGAAGCCCTGACCGTGGTCGACGCCGAGCGCTGCCACGCGGCTTCGAATCTCTTCGGTCTCGACGTGCTTCGCAACCGTCTCGAGGGAGAGGGTGTGTGCGAGCTGTGAGATCGCCTGCACCATGAATTCCGCGCGGCTGTCCCTGAGGATGTCTCTCACGAAGCTGCCGTCGATTTTGAGCATCGTGACGGGCAGCTGTCGCAGCGACGTGAGCGAAGCGACGCCCGTGCCGAAATCGTCGAGCGCGACTTCGCAGCCGAGGCGGCGCAATCTGCGCATGAGCAGCTCCGCCCTCGACATGTTCAGCACCATCACGCTTTCGGCGATCTCGAAGCAGAATGCGCCCGGAGGCAGTCCGCTCGCCTCGAGCGCATTGAGCAGAAATTCCGGGAATTGATCGTCGCTCAGCGATTGCCCGGAGATATTGATGGCGAATATCGCGGGCTGGCGCGCGAGCAGCGGGGCGTGGGGGGCGAGGAGGGTGATCGTACGCTCGATCACCCATCGGTCGATTGCCGGCATCAGCTGGTGACGTTGGGCCGCCGCGAGGAAGTGATCGGGCCCGACCACCGTACCATCGGCGCCGGTCAGCCGCACGAGCACCTCGAAGCGCGGGCGCTCGCGCCGCGACGGATCGAGCGGCAGCATGAGCTGCGTATCGAGCCGCAGTTGGTCATGGGCGAGCGCCTCGCGAACCCGCGTGGCGATGTGGATGTCGGCGATGCGCCGCGCGAGACTCTGATTGTCCGCCTCATACAGCAGGATGCGATTGCGTCCGTGATCCTTCGCGCTTTTGCAGGCGGCTTCCGCCGAGACGAGCGCGGCCTCGAGATCGTCGGCCGCGTTCTCGAGCGGTGCGACGCCGATGCTTACGGAGAAGCGCAGCTGTGGCGCGGCATGCCTCGTCGCGAGCAGCTCCGCGCTCGCTCGAAGAGCCTCCGCGAAACGTGCTGCATCCTCCGCATCGCTCGGCAGCGCAATCGCGAAACGATCACCGGCGATCCGTGCGGCAAGCGCACCGGGAGGCAGTCGGCCGCGGATCAGCTCGCTCAACTGACCCAGGACGGCATCGCCCACGTGCCTGCCGAAGTTATCGTTGATGAAATGCAGTTCGTCGGCATCGACGTACAGCACGCACCAGGACGCGTCCGGACCGCGGCCTGCAGCCCGCACGCGCCAGCCTCGCTCCATCGAAGCGAGCGTCGGCAGTCCCGTCAACGCGTCGTACTGACTCTCGATGAACGAGGCGGCACGCTGCGCCATGAGCTCCGCGAGGCGCGCATCGCGAGGCAGGAATTCGCTCGTTCCCTCGAGACGGAAGAAAGCGAGCACCCCCGTGCTGCGGCCGTTCGGCCTGCGCACCGGACAGGAAAGAATGCGATACGGCTGGCCACCGGCCACTCCGGGTACCGCATGATTGATGATGACGGGACCCGGCCGCATTTGGGACATGGACACGAGCTGGCGGTGCGTGCGGGCGAGGATGAGTGTATCCGGCTTGTGATCGGCGGCCGTCACGATCACCGCGATGGACTTCTCGGGAACGATCAGTGCGCCTATCGCGCATTTGAGGCGCTCGGCCACGGCTTGCAGCAGCGCTTTGAGCTCCTCGGCAACGCTTCCGGAGGGCGCTGCGCCCCGGTGCGGCTCCGCCGCGAGGAGCTCGAGATCATGATCGAGGTCCGAGACGGTCTCCCGCAGCGTCGCGATCGAGGTGTGCGCGAGCAGATCGCGCCGCAGGCACTCGAGCGCAGGCCGCAGCAGTGCGTGAACGAACGCGAAGGGCCGCGCCGCGGTTTCACCGGATCGCTCGGCGGGACGACACAACACGCCCACGATGGCGAGCAGCTCGCCCACATCGTCGCGCAGCCAAAAGGCGTACAGGGGGACGTTGCCATCGAGCAGGCGCAGCTCGCCGGTCTCTGTCCCGTTCGCGAGGACGCCCGACCGCATGTCGTCGATGACGTGGATGAGGTCGGGCCCGGTCGTGGCCTCTGTCGACCAACGGAGCTTCCCCGCCTTATCGAACACGGTCACGCTGACGACGCGCCCCAGCAGCGCGCGCATGACCTGCGCGTAGGGTTCGAGCGCATCCCAAGCGTCGCGTCGTGGATTTCCGCCTGACTGGGTCATGGCGCCCTCAGGCGCTCTCGGGGTGGGATGACGCAACGCATGATCGCAGGGCGGACACCGGGGATCGTTGCGCGAGTTGGCACTCGCAACAAGGGAATGACGGAGACGCACGGTGTTGAACATTGAACATATTCAGAGCCTGGGGGACAGACTTCAGATGGAAGCTCTGTCCGCTCTGCGCGTGTCGACGAGAGAGAAGGGCACACCCTACGCATCGCGCTATTGCGAGCCGGACCGGCGCGATCGTCAATCATGGACCGGACGCTCATCGGACTCTGACGACGACCTGCCGCTGCCGGAGCTCGGTACCCTCAACTGCGAAAGTTGGCCGGCGCGTGCTCGACGACCGCGACCAGGGCGGGATGTTTGATCCTGCGCTCGAGCGAGATCGCGAAGAATTGAGCTTCGACTCCCTCGGCTCGCCCGATGATCTCGAAGCCGTAGCGATCGCGAAATTGTCCGCTGAGCACCGCCGGTACGGGAGCGATGCCGTGGCCCGCTCGTGCGAACTCGCGCAGCAGCGCGTAATCCTCGAACTCGCCGACGGGGACCGGCCGCAGATCGCGGCGATCGAGCCACTGATCCAGGGAGCGCCGGATCGCGGTATCGTCGGTCGGCAGGAGAATCCGGGTGCCGTTCAGGGACTGTGGGTAGCCCCGCACCAGCTTCTTCGCGAGCGTCCTCGGCCCCATCCAGAGCACGTCGCACCGACCGAGCGGATGATTGTAGGCACGAACGTCGAGCCTCGGTGACATCGGCGCATCCGACAGGACCACGTCCACATCGTGCGCCGCAAGGTCCGCTGTCAGACGCTCGAGCGTGCCCTCGTGGCAGACGAGCCGCACGGGCTGCGCGATCCGGAGCGCAGGGTCGAGCAGACGATACGCGATCTCCTTCGGAAGCACGTCATCGATGCCCACGACGAGGCGCAGCGGCCGACCGGTCGGGCGCTGCGCGAGCGTGTCTAGCAGATCGCGGCCAATGTTGAAGATCTCCTCGGCATAGCGATAGACCACATGGCCGACTTCGGTCGGAACGAGCGTCCGGCCCGATTTCTCGAGCAGCTTCTCGCCCAAACGCGCCTCCAGGGTTTTCAGCTGCGTGCTCACCGCGGGAGCGGAAAGGTGCAGCACCTCGCACGCGCGCGCGATGCTTCCCTCGCGCACGACCGTCCAGAAGTAAAGAAGATGCTGGTAATTGAGCCGGCGGACGTCTGTCATGAGAGCCGCGCGTCGCGACGATCGCGACCGACTTGCTCACCGTGCTCACCGTGCTCATCGCGCCGCAGCGCTGCCTTCGGCAATTCGAACCAGAAGACGCTGCCCTTGCGCGAGCGCGAGCGTACGCCCAGTCGCCCGTGGTACGTCTCCACGATTTTCTTGACCGTGGCGAGCCCGATACCGAACCCCGGCTGCCGGGTCTCACGCAGGCGCTGGAAGGGCTCGAATATGCGCTCCTCGGCTCCCACGGGAATACCCGGGCCGTTGTCTTCGATCTCCACGTGCGCCAGGTTTCCCTTCTCGTTGACGCGCACGGCGATCCTTCGCGGCAGCTCCGAGCCTTCGACCAGGAATTTGGCCGCATTGCCGAGCAGATTCGACAGCACGGAGCTGAGCGCTCCGGGCGCGCAGCAGACTTCGAGCGGAGGCACCGGCGCGACCGTCAGCTCCGCCTGGATCGCATCGAGCCGCGGCCGGACGCTTGCCACCACGGTGCTCAACACCTCGGCGAGATCGGCTCGGGCCTCGGCAGCGGAAGCGGCTCCGGCCCGGGCAAACTCGAGCAACGCGTCGATCATTTGATTCATGCGCTCGAGCTGGCGATCGATGGCATCGAAGTGCGGAGCCTGTTCGGGTTTGAGCTGCTGGCGGCGCCTCGCCACCACAAGTTGGAGAGCGACGGCACCGAGCGGGTCCTTGAGATCGTGCGCTACGCGCCCGGCAAAGGCCTCGAGCTCTGCATTTCGGTCGCCAAGGAGGCGCAGGTATTTCCTCGTGATCCGGGCTCGGGCTCTGAGCACCCGCATCACGAGCAGCATCGCCACGAACGCGATGCCAAGGCTCGCGGCCCCGAGCAGCGTCGCGATGGCCGTCGCCTCGTGGCGCGTCTTCAGAATGCGATTGGCGCTCGAAAGCGCTTCGGCCTCGTTCAGCCGCTGCAGCATTCCTGCCGCCGAATCGGTCCGCTCGAGTGCCGGCTCGAAGAGCTCCTCGAGACTCTGACGCGCGGTGCCGCTGCCGGCGGCAAGGATCACCCGTTCAGCAGCGCCCTCCAGTTGTGCGAGATGCTGCTCGAAAACCGGAATCCATCGAGCTTCGCCCGAGGAGGTCGGCAGGGCACGGTACAGGCGAAACTCGGATTTGATCCGGGCCCGTTTCGCATCGATCCCGCGGCCGATGGGATTGCGACTCGGACCCTCGGCGACGACGAAGTCCCGCACGTCCTTGCCGAGGCGAGCCAACGCGACACGCACGTTCGCCAAGTGCTGCAGGCTCGGAATCTCGTGCTCCACGATTGACAGCGCGCGCTCATCGATCGGCTGCAGCAGGAAATGAGAGTAGCCCAGCGTCGTCGCAAAGCTGAGCACCACCATGATCATCCCGAGGGCGACGGGGTAGCTGGTGCGCAGCGCCATCTCTGCGATGTCAGGACTTGCGGCTGCGCGAGCGCCGAAGATGCGACCTGCGAAAGGCATGCAGTGGACCCCGTATTCGGCCGCGCCATGATTATAGCCGGCAGTGGCGGAGGCGGACGGCCGAGGCGGCCAACGCAGGCTGACAGCTCATTGATATTACATAATATACATTATGCGCATAAGCTGACCGAAGGCTGAAGCCTGGCCGTACTGCCGAACGCTTATGTGTGAGCGTACGCGCCCGATCGATCTGGGCGGCGCCGCTCGCCGAGGCGTGCCCCTAACGGGGCGCGAATCAGGCGGCCTTTTCTTTGTCTGCCGTCGCGGTCGCGGTCGCGGCTGCCGCGGGTCGCGGCTGCTCAGCGGGCTTTTCCGTGCCGGCGAGTTGCTTGGCGTCCTGAGGCTTTGATGCCTCATCCGCCGCCTGCTCGCCATCCTTCATCGCTTCCTTGAAGCCCTTGAAGGCCCCGCCCAGGTCCGAGCCGATCGTCTTCAGCTTCTTGGTACCGAAAACGAGCAGCACGATGAGCAGCACGATCAGCAGATGTCGAGGTGAGAACAGATCCACGATTGAATCGACCTCTTGAAGCGAGTTTTCCGATCATACGCCAGACGGAGACCTCTGGCGATGTGCGCACACAGGATGCCGGCCGCGTCACAGACACAGCCGGCAAGCTCAGCAGAAACGGCACACACGGCACGCGAGCATGTCACGGATTAAGGGCTTTCCCCGTGCGGCGCGCGCACGGCCTGTCGAGTCCTTTTCATGCGCGCGACTCCGAACATTCGGACCTCCCGAGCAACCGACAGTTCCGCGAAGAGACCCCGATGCAGCGTAATCGGAACGCTGCCGAGAATGCGCGTCACCAAGTGACCTGAAGTTAGTTATTACCAATATTCAGATACTTATAGATTACTATTCTTCTATTTTCGAGGATTGCCCTTAGGGCCTCTCGGAACGACCGCTCAACTTCCCCATCCTCGCCGACGCGCCCACGCGCGTAAGGGACCGGAATTTGACATTGTCTTTGCTAGAAACTGCGTTATATTTCGCGGTCCGAAGCTTGACTGGACAAGGCTCGTGCAACAACAAGAATCGACGCACCTCGAGCCCCTATGCGGGCCCGAAGGCCGAGTTGCGCCGTCCGAGAGCCTGGGACACGATGAGCCGGCCACGGCGCGGGAGAGGTTCCAGAGCGCAACGATGTCTCTCGTACGCTCGGGGCCTATCAAGGATCGTCTCGCAGACGCCTATCGTCAGCACCTCGCGGAGGTGCGCGAGGAGGAGCTGCCTCGCGAGATGCGCGAGGAGTTTCGGGCCGTGAGCCGCACGCTCACGCGTGAGCCCCCGACGCTGCGGGGTGAGGATGCGGTGCGGGCGACGGTCCGCAAGATGTCGATCGACGAGGCAGACCGCATCGCCTGCAGCGTCGTGCGCATCTTCGGAGCGCTGCCTCATGCGGTGACCACCGCGAGGCATTCGGGCCCAGCGCAGGTTGTCCCGCTCTACGCAAGCGAACGCTGAGCGGCGGCACCGACCGGGCACTGCTCAGTCGAGCTTGAACTCGATGACGTCCCAGCGCGTCGTGTCCTCGTGGCGGGCTTGGCGCCGCACGGCATCGACGAGCGCGCGCTCGTCCCACTCGATCACCTCGTCCGCGAGGTCGGTGAGCGTCTTAGGCACCGGTCGCGACTCGCCGAAACGCTTGAGCAGGACGACCGGCTTCTGGCAGGCCTGCGCATAGAGCAGCTGGAACGTAAACAAATCGCGATCGCGCTCGAGGAGGCTCGAGAGTCCGATCACCGCTTCGGCCGGGGCGATCTGGCGGCGCAGGTCCTCCTTGAGTGCCTCCTTGTCGCCGACTGGGCGCTGCTCGGGCGTGCTTGAATTGCGATAAAAGAAGTTGCGCGAGCTCTCGAGATACTCGAATACGCGCAGATAGTCATCGCCCGCCTCCCAGAGGTGGGTGACGAAGAGGCGAATGGGATTCGCTTGCGTCATCTCGCCTTCCGAGTCTCGCACAACGGGGCGGCGCGGGCAAAACGGTCCCGCTGCACCGCAGCGAGAGTAAAATACGAGGCTTTCCGTGAGGCCGGAAGCGGTTCAGTTGCGTCTGCTCGTCTACAACATCCGTTACGCGACCGGCACCGGACCCGCGTTCCATCTGCCGGTGCCGGGCGCCGGATACCTCCGCAGCAACCGCCGCGTCCTGCTCGGCATCACCGAATTCCTGAGGCACGAGAGTCCGGACGTTGCGGGCCTGATCGAGGTCGATACGGGCTCGATCCGGACCGGGATGTTGAATCAGGCCGACTACATCGCGCACGAGCTCGGACACTATTCCGCGTACGAGTGCAAATACGGCACGAGCTCCATCAACCAGTTCGTGCCGATCGTGCGCAAGCAGGCGAATGCATTCCTCTCCGCTCCTCACGTGAGCGGGGCGCGCTTCCATTATTTCGACACCGGGATCAAGCGCCTGATCATCGAGCTCGAGCTCGAGCATGTTTGTGTGTTCCTCGTGCACCTGTCGCTCAAGTACCGCCAGCGCCAGTCGCAGCTGCGCTACCTGCACGACCTCATCATGCGCTCGGCGAAGCCGGTAATCGTCGCCGGGGACTTCAATACGTTCTGGGGCACGCACGAGATTTACCTCTTCATGCGCGCGACGGGCCTCACGAGCGCGAACGCGGCGGGGCTGCCGTCCTTCCCGGCGCGGGTTCCGCGGATCGAGCTCGATTTCATCCTGGTGAGCGCCGGTATCGCCGTGAGTCAGTTCAGGGTGCCGGATGTGCGCTTCTCCGATCACCGGCCGCTCGTCTGCGACTTCGAGGTGGCGCGATGACCAATGCCTGGAAGACGGAACGCGATCCCGACGGGATCACCTGGCTCACGCTCGACAAGCCCGGTACCTCGACGAACGTATTGTCGCGCGAAGTGCTCGAGGAGCTCGGCGGGCTCCTCGAGCCGCTCGCCGCCTCACCGCCTCGCGGCGTCGTCCTGCGCTCCGGCAAACCGAACGGCTTCATCGCCGGAGCCGACATCCGCGAGTTCACCAGGCTCGAGAGCGCCGAGCAGGGCTTCGAGCTCGCCCGCGGCGGCCAGCTCGTGCTCGATCGGCTCGAGTCGCTGCGTTGCCCAACGGTTGCTGCCCTGCACGGCTTCGCTCTGGGGGGCGGCCTCGAGCTTGCCCTCGCCTGCCGGTATCGCGTGGCTGTCGGGGATGAGCGGCTCTCGCTCGGACTGCCGGAAGTGCAGCTCGGGATTCATCCTGGATTCGGCGGCACCGTACGCTCGGTGCGCCTGCTCGGTGTCCGCCCCGCGATGCGCGTGATGCTCACGGGCCGGCCCGTGCGCGCGGATCGCGCGCTCGCGATCGGCCTGGTCGATCGTCTCGTGCCTGCCGCCGATCTCGAGTCGGCGGCGCGCGAGTATGTGCTTCACCCTCCCGCGCGTCACCGCGCGCCGCTCACCGAGCGCGCACTCAATCTGCGGCCGGTGCGGCCGCTCGTCAAACCTGCGCTTTTGAAGCAGGTGGCCGCGAAGGCGCCGCGCGAGCACTATCCGGCCCCCTACGCACTCATCGAGCTGTGGGCGCGGTACGGCGCCCGCGGGGAAGCCGCGTTCATCGCGGAGGCGCGCTCGATCGCGCAGCTGTTCGGCACCGAAACGGCCCATCAGCTCGTGCGCGTCTTCCTGCTGCAGGACCGCCTCAAATCGCTCGCGGACAAGTCTGCGCCGAACATACGGCGCGTGCACGTCATCGGCGCGGGCGTGATGGGCGGGGATATCGCCGCCTGGTCCGCGCTGCGCGGCTTCGAGGTGACGCTGCAGGATCGCGCTGCCGAGTTCATCGAGCCGGCGCTCGCACGCGCCGCGGAGCTGTTCGAGAAACGGTTGCGCGATCCGGCGCAGCGAACCGCTGCGCGGGAGCGGCTGCGCGCGGATATCGCCGGCGACGGGGTGCCCGCTGCGGATGTCGTCATCGAGGCGATCTTCGAAAGTTTGAATGCCAAGCGCGAGCTCTACGCCTCGCTCGAGCCGCGCATGCGCCCGGATGCGCTCCTTGCGACCAATACGTCGAGTCTCGAGCTCGGCCCACTTTCTCAGAAGCTCGCGCGGCCGGGGCGGCTGGTCGGGTTGCACTTCTTCAATCCCGTTGCGCAAATGCCGCTCATCGAGGTCGTTCAATCCGGTGAGACCGATCCTGCGATGGTCGCGGCGGGCATCGCTTTCGCACGGCGGCTCGACAAGCTCCCCGTGCCGTGCCGCAGCGCACCAGGGTTTGTGGTGAACCGCGTTTTGATGCCGTATCTGCAGGAGGCGATGCGGGCAGGCCAGGAAGGCGTGCCCCTCCCCCGGATCGATACGACCGCCGTGCGATTCGGTATGCCGATGGGCCCAATCGAGCTCGCTGACGTCGTAGGGCTCGATGTGGCGCACGATGTCGGAGAAATCATCGCCGCGGAGCTCGGCCGGCAGCCCCCGGATTTGACGCGCCTCAAACAGCTCGTCGCCGCGAAGAAGCTCGGGCGCAAAACAGGGGAAGGCTTCTATCGCTGGCAGGACGGCAAACCCATCAAGCCGGACGGGTCCGCCTCCCCCGCCCCACCCTCGCCCGATCTCGAGGACCGGCTGATCCTCGCGCTCGTCAATGAGTGCGCGGCCGTGCTGCGGGAGGGCGTCGTGGCAGATGCCGATCTGCTTGATGCGGCGGTGATCTTCGGGACCGGCTTCGCACCGTTTCGTGGGGGGCCGCTCGCATACGCGCGCAGCCGCGGCATCGCGGCTGTCACGCGCCGCCTCGCCGAGCTCGCGGAGCGCTACGGTCCTCGCTTCGCTCCGGATGCGGGCTGGGCGCAGATGGAGCGAGGCGGTTCTCGTTTTGAGAGATCGGACGGTCCGCCGGCGGGGGGAGCCGGGGGAAAAGCGTGAACGGCGTTCCAGAGGTGTGGCCACGGCCCCGTTAACATTATCCGAGCCCGCCCACACCAAAGAAGTACGTCCGCTCGATGGCTGAGGAACGAGAAGCCAGCGTCCAAATGCTCAAGAGCTTCGCGCCCCTCGATGGCCTGAAGCGGGAGAATCTTGCGGCCCTCGCCAAGAAGGTCGGCATTCGCACGACGTCGGCCGGCCGGTTCCTGTTCCGCGAAGGTGAGACCGACAAACGCACCGTCTGGCTCGTCGGCGGAATGGTGGAGCTGCGCGAGGGCGAGCGCACGGTGGGCATGATCCGCGGCGGCACGCCCGAGGCTCGCAATCCCCTCTCCCCCCAGTTGCCGCGCCGTCTGAGCGCGCGCGCCGTCGATGAGGTGAGCTATCTCGCGATCGACAGCGAGCTGCTCGATGTGATGATCACGTGGGACCAGACCGGCACCTACGAGGTCGAGGAGCTCCAGAACCAGATCGGAAGCCCGGGAAGCGACGATTGGATGACGGTTCTGCTCTCGACGAAGTCGTTTCACCGCATCCCGCCCGCGAACATCCAGGCGATCTTCCTGCGCATGCAGCGCGTGCCGTACAAGGCGGGCGAGGTCGTCATCAAACAGGGCGACGAGGGCGACTTCTTCTACGCGATCGTGAACGGCAAGTGCTCCGTCACGCGCGAGACGCCGCTCAATCGCGAAGGCATCAAGCTCGCGGAGCTCGCCCCCGGTGACACCTTCGGCGAGGAAGCGCTCATCGCCGAGGCGAAGCGCAACGCGACCATCACCATGCTGACCGACGGCGTGCTGATGCGCCTCGCGAAGCAGGACTTTCGCGAGCTCATGAATGAGCCGCTGCTGCAATGGGTGAGCTACGCCGAAGCGAACGACATCGTTGCGCGCGGCGGTAAATGGCTCGACGTGCGCCTGCCGAGCGAGCACCAGAACCTGAACATCGAGAGCTCGCTCAACATCCCGCTCTATTTCATTCGTTTGAAGCTCTCGACGCTCGATCGCGAGACTCCCTACATCGTCTACTGCGACACGGGCCGGCGCAGCTCGGCGGCCGCCTATATTCTCGTCGAGCGCGGCTTCGACGCGTATGTACTCAAGGGCGGTCTCACTAACGGCGGGGTCGCGCTCCGACGCCCGAGCTGACGGCGCGCATCCAGCTGTTACCCGCGGCTGCGAGGGGACGTTTGCGGGAGCACCGTACTCGATCTGGGGCGGACTGCCCGCCGCCTCTCGCCTACATCGTATGAGTTTGTTTGTCGCCCGAAAGCGCGCCCGCGAGATAGTTCTCGATCTTCTTCTGCGTCTGACCGCGGTCCTGTTCGCTGAATTGCACGCCGATGCCGGCCGTGCGCTTGCCCTGGGCGCCCTTCGGCGTGACCCAAATGACACGGCCCGCGACGGGCAGCTTCTCGTCCTCGCCCATCAGATTGAGCAGCATGAACACTTCATCGCCGAGACGGTAGTTGCTGTTCGTCGGGATGAACAGGCCCCCGTTGCGCACGAAGGGCATGTAGGCGAGGTACAGGGCGCTCTTGTCCTTGATGGTGAGAGTCAGAAGCCCCGGTTTGTTGCCGCCCACGCGCGTGTTCATGTCATCGATCGTAACAGGCTCTCGAAAGCGAGCGAACGGTTTATCGGCGTCGAGAGAGCCGCCTTGAGGTCGCGTACCCCATCGAGGAGCTCGAAGAGCGTACGCGGCTTTATCGCCGATTCCACGCGGGGCCGGTGCGCGCTGGCGCCCATTTCCGCGGCTTCGCTCCCCGGCGCGAGCCTGAGCCGGATGCGTTCCGTGAGCCAGTTCTCGAAGCAGGCGAGCCTCAGGGCCGGCTCCGAGCGGCTCCAGCGCTCCGCGATTGCCGCCGGATCCGCCGTGCCCGAGCACACCTCCTCGAGCCCTCGCCAGGTCTCGGCGCGCAGTCTTGCAATGGATGCAGGATCGAGCGCTGCAGCCGCAAGCGGTGCCTCCCCGACCACATCGAGCACGGCATCCCATTCCGCCCGGCCGCGGGCCGCCTCGAGCCACGCGAGACTTTGCTGACGGGTGGGTGCGCGGACGGCGAGCCGATGGCAGCGGCTGCGCAGCGTCGCGGGGAGCTTCGAGGGTTGCGCCGCCACGAGCACGAGCAGGGTGCGGGAAGGCGGCTCCTCGATGGTCTTCAGCAGCGCATTCGCCGCGAACCGGTTGAGGGTGTCCGCCGGATCGATGAGCGCCGCCTTCCAGCCGCCCTGGTGGCTCGTGAGGGCGAGCTCCGCACAGAGCTCGCGCACCTGCTCGATGCGAATCTGCTGCGAGTCCTCGATCAGCCCGAGAACCGTGACGTCCGGATGAAGGCCCTCGGCTACATGGCGGCAGCTTGCGCAAACGCCGCACGGTGCCGCTCCGGAGCCGGTGCAAAGGACGAGCTGAACCGCCCAGCGTGCGAGCCCATGGCCTCCCGTTCCAGCGGCTGCCTGGATGAGCACGGCATGCGGCATCCGGCCCGCCGCGTGCGCCTGGCGCAGAGCGGCCTTCGCTGCATCGAGCCACGGCTCGGCGGGTACGCTGCGTTCTTCGCGGCCCTCTGCCGTCAAAGCAATTCCTCCAGAGTGCGCGCGACGGCGCCCTGCACCTCATCGAGGGGTCGGCTCGCATCGATCAACCGGATGCGTGCCGGCTCGCGGCGGGCGAGCTCCAGATAGCTCTGCCGCACGCGCTCGAAGAATGCCTCGCGTTCCTGCTCGAACCGGTCGGCCCTCGCCGATCGCGAGCGAGCGCGGCGCAAGCCCTCGGCGACGGGCAGATCGAGCAGCAGCGTGCGATCGGGTACGAGATCGCCCTGCACCGCCGCGGCAAGCTGCTCGATGAGGGCACCGGAGACGCCGCGCGCACCGCCCTGGTAAGCGCGCGTCGCATCGGTGAAGCGATCGCAAATCACCCACTCGCCTCGGGCGAGCGCCGGCCGCACGAGGCTCGCGAGGTGGATCGACCGGGCCGCGAACATGAGCAGGGTTTCCGCCTCGGGCGGAATCGGCTCGCGACCGGGCTCGAGAACGATCGCGCGCACGCGCTCGGCGAGAGGCGTGCCGCCCGGCTCGCGGGTGAGACAGGCGTCGATGCCGCGCGAGATGAGCCAGTTCCGCACGAACTCGCCCACCGTCGACTTGCCCGCTCCCTCGATGCCTTCGAGCGTCACGAAGCGCCCGCGGCTCATGGCCCCTGCCCCTCTTCGAGCCGATCACGCGTGCGCCCGCGAGCTCGTACGCCGTGCCCCCCGGGCTCGGAGCGCGGCGGGACCGCATCCGGAAATGCGGCAGGCCGGTGCGCCGGCTTGGCAGGCATCAGCCCCTGCTCTCGCAAACGCGCGAGATAGTGCCTCACCGCCACGTCATGCTCGGCGAGCGTCGCGGAGAAATGATGGGAGCCATCGCCATCACCCGTCGCGACGAAGTACAGATCGCCCGTCTCGTTCGGGTGCACCGCGGCGAGAATGGAGTCGCGGCCCGGCAGTGAGATCGGGGTCGGCGGCAGGCCCGCACGGGTGTATGTGTTGTAGAGCGAATCCGTCGTGAGGTCGCGAGTGCGGATATCTCCGGTGTATTCCGAGCCCATGCCGTAGATCACCGTCGGGTCCGACTGCAGCCGCATACCCCGCTTCAGCCGCTCGATGAAGACGCCGGCGATGAGCGAACGCTCGGATGCGAGGCCCGTCTCCTTCTCGACGATCGACGCGAGTATCAAAGCCTGATAAGGCGTCGCGAGCGGCAGGTCGGGAGTCCGCTCGGCCCACGCCGCGGCGAGCACATGGCTCATCTTCTCGTACGCCATCTTCAAGATCTCGGTCTCGCTCGCCCCTGACGCGAAACGGTACGTATCCGGAAAAAAGCGGCCTTCCGGCTTCTCATCGGGGTGGCCGATCGCCGCCATCAAGGCGGCATCGCTTGCGCCGCGCAGGGTCGGCCGCACGTGCGGATCGCTCTCGAGCTCCCGCCGGAAGTCCGCAAACGTCGTCCCTTCCACGGCGGTCAGCTGCTCGAGCACCACACGCCCTGCCTCGAGCAGTGTGACGACGGCCGCAGCGCTCGCGTGCGCCGGGACCTCGTACTCGCCCGCCTTGATGCTGAAGCGCCGGCCGTGTAGCCGCAGGTAAAACTCCGTGAGCCGCGGGTGCGCGAGCGCTCCCGCTGCGGCCAGGTGATTGAGGACCCCGCGCACGCTCGAGCCGGGCGGCACCTCGATTCGGATCGCGGCATGCGATGGGCCCGGCGCCCGATACTCTCGCGCGAGCCATGAAGCGGTCCACCAGCCCGCGGCTGCCAGCAGCCCGAGCGCGAGGACGATGAGGCCGATTCGCCGGATCATCGCGTGCCTCGCGGTACCGGCGGGCCACCCGCTGCCGACAGCGGCTCGATCAAACGTTGCAGCTGCTGCGTGACCGGACCTTTGCCGAGCGCGCGCGCACCGAGCGCGCGCACCGGCCAAATACCGATCCGCACATTGGTGAGAAACATCTCATCGGCCGCTTCGAGGTCCTGGCGAGTGATCCGCGTCTCCGCGATCTCGATGCCCGCTTCGGCCGCTGCACGCAAGACGATTCGGCGCATGACGCCCGCCACACCGCAGCGGTCGAGCCGCGGAGTTGCGATCATCGAGCCCGACACGACGAACACGTTGCTCATGGTCCCTGATACGAGGGAACCCGAGCGGCTGAAGAGCAGCGCCTCCTCGCATCCACTGCCCCGCAACTCGGCTCGCGCGAGAACCTGTTCGAGCCTGTTGAGGTGCTTGAGGCCGGCGAGCCGGGGATTCTCGGCGATCGCGAGATCGGCAATTCGCACGCTGACCCCCTCGCCCGCGAGTCGCGGATCCTCGGCAGGCCAGCCATAGCGCAGCACGATCTGAGAGGCTCGCTCATCGCCGCGAGGCGCGTATCCGCGCGCCGTCGCGGGGCCGCGAGTGACCAGCACCTTGATCAAAGCAAGGCCCGTCCCTGCGGCGAGCCGCCCGATATCCTCGATGAGGGCGCTGCGCGATCCGAGCTCGATCGAGAGCCGCTCGCAGCCGAGCTCGAGACGCTCCAAATGCTCCCCGAGGAAACGCGCTTGCCCGTCGCGGCATGCAATCGTCTCGAATAGGCCATCGCCATAGTGCAGGCCGCGGTCGGTGAGCAGGGACATGCATGCGCGGCGCGCCTCCTGCAGCGGCCGCTCCGCGAGGTCGAGCCCATTCAACAGCACGGCATCCGGGGTGTCGGCGCTCGAGCTCACGCGGGCACTCCGAGCGCTGCCAGCAGCCCGCGCGCCTTGGCGCGCGTCTCCTCCAGCTCGCGCTCCGGATCGGAATCCGCGACGATCCCGCCACCTGCACGAAATTCGATCCGCCCCTCAACCATCGTGAGGGTCCTGATGAGAATGTTGAGATCGAGCGCACCGCTCGCGGTCAGATAGCCGAGCGAGCCGGTATAGGCCCCGCGACCTGCGCCTTCGAGCTCGGCGATGATTTGCATGCAGCGGAACTTCGGCACGCCCGTGATCGTGCCGCCGGGAAATACCGCCCGTATCGCACCGATCGGCGTCACGTCCGGTCGCAGGCGGCCGCGCACGTTCGAGACGATGTGATGCACGTGCGCATAGGTCTCGGTCGCCATGAGCTCATCGACCCGCACCGAGCCCGCCTCGCACACGCGCCCGAGGTCGTTGCGCTCGAGGTCGATCAACATGATGTGCTCGGCCCGCTCCTTGGGGTGGGCGATGAGCGCGGCGGTCTCCGCCGCATCGATCCCGGGAAGGTGCGTGCGCGGGCGCGTCCCTGCAATCGGCCGGGTCTCAACGTCTCGTCCGCTCACGCGGATCAGTCGCTCGGGGGAGGAGCTGATCACCGCTGCTCCGCCCCACTGCGCGAGCGCGGCGAAAGGCGCAGGGTTTGCGGCAGCGAGCCGCGCGTAGAGCCCGCCCGCCGTCGGACCTCGGTGGTTGGTCGAGTCGACTGGAAGCGCCTCCCACGACCGGGAGAGATTCGCTTGATAGATGTCCCCTGCTCGGATGTATTCCTTGGCCCGCAGCACGCGCTCGAGATGCCGCTGCGGCTCCTCCTCGCGAATGCGCAACGGAAGCGGTTGCGGCGTTTCAAGCGTGGCGTGAGGCTCGCGCGATGCCGCATGCTCCACCTCGCGCACCAGCCGATCCAATTCCGATTCCGCTCCCGGCTCGGCGAGCGCGAGCACGCGCTCCGCCTCCCCCGCCACGTGCGCGAGCGCGCAAGGTGTGCGCAATGCGAACGCGCGCCAGGGATATCGCGCGACCGGCAGCGCGAGGTGCGGCTCGATCTCCTGGGCCATCTCGTAGCCGAGGAACAGTGCCCACCCGCCGGTGAACGGCACATGGGGCACCGTCTCGCTTCCCCACGAAACGCGCTCCGCAAGCCACCACTGCTCGAGCGACTCGAGGAAGCCCCCCTCGCAGGGAACCCCGTTCGAGGCGCCGAGCCGACCCTCCCGGTCGAGCCACAGCGCGGCGCGCGGTGAAGCGAGAAGCAAACTCACGCGCCCGAGAGGACCCGGGGCCACACTCTCGAGCAGCATCGGATAGCGGTCCGGCCGCTCGGCTGCGAGCCGCCGCAGCACCGTAGGCGGTGCATCGAGTTCGCGCACGTGAGTCGTCGAATGCGGGATCCGCAGGCTCATGTCTCAATTATGCGCCGCGGCCCGCGGCGCCCGCGCGTCAGCCCGCTCGGGCTGAGACGCCGGTTCGCTTGCGGCGATTCAGTCGAGGCGCCGAAAGACCACGCTCCCGTTGGTGCCCCCGAAGCCGAAGGAGTTCGACAGAGAAACATCGATACGCATCGGCCGCGCAGTGTTCGGAACGACATCGAGGTCGCACTCGGGATCGGGCGTGCGGTAGTTGATCGTGGGTGGAGCAACCTGATCGCGCAGCGCGAGGATGGAGAAGATCGCCTCCACCACGCCCGCCGCACCGAGCAGATGACCAGTCATGGACTTCGTCGAGCTCACCGCAAGCCCTCGGGCGTGCTCGCCGAAGGCGCGCTTGAGGGCGATCGTCTCCGCTCGGTCGCCGGCCGGAGTCGAGGTCGCATGGGCATTGACGTATTGCACGTCCGCGGGATTGAGACGCGCATCCGCGAGAGCGTTCGTCATCGCGAGACGTGCACCCTCCCCGTCGTCCGGCGGCAGCGTCATGTGATGGGCATCGCCGCTCATGCCGAACCCGGCGAGCTCGGCGTAGAACCTCGCGCCGCGCCTGCGCGCGAATTCGAGCTCCTCGAGGACGACGGCGCCGCCGCCGTCGCTCAAGACGAAGCCGTCGCGGTCGAGATCCCACGGACGGCTCGCCTCCTCGGGTGCCTCGTTCCGAGTCGAGAGCGCCTTCGCCTGGGCGAAGCTCGCGAGCCCGCAGACGGTCGTCGCCATCTCACCGCCTCCCGCGATGATCACGTCCGCATCACCGTATTGAATGGTGCGCATCCCGATTCCGATCGCGTGCGTCGAGGTCGTGCAGGCGCTCACGACGCCCAAGTTCGGCCCTTTGAGTCCGTATTTGATCGAGAGATGCCCCGAGATCATGTTGATGATCGTCGCAGGCACGAAGAACGGGGAAATCCGACGCGGGTTACCGCCCGCCTCCAGGTATCCCTGGAACTCCTCCTCGATCGTCCGCAATCCCCCGATTCCGGCGCCGCACACGACGCCACAGCGTGCAGCATCGAATTTCTCGAACTCGATCCCGGAGTCCGTGACGGCTTGAATGCCGGCGGAGACGCCATAGTGCATGAAGTCGTCCATGCGCTTGGCTTCCTTGGTCGTGAGATATTGGCTCACCTCGAAGCCGCGCACCTGTCCGCCGATGCGGACGGGGAACTTCGAGACATCGAAGCGCGTCACCGGGCCGATGCCGCTGCGACCGTTGAGGATGGCGTCCCACGCCGCAGCGACGGTGCTGCCGACCGGAGAGACGATGCCGAGACCCGTGACGACGACGCGACGCTTGCTCACTGTGTCCATGGACTGCGCCCGCAGACTCTCCGCTGGCGCGCGGGAAGATCGAAGGCGCCGGTCAGCTCTTGTTCCGCCGCTCGTTGATGTAGTCGATCGCCTGATGCACCGTGGTGATCTTTTCCGCGTCCTCGTCCGGTATCTCGATCTCGAACTCCTCCTCGAGCGCCATCACGAGTTCGACCGTGTCCAGCGAGTCCGCGCCGAGATCGTCGACGAAGGAGGCGTCGTTCGTCACCTGTTCTTGCTTGACGCCCAGCTGCTCGGCGACGATGGCTTTTACTTGCTGCTCAACCGTGCTCATTACGCGACTATCCTTTAAATAGATGGACCGCGTGCCCACCGGGGCGGCGGCACGGGCGCGGTATTGTAGGGGAACACCCCACGAGCCGCCACACGAAGCGAACGGGAGTGGTTGTTTTGCTTGGGCGTTTCGCCGGCGCGTCTGCGCCCCAGAGTGACTCGACTCACGACACCTCTGCCGCCCCTCGCGATTGTCGGACCGCTTTGTGGCGACAATCCAACGTCATGTGCCGAGCTCGAGTCGCGGCAAGCGCGCACGGCGCGCTCAAGGCATGTACATCCCCCCGTTCACGTGCAGCGTCTCGCCGGTGATGTAGCCCGCCTGTGGCGAGGCGAGAAACAAGACCGCCGCGGCGACATCCTCCGCCGTGCCGAGCCGTGCGAGGGGAATCTGCGCGGCGATCGTCGCGCGCTGCTCCTCGCTCATCGAACGTGTCATGTCGGTGTCGATGAATCCGGGTGCAACCGCATTCACGGTGATGCCGCGCGAGGCGATCTCCCGCGCGAGGGACTTCGTGAAACCCAGCATCCCGGCCTTCGCGGCCGAGTAGTTCGCCTGTCCCGGATTGCCGGTGAGAGCCACGACGGAGGTGATATTGATGATCCTTCCGCGGCGCTCGCGCATCATGCGCCGGAGCACCGCTTTGCTGAGACGGAATACCGCCGTGAGATTGGTCTCGAGCACGTGCTGCCAGTCCTCGTCTTTCATGCGCAGCAGGAGCATGTCGCGCGTGATGGCGGCATTGTTCACGAGAATCGTCGGCATCTCAGAGGCCTGCTCGAGCTCCGCGAGGAGCGCGGCGATCGAGCTCGCGCTCGACACATCGAGCGGCATGCCGCGCCCGTTGTATCCGCGCGACGCGAGCTCGCGCCCGAAGCTATCTGCGCCCTCGGGGGTAGTCGAGGTGCCGATGACCCGCGCCCCCTCGTGTGCGAGCGCGAGCGCGACGGCCTTGCCGATGCCGCGCGATGCCCCCGTCACGAGTGCGATGTCGTTCTCCAGCATGGCTCTCATCCTCACTTCGTGACGGCGACCGCGGCGAGCGCGGACTCGATCGCTGGGGTGTCTTCGAGCGCGAGGCACTTCAAATCGGGCCGGCTCGCAACGCGCCGGTTGAGACCCGTGAGCACGCGTCCCGGGCCGCATTCGATCAGCGCTGCGATGCCGCGCTGCTCGAGCGCGCGCACGGTCTCGCGCCAGCGCACCGGACTCGAGAGCTGCCGTACGAGCAATCTGCGAATATCGGCCGGATCGTCGTGAGCTGCGGCATCGACCGCGCTGACGTAGGCGTATTTCGGTCGTGCGAACTCGAGCTTCTCGAGTCGTGAGGCGAGCCGTTGAGCGGCGGCTCGCATGAGACTGCTGTGCGCGGGGACGCTCACTGGAATCGGCACGACTCGTTTGGCGCCGAGGCGCTTCGCCGCCTCAATGGCCCGCTCGACGGCCGCGCGCTCGCCTGCGATGACGACCTGGCCGGGTGCATTGAAGTTCACCGGCTCGACCACGGCTTTCTCGGCCCCAGCGGCTCCGGCGGCCCCAGCGGCTCCGGCGGCCCCCTCGACCCCGACAGCCGCCTCGGCCGCCAGGCGACAGGCTTCGGCAACCTGTGCGTCCTCGAGTCCCAGGATCGCAACCATGGCGCCACTGCCCGCCGGGACGGCCTCCTGCATCAGCCGGCCTCGGACGCGCACCAGGTCCACGGCAGCTGAAAAGTCGAGGGCCTCTGCCGCGACGAGCGCCGTGAACTCCCCGAGGCTGTGGCCCGACACCGCGACCGGCTCCCCGCCACCGCGCCGCCGCCACAGCCTGAACAGCGCGATGCCCGCCGCAAGGAGCGCCGGCTGCGCGTACTCGGTCGCATTCAGCCGCTCCGCCGGCCCGCTCTGCGCGAGTGCCCAGAGGTCGAAACCGAGTGCCTCCGAGGCCTCGGCGAAAGTCGCGCGCACCTCGCCGTCCGTCTCGACTGCGCGCAGCATGCCGACCGACTGCGAACCTTGTCCTGGAAATACGAAAGCAAACGACATGATGACGCCGCCGCCGCGGTACACGCCCGCCGGCTCGAGGCTCCTCCGGTCAAACGGCGCGCGATTATACCGGCTCGCTCTGTACGCGGCAGGCGAGCGCGGCGAGGGCCCCGCCGAGTGCACCCAAGAGATGCGCATTGACTACCACGGGGCCGGGCACGAGCGGCAGCGCGCCCACGGACTGCTCGTAGGTCAGCTTCGCAATGAGCAGCGCCGCGAGCACCCAGCCATCCCGCTCGCCGCGCCTCAAGTGCGCGACCGTCCCTGCCGCGAACACGCCGTGCAGCACGCCCGAGGAACCCACGTACCAGATGAGAGTCGAATCGGCGAACCACAGTCCGAAATCGATCGCCGCGGCGGCGGCGCCGAGCACCAGCAGCCAGGCACGCGGGGAGTAATCCCGGGCGAAGAGCATCCACAGGAGCGCGAGGGCGAGCACATCGACGACGGCGTGCTCGAAGCCAAGATGTACGAGATGGGCCGTTACGAGACGCCACCACTCACCGGCAGCGAGAGCGTCGCGATCGTAGCGGAGCGCCTCGCGCACTGCTCCGCCGGCGAGCGCCATGGCGAGAAGCGCAGCGCAGGCGAGCGCGAGCACAACGCCGCGCCTGCCGTCGCAATCGAGCGACCGCAGCACGCTCTGCAGGCGCCCCACGGATGCGATGCCTTCGGCAGGTTCAGAGGGGCGCATTTGTTATGATCAGCCGCCACCCGGCGTCAAGCCACTCCATCCGGTCAACTCCCATGCGCACTGTCCAGCTCGCTCGAACACCCGTATCGCGGACCTGCGGCCGCACTCCGTGGAGTCGCGCGGCGGGGTTCACGCTGATCGAGATCATGGTCGTCGTGGTCATCATCGGGCTACTCGCGGCCGTCATTATTCCGAACGTGTTCCACAACGTGGAAGAAGCGCGGGTCGCGAAGGCGCGCCAGGACATCCAGGCGCTCACGACCGCCCTCACCATGTACCGGCTCGACAACTTCAAGTATCCCTCGACCGACCAGGGACTCTCGGCACTCGTGGAGCGGCCCGCCGACCCCTCACTCAAGAACTGGCGTCCCGGCGGCTACATCCAACAGGGCTCGCTCAAGGACCCCTGGGGCAACGAGTATCAGTATGTCTTCCCCGGCACGCACGGCCGCGATTTCGATCTATTCTCCTTCGGGGAGAACGGCCAGGAGGGCGGCGGCGATGCAAGCTCGGTGATCGGCAATTGGAATCTCGACGGCTCGGGATCGGGCGGCGGGAATCCGGCGACCGCCGCGAGCGGCCGCTGAGCGGGAGACCTCGTCCGGTTCAGCTTCCGTGCGCCCGAGCCCTACCCGCCGCGCGCGCGGCTTCACACTCATCGAGATCCTGGTCGTCGTCGTGATCATCGCGATCGTGACGGTGGGGGCCGTCCTGTCGCTCTCGGTGCTCGGCCGCGGCGACAATGAGCTCGAAACCGAGCAGAACCGGCTCGTAGATCTGCTCAACTATGCGCGCGATCAAGCGTCGCTGCAGACGCGCGAGCTGGGTCTCTATTGCACGCTCGACGGCTACCGCTTCCTCGAGTTCGATCCGCTCACGAACCTCTGGCAGGACGTAACCGAGGACGATGCGCTCCGCGCACGCCAGCTCCCGGACGGTCTGCACATCAACCTGTCCGTCGAATCTCATGACGTGGTGCTGAAGACGAGCGCCGATGCAAAGAAGGCCCGCACGACCGACGTGCAGAACTACAAGCCGCAGGTCATGATTTTCTCCAACGGCGATCTCACCTCCTTTGTGTTGACGCTCGATCGCGACGGCACGGATCACCAGGCGGCGATCGTGCCCGATGATCAAAACCGCATCGTCGCGCACGATGCGGATGCAGATTCGGCTGCAGGTGCCGGTGCGGCGGCCGGAGGTGCGGGATGAGCAGGCGAGGCGTGCGCGGCTGGCGCGGCGAGCTCGCAGCGCGTGGCGGGCGCGGCTTCACACTGATCGAGGTGCTCGTCGCGCTTGCGATCGTCGCGATCGGCATGGCCGCGGTGCTCGGAGCGGTCGGCTCCTCGGCCGACACATCGACGTACCTGCGCGAGAAGACGCTCGCCGAGTGGATAGCGCTCAACCAGGTCGCCAATACTCGCCTACAGGTGAAGGCACCCTCGAAGGGAAGCTCCGAAGGCGAGCTCGACTATGCCGGCCGACATTGGCGCTGGCATCAGGAGGTGTCCGATGGGGACTTCCCCGGGATTCTGCGCATCGACGTGACGGTGCAGGAGGCGGATACGCCCCAGGGTAAGGATGCGCCCTGGATCGGGTCGGCGAGCGCTGCGATCGGCGATGCGGTCGCAGAGCCGCAGAGCATGTCGCTCTATCAGGAATATGAGCAGCAGCCCGGGCCCGGTGTGCCCAACGGCAATGGGCTCGAGCCGAACGGCGGGGTCAACGGCGGAGCGAACGTTCCGACCGCACCGCCGTCCGTGGCGACGCCGTTCGGAGAGCGGTAATGCGTGCCAGGCGCCACCCCACATTCCGCGGTTTCACGCTCATCGAGCTGCTCGTCGCGCTGTTCATCACTGCGATCATCTTTGCCATGGGCTACGGCGCCATCAATCAAGCGCTGAAGGACCGCCAATCGCTCGAGGAGCACCAGGACCGCCTCACAGCGGTGCAAAATGCGATGCGCGTGATGGTGCAGGACTTCACGCAGCTTACGCCCCGGCCCGTACGCGACGTGCTGGGTCAGGGCTCCCTGCCCTGTCTCATGGGCAGCCCGAACGGGATCTCGCTCACCGCGGGAGCGCTCAGCCAGACGGAGATCGGCGGCAGCAGCGGCGGCCTCGGGGCGAGTAGCGGCCTCGGCACGGGCGGCGGGGGCCTCGGCGCAAGCGGCGGTGGCCTTGGGGGGAGCGGCGGTGGCGCGAGCGGCGGTCTCGGCAGCTCCTTCGCCTCGAGCAGCTCGAGCAGCTCGAGCAGCTCCAGCAGCGCGAGCAGCAGCTCGAGCGAGGATCAGAGCTCGGGCAGCGGGGCGCTCGATCTGATCGTGTTCACACGTGCGGGCTGGGCGAATCCGGCCGGTATTCAGCGACCCGCGCTCGCGCGCGTCGCATACCGGCTCGAGAACGGCGTCCTGCGGCGCGTCGTGTGGCCCGAGCTCGATGTGGCGCAGGCAACTACTCCGATCGTGCGCGACGTGCTGAAAGATGTGAAGGCCGTACGTTTCCGCTTCATGACCGATGCGCGCGAGTGGATCGATCAATGGCCGCCGCCCACCGCCCTCACGAGCGTGCCGGGCGGCGCCAATCCGCTGCTGCGCATGCGGCCTCTCGCGGTGGAGGTCACTCTCGATCTCGGTGACTGGGGCACCGTCGTACGCATCATCGAGGTCCCGACTTGAGCGCGGCGGCAACCGAGCGCGGGGCCAGGCTGCCGAGCGAACGCACTCTGCGGCCGCGACCCGAGTGCGCTCGCAGGCCGCGGCACGAGCGCACCCCGGGGCTGCGACGCGAGCGCGGCGTTGCGCTCCTGACGGCGATTTTGCTCGTCGCGCTCGGCACCATGCTCGCGACGGCCATGGCGTACCACACGGCGATGACCGCGCGCCGCGGGCAAGGCAGTTTCGCGCTCGATCAGAGCATCCTCATTGCCGAGGCGGGCGAAGCGATCGCGGGCTATGCGCTGCGCGAGAGCCGGCGGAACAATAATTCGAAAAACGACGCACCCGGGCAGGCCTGGTCGATGCACTACGGGCCGCTGCCCGTCACGGATGGCGTCACGCTCGAGGCGTGGCTGGAGGACTTGAGCGATCGGTTCAATCTCAATGACCTCGTAAATGCGGCTGGCGCGAAGGATCCGAAGGCGATCCAGGCGTTCGAGAAGCTACTGCAAAACCCCAAGATCGGGCTCGAGCCGAAGTGGGCGGAGCTCATTGCTGACTGGATCGACGCGACCACGCTCGTCGACTCGTCGGACGGGGCCGAAGACAGCACCTATCTCTCGCAGCTGCCGCCGTACCGAGCCGCCGACCGACAGATCACGAGCTCGAGCGAGCTGCTCGCACTGCCGGGCTTCGGACCTGATCGCTTTGCGCGAATTGCGCCCTTCGTCACGGCGCTGCCGCGCGGAACCAATATTAATCTCTGTACAGCGTCCAAATACGTGCTCGACGCGCTGCTGCCCCCGGGCGAGTACCAGTACAGTCTGCTGGATGACCAGGCGCTCGCGGAACAGCGGTCGAACGCGCCGAACGGCTGTTTTCCGACGGTGCACGACATCACGCAGACATGGGTCGGGCAGCCGCAGGGAAGCGGCAGTTTCGTGACGCAGATAAGCGGCACGCAATCGAATTATTTCCGGCTCACAAGCGTCGTGAGCATTGGCAGTGCTCAGTTCTACTTGTACAGTCTTTTGCATCGGGAGCAGAACGGTGCGAAGGTGCGCGTGATTCAGCGCAGCTTCACGGCGGATTGATGGCGATTTGATCCATGGCAGATTGGCTTCTCATCCGGCTCGCCCGCGACCCTGCCGCGGATGCCTCCTGGCTCGTCGCCGACGGCGCGGGCCGGATCGTCGCTCGCGAGCAGCACGGCGCGCTCGCCGAAGCGAGCGCGCTCGCTTCGGGCCGACGAGTGTGCGCGGTAGCGCCCGCCTCCGACGTGGTGCTCACGGAGGCCGACGTGCCGCTCAAGTCCGGGATCAGGGCGCAGCAGGTCGTCCCGTTCGCCCTCGAGGAGCAACTCGCTGACGACGTGGAGAGTCTGCATTTCGCGCTCGGCCGGCGCACCGCCGACAGTCCGCGAGTGCCCGTTGCGGTGATCTCGCGTACGCTGCTCGAGGGCTGGCTCGGCGCGCTCGCAACCGCAGGTCTGAAACCCGAGGCCGTCTTCGCCGAGAGCGAGCTCGCACCCATCAACCCCGGCCAGGCGGTCGCCGTGCTCGAAGGGGACGATGCGATCGTGCGCGCACCGGGCGCCCTGCCGGTCACGATGCCGATCGCAGCGCTCCCGGAGGCGCTGCAGCTCGCACGACCCTCACCCGCCGATGGGGAGGTGATCGCGGCCGAACCCCCCGGCGGGCGCGGCCTCGTGCTCTACACGGGTGCGGCCGAATGGCATCGGCATGCGCGCATCGTCGAATCGCTGCGCGATCGGTTCGATGGCATCAAAGTTCAGCTGCTCACGGAGGGACCGCTCCCGCTCTACGCGCAGCGCGTAACGGCAGCGACCGCGGGCGGAGCAATCAATTTATTGCAGGGCCCCTACGCGCCCGCGAGCTCGCTCGCGAGCGGGTGGCGCGTGTGGCGTGTCGCCGCGGTGCTGCTCGTCGCGCTCGTCGCGCTGCACGCCGCAGGCAGTGCGACGGAGCTCTATTCGCTCTCGCGGGCCGAGCGCTCGGTGAACGTCGCCATCGAGCAGGCCTTTCGCGCCGCGATGCCGGGCGAGCACAATGCCATCGACGCACAGCGCCGGATGGCGCAGCGGCTCGCCAGTCTGCGCGGCGGGGAGAGCTACGGATTGTTGGCGGCACTCGGTGCGCTCGCCGAGGCGCGCGCGAGCGCGGGCGACACGGCGATCCGCGCGCTGCAGTTCCGCGACGGCGCGCTCCATCTGGTGCTCGCCGCACCGAATGCCGAATCGCTCGATCGTCTGAGCCAGAGCCTGCGCGCGCACGGCTGGCAGGCCGACCTCACCTCCGGCAACACCACGGGATCCCATTATGAAGGTCGCATCGACATCCGACCGCGCGCCTGAGCGCCGGCGTCGCGGAGCGACCCTGCCGTGAATGCGCTGGTTGCCTGGTCGCAATCGCTCAACGAGCGCGAGCGGCGCTTGGTTTTGGGGGCGGGGTTGCTCGCGATACTCGTGCTGCTCTATGCGCTCGTGTCGCTCGATCGCGGGGTCGCACACGCTCAGGCGCGCCTCGTTCAAAAGCAGCAAGAGCTCGCCTGGATGCGCAGCGTCGAGCCGCAGCTTGCCGCAGCCGGGCCGGCAACGGCGGCCCCCACCTCGCAGCGATCGCTCATCGTCATCGTCGATCAGTCGGCGCGCGAGGTCGGGCTCGGTACGGCGCTCGCGAGCAGCGAGCCGAGCCCCCAGGGGGGCTTGAGCGTGAAGCTCGATAAAGCGCCGTTCGATACGCTCGTGGGCTGGCTCGCGCGGCTCGCGCAGCAGAATCGCGTGCGCGTCGAATCCGCGACGATCGATGGCGCGGGAGCGGCGGGGCTCGTGAACGCCACGATCGTGCTGCGCTCATCGCCCTGATGCGTCGCGGAGCGAAGCTCGCAACCGTCGCGGTTGTCGCATTCCTGGTCGTCGTGATCGCCCGGTTCCCGGCGCGCTGGGCCGCCGGTGCTCTGCCTGCCGGCACCACCTGTTTGAAACTCTCGGGAACGCTCTGGAGCGGTACATGTGCCGGTCTCATGCAGGCTGGCGCGCCGGTCGGCGATCTCACCTGGCGCCTGCGTCCGCTGCGGCTGCTCACGGGCTCGCTCTCGGCCGATGTTGTGCTGGCTCGCGGCTCGGGAATGGCCAGTGGGCGCGTAAATATCGGCCCGAGCGGTGCCGTGACCGCGCACGGCCTGCGAGTGGCCTTTCCGCTCGATCGCGCGCTGGTTCCGGCGCTCCCGCCGGGCATGCAGGGCAGCGTGCAGGCGGATATTCCGCTCCTCAAAGCCAAGGACCTGCGCATCATCGCGGTCAACGGCCGGATCGATGTGCGCGGACTCACCGATGGGCGGGGAGAGCCGATCGGCGATTACCGGCTCACCTTCCCCGCAGGCGCTTCGTCCGCACCCGCCCCCGCGGGCAGCGCGAGCAACCCCAGCAACCCGAGCAACCCGGGCAGCACGCTAGCCGCTGAGCCCGTCGGGCACCTGACCGATCTCGGCGGACCCTTTGCGGTCGATGGAACGGTCCGCCTGACGCCGGAGCCGGGGTACGTCATCGACGCTCAGGTCGCCGCAAGGCCCGGGGCGCCCCCTGAGATGGTGAATGCCATGCGTTTCCTCGGCTCGCCGGATTCGAGGGGACGGCGACCGCTGTCGCTTGCAGGGACGTTCTGACGCGCAGAGGCGCAGAGTTGCAATTGAAATAATTCGGCCTTATTATTTCTAGGGAAATGAAATGGCCGTGCCTCTGCCAGCGACCGTCAGCGATCCCTCCATGGTGCTTTCCAAGGCTGCTGTGCGGGCCTCGCGCGAGCTCGGATTACGTCAGGCCGACCTTGCCAAGATTCTCGGCCTGAGCACCGCGACGGCCTCCCGTCTCGATTCGGGCACTTGGCGACTTCCCTCGGGCAGCAAGGCCTGGGAGCTCGCGGCGGCATTCGTCCGCGTTTATCGCTCGCTCGCGGCGATCACCGGCGGGAAGTCCGAAGCGATGCGCGCCTGGCTGCATTCTGAGAACGATGCGCTCGGCGCCGTTCCCGCGCAGCGGCTCCTGAGCGCCGAGGGCCTCTTCTCTGTCCTCAATTACCTGGACGCCTCTCGCGGTCGGCTCTGAGGCCGTCCGCATCGAGCTGCCGCTCTGGCGAGCGGTCGAGGCGCAGCACGTCGTCGCGACGCGGGCGCTGGTCGACAGCCGCAGCGAGCAGGAAGTGCTCGAGAAAGTGCTCGAAGAATCGAAGCCGCCCGTTCCGCGCGGTGCGGCGAGACTCGATTACCTGCTCTACACGCCCTTTCGCTATCCGCCCGCACATCATGGCTCGAGGTTTCGCGGGCCGCTCGAGCCCGGGGTCTGGTACGGCGCGGACGCAGTGCGCACGAGCTGTGCCGAGCTTGCGTACTGGCGTTGGCGTTTCATCACCGCGAGCCGGGGGCTCGAGCGTCTCGACGGTGTGCCGCACACGATTTTTCAGGCTCTCGCGAGCGGCACCGGGATTGATCTGCGCAGGACGCCTTTCGCCCGAGATCGCGCCCTGTGGACCGCGCCGGCCGATTACGGCGCGTGCTGGACAATCGCCAGCACCGCCCGTGAAGCGCGCATCGCGATCATCCGCTACGAATCGGTGCGCGATCCCGAGCACGGCGGATGCGCAGCCGTACTCGATGCCGCCGCTTTCCGCGGCGCGAGACCCCGCCATCGCCAGAGCTGGTTTCTGAGTGTCGACCGCCGTCGTGCTTCGTGGGTGCGCTCGACCTCATCGTCCAAGGGCCCGGGCGCTCGCCGAACGGAGTCCTACGAGTTCGTCTTCGCAGGATGAATGTCGTCCGTGCGCCTTGAGCCTCGAGCTGCTCCTCGGCGAAGAATCGCTGACGACATCACTGACGGTCACGCCCGGCTCGGCGGCGCAGCACCTGGCTCGGCGCAGGAGCTCGTCTTCAGTGACCAACGTATTTCCACTCACACTCAACCGAGATCGCGGTGCGCACGGAATTCGCGATATAGCATTCCTCGTGCGCGGCATGATGGAGCCGATCGACGTCCATCTGACTTGGTGCGCGGGCACCGGAGAAGTGCACACATGGCGCGAGCCGTACTGTCGTCACGGCGAGTCGCCCCTGCTCGTTGCGCGCCAGAGCGCCGATCGCAAGGTCATCGTAGCTATCCACGACGAGGCCCTCCTTGGCAGCGAGATAGAGGAACGAGAGCATGTGGCACGAGGAGATCGCCGCAACGAGCGCCTCTTCCGGATCGACATTTTCGGGTTTCGAGTAGGGCTGCCGAACCGAGCTCACCGCGCTCGATGCCGGAACCGTCACGCCGCCATCGAATTCCCACTCGTGTGCCCGGCTGTAGCGCGAGTCGACGAACTTCTCATCGTCACGTCGTGCCCAGCGGATGCGTGCCTGATGTTGAGACATCGTTCAGCTCCTTACTCGCGGTACGGCGCGCCGAGAATCTCTTGCCTGACCGAGGGCCGCGCAGCATTTGGCGCGATGTGTCGACAGAGACCGTCCAGCCAACCGATCTCAGAGGTGGGCTTGCGCCGGCAGTGATCGACGAGGAGCGCCGTGAATCGGGTCTTGAACTCGAGACGCGGAAACGCGCGGATCACTTCGGTGACTGCGCGGGCATCCAGATCGCCCGGGCCGACTACGTCCGCTCCCGCGCCGGCATTGACGAGCACCGCCTCCGGGGACTGGTGTTGAGCGTACGTGGCGCTCATGTCGTGCGCGACGATCGCGTTCCATACCCGCCGCGCTTCCTCCGGCCCGCGTCCCGCATCGCGCATCAGGCGCTCGGCGCGATTTGCACCATCGACCTCGAAGGAGGCGCGTGCGCTCGCAAAGGGCGGCAGCAGGCCGAGGTCATGAAGCGATGCTGCGACGAAGGCGATCTCGGGATCGAACGATGTGTGCTGCGAACGCAGACTCAAGGCGCCGAGCAGATAGGTCCGCATGCAGTGGTTGTACAGGAAGGGCGGGCAGGCGCGGCGCGCGAGCGTTGCGGCTCGAAGCGCAAGCGCGGTCTTCGGAATCTCGATTCCGGCGACTTTGGCGGGCGCCCCTGCGCCCGCTGTCGAAGGCAGAGCCCGGGTCGTTCTGGAGAGGAGGAGCCACAGGGCAGCACCGCTCAAAACTGCACGGCGGGTCATCTGCGTGGAGCAGCCGCACTGAAACATCTTCGGCTCGATCATGTTCATCGTCGGGTCCCAGTGATCATCCGAGCTCTCGCCAGATCTGTCCCGCGGGGTCGTAGAGCGCCGCGCGCACGCGCTCCGGCCCGAGCGCTCGCGCGAGGGGCACGGCACGATCCGCCCATTCGCCCGCGCGATCGGCCCCACCCGCGGGGCGATCGACAGACCGCTCCTCCGCCACATCGTTCGCCACAATGCGAATGAGCCACCGTACACCCGATTCGTCGACGAATGTGCGATCGAGCATCACGCTCGCGAGGCGCCCCGCATGCAAGCCGGAAAGTCTGCAGGCACTCTCGATGCGCGTATGGCTCGTCGAAAAGATCCACTGCAGCTTGGGGTCCGCGAGGCACCGATCCCATATCGCATTCGCACGCTGCGCGGCCTCCTCCAGCGGGTCGCCTTCGAGTCCGAGGCGTCTCAAACGCTCGCGCAGAGCGCGGTCGAGCGCGGCGCTGCCGGATGCCGGCAGACGGCCCGCGCGTCCGCTTCGGCGCAGCTGATCGGCAACGATCCGCGCGGCGACCCGCGCGAGCTGCGTAGCGCCTGCATCGGACCCACGCAGCAGTCCGGATCCTCGCTCCGGCTCGATCTCGGGCGACGCCTCCGCGAGCGATCCGCTCAGGCCGTCCGGCCGAGGCCCGTCCGGCAAGAACGGCAGTTTCCAATCGGCCGCGAGACGGATGAGTACTGCGGGGGCGGGGGCGGGAGCGCTCGCCTCCGTTGAAGCCACGATCGCACCCGCAAGTACCTCGGCAGGGCCGGTCGCCGCCGGTTGCGCGAGACGCGCCGCCGCCTCCAGGAAAGGATTCACGATACCCGGCCACAATGCAGCGAGCAGAGTCCCCTCCGCGGGCGCTGCGGACGCGGCGAGCACCGCGGGCGCCACCGCGCCGCCCACCCCCCGCTGCGGCGCCTCGGCGAAGAGGTGCAGCTGCGAGCGCGCCCGCGTCGCAGCGACATACAATAGCCGGATGCGCTCGTTCGCCGCGCGTTGCGCGGCGAGCCTCTTCAAATACGCTCCGAAACGATCCTCTTCGCGCCGCCACGGCGGGGGAATGGCGGCCATGAGCAGGTCGGTCCCAGCCTCCTCACGCGGCAGCTCGAGCCAGCGCAGCAACGGCTCGGGGCTTGCGCGCAGCTTGCGCCCGAGAGCCGGCACGATGACGGTGTCGAACTCGAGTCCCTTCGCCGCATGGATCGTCATGATCTGCACCGCACCGGGCGTCCGGCCGTCTGGCGATGCGTAAAGTGTCTCGAGGCGCTCCGCGAGCTCGAGTGGACCGGTCCATGCCGGCTCGGATGACCACTCCGCGAGCCGAGCGAGAAATGCCTGTGCGCGATCGAGATCGGCATCCTCGCGGCAAGCTGCCGGTCCCCCGAGTGCGAGCCAGGTAGACTCCACGCACGAGGCGAGATCGAGCCGGTCGCGCCGCTCGAGGGCGCGCGCCAGCACGCTCTGCGTGCGCTCGAGTCGGGCACGCGCCGCGCTCTGCAGCAGCGCTACGCGCTCCTCGTCGTGAATCGCCTCCCAAACAGTGCGTTCCCGCGGCCCCTCGAGCAGTGCCGTAAGCTCGACGAGTGTCAATCCGCACCAGGGCGCACGCAGCACGGCGAGCCAGGCGGTGCGGTCGGCCAGATGATCGAGCGCTCTCGCGAGCATTTCGAGATCGCGCACGACCGACAGCTCTCCGAGCGGCAAGAGATCGACACCATTGACCGGGATTCCTGCTGCCTCGAGCGCTGCGCTGATCGGTGTCGCGTGCGCGCGCGCAGCCACGAGAACGGCGATGCTCGCATCGGGCTTGCGGGTACGCGCCGCGCGGATCAGATCGACAACGGCATGCGCTTCGGCTTCTCGGTCCGCCGGTCGCGTAGGATGCAGATGCACCGCTCCTTCGGCGCTCGCCACGGAGTCATCCGCGAGGGCTGCCACGCATGGCCGGTATCGCACAGCGCTCGTGCGCGGATCGTCGCGTGCCGGAAAGCATGGCGGAAAAACCCGGTTGAGCCACGCGACGAGCGCCGGTCGCGAGCGAAAATTGCGCGTGAGCGCAAGCCGCTCGAGCGACACCTTCCCCACTCCGTGCGTACCGGCTCTCAGGAAGAGCCCGACCTCCGCCTCGCGGAACTGATAGATCGATTGCATGGGGTCGCCGACTGCGAACAGCGTGCGGCCATCGCCCTCTTCCCAACTCGCAGTAAGTGCCTCGAGCAGCCTCACCTGCTCGATCGATGTGTCCTGGAACTCATCGACCAGGATGTGCCGGATGTCCGTACCGAGCTCGAGAGCCAGATCGCTCGGGGCGCCCTCCTCGGCGAGCGCCTGCCGTGCGGCTGCCGCCAGCTGGACGAAATCCGCTTGCCGACTCTCCGCAAACACCAGCGCGAGCTCGCTCGCGGCGAGCTGCAGCACGCGTGCGAGCGAGGAGAGTGCAGCCGCATCCTCTGCGGGAAGCTCGACATCCGGAAGCGATGCGATCTCACAGAGTCGCTCGCGCGCCTCGATGCGCGTCAAGTCCGCGATCCAATCGAGTGCACGCGTCTTCAGCGCTTTGGCCGCCGCATCGTCCGAGGGAAATCCCTCGCGTATCGAGAGCGTGCGCCGCCACTCGCCCTGCTGAGTGAGCGCGAGCTGCGCGAGGCCTTGCCAGTGGCGCAATGAGAGTGACGCGCCAGCCGCAGGCGGCTCGAGCCATGCTCGCCAGGGCTGGCGCTCGCTCGCGCCCGATGCCTCGTGATCGGCGCGCTTGAGTGCGGCTTGCCAGGCAAGGAACGAGCCCTCGACGATCAACTGGGCAGGGATCGAGCCGCTCGCGCCCCGCAGCCGCTCGCCAATCACGGACCGCAGGCTCTCTTCGACCCGTGCGGGAAGCTCCACACCGCGCGACTCGAGAGGCGCGGGCGAGAGCGCGCCGCTCGCGCTCGTGCCGAGCAGCACGGGCAGCCAATGGCCCCGCGCGCCGAGCATGTCCGTGAGCAGCCGCTCGAAGCGCCCGAAATCGTTGTCGAGCCGTTCGAACAGCCGCTGCGCATCGACTCTCAGATGCGCATCGCTCTCCGCATCGAGCAGTGCTCGCCGCGCCGCTCGCCGGTAGAGCATCGCAGGCGCTTCCATGATGCGAGCATCGCCGGCGCCGCGCGCGCTCAACGGCTGCTGCGAGGCGATGCGCAGATTGAGCGCGTCGATCGTCTGGATGCGAAGCCGGCCCGGGTCGGATTCGAGCAGCCACGCGCGCGCCCGCGACCGCGCGAGCACGGCCGCGGCGAGCTCGCGCCCGCGGGCCGAAGAGAGTGCCTCGCCCTCGCCGCGCAACGCGCGCAGCACCCGCTCCCGCATCTCGCCGGCAGCCTTGCGCGTGAAAGTGATCGCGAGAATCTGCTCCGGCTCATCGACTGCGCACAGCAACCGCAGAAATCGCAGGGTGAGCACCGTGGTTTTGCCGGAGCCGGCGGGCGCCTCGAGCAGTATCGAGCGCGACGGATCGAGCGCCCGCTCGCGCGCAGCGGCATCGCGATCCTCGAGCGTCGCGGCCGAATCAATCATGGATGCGGCAGAACCCGTGCAGATGGCATGCGGCGCATGTATCCCCGAGCGGCTCCACCCCAGCCTCCCCCCGCAGGAATGCGCGCGCGAGCCGACCGACCGCGTCGCGCCAGCGCTCCAACTGCTGGCCCCAGAGGGCCGCATCGCGCGGAGCGTCGATCTTCGGCAGACGATCCCGCCGTTCGGCCATGCCCCGGTAGGAGATCCGCCGCGGCGTGAGTTGGATCATCGCGAGCGCCGTCGGAATACTCTCGGCGGCAAGCGAGTAAACGAGGAGCTGCGTATTGCCGATCCGCTCGTCGAGCCAATCGACGGAGGCAGGCAGGCCCGTCTTGTAATCGAAAAACGCCCAGGAACCGTCGGCGAGCTCATCGATGCGGTCGATGCGCACGTCGAGGGATGCGCCTTCGATCTCGAGGCGGCGTCGCAGCTCGGTTGCGCGTACTCGAAACGGCGGCCGCTGCCGCTCGAGCTGGGCCAGTTCCTCGAGAAGACGCGCGGCACGCCGCCGCTCGCGACGCTGTGCCGCACGTCCCGCGGCATCGCTCGGGGCAGGCAACACCTCGTCCCCGGCACGCTGCACGGACATCTCGATGAGCTGCGCGAGAGTGCCGTCCCGGCTTGCGGCCTCGAGTGCATCGGAGCTCCCGAGCGCGCTCCAGGCGAGCTCGAGCGCCCTGTGCAGCAGCCGGCCACGATCGAGCGTCCGGATGCCGGGTCGCGGCTCGCCGAGCGGCACGGACCGCAGCCGCAGCTCCGCATACGCCCGAAACGCGCATCGGCTCTGATATTCGATCGCGCGGCTCCCGGAGGGCAGCGGGCGCGCAGCGGGCCATGCCTCCCCCCGCCGATCCTCGAAAGTCTCGATGCGTCGCGAGACCCGGATCGAGCGCGCGAGCGATTCGGTCGGCGCCTGGACCGCGGCGCTCGGTGCGCACTCGGCGATGAGCGGTGAGGCTACGTGCTCGCCTTCATCACCCTGCGCGGGCCAGCTGAGCATGAGATGAGCCGTCGCGAGCCGATAGCGCTGCAACACGTCGCGCGCTTGCGCGAGCTTCGCGGCAGGGTTGGCCGAGGGTATGCCCGCACGGCGCTGCGCACCGAATGGAATGAACGGGTCGACTCGCGCAGGCGGGGGCCACGCATCGGCATGCAAGCCGGCTACCCAGATGCCATCGTAGCGGACGATGGGATCGGCGAGAGTGCCGCACAGTGTGACGGGAACATCGCTCGGCGCCAGATGCAGCGCACGTCGCCCCGCGAGTCCCCGCAGCGCACGCAGCGCCTCGCTCGCGGTGACCCATCCCACGCGCCCGCCGATTGCGGCGAGATCATCGAGCACTTCACGCAGCTGCGCGACGCTCTGCTGCTCTCGTGCGCTTATCGCGCGCTCCCCTGGCCAGCCGAGCGCGTGCAGCGCACGCTCGAAACGACGCGCCCATTCCAAGAGCGGCGCGGGCGGTTGAGACGCATGCAGCACCTCGAGGGCCGCCCCGATAGCGCTCGCGAGTCGCTCGGCAGAGTCTCCTAGTGTTGCCGGTGTGCTCGCGAGCGCGGCGAGCAGGTCGGTTGGTGCGACCTCCACGCCAAGGCGCTCGCGGAGTGCCGCATCGAGTGCGGCGCGCGCGACAGGTGAGGGCGAGCTCCAGAACGCGGCACGCAACCAGGCGCTCACCACCTCGACCTCGGCTCGTCCCAAAAGAAATTCCAGCGTTGCGAGGGCATGTCGAACGATGGGCTCGTTCGCGAGCGGCATGCCGCCCTCGAGAGCCACGAGTCGCGGCGCGCCCGTCCCGCTCGCGCGCAGAGCTCGCGGAGCGAGCGCGCGCTCGAACACGTGCAGCGCCTGCGTGTATCGTTGGGCGAGATCGGGAACGACGACGAGCAATCGTGCGTGCGGATCGTCGACGAGCCGAGCCCGGCACCAATGCGCGGAGAGCTCGAGCTCCTCCTCGATGTCGCCCGCGCAGACGCTCCGCGCTTGGCTCGATTCCGCGCCGGCGACAGAAGGTGCATGCTCGCGGCACTGCCCCGCCCCCTCCGACCACGCGCGCACGAGCGCCCCACGAGCGGCACTTCGATCGACGAATCCGGCAAATGTCACTGCGCTCGAGGGACGCCACGCTCGCAGCAGAGCCGCGAGCCGGTGCGTGCCCACTGCGTGCAGGTCGCGCGCGTGCGCGTCGACCGCGGCGAGTGCGCCGGCGAGCAGCCGGCTCTCCGCCCGCGCCGAGGCGCGCAGCTCGCCCGGTGAAATATCCCACTCGTGCAGTGTTTGAGCCGCGCGCTGCAGCCTTTCGGCCAATGAGTCGGAGCTCTCGAAACCCTCGGCCTGCGCGGCCGCGGTGGTCGCCTCGCGCCACAGCAGCCACTCTTCCGCCCCGCGAAGCGGTCGGGCAATGGACTGGCCGGCATCGGCCGCCCGGTAAGCCTCGCGCTCGAGCCAGGAGCGATAGCCGATCACATCGGGAGTACGCCAGGCGCTGCGCCCTCTTTCGATCTGCTTGCGAGCGCAGGCGATCTCGATCGCGGCGGCGCGCGAGCTCGTGGGCACGACGAGCGTGCCGCTCTCGTCGAGCGTCTGGGCTATGAGAGAGTCTGCGCCGTTCGCGGCGCTCACTTGAAGCGCGCGGCGGCCTCGAACACCTTCGCGCCCTTCGAGGGCTTGCCGGAGAGCGCAGACTGTGGGGACTCCCCGCCGCCCCCGCGCTGTCGCGCTGCGTAGCTTTCGAGCACTTGCTCGATCCGCTCGAATACGGTCTTGAGGAGCGGTGCATCCGGAAGGTTCGTGATGCGGAAGTGCGTTCGGTACGGCACGTTGAAGCTCACGCCCGGCGCGACGAGCACGTGCTTCTGCTCCAGGAGATCGAGCGCGAAGCGCTCATCGTCGAAGCTCCCGAGGTCGCGCGTGTTCACGCCGACGAAGGCGTACATGGCACCGGGCGGAGGAACGAGCTCGAGGAAGCGGCTGTGCCCGACCGCCTCGAGGATCGCGCGCCTCGATTCATAGAGACGACCGCCCGGGGAGACGAGCTCGCGGATGCTCTGATAGCCGCCGAGCGCCGTCTGCACCGCCCACTGTCCCGGCACGTTGCTGCACAGTCTCAAAGAGGAGAGCAGCTCGAGCGCGCTCAGGTAGTCCGCGGCTCCCCGCGTTCGGCCCGAGAACACTGCCCAGCCCACGCGATAACCGCAGGCACGATAGATCTTCGACAGTCCCGACATCGTGCAGCAGAGCGTGTCCCGCACGAGGGTGGCCATGGGAATGAATTCGGCGCCGTCATAGAGCATCTGATCGTAGATCTCGTCGCTGAAGACGACGAGCCCGCGGCTCTCGGCAAATCGCGCGATGCGCTCGAGCGTGCCACGCGGATAGACGGCACCGGTCGGATTGTTCGGATTGATGACGACGATCGCGCGCGTGCGCGGTGTCGCGAGCCGCGCGATCTCCTCCGGGTCCGGAACGAAGCCGTTCTCCGGGCGGCACGAATAGTGGACCGCCCGTCCGCGATTGAGCGTGACGGCCGCCGTCCAGAGCGGATAGTCGGGGCTCGGCACGAGAACTTCATCGCCATCGTTGAGCAGCGCGCGCAGCGCGAGATCGATGAGCTCGCTTACGCCGTTGCCCATGAAGACTTCGTCCGCGGTCACGCCCTGTACGCCGCGGGCCTGCTGTTGCATGACGATGGCTTCGCGCGCCGGGAAGATGCCCTTCTGATGGCAATACCCTTCCGCATTGCGCAGGTTCTCGATCATCGCGAGCCGCATCGGCTCCGGCGTACGGAATCCGAAAGCGCCGGGGTTGCCGATGTTGAGGGAGATGATCTCGTACCCCAGCCGCTCGAGCTCGAGAGCGCGCCGGGCGAGCCGCCCGCGGATCTCGTAGCGAACGTGCCGCAGGCCCTCGCTGGGGCGAAGCGTAGGTTCAGTGCTCATCGAGTGAGCATAGCGGGTCCACCCCTCGGATGCACCCGCCTGACGCTTCAGCTGAGATCCGCGTCCCGCCAGCGATGGCAGGCGACCCGGCGCTCGGGGCCCGCCTCTTCCCACGCGGGGCGCTCGGCCGCGCAAAGTGCTACCGCCATAGGGCAGCGCGCGCGATAGAGGCACCCCGGCTCCCCCGCGAATGGATGGGCTTCGATCGGAGCGTGTTGTGGCACGCCCGAGGATTCTGCGCCTCCGACTCCGATCCGGCGCAGCCGTTCGGGCTGAATGGCGGGGTCAGGCACCGGAACCGCCGAAAGCAGCGCCCGCGTGTAGGGATGCAAGGGTTGGGCGTTAAGCGCCTCCGCGGATGCGAGCTCCATCATCCGTCCGCGATAAAGCACGAGCACGCGATCGCACAGGCGGCGTACCACTCCGATGTCGTGGCTCACGAACAGGATCGAAGTGCCGCGCTCGCTCCTCAACGCCGCGATCAACTGCACGATCTGGTCGCGGAGCGAGGCGTCGAGCGCGCTCACCGGCTCATCGCAAACGAGCAACTGCGGATCGAGAATCATCGCGCGCGCGATGCCGACGCGCTGGCACTGGCCGCCGGAGAGCTCGTGTGGAAGGAGTTGATACGTGCCCGGTGCGAGCCCGACGCGCGCGAGCATCGCCGCGGCCGCGCGTGCGCACTCCGATGCGGAGAGTTCCGGCCGATGGATCGCGAGCGGCTCGGCCACGATCTCGCCGGCCGACAAGTGCGGATCGAGGCTGCCGAGGGGGTCCTGAAAAACGATCTGCATCTCGCGGCGCAGCGCGCGCATTGCGCGCCGGTCGACTGCGTCGATTGATCGCCCGGCCCAAACTACCGTACCGCCGGAGCAAGGCAGGAGGCGCAGCACGGCGCGCACCAAAGTCGACTTCCCGCAGCCGGACTCACCGACGATGCCGAGTGCCTCACCCGCGCGCAGCTCGAAGCTCACACCATCGACCGCCCGAAGCACGCGCGCGAGGTGGCGCGCCGATGGGGCCGCGCCGTTCTCCGCGCGCCGCAACGGGAATTCGACGCTCAAATCCTGCACATCGAGGGCCGTATCCGCACTGACCGTGCCGGCAGCGCCGATCGCTGCCCCTCGCGCCGCCGCAAGCAGCGCGCGCGTATGAAAGTGCTCCGGTGCCGCGAAGATCTGCGCGACGTCGCCCTCCTCCACCTTGCGCCCGCCCTGCATGACGGCGACGCGGTCGGCGAGACCGGCAACGACTCCTAGATCGTGAGTGATCAGCACGATCGAGAGCTGCCGCTCCCGCTTCAATTGCGCGAGCAGAGCCAGAATTTGCGCCTGCACCGTCACATCGAGCGCGGTGGTCGGCTCATCGGCGATGAGCAGCCCGGGAGAGCACGAGAGTGCGATCGCGATCATCACCCGCTGACGCATGCCCCCCGAGAGCTCGTGCGGATACTGGCGCAGACACCGTGTGGGCTCGCGCATCTGCACGCGCTCGAGCAGCTCGAGGGCCTTCTCGCGTGCATCTCGCCGCGATCCGCCCCGGTGCTCGAGGATCGCCTCCGCGATCTGATCCCCGACCGTCAGATGAGGCGTAAGCGAGGTCGAATGGTCCTGAAAGATCATCGCCATCCTGGCGCCGCGCAGGTGCTGCAATCGAGCGCGCGATGAGCCGCTCACCTCGACTCCCTCGAGCCGGATGCGCCCGGAGAGCCGCGCTGCCGCGGGCTCGAGGCCCATCACCGCGAGGAAAGCCTGGCTCTTGCCGGCGCCGGACTCACCGACCACCCCGAGACACTCCCCCGGCGCAACGGTCAGGTTCAAATCGCGCACGGCGTACTGCTCGCCGGCCGCCGCCGCGTACGCGACGCTCAGCGACTCGATGGAAAGGACCGGCATCGCTCGAGCGCTCCCGGTGCCTGGGGCGCCCGCCTCAGCCGCGAGGATCGAGCGCGTCACGCAGTGCATCTCCGAGCAGATTGAGACCGAGCAGGAGCAGCGCGAGCAGGCTCGCGGGACCTGCGAGCAGCCAGGGTGCCGAGCCCATCTGCGCGGCGCCGTCGCGAATCAGGCTTCCGAGGCTCGCGAGCGGCTCCTGGATGCCGAGCCCGAGGAAGCTCAAGAAGCTCTCGAAGAGGATCATCTGCGGCACGGTAAGGGCCGCGTAGATGATCACAGGGCCCGCGAGATTTGGAACGATGTGGCGCGCCACGATCCGCGGCGCGCTCGCGCCGCTCGCCACCGCCGCCTCGATGAAAGTCCTGCGCGCGAGCGAGAGTGCCTGCCCGCGCACGATCCGCGCCATGGTGATCCAGCCGACCGCGCCGATTCCGGCGAACAGTACGTACGGGTTGCCGCGGCCGAAAAGTGTCGTGAGCGCGATGACGAGCAGCAGGTACGGGAGCGAATTGAGCCCGTCCACGATCCGCATCATCACTGCGTCCGTGCGGCCTCCGGCAAAGCCGGCCGCCGCGCCCCATGCGACCCCGATCACGACGCTCACGCAGGTTGCCGTGAGACCGATCGCGAGCGACAGGCGCGCTCCGTAGAGCATGCGTACGGCGAGGTCGCGGCCGAGCCGATCGGTGCCGAGCCAGTGCTCGCCCGAGAAAGGCGGAATCGCAATATGGTGCCAGTCGAGCTGATCGTAGCCGTAGCGGCTCGCGAGAGGCCCGAGCACTGCCGCGAGCAGAATGGCGAGCAGAATCCCCGCCCCGAGCTGCGCGGAACGTCGGTGTCGCAGCCGCGCCCAGAGCCGGCTCTCCGCGGGCCCGCCGCTCCTCGCGGGGCTCGCTGCGCTGACGAGCGCATCGGCTTCAATCATGGCGCACTCGCGGATCGAGCCAGCCGTGGAGCAGATCTGCCGCGAGATTCGCCCCGAGGGTGAGCGCCCCATACAGAATCACCATGCCCATCACGAGCGGGTAGTCGCGGTCGATCGCCCCTTCGACGAGGTAGCGCCCGGTACCGGGCAGACCGAACACCGATTCGACGACCAGTGATCCGGTGAGAACTGCAGCGACCACCGGCCCGAGAAAGCTCACGACCGGCAGGAGCGCCGGACGGAGCGCGTGGCGCAGGATCACCTGCCGCTCGCGCAGCCCTTTCGCCCGGGCCGTGCGGATATAGTCCGCGCGCAGCACCTCGAGCAGGCTGCCGCGCGTGAGTCGCGCGACGTACGCGATCGTCGGCAGCGCAAGCGTGGCGACCGGGAGCACTAGATGGCGCGCATCGAGCTCCCAGCCGCCGGCAGCAAACCAGTGCAGATGCACTCCGAACCCGAGTGCGAGAGCAGGTCCCACGACGAAGCCCGGCAGAGCGAGGGCGAGTACGGCTACGCCCGTTGCCAGATGATCGACCGCGCGACCCCGCCGGAGTGCGGCGGCGATGCCGAGTGGGATGCCCGCGAGGAGCGCGACGAGGAGAGAGGCGAGCCCGAGCGTCGCACTCACCGGCAAGCCCTGAGCGATGAGCTCGGATACCTGCACGTCCCTGACGGACAAAGAGGGGCCGAGCCGCCCGTGGAGCAAGCCCCCGAGATAGTTTACGTACTGAGCGGCAAGCGGCCGATCGAGCCCGTACGCGGCCTCCATGTTGGCCCGGACCGCCGGCGGCAGCGCCTGCGGCGCCTCGAAGGGGCCTCCGGGCGCGAGGCGAATCGCGAAAAAAGACGCCGTGACGATCAGGAAAAGGATCGGCACGACCGCGGCCGCACGGCGCAGAGCGTAGGCGATCACGAGCGCGTCTCGATTCCCCCCGACATGCGCGGATAGTACCGTCCGGGTTGGACAGCGGGGCGTGCGCTTTCTAAACTTTCACACTTCTTACATCGAAGGCAGTTTCCACAATCATGGAATCCACTCGACCGATCCGTGCGCTCATCCGCGGCCTCGAGGCGCTCGCCGTCCTCAATCGTCGCGACGGCGCCACTGTGTCCGAGGTAACGAGCGACATCAAGCTCCCTCGCACGACTACCTACCGTATTCTCGAGACTCTGTCTCAGGCTGGCTACGTATACCGAGATGCGACCGACGACCGTTATCGGCTCACCGTCATGGTCCGTGGGCTCGCGGACGGATTCGATGACGAGGCCTGGGTCACCCAGATCGCGCGCCCGTGCATCGGCGATCTCTGCCGCGAGATCATCTGGCCGATCTCCCTTGCCTCGCTCTCGGGCACCTCGATGCTGGTGCGCGACACGACCGATCATGTGAGTCCGCTCGCGGTCGAGCGCCTGAGCGCGGGTTTCCGCATTCCCCTGCTCACGACCTCCTGCGGCCGGGCGCACCTCGCGTTCTGCCCAGCCGAGCAGCGCGACACCCTCCTCGAAATCCTGAGCCGCTCCCAGCGCGAGGAGGACAAGCTCGCACGCAGCCGTCCCGAGGTCGAGAAGATTCTCGATGAGACCCGCGAGCAGGGCTATGCAACCGCCGTTCGCAGCCGGCGCATCTCCGAGGAGATGGCGATGGCGGTGCCCGTCGTGGTCGAGGATCGCGTGCTCGCAACGGTCGCAGTGCGCTTCGCCGCCTCCGCCGTACCACAGCGCGTGGCAATCGAGCGCTTCGTGCCGCGCTTGCGGGACACCGCGCAGAAAATTCGTGTCAGATTCGTCGAGCAGCAGCGCAATCCCCCGCACGGTTCCGCCGACCAGCGTGCCGCTGGCTGATGAACAAGATACTGGTCGGCATCAAGCGCGTCGTCGACTACAACGTGCGTGTCCGGGTCAAGCCGGACGGCAGCGGCGTTGCGGTCGAAGGCGCCAAGATGAGCATCAATCCCTTCGATGAGATCGCGCTCGAGGAGGCGCTGCGTATCAAGGAGCGCGGTGCCGCCGACGAGGTCATCGTCGCGAGCATCGGCGGTGCAGACTCTCAGCAACAGCTGCGTACCGCGCTCGCGATGGGCGCCGACCGCGCAGTGCAGGTGGACCCGGGCGCATCCGCGGGCCCGGGGGATCTCGGCCTCGAGCCGCTCACCATCGCCCGCATTCTGCTGAAGCTCGTCGAGCGCGAGCAACCGTTTCTCGTCATCCTCGGCAAGCAGGCGATCGATGACGACAACAGCCAGGCGGGACCCATGCTTGCCGCGCTCTGGGGGCGCCCGCAAGCAACGTTCGCCTCGAAGATCGAGATCGCGGGCGAGCGAGCGACCGCCGTGCGTGAGGTCGATGCCGGGCTCGAGACGCTCGAGGTGGACTTGCCCGCCGTCTTCACGACGGACCTGCGACTCAACGAGCCGCGCTACGTGAAGCTCCCGGACATCATGAAGGCGAAACGCAAGCCGCTCGAGACGCTCACCCTCGCGGCACTCGGCATCGAGCCCGCTGCCGCTCGCGTGCGGGCGGTTCGGTTCGAGCCGCCGCAGCAGCGCCAGAAAGGGATCCGCGTGAAAGATGCCGCGGAGCTCGTCTCCTCGCTCAAGGAAAAGGGACTCCTCTGACGTGGCAGCCCGGATTCTCATCGTCGCCGAGCACGACGGCTCGACACTCAATGCGAGCACCGCGAAGTGCGTGACTTGCGCGCAGTCGATCGGCGGGTCGATCGATGTCGCCGTTTGCGCGGATGACGCAGGCTCCGTTGCGGCCCAGGCGGCCAAGCTCGCCAGGGTCGCGAACGTGCTTGCGATCGAAAATGCCGCGAACGCGCACCCCGTCGCCGCTCTGCTGGCCCCGCAGATCGTGGCCGTCGTGCGCAGCGGCCAGTACACCCACGTGCTCGGCCCCTCGACGACGTTCGGGCGCGACCTCATGCCGCGAGTGGCCGCGCTTCTCGACGCACCGCAGGTAAGCGACATCATGGCGGTCGAGAGCCCGGCGCGTTTCCGCCGGCCGATATACGCCGGCAACGTCCTCGTCACCGTGGAAGTCGATGCGCCGGTGATCGTGGGGACGGTCCGCACAGCCTCCTACCAGGCTGCCGCAGGCGACGGCTCGGCCGTGATCGAGAAGCCGGCGACGACCGGCGTGGAGATCCCGGGGCACAGCCGCTTCGTGTCGGTCTCCGCGGCGAAAAACGACCGGCCCGACCTGCAGACGGCTCGGCGCGTCGTCTCCGGCGGCCGCGCGCTCGGCAGCAGCGCGGGGTTCGAGCTGCTCTACCGGCTCGCGGAGAAACTCGGCGCGGCAGTCGGCGCCTCGCGTGCCGCCGTCGATGCCGGCTACGTACCGAACGAGATGCAGGTCGGCCAGACGGGGAAGATCATTGCGCCGGAGCTGTACTTCGCGATCGGCATCTCGGGCGCGATCCAGCATCTCACCGGCATCAAGGATGCGCGCACCATCGTCGCCATCAACAAAGACGCGGACGCACCGATATTCGAGGTAGCCGACTACGGGCTCGTCGGAGATCTGTTCGAGATCGTGCCGCAGCTCATCGAGCTGCTGTAGGGCTGCAGCACGCTGAAAGGGGTGCCGCAGCCAGCTCCGAAGGGGGCGCAGGCCCTACAGGCCCGCGAGGATGCTCTCGGCAGCCGAGACTTTGAACTCGCCCGGCGCCTCGACGTTCACCTTCCGGGCCACGCCGTCCTCGACGACGATGGCGAAGCGCTGGCCGCGCGTACCCATGCCGAAGCGGCTCGCATCCATGGTGAGGCCGAGCGCCCGCGCATAGTCCCCGTTGCCGTCGGCGAGCATCAGGACCTTGTCGCCGGCGTTCTGGGACTTGCCCCAGGCATTCATCACGAATACGTCGTTGACGGCCATGCAGGCGATCGCGTCGACGCCCTTGGCCTTGAGCGCCTGCGCGTTCTGCACGAAACCCGGCAGGTGCTTCGCATCGCAGGTCGGAGTGAACGCGCCAGGGACAGAGAACAGAACGACCTTCTTGCCCTTGAACAGCTCATCGGTCGAGATGTCCTTGGGGCCCTCGGACGTCATGCGCTTCAAAGTCCCTTTCGGCATGGGGTCGCCGGCCTTGATCGTCATTGCAGTCCCTCCGCGCTCACCGGCTCGCCTCAGCGGCTCGCCACAGTTCCGCTCTGCTCCCGCGCGCGCACCGACCAGAGGTTCGCGAGGCGCTCCAGCACGGGATCGCCCTTCACGTCGTGGAAGCTCTTTACGGCCGCGTCTTTGTTGCCTGCCTTGAGCTCGGCGATTCCCAGCAGCAGCTTCGCCTGCGCGGGGGTCTTCAACCCGCCCTTTGCAATGCCTTGCTGCAGGGCAGTCACCGCCTGGCCGTACTTCTGATAGCTCAAGTACGCGGTGCCGAGCGCCACTTCCTTGTCCCCTGTGGATGCGTTGGCAGCTTCCTGCTGAAGCTTCGGCAGTGACGCCTGGTCAGAAACGGCCTCCTTCTTCGCCTTGTCGAGCAGGCGCTGCGCGCGCTGGCGCACTTGGGCGTCCGTAAAGACGTTCTGCGCAAACGCCTTCTCGAGCACCCGTTGAGCCTCGCCCGGGAAGCCGAGCTCGAGCGAGAGCTGCGCCATGTCGTTGTATTCACGCGGCTGCTTCATCGCGCCTACATCGTTTGCGAGGCGGTAGATGTTGAGCATGTCGCTGTCGTTGTTCTCCGCCTCCTTCGAGTTGTACATCGTGATGATGAGGTTCTGCCAGTACTCGGGCTTGGGATAGTAGGTCACCAGGCGCTCGAAGGAGTGTGTCAGGCACTGCTGATTATTGAGCTTCTCGCAGCTGCTCTCGATGAGGAGCAGCTCCTGCTCCGAGGGCGTGCGGCCGCTCTTTATCTCATCGTCCACGCGATTCGTCGTGAACCGAAGGGCGGACTTGTAGTCGCCCTTCAAGTAGTAGGACTGCATCAGGATCGTATACGTGTTCGAATCCGCGAACCCGCCCTTCAGTGCGCGCTCGCCATTATCAATCGCCTTGTCGTAATTCTTGAGCTGAAATTGAATCACCGAGAGATTCCTGACGATCTCCTTCACCTCTTGCGGGTCGGTGAAGCCGTCGGTGGCCAGCGCCTCCATCGGAGCTATGGCTCCCTTGTAATCCTTCGTCTTCAGGTATGCACTGATGGCCAGCGCATTGATGACGTGCTGATCCCAAGGGGTCTTCTTCGCGTACCCGTTCGCCTTGTCGAGCTTCTCGAGAGCGTCCCGGTAGTTCCCCTTCTTCTCGTCCTCCTGAGCCTGCTGCAGGTCCTTGCCGATCTGGCGGCTTACCGTGTGTTTCGCGCTGTCCGCTGCACGGGCGCTTACGCCGAGCCCGAGGCTCAGCACGGCGGCGAAGATGGCGCTGAGGAGAGGCGTGAAGTATCGAGACTTGTTCATGATGGGCTTGCCGTAATCGAGCTGAGAGGCTTCTGTGGCGGTGAACGGTCCTGCTTCGGCATGCGTTCCATCGCGTCGGTTCGGAGTTCGGCTATTGGCTGAACTCCGTGGTGTTGACGAAGCCGATCTTGACCATGTGGTTACGCTGCGCGGCGGCGAGCACCTTCGCGACTACGTCGTATTTCGCGTGCCGGTCGGGCCGCAGATGGATCTCCGGCTGTGGGTTCTGCTGCGCCGACGAGCGGAAATACTGCTCGAGCGTCGTCATGTTGGCGGGTGTTCCGGGGACCACGTTGCCGTTCCAGACCACCGTGCCGTCGAAATCGATCACGAGATCGATCGGAGCCACCTGCTGCTGCGGCGGAGGCGGGTTGTTGGCGTTCGGCATATCCAACTTCACCGCGTGAGTCATGATCGGGAGCGTGATGATGAGCATCACGAGCAGCACCAGCATCACGTCGATGAGCGGCGTGGTGTTGATGTCGCACATCTCCTCCTCGGCGTTCGTGCCAATTGCCATTGCCATGTCGGTGTCTCTCCAGCAGCGCTCAGTGCTGCATCCCGAGGAACTGCGCCAGCGAGTTCTTGTCGGGCTCGGTGATGAAGCCCACCTTCACCACCCCACCGCGCTGGATCGCAAAGAGCACCCGGCCGATCGAGGCGTATTGCACGTTCTTGTCCGCACGGATGTGGATCTCCGGCTGAGGCTTCTCCACCGCCACCTCGTTGACGTGCTGCACCAGGGCCTGCTCGTTCGGAACCAGCGCATGGTTCCAGTAGATGTCGCCCTTCTGAGTGACCGCGATGACGATGTTCTCCGGCTTCGTCTGCGTCGGAATATTCACCGCATTCGGCAGGCTCACGGGTACCGTGTTGCGGATCACCGGAATCGTGATGAGGAAGATGATGAGCAACACGAGCATGATGTCGACCAGAGGCGTCGTGTTGATCGTCGAGTTGAACTCCCGACTCTCCGTATCACCGCCGACGTTCATTGACATAGGGGGTGTCCTGGTTCGCGGTTCGCCACGTCGCGCGGCTGTGCGCGCCGATTACTTCCGACCGACGGCGGCCGCCGCGGGTGCCGGGGCAGCGGTGGCACGGGCCGCGGCGGGCTCCGGGCCTGCAATACGCGCGCCGCCCACGAGGTAGGCGTGCAGGTCGCTCGCGAAATTGCGCAGCCCATCGAGCACCGTCTTGTTGCGGCCGACGAGCCAGTTGTAGCCGAGCACCGCGGGGACCGCCACGATGAGGCCGAATGCGGTCATGATCAGCGCCTCGCCGACCGGGCCTGCCACCTTGTCGATGCTGGGCTGGCCCGAGAGGCCGATGCCCACCAGCGCCTTGATGATGCCGACGACGGTACCGAAGAGGCCGACGAACGGTGCCGTCGAGCCGACAGAGGCCAGCAGGCCGAGGCCGCTCTGCAGGCGCGTGCTCGCGTTGTTCGTGGAGCGCTGCAGGGACATCGTGATCCACTCGTTGAGGTCGATGCGGTCGGTGAGACGGCCGTCGTGATGCGACTGCGCCCGCAGGCCCTCCTCCGCGATGATGCGGTACTCATCGCCCTTCTTCAGGCGCTCGACGCCGTCCTTGACCGACGGGGCGGTCCAGAACTGCCGCTCTGCGATCTTCGCCGATTGCTTGAGCTTTCTCTGGTCCCAGAGCTTCGTGAGAATCACGTACCAGGAGAAAAGCGACATGACGGCGAGAACGATGAGCACGAAGTGCGAGAGCCAATCGCCGTTGTTGATGAGCGCGGTTACGCCATACGGATTAGCTACAGGGGCTGCTGCGTTTTCCATGATTTCCTCGAAGCAAAAATGCCCGCCGCTGGGCGGGCGCTTGGGCAAACAATGTTACTG
>DATNFW010000080.1:0-9349 GCA_035606175.1 Steroidobacteraceae bacterium | reverse complement strand
ACGTACACGCTCATGTTCTCCACGACGCCGAGCACCGGCACCGCGACCTTCTCGAACATTTTGAGCCCTTTGCGTGCGTCGGCGAGCGCGATGTCCTGCGGTGTCGTCACGATCACCGCTCCGGCGACCGGCACGCGCTGTGCGAGCGTGAGCTGGATATCTCCGGTGCCGGGCGGCATGTCGACGACGAGATAATCGAGCTCACCCCAACTCGTATCCGCGAGCAGCTGCGTGAGCGCCTGGGTCACCATCGGTCCGCGCCAAACCATCGGCTGCTCAGCATCGACGAGGAAGCCGATGGACATCGCGGCAACGCCGTGACTCGCGAGCGGCTCGATGTGCTTGCCGTCCCGCGTATTGGGGCGCTGGCCCGCGAGGCCGAGCATGAGCGGCTGGCTCGGGCCGTAGATGTCCGCATCGAGCACGCCGACGCGGGCGCCCTGCGCCGCCCACGCGAGCGCGAGATTGACCGCGACGGTCGATTTGCCGACGCCGCCCTTGGCCGACGCCACCGCGACGATGTTCTTGACGCCCGCGAGCGGCTTGAGCGAGCGCTGCACCGCGTGAGCCACGATGCGGGACTCGAGGCGCACGTCGAGCTCGGCCGTGACGCCCTGCGCGCGCACGTGCTCCCGAAGAGCCGGCCCGATCTCCGCATCGTAGCCGCCGACGGGGAACCCGAAGCGCAGCAGCGCGATCGGTCGCTCGCCCGCGGCATCGATCGACTCGAGCGCTCCCGCCGCTCCGAGCGGCTGGTTCAAATACGGATCGACGTAGCTTTCGATAGCCGCCCGCAGGGCAGCCGGATCGTGGGAAGGTGCCATGCCTGCGATATTAGCGTGACTCTCGGAACAGATGGGCATGCCCGGCGCTCACCGGGAGCAGCTCCTCGCGTCCCTTCACCTTCAGCTCGAGCGCGCCGCGAAAGGTGCGATATATCCGGTCTATCGCCGCGACATTGACGACGACGCCGCGGTGGACCTGCCAAAACACTTGCGGATCGAGCTTTTCGCGCATTTGACGGAGCGAAGAGGTGAGCAGGAATGCGCCTTGAGGGGTGACGACCGTCGTGTATTTCTGGTCGGCGCGCAAATACGAGATCTCCGCGACGGCCAAGACGCGCAGCTCCCCGCCGTGCGGGACGGTGAGCCATTTGAGATATTTCGGCTCGGGTGGCGCGAGTTCCTTGAGCAGCCCCGCGATGCGGTTCAAGTCCGCGGGTGGTTCGGAGAGGCGCGCGCGAAGTCTGTCGATTGCGATGCGCATGCGCTGTGGTGAGATTGGCTTGAGCACGTAGTCGAGCGCGCCCTGCTCGAAGGCGGAGACGGCATACCGGTCGAACGCCGTGATGAAGACGACGTGAGCCCGTCCATTCAGGCGCTGAGCCACCTCGAGCCCGTTGAGCCCGGGCATCTGGATATCCAGAAAGACGATGTGCGGGTGCACGCGCTCGAGCGCAGCAATCGCCTCGAGCCCATCGCCGACCTCGGCCAGGATATTGAGCTCGGGCCACAATGCCGCAAGCATTTCGCGGATCTCTCGCCGAACGAGCGGCTCGTCCTCGGCAATCAGCGCACCCGGCATCGCCATCTCACGAGCTCGTATCTCGCGTCGGGTCGTCCGCGCCTCGCGCCAAGGCCTCCCTCAGGCCCGTGATCAGCGCTTCGAAGCGCGGTTCGGCCTCGGGTCGTCCCACATCGTAGAGGTTGCGGACTTCGGCGAGCTGACGCAGCAATGCGGACGAATCGATCTGTGCTTCGGCGGCGGCCAATCGCGAGGCCGTCAGGCGGAGCTCCGCCTGGGCGCGCTCGAGCTCCCCCGCGCGCAGGCGCATCAGCAGCCGCTGGGCGGCGCGCCGATTGAGAAAGACCATGATCGCGGTCGCCCAAGCCGCGCCCAGGATCAGGAAGTTTTCGAGGACGCCCAACAGCCCGGGCGCCGAGCCGACCAGGTCGAATGCGCGGGCGAGCAGAGCCTGGACGAGTACGTTCGCGATCGAAGCGCCGAGTACTGCGACCACGAACGCGTGCCACACTCGCATTCCCCGACGGACCGCCTCATCACCCGCGAACGCGGCGAGCACCACGATCTGGGCAGCCACGATCTGCCGCAGCAGGTTCGCGACGAGAGACTGCCACGTCGGTTGCGGCTGCCTGAGCCAAGGAGTGACCGCGAAAAGCAGCGCGAGACCCTGTGCGGCGAGAATGGCCCGCCAGGTCACCGCCCGCAGTACGGCGACCGCAAACCGGTCGTGTTCGCGCCCTACTACCGGGGGGGCATCCATGCTCGCGGGCCTCAGCGGGTCGGGACGCAGATGCACGCCACCACGCCGCGCGGCTCGGCCGGGCGAAGCGTGAGCGCCGCGTCCGGACCGTACATCATCACCAGGCGCTGGCGAATGTTCGCGAGTCCGGTACCGCGCCCGAGGCGCACATCGAGACCCCGCCCCGAGTCGGCGACTTTGAGAAGCAGTTTTTCCTGCTCGCGCTTCGCACTCACGCGGATGAGGCCGCCTTCGATCGTCGGGCTCACACCGTGCTTGATGGCGTTCTCGACGAGCGTCAGCAGCATCATCGACGGCACTTTCAGCGCGCCGAGCTCCTCGTGCACATCGAACTCGTAACCGAGGCGCGTTCCCATGCGTGCGCGGTAAATGGCGAGGTAGGCGTCGACGAGCTTCATCTCCTCCGAGAGCGGTACCTCACTCTCCCGAAGTCGCGGCAGCGCCGCCTCGAAGTAATGCGTGAGATTGTCGAGCATCGCGACGGTTGCCGCGCGGTCGCTGCGCGAAAGCGCACGTACGACCGACAGCGTATTGAACAGGAAATGCGGCTCGATCTGCGCGCGCAGGAGCTGCAGCCGTGCCTGCATGAGCTCGGTATCGAGACTCGTGCGACTGATCTGCGATCTCAACAGCTCGTCGGCCACCTCACGTCTGTCGCTGTGATAGGCGAGCACGCCCACGACCATCCCCGGAGTGATCAGCCCATCGAGCGCCCAGCCGAGGCTCTGCCAATTCCAGCCCCATTGAACGCCTGCGATCCACAGGCACCAACCTCCCATGATGATCGTCAAGGCCAGCAGCACCCCCAGGCGCGGCAGAGCTGCACGCGGGGCGAGGTTCACGATTACCGGAGCCAATACGAACCCCGGGAGCATTTCGAGGAACGTTACCCCGCCCTGCAGCAGGAAGCTCGTGGCAAATGCGTGCAGCTTGCCCGCGAGCGCAAGTGGCAGCGTCGCCTGCGTCGTCCACCACAGATTGAGGAAAACGCCTACTGCCAAAGAACAGCCGTACCCGTTGTAGAGCCCACGTAGTCGATCGAGATTGAGCGGCCGGTAACTGGGCAGCGCAATGGCGGCGGTATTCATGCGCCGATTCTAGGCACCGCGGCGGCGGGAAGTCATGTCACGGCGCAGCGCTCGGCGCCCGAATCTTGCCGTTCGTTCCGTTCCCGGAGCGTTCGATCCACGATTCTCCCGGTTCGTCGGAAAGTGGCGGCGAACGACCACCCGAACGTCGATTCTGCGCCCCTCGGCGGGTCCGACGGCCGGCCGGAAGTGGTCTCGATGGCTGCTTACACCCAACCAACAACAGGGGAAGTGACTATGAAAATCTTGATCAAATCGACGACCGCGGTCATCGCCCTCGGGGGTCTCGCTTTCGGGACCGGACAGGCCATCGCAGGCTGCGGCGGGGCTGCGGCCGCTGCAGCCGGTATGAAGCCGATGGTCTACCGCTATGACGGTAGCGGGCATTTCCTGCGCACCGGCTTCTACGGGCCGTTCTTCGCCTCACCGATCACGGGTCTGTGGAAGTTCACCTTCTCGGCCCATGGCGACATCGGGACCGCAGCGCCTCCGAACGCCCTGCCTCTCCCGGATGGCACGCCCGTCGATGCGGGGTTCGTCACCTGGCACGACGATGGTACGGAGCTCATGAACTCCGGCCGCACCCCCGCGAGCGGCAGCTTCTGTATGGGCGTGTGGAAGCAGACCGGGCCCAAAACCTTCAAGCTCAACCACTGGGCGATCTCGTGGATTCCGGACTACCAGCCCGGCTTGACGAATTCGTGGTCACAGATCCCCGGCGGCCTCGATGAGGTATTCAAGGCGTTCGGGCCGGCGAACATCGAGGAGACCATCACTCTGACGGGGGAGAACTCCTACAAGGGGTCCTTCAAGCTGACGCAGTACGTGAACGATGGAACGCACGGGTCGATCACGGACGTGAGCAACGCACCCGTGGCCTTCGTCATCGTGGGCGATGTCAACGCCCAACGGGTGACGGTCAACTGACCGAGAGAACTGCTCCGCCGCCGCTCATCCTCCCCCTCCCACGGCGGCCGAGCACGGTGCCCGGCGGGTGTACGCGCGACACGGTTGCGCGTCCACCCGCCCTCTCCTGTAGTCTCACCCCCGAGGCTCCGCGCGCTTCCAGCGACTGAAGTCGCCGGCGCCCCTATGGCATAATTCATGCCCAGCCGGCTGCAAAGGCTCGCCCGCCGCAGCGCCGGCAAGGGGTCGCGCTCGACATCAGTGGAGGGCCGCACTTTGGAGACGCAGGCGACGGATGCGCTGCGAACGACAGCCGACAGCTTGGCTGAATGAGCTTCTTCACTAATCTGCGCGCGGAGCGGCTGGTCACCGAGGTACGGTCCGCGTCCTCCTCGACGGACCCGGCCGCACTGCGTGCCGCGGCGAAATTGAAGGAGCTCGGCCCAGGTGCCATCGAGTCGATCCTCGCGGCGCTTCCGGATGCAGACAAGAACGCGACGGTCATTCTGGTCGATGCGCTCTCGGCGCTCGTGACCCTCAAGAGCCTGCCGCAGATGCTGCAGGGCCTCGTCGAGGGCAGCCCACGGGTGATCGCGGGTATATCCTGGGCGCTCACCTCGAGCCGCGCCTACCCTCCGCACCTGCTGCTCGAGGCGCTCGCGATGCAGGGCATCTCGAAGTCCGCGCTGCTCGAGGTGATCGCGGCCCAGAAGCAGCGTTTCGGGGTTCGAGAGCTCCTCAACACGGCCTACGCGCAGGAGCCCAACGAGAAGGCCGCTCTGTTTCGCATCATCGGCGACATCGCCGACGCGCAGGCGCTTCCGGAGCTCCTCGGGCGGCTGCAAGGCAAGGACCCCGTCGCGCGTGTGCACATCATCAACATCCTCGCGCGCTTCGCCACACCCGAAGTGCAGACGGCGCTGCAGGCGCAGCTCAAAGACCCGAACAAGCTGATCCGCAGCGCAGCGCTCGGCGCTCTGCAGAAGATGGACGGCCCGATCGACATCGAGCGGGTGTGCGCACTGCTCAGGGACCCCGAGCTCGACGTGCAGAACAAGGCGATCGACGTCGTGATCAAGGCCAATCACCCCGAGACGGTGCGCTGGCTGATCGATGTCCTCAAGGATGAGAACGAGTATGCCCGGCGCGCCGCGGTCGAGGTGCTGAACGAGGTCGGCGACGCGAAGTCGGTCAAGTACCTCCTCGAGGCGCTCAAGGACAGCGACTGGTGGGTGCGCAGCCGCGCCGCCGATGCGCTCGGCAAGATCGGCGGACCGAAGGTGATCGAGGCGGTGCTCGCCCTGGTACGCGATCGCGACGAGGACATCCGGCGCGCCGCAATCGAGATCCTCAATCAGACGAAGGATGAGCGCGCCGTGGAGCACCTCATCCAGGCGACGCGCGACTCCGACTGGTGGGTGAGCGAGCGAGCGGTCGATGCGCTCGCCGAGATCGGCAGCAAGCGGGCGCTGCCGCGCCTGACGGAGATGCTTCGCGCCGGCAACGCCAAGGGGCTGCCCATCGTGGTCCGCGCGCTCGGGCGTATCGGCGATGCCAAGCTCGTCGATCAGCTTCTCCCCTTGCTCGGGCGCCCCGAGCGCGAGGTGCGCATCGAGGCGATCCAGGCGCTCGCGAAGCTGACCGACGACCGCCACGCCGCCGAGGTACGCACGCAGTTGCAGTCCCAGATCGCCTCGCCCGATCAGACGATCGCGCGCATGGCGGCGACCGCCATGGCCGAGCTCGACAACCGCACGACGAGCGGTGTCGCGTCGCTCCCGGGTGCGAGCTTCCCGGCCGCCGCCCCGGCCGCGGCCGCCGCCGGGCTCGCAAGCGGCACCGCGGCGGCGAGCGCCTCGAGCTCGACCCTCGCAGGCAGGCCCGGACAGGCCGCTCAGGCCACGCGGACGCTTCTCATCTCCGATGCCGCGCTCGCGCAGGCGGCGCGCCAAGGCGAGGCACCCAGCCGTCTCGATATCTCGACGCTGAAGCCGGGCGACATTATCGAGGGGCGCTACAAATACATCGACCGCATCGGCCGGGGGGCCTTCGGCACGGTGCTCCTGATGGAGGATACGGTCGTCGACGAGCGGCTGATCCTGAAGTTCTTGAATCCCAACGTCGCCGAGGACGAGGAAGTCATGAAGCGCTTCGTCCACGAGCTGCGTTATTCGCGCAAGATCACGCACAAGAACGTGATCCGCATCTATGACTTTCTATTCATCCAGGGCAATTACGCGATCTCGATGGAATACTTCCCCTCCCACACCCTCGGCGGGGAAATCGTGAACGAGAAGCCTCTACAGCTCAAACGCGCGCTCGGCTTCGGTTGCGACATCGCGACCGGCATGGCGGTCGCGCATCAGGTCGGTATCGTCCACCGAGACCTGAAGCCCGCGAACGTCCTCATCAACCAGGAGGGGTTGCTCAAGATCGTCGACTTCGGTGTCGCGGCCGCACAGCGCGAAGGCGACACGCAGCTCACGAAGACCGGCTACGTCATCGGCTCGCCGAAGTACATGGCGCCCGAGCAGATCCTCGGCAAGAAGGTCGACGAGCGCGCCGACATCTATGCGCTCGGCATCATCCTCTACGAGATGCTGACCGGTGTGCCCCCGTATGCCCGCGGCGACCACATGTCGGTGATGTACCAGCACGTGCAGGGTCGGGCGCGGTCGCCGCGTGACATCAATCCCGACCTGCCGCCCGCACTCTCGGACACGGTCCTGAAGGCGATGTCCGTCGACAAGGCGAAGCGGCACCAGTCGATGGACGAGTTGCGGGGCGCTTTGGAGCAGCACCTCTAGCGGGCATGCACGGCGACAGCGGGGGTCTCACATGGCGCGCATAGACGCCTTCCTTAAGCTCGGAACCCAGCAGGGCTGCTCCGACGTGCATCTCGCGGTCGGTGTGCCGCCGATGCTGCGCATGCACGGCGATCTGCTGCCGATCAAATTCCGCGACCTGCGCGCGAGCGAGCTCGAGGGCTACATCGCCGAGATCCTCACCCGCTCCCAGACAGAGCTGTTCAACGCGGGTAACGATCTCGACTTCTCGTACGTGGCGGCAGGCGGCGGCCGTTTCCGCGTGAACGTCTACCGCAAGGACACGGGCGTCGGTGCAACGTTTCGCTCGATCCCCTCGGACGTGCCGCAGCTCGAGAAGCTCGCGCTGCCTGCGATCGTCACCAAGCTCTGCGACTTCCATCAGGGCATGATCCTCGTGACCGGCTCGACCGGTACCGGCAAGTCGACGACGCTCGCCGCGATGATCGATCACTTGAATACCACCCGAAAACTCAACATCGTGAGCCTCGAGGATCCGATCGAGTTCGTGCATCGAAGCAAGCTCTCGCAGGTCATCCAGCGGGAGCTGCACACGCACATTCCGAGTTTCGCCGAGGGCGTGCGCGCGGCGATGCGCGAGGACCCCGACGTAATCCTGGTCGGCGAGCTGCGCGACGCGGAGACGATCTCCATGGCGATGACGGCCGCGGAGACCGGCCACCTCGTGCTCGGGACTCTGCACACGACGGGCGCTGTCAAGACGATCGACCGCATCATCGATGCGCTGCCGGTCGAGGAGCGCGACCAGACGAAGAGCTTCCTCGCACAGAGCCTGCTCGCCGTCATCACGCAGGTCCTGGTGAAGACGACGGACGCCCGCGGGCGGCGCGCGATCTGCGAGGTCATGGTGATGACCAAGGCGATCGCGAAGCTCATCCAGAACGATCAGACGCATCAGATCCCGAGCCAGCTACAGACGGGCCGGGACCTCGGCATGCAGCTGCTCGACCAGGCGCTGCTCGCGGCGATCACGGCGCGCGAGATCGACCCGGATGATGCTTATGGCTACGCAAGCGACAAGCGGCTCTTCCAGAAATACGTGACGGACACGAGCATGCTCCCGAAACTCGATGGCGCGGCCGGGCCATCGGCAGCCGCTGCATCCGCCGCCGCATCCGCCGCGTCCGCGGCATCCGCCGCATCTGCGAGCGCCGCGGGCTCGGCGAACGGTGGTGCCGCGTCAGGCGCGGCCGGTGCGGGCAGCCCCGCCGCCGCGGCGGCCCGTTCCTCGGCCTGAGCGCCGGAGCCGACATGGCGGCCATCGATCCCTTTCTCGTCGAGATCCTCGAGCGGCGCGGCTCCGATCTGCATTTCATCGCGGGCGATCCGCCGCGTATCCGCCAGTACGGGGATCTACAGCCCTTGAGGCCGGAGCGCCTCGAGGCCGAGCTCGTGCGCAATGCGCTCTACGAAATCATGCCGCGCTCCGCGGTCGATCGCTTCGAGTCCAAGGACGGCGCGGATTTCGCCTATACGCTGCCCGGACACGGCCGCTTTCGCGTGAACATCCTGCGCCACCTCGGCGGCGTCGGCGCGGTGTTCCGCGCGATTCCCTCCCAGGCGATGACGCTCGAGCAGCTCGCGCTTCCGGAGTCCGTGCGGCAGATGTGCCGGGCGAGCAATGGGCTGATTCTCGTCACGGGCAAGACCGGTTCGGGCAAGTCAACGACTCTTGCCGCGATGATCGACGACATCAACACGCGCGTGAAAGGCCACATCCTCACGATCGAGGACCCGATCGAGTTCGTCCATCAACGCAAGAGCTGCCTTGTGAGCCAACGCGAGATCGGCGTGCACGCGCAGAGCTTCTCGGCGGCGCTGCATTCGGCGCTGCGCGAGGACCCCGATGTGATCCTCGTCGGCGAGCTGCGCGATCTCGAGACGATGAGCATCGCGGTCACTGCTGCCGAGATGGGCATCCTCGTCATGGGGACGCTGCACACCAATGGCGCCGCGCAAACCGTGGATCGCATGGTGAACGTGTTTCCCTCCGACAAGCAGCCGCACGTGCGCACGATGCTCTCCACATCGCTTCGCGGTGTGATCTCACAGCAGCTGCTGCAGCGCGCCGACGGACAGGGCCGGGTCGCCGCGCTCGAGATCCTCGTCAACACAGCTGCGGCCTCGAATCTCATCCGCCAGGGCAAGCTCGATCAGCTAGAGAACGTGATGCAGTCCGGCAGCCAGTACGGGATGCGGCCCATGGACAGCGCCATCCAGCAGCT
>DATNFW010000079.1:0-14573 GCA_035606175.1 Steroidobacteraceae bacterium | reverse complement strand
CGGGTACGTGCACGACTACGTACCGTTCGAGAGTCTGCTCTACGTGTACGACGTGGCGAACGACGTGAAGAACACGTACTACGCCGTGTTCGGGCACGTGGATTGGTCGCTTACGAACCACTGGGAATTCATTGTCGGCGGCCGATATACCACCGCCCAGACGTACTTCCTCGGCGGACAGAGCGATCTCAACTCCTTCCCGCTCGGGTCCACCCTCGGTCCGATCCTGACAGGGGACCCGTACACGCGTTATTTCCCGCCGGTGCCCGACAGTCAGGCGTGGCACGTCTTTACGCCGACGGCCTCGGCCCAGTTCCACATCAACGACGACGTGATGGCTTACGTGAGCTGGGGCAAGGGCTTCAAACAGGGTGGCTGGACGACCCGGCTTTCCGCGGTCATTCCGGACCCGACCAGTGCGCGCTTCGGCCCCGAATACGCGAAGCAGTGGGAGGTCGGCTTGAAGTCGGCGTGGCTCAACCACCGCATCATCGCCAATGCCGCCGCCTTCTACACCGACTACCAGAGCATTCAGCTCAACATCCAGCAGGGCATCTCGCCCGTGTACCAGAACGCGGGCAACGCCAAGATCTTCGGCGGCGAGATCGAGTTCGAGTCCATCGTCGGAGGCGGGCTGCAGTTGAACGGCTCGGCATCGTTCATCGATGCGTACTACACCTCCGTCAACGCAAGCGCGAACATTCCGGAGTTCGCGTTGCCCGACGGCACGACGGTCTGCCCTGCGACGGTCGTCAAGCCCGGCATCGGCTCCGACAACGCGGGATGCGGCCTCTACAACGGCCCCTCGCTCCCTGGGTTGCCGAACGCCGGCTTCCCGGTGGTCCATCAGACTGACGCGCGTCTGCCGAAGACGCCGAAGTGGAAGTTCACCTTCGATCCGGCGTACGACTTCGAGTTGCCGAGTCAGGCGACGATCCGCTTCCTGCCGATCTTCACGTATACCTCGGAGCTGTGGAACGATGCGCTCAATACGCCGCTCCTCAGGCGTCCGGCGACTCGCGAATTCGATGCTTCGCTGCACTACATCTCTGCGGACGGCGCGTACGACTTCGCGATCGGCGGGACGAATCTGACCAACGACCGCTACGTGACAGGTGGCGCAACCAACTACGGAGCAGGTGTGGCGCAGGGCTACATCAACGCACCGCGTGAGTGGTACGCGACGGTCCGCGTTACGCTCGAGAAGTAGCCGCACTCTGCGGCGCCGCGCCGGCGGGGACTTCCGCCGGCCGGCGTCGGTGCAGCGGGCCTGCAACGGCTAGCGAGGGCTACCGATAGACGTTGTTCGAGGTGTGATCGCCCGCGATCCAGCGTTTGAGCTCAGCGTGAGCGCTCGCACGCCGCGTCGCATTGATCTTGTGCACCTCGGGGTGATCGCGCGTGAACTCGAGGATGAGACCGTTCGGATCGGTCACGTAGACCGAGCGGCAGTACCCGTGCTCTAGCACGTACATGCGCGGCTCCGCATAGCCGGCTGCCTTCAGGCGCTTCTCGATATCCTGCTGCGTGTCGGCATCGACGTTGAGCGCGATATGGTGGAAGGGCGTCTCGGGCATCTTCGGCCCGAAGAGGGCCTCATCCTCGGGCTTCGCGAATTTGAAGAACGCCAGCGCGCCGCCGTCGCCGAGCGCGAAGAACAAGTGGCAGTAGACGCGCTCGGCGCCGAAGAGCTCGTCCTTCTCGCACCAGGTCGCAACGAGCGGCAAGCCGATCACTTCCTCGTAGAATGTGCGCGTCGCCTCGAGGTCGTGAGTCACATAAGCGGTGTGATGCAGGCGGGACGGGAGTTTCTTGAGCGTAGCCATTCAAAATACCTCGGAAACACGACCGGTCCTCAGAACCGGTATTCGAAGTCCACCCCATAGCGGCGCGGCAGCGCCCGCCACAGGAACCCTCCGGGCGAGAACTCCGCATTGTATATCGTGTTGGTGAGGTTCTTGGACCAGGCCGTCACGCTCCACTTGTCGCCCTGCAGCCCGAGCCTCAGGTCCACCAGGTTCACGGGATCGCGCGAGGTGGAATCGTAGGGGTCCCACCAGGTGCGTCCGATATTCTGGTAATCGAGCCGTGCCGTCGCCTCGAGCCCGTCTGCGAGCGGCTGGCGGTACTGGGCGCCCGCGTTGATCGTGTCCCGGGAGACGAGCGGCGCCTGGTTGCCGAGCACTGTCGGATCGGCCATCGCCGTGATCTTGCTGTCGGTATAACCATATCCGGCGTAGAAGTTGAGGCGGTCGGTCGCGTGGGCGGTGAGCTCGATCTCGGCCCCCTTGTAGGTGGCGTTGAGATTGCCGAGATTCTGGGTGGAGTTCGCGGCCAGAAACACGAAGAAATATCCGTTCCGCGAATGCGTGTGGTAGACGTCCGCATCGATGCTCAGCCGGCGGTCGAGCATCTGCCCCTTGATTCCGAGCTCATAGGTATCGGCGATCTCCGCGTTGAATAGATCGCCGACGCCTTTGATGTTCGATGCCGCGGCGACGACCGCGACGCCCGTCTGATTGAAACCGCCGCTGCGAAACCCGCGGCTCCAGTCGGCATAGACCGTCCAGTCGTCCGTCGGCTTGTACCGCACCGTTGCTTTCGGCTGCCAGGCGTTCCAGGTGTGCTTTCTCACCTCGCCGAAGAAGGCGGAGGGGTCCGGGAGGAACGGCGTCGGAGTGAAAGTCGTGTTCTCGCGCGCGTCCTCGTCGTAGCGCAGCGCCGCATCGAGCTCCCACTGCTTCGTCAGGTCATAAGTGACATCGCCGAACAACGCCCAGGCGTTGTTGTTCTGGCCATCGGCGAGGAAAGTGGCGTTCGTATCGTTTGCAATCGGATTCGCCGGGTCGAGTCGCGGGGTTTCGTAGACCGGCGAGACGCCGAATCCGCGATCGACGAGATTACCGGTCGAGACGAATCGCTCGGTGTGCACGAAGTACGCGCCCGCGATCCACTTGAGGGGCGCATCGGTCGGGGAGGTGAAGCGCAGCTCCTGGCTCCACGCCCGCACGCGAATGAACTGGCTTTGACTCTCATCGAACGGCCCGCTGTTGTTCGGATTGGCCGGGTCGGCCGGAATCCCCGCCGTGAAGACGTTGTAGACGATGGACGTTTTGACCGGGCGGAAGTCGAACGCATCGCCCGTGTCGATCTCCTTCGTCTGATCGTAGTCGGTGATCGAAGTGATTGTGCCGTAGCCCGGGCTCCAGTCGAGCTTGAGTGCCGCATCGAGGATGTCGCGGTTGTCCGTGCCCTCGTTGTTCACGCGGATGGGTGTCGTGGTGTCGTTCGCATCCGGGGGAGCGGTAAGGCTGGTGAAAGGGACCGCCTCGTCGCTTCGCGGAATCACGAAGTAGTAAGCCGTCGTCTCTGCGCGATCGTAGGAGAAGCGAAAATCGGCGCTGAACCGGTCGGTCGGAGTCCACAGGAGCCGATAGCGCCCAGAGTAGTCGCGATAGGGATCGGCGTTCTTGTCGAGGTACGCGTTATGCAGGTAGCCGTCGGTGTTGTAGAAATTGACCGACGCGCGATACTTCAAGGTCCCGCTCGAGTCGAGGGGTCCGCTCACCACGGCCTGCGCGCGCTCGGACACCCCGTTGCCCACTCCCACTCGCGCCTTGCCCTCGAACGTGCTGCTCGGATCCTCGGTGCGGATGATGATCGCACCGCCGATCGCATCGCGGCCGTAGAGGGCGCCCTGCGGCCCCTTCAGTACCTCGATCTCCCGGACGTCGTAGAGCTCCTGGTTGAACTCGTAGGGATTGGTCTCGAGCACCCCATCGACGATCACCGCGACGGAGGGCTCGCTATTGCGCGCCTGGGAAATACCGCGGATGGTGACGAAGGAGTTGCCGATGTTCTGGGTCTCGACCAGCGTCATATTCGGCACCATCGCAATGAAATCGCGCGGGCTTTGAATGCCTGCCGACTCGATTTGCTGAGCCGTGAACACGTCCTCGGTGATCGGTACGTTTTGCACCGCCTCGCTGCGCTTGCGTGCGGTGACGACGACCTCCTGCAGCTGATCGCTCGATTGCGGGCCGGTACTCTGAGAGCCCGCGGCCGGGCCTGCAGCCGCCGGTGTGCCGGTATCCGACTGAGCCCAGCCCGGCATTGCCGTGAGCGTTCCGATGACGAGCGCTGCGAGCAGCGCAACCCATTTCGCCCTGGATGTTTCCACGTGAACTCCCCCTGTTGCGCCGCGGCGTCGGAGCGGACGGTTCGTCACCTGCGCGCGGCATTTGGCCGTGCGCTTTTCGCATAGCGAAGTATTATTCGAATAGCGAACATCGTGACCTGGGACCCCGCGGCCGTCAAGACGCGTTGCGCCCAAGCCACGTTCATTGGCGAGCCGGGCTTCGAGGTGTCGGCCTCGGCAGTTCGTGAGAATGGTATCAGCTGATCCGCGATGAGTAGGCACGCCTGCTCGCGTAAGCTATCCGAATGGAACAGGACTCATCGAAGGAGACCGTCCGTACGGTCGTGCTCACCGTCGCGGGCATGACGTGCACCGGCTGCGCGAGCAGTGTCGGGCGCGTGCTGTCCCGCGTTCCGGGAGTCACCGACGCCCGAGTGGACTTGGCCTCGGGCCGTGCAACGGTGACCGGGACCGCACGCGTGCAGGACTTGCTCGAGGCGGTCGAAGCGGCCGGTTACGGCGGTCGGCTGTCCTGAGGGACGGGCCGGTCATGGGCGCGCCCGCCGCAAAGCGCAGCGACACCCCGGGCTCCGGGGGAGCCGACCACCGGGCGAGGCCGCAGGCCGCGCAAGCGGACTCGCGCGAGCACATCTTTTTGCCGATCGAAGGCATGACATGCGCGACGTGCGCCGGTCGCGTAGAGAAGGCGCTCAACAATCTGCCGTCGGTCGAGGCCGCGGTGAACCTGGCGAGCGAGCGCGCGGATATCTACTACGACCCGACGCGGGTCGAAAGCTCCGAGCTCGCAGAGGCGGTGCGGCGAGCCGGTTACGAAGCGATTCTCCCGAGCGGCGACGGCGCTGAGGATCGTGAGCTCGCCGCTGCGGAGGCACGCCGTTTCCGGACGCAGACCGCACGGCTCATTGCCGCAATCGCCCTCAGCGCGCCGCTGCTCGCGCCGATGGCAGGCGTGGCGCTGCCCGGCTGGTTGCAGCTCGCCCTCGCGACGCCGGTTCAATTCGTCATCGGCGCGCGCTTCTACGTCGGTGCGTGGCGGGCGCTGCGTGCGCGTGTCGGGAACATGGACCTGCTCGTCGCGCTCGGAACCTCGGCCGCCTATTTTTATAGTTTGTACCTGCTGATCGCCCGTTCGCACGCAACGGAGCTGTACTTCGACTCCGCGGCGGTCGTCATTGCGCTGGTCACGGTCGGCAAGTGGCTCGAGGCGCGCGCGAAGCGCTCGACCACCGCGCAACTGCAGGCGCTCATGGCGTTGCGGCCGGAGCGCGCGCGGATCGAGCGTGGCGACCAGGAAGTGGAGATACCCGTAAGCGCCGTGGCGGTCGGCGACATCGTGCGCGTTCGTCCGGGAGAGCGTGTACCGGTCGACGGCAAGGTCCTCGACGGCCGCAGCGCAGTCGATGAGAGTCTGCTGACGGGCGAGAGTCTCCCGGTGGAGAAGGCGCCTGGCGATCGAGTGACGGGCGGATCGATCAATGGCAGCGGGCTGCTGCGCATCGAGGCGCTCGCGATCGGGGAGCGATCGACTCTCGCGCGGATCATCGCGCTCGTCGAGGGTGCGCAAGCGCGCAAGGCGCCCGTGCAGAAGCTCGTCGACAGCGTCGCGGGCATTTTCGTGCCGATCGTTCTGCTCATTGCGCTCGCGGCCTTTCTCGGCTGGTGGTTGATCGCAGGAAACTTCGCGCTCGGTGTCGTCGCAGCCGTTTCGGTCCTGGTGATCGCCTGCCCGTGCTCCCTCGGGCTCGCAACACCTGCGGCGCTCATGGTCGGCGTGGGGGTCGCCGCGCGGGCGGGGATTCTCATTCGGGATGCGGAGGCGCTCGAGCGCGCACACCGCCTCGATGTGATCGTTCTCGACAAGACGGGCACATTGACCGAGGGCAAGCCCACGGTTACCGAAGTGATTTCGAACGCCATGCCTGAAAGCGAGCTGCTGACGCTTGCGTCTGCGGCTCAGGCGGGCAGTGAGCACCCGCTTGCGCGCGCGGTGCTCGCTCGGGCCGGCGAGACACCGCGGGAGCGACTCGAGGACTTCGCGAGCCACCCCGGTCTCGGAATTACCGCGCGCGTCGGTGGGCGGCGGGTGGCGATCGGCAATCGACCTTTGATGGGGCAGTACGGCGTCCGCATCGATGAGCACGCAGCCGAAGCGGCGCGGCTCGAGTCCGAGGGCCGCACCGTCATGTGGGTCGCCGCGCTCGATCCCGAGCCGACCTTCCTGGGGCTGATCGCCGTCGCGGATCGCATCAAGCCGTTTGCTGCGGAGGCGGTACGCCGACTGGAGGAGGTCGGGGTCGAGACGATTTTGCTGACGGGAGACAACGAGCGCACGGCCGCGGCGGTCGCCGCGCAGCTTGGCATTCGGCGCATGAAGGCGGGTGTGCTGCCGCAGGAGAAGGCGGCCGAGATCGAACGTATTCGCTCAGAGGGTCACCAGGTCGGCATGGTCGGCGATGGCGTGAACGATGCGCCGGCGCTCGCTGCCGCGGACGTTGGGATCGCGATGAGCACCGGCGCGGATGTCGCGATGCAGACCGCGGGGATCACGCTCATGCGAGGCGATCCGCGACTCATCGTCGATGCCATCGCCGCAAGTCGCGCGACTTACCGAAAGATCCGCCAGAACCTCTTCTGGGCATTCATCTATAACGTGATCGGCTTGCCGGCGGCGGCGATCGGGCTCCTGAGCCCGATTATTGCGGGAGCGGCGATGGCGCTGTCCTCGGTGAGCGTGGTTTCGAATGCGCTGCTGCTGCGGCGCTGGCGTCCCGCAGCCGGCCGGAGGGCGTCACCTACGCGAGCCTCAGGCTGTCGCGCGTGAATTGCCGCGCGTCCAGCGACGCGCGAGCGGCTCGACCGTTGTCGCCTGCACGAGCGTGCTGAAGAGCGCGATGGCGTACGTTGCGGTGACGATCGGCGCGCGCGCGGCCGAGTGCTCTGGCAGCGACAAGGCGAGCGCGATGGCGAGCGCGCCCCGCAAGCCTGCCCACGTGAGCAGCCGAATGCAGCTCGGCTCGAAACGCTCGAACGGGCTCAGAATGCCGATGGGAACGGCGACGCTCACGAGCCGGGCGGCGAGCGCGATCGGAATGGAGAGTGCGGCGAGCCCCAGGTAGGCGAGCGCGGTCGGCGCGAGCAGTGTGAGCTCGAGGCCGATCAGGCCGAACAGCAGCAGATTGAGCAGATTGTCGGCGAGATCCCAGAACGTGAACAGCCGCTCGCGTGTGAGCTCCGACATCGCGAATTGGCGGCCGCGATTGCCGATCACGAGTCCCATGACCACCGTTGCGATCGGCGCGGAGACGCCGATCGCATCCGCGAGCGCATAGCCTCCCATCGCCATTGCAAGCGTGATGAGGATCTCGACGGCATAGCTGTCGATGCTGCGCAAGAGCAGGAAACCGGCAAATCCGACGGCAAGCCCGAAGAGGACACCGCCGAGGACCGCCTGCGCGAGCAGCGCCGCGATGTGCGGTGCCGCCGGCGATTGGGCACCGCTTGCGATCGCAAGCAGCAGCGTGAAGAAAACGATCCCGACACCGTCGTTGAACAGCGCTTCGCCGGCGATCATCGTCAGGAGCGAGCCGGAGACCTTGGCCCGGCCGAGCAGGCCGAGCGATGCGATGGGATCGGTCGGGGAGATGAGCGCCCCGAAGACCAGACAGTCGATGAGCTCGAGGGGCGTCCCGAGCAAACGCGCGGCATAGTAGAACGCGTACCCGAAGATCGCCGTCGACAGCACGACGCCTACGGTTGCGAGCGCGAGAATGCTCCAGCGCGAGCGGTGGAGCGCGGAGAAGTTGACGTGGAGGCTTCCGGCGAAGAGCAGCAAGCCGAGCACTCCGTGAAAAACGAGTGCCGAGAAATCGATCTGACTTGCGATCTCATCGCTCCAGCGCGCGACCGCGGGGCTCGCGGCGCCGAGTGCGACCGTCGCGAGCGAGAGGAGAAGCGCGACGGCCGTGATACCGATATTGTCGGGCAGGCGCACGAGGCGCGCGTTCGCATACCCGCACAGCGCGACGATCGCGATCACGGCGGAGACGACGTTGAACAGACTCACCCGAGCGGGCGCTCCACGGTGAAAGTTGCCGCGCGACGCAGCCCCTCAGCCACTCAGCCCCTCAGCCACTCGACCGTGACGATGCCCGCCGCGGTCATGAGGAGGGAGCCGCCGACGTGAGCCCCAGCCGCGGCGCACGCCCAGAGCACCTGGCCATCCCTCAAGAGCAGCACGAGCTCCGCCGAAAACGTGGAGAAGGTCGTGAGCCCGCCGCAGAAGCCGGTCATGATGAGCAGACGCCACTCGGGTGCGATGCCTGCGAATGTCGAGAAGAACGCGATGGCGACACCGATGATGTAGCCGCCGATCAGATTCGCGGCGATGGTGCCGGGGGGAATGTTGGGAAAGTAGCCGTTGAGCTTCGCACCGAGCCACCAGCGCAGCAGCGCTCCGAGGCTCGCGCCGACGCTCACAGCGATGACCGATTTCCACATTGTCCCACCCAGCACGCGTGCGGCGAGTCTACGGGGCCCATCCGCACCGATCAAATACGTGCGCTGCATCGCGTTTGGAAGTGCCGTCCGCGGAGCCGCTGCGCCAGCCGTGACTCGCCTCACGGCATATGTCGCGCCCCGCCTGCACCCTGGGTGCGTGGCACCCGGCGAGCAATGATCGTCCTCATCTTTCTCCTGCTGGCCGGTGCGGCCATCGCCGCGGCCCTCGCGCTGCTGCGCACGCGCCGCGAACGCGATCGGCTGATCGCGACTCTCCAGCACCTCTCCGCCTCCCCTCGGACGACCCAGGCGCTCGAGCAGCAGGCGAGGCGTTTGCGGGATGGCGAGCGCCGTCTCGAACGCGCGAGCCGCTCGAGCCTCGAGGGCCACTGGGAGCTCTGCTACCAGACGAAGACGCGCTGGCACTCTTCGAGCTTTCAGGCGCTGCTCGGATATGCGCCCGAGGAGACGATCGACGCGTTCGAAGCGGCGCGCGAGCATACCCATCCGGATGACAACGCGAGCGCCTCGCTCGCCTTCCAGCGCCATTTCGAGGCCGGCGAGCCGCTCGACTTCACGGCCCGGCTCGAGATGGCCGACGGCTCATACCGCTGGTTTCGCATGCGGGGCGGTGTCGAGCGGGACAGCGAGGGACGGCCGGTGAGGGTGTCGGGCTCCGCTCAGGACGTACACGATCAGAAGCTCGCCGAGGACCAGCTGCGTGAAGTGCAGGGGCGCTTCGAAAGAGCCGTCGAGGGCACTCAGGACGGACTCTGGGAGATCGACCTCTCGGGTCCGCGCGGCCGCTTCTGGCTCTCGCCGCGCCTGCACGAGCTGCTCGGATTCAAGATCGGGGAGCTCTCGGAAGATCAGCAGGTGCTGCGCGATCTGATCCATCCCGACGATCGCGCGCTCTCCGACGCCGCCGTCGAGCGGCAGCTCACCGAGGGTGTGCCGATCGACGTCGAAGTGCGCATGCGTACCGCGAGCGGCGCCTGGCGCTGGTACAGGCTGCGCGGGCGTCCCGGTTTCGATGCGGCCGGGGGCGTGATCCGCACCTCGGGCTCGATGCAGGACGTGACCGAGGCGCGTGCGGGGCGCGAGTTGCTGGTTCGCGCCTCGGAGGCGGCCCAAACCGCGAGCCGCGCGAAGAGCGCCTTCCTCGCGACGATGAGCCACGAGATCCGCACGCCTATGAACGGCATCATCGGCATGACGGCGCTGCTGCTCGACTCGGTGCTCGGCCGCGTGCAGCGCGAATACGCGGAAGCGATCCACACGAGCGCGAGCTCGCTCCTCGTCATCATCAACGACATCCTGGATTTCTCGAAAATCGAGGCGGGCAAGCTCGAGATCGAATCCCTGGAGATGGACCTCTGGAGCCAGGTCGAGGAAGTCGGATCGATGATGGCGCTGCAGGCAGCGATGAAGGCTCTCGAGCTCATCGTCGACATTGCGCCCGATGTGCCACAGACAGTGCTCGGCGACCCCCAGCGCATCCGCCAGTGCCTGGTCAACCTCGTGGGCAATGCGATCAAATTCACCTCGAATGGCGAGATCGTGATCGCGGTGCGCCGCGCTGGCGAACGGGAGGGCACGGGGCAGGTGCGCATCGAGGTGCGCGATACCGGCATCGGCATCGCTCCCGAGGCGCGCACGGACTTGTTCAAACCCTTCACGCAGGCCGACTCCTCGACGACGCGCCGTTACGGAGGCACAGGCCTCGGGCTGTCGATCGTCAAACATCTCACCGAGCTCATGGGCGGGGAGGTGGGTCTCGAAAGCGAAGTGGGCAAGGGCTCGACGTTCTGGCTCACGCTGCCCCTCGCGCGCATCGAGCCGAGCGGGCGCTCGCCGCGGCTCACACTCGATGGCAAAAGCAGCCGAGTGCTCATCGTCGACGACAATTCGACGAACCGGCGTGTGCTCGCCGCGCACCTCGCGGGCAGTCCTTGCGAGATCCACACGGCCGCGAGTGGCACGGAGGCTCTCGAGCGGCTCGACGCGGCAGAATCCGAGGGTCGCCCGTTCGACGTCGGGTTGATCGACTATCAAATGCCGGAGATGGATGGTGCGATGCTAGGGGAGCGCATCGCCGGAGATCCACGCCTCGCGCGCACCCGGTTGATTCTGCTCACCTCGCTCGACCTCAAGGGCGATCACGCGCGCTTCGCTTCGATGAGCTTCGCAGCCTACCTCACCAAACCCGTCCGACCGCGTGAGCTCACCGACTGCATCGCTCGCGTGCTCGCGCACGACGCGGAGGAGTGGAGCGCGCGCACCCACCCGCTTGTCACACTCGGCACGCTGATGGCCTCCGGTCCAGCGTCGCAGCCATACGGTGGGCGCGTGCTCGTCGTCGAGGACAATCCGGTCAATCAGAAGGTCGCACAGAAGTTCCTCGAGCGGCTCGGCTGCACCGTGCGAGTCGTGGGCGATGGCAAGGAGGCGCTCGATGCCACCGCGAGCGAGCGCTTCGACCTCATCCTCATGGACATGCAGATGCCGGTGATGGACGGCATCGAGGCGACACGCGCGATCCGGGCAGCGGAGATCCACGGCACACGCACGCCGATCGTGGCGCTCACGGCCAATGTGCTCGCCGGGCAGTTCCAGAGCTGCCTCGATGCCGGCATGGACGATGTGCTCGCGAAGCCCCTCGAGGTCTCACGTTTGAGAGAGGTACTCGACCGATTCGTGCTCAATCACGCCGCTGGCGCCGCCGCCGCCGCCGCGCCGACGCGCGACTCCGGGCCGAGTCTTGCTGCCGCGCCGCTCGATCTCGCGCGCCTCGCGAGCCTTGCGGGCGAGGACACGGCGTTCATGCGTGAGCTGCTCGCGACGTTCCGAGCGAGCGCGGCGTCTGCGCTCGCGGAGATGCAGCGCGCGCTCGCGGCGCTCGACCGGGAGCGGCTGCGCCGCTCGGCGCACAAACTGCGCGGCGCGAGTGAAAACATCGGTGCTGCCCGCCTGCGCGACCTCGCAGCGCTCGTCGAGTCCGAAGCGGCGGCCGCTGCGGTCGATCAGCTCGCGCAGGTCGTTGCGTCCCTTTCCACGGAACTCTCCGAGCTCGACGGCTTCTTCGCAAGCGCCGACGTAGTAACCTTTTCCCGTCAGCGGGCGTCCTAGGAGATCCCTTGACCCCCGGCGTGTGTTGTAGTTATATACAACACCATGTGACCTGCGGCCGCGCCTCGGCCGGACGCGACTTGTGAGGACGTCGTGAGCGCCCAACGGGAAGTGAAATCCGATCCCCCGGCTCCCTCGAGCAGCGAGAATGTGAGCTGGATCGGTCGCGATCGTGTCGCGAACGTGCCCGGATCTGAGGGGATATCGGCCTCGGAGGCCGATCTGGTAGCCGCCCCTTCGGATGGCGAGCTGCCGGCCGGGCCGCCTCGGCAGCCCGGACTCAATCGATGGGTGGCGATCGGCGTCGGACTCGCCATTGCGCTGCTCGCGATCCTGGCCGCGATTCGCTACACCGGCCAGAGCGGGGCTCCGTCTCAGGGCGCGGTCGGCGCGGTGCCGCTTGTGAGTGCGCGCGCCCCGGGCGTCACCGCCGTGACGGCCACGGTGAGCTTCACGGGCGCAATCTACGCGCGCTACGACTTGCCGATCGGCACGGAGGGGGAGACGGGGCGCATCACGGCCGTGTACGTCGAGGCCGGCGAGCACGTCCACAAGGGTCAGGTGCTCGCGCGCCTCGACGACTCGATTCTCAGACCGCAAGTCGAGCGCCTCGCCGCCACGCTCGATGAGGCACGCGCGAACGCAGAGCTCGCCCAGGCCGAGTACGGCCGCGCCGAGGCGGTCAGCTCCGCCGGCGCGCTCTCGGCCGAGGATATCCAGAAGCGGCGCGCAGCAGCTGCCACTGCTGCCGCCGAAGTGAAAGTGGCCGCCGCACAGCTCGCGGAATACCAGGCGCGGCTCGCGCATACCCAGGTGCGCGCGCCGGCCGATGGAACCGTGCTCACGCGCTCGGCGGAGGTCGGCCAGATCGCAACACCCGGCGGTACGGCGCTATTTCGGCTCGCCAAGGGCGCAGAGATGGAGATGCGCGGCCAGGTGGCCGAGCAAGACATGCCCTCGCTCAAGATCGGCCAGCCGGCTGTCATTCACTTGACGGGAATCGACAAGCCTTTCCACGGCCGCGTGCGCCTCCTCGGCGCGATCATCGATCCGCAAACACGCCTCGGAGAGATCCGCGTGGCGCTCGACTCCGACCCCGACTTGCGGCCGGGCGCCTTCGCTCGTGGCGACGTGGTCGTCGGCCGCGGGAAGCGTCCGGTGCTGCCACAGACCGCCGTGCTGTCCGATGAGCAGGGCGCGTTCGTCTACATCGTCGATGCGAACCACGAGATCGAGCGCCGCTCGGTCGAGGTCACGAACACGACTGCCGACGGTGTCGTCATCGGCTCGGGGCTCACGGGTCACGAGCAGGTGGTGATGACGGCGGCCGCTTTCCTGCGGCCCGGCGAACACGTGGCGATCGCAACCGGCGCGAGCGCGCCGTGAGAAACATCTCCGCCTGGGCGATCCGGCATCCCGTGCCGCCGATCGTGCTGTGCGCGGTGCTCTTCATCGTCGGCATCGTCGCCTTCGTCGAGCTGCCGATCAATCAGAACCCGGACATCGATTACCCGCTCGTCACGGTCTCGGTGACGCAGCCCGGGGCTGCGCCGAGCGAGATCGAGACTCAGATCATCCGCAAGGTCGAGGGAGCGGTCGCAAGCATCGGGAACGTCCACACCATCTCCTCGATCGCCGAGGAGGGTCAGGCGACGACCAATATCGAATTCCAGATCGGTACACCCATCGATCGCGCCGTGACGGACGTGCGCGATGCGGTCGCGAAGATTCGCAGCGACCTCCCGGAAGGGATCGATGAGCCGATCGTGCGGCGGGTGGACGTGGTCGGCGGCCCGATCGCGTATTTCGCCGTGAGCACCACGCAGATGAGCGAGGGGCAGCTCTCCTGGTTCATCGACGACACCGTGACGAAGCGGCTGCTCGGTGTTGCCGGTGTCGCGCAGGTCTCGCGCGGCGGCGGCGTCGATCGCGAGATCCGCGTGGACCTCGATCCGGCCCGCATGCAGGCGCTCGGCCTCACCGCCGTGGAAGTGAACAGCCAGCTGCGCCAGCTCAATCTCGATGCACCCGGCGGTCGCGTGCAGCTCGCAGGCGGTGAGCAGTCGATCCGAGTGCTCGGCGGCGCGCGCAGCGCCGTCGATCTCGGCGACACGCAGATTGCGCTTCCGAACGGAGGCACGGCGCGCCTAAGGGACATCGCCGATGTGCACGACGGCTACGCGGAAGTGCGCAGCATCGATCGCCTCAACGGCCGCCCCGCGACGATGTTCGCGGTGATGAAGAGCAAGGGCGCCTCGGATGTGACGGTGCTCGGGCTCGTACAGGACGAGCTCGCGAAAATCGGCAAGGAATACCCCGAGGCGAAGATCACGCAGGTGTTCACGACCGTCGAGCTCACCAAGCGCATGTACCGCTCGGCGCTCGAGGCGCTGATCGAGGGGGCGCTGCTCGCCGTCGCAGTCGTGTGGCTGTTCTTGCGCGACACGCGCGCGACGATCATCTCCGCTCTCGCGATCCCGCTTGCCGCCATCCCGACCTTCGCCTTCATGCAATGGATGGGCTTCACGCTCAACCAGATCAGCATGCTCGCCCTGTCGCTCGTCGCCGGAGTCCTGGTGGACGATGCGATCGTCGAGATCGAGAACATCGTGCGGCACATGCGCATGGGCAAGAGCGGGTTCCGTGCCGCGCTCGATGCCGCCGATCAGATCGGGCTCGCGGTGGTCGCCACTTCGGCGGCCATCATCGCCGTGTTTCTGCCGGTGAGCTTCATGAGCGGCATCATCGGCCAGTTCTTCAAGCAATTCGGCCTCACGGTCGCCGCGGC
>DATNFW010000078.1:0-6026 GCA_035606175.1 Steroidobacteraceae bacterium | reverse complement strand
GCCTTCCACCCGCCTGCGAAATACGTCGAGAGCGCTTCCTGATCCTCGCGCAGGAAATTGAGCGTGAATTGCCGCATGTGCTCGAGATGCTCGGAGAGGTGAGCCTTCTTGGCAGGGCAGAAGAGCATCAGCATCGGATCGAGCGACAGCGATGCGACGGCATTCACGGTCATCGCACGCACCTCGCCCCGGGCCTCGAGCGTCACGATCGCAACGCCGGTCGTAAAGAGTCCGGCAAGATCGCGGAATGCGCGCCGATCGACAGCAGGCGGCGCGCTCATTCGCCGACTCTCCGCCAGAGATCAAGACAGCATTGCGCAAGCTCGGCGGGCGGACACTTTGCCGGATCGAGCGCGACATCGCAGTGCTTGAGCGGTCCGTAGAGTGCGGGATCGGATGCCTGAAACAAGGCGACGGTCGGCACGTCCGTCGAGCTCGCAAGATGCATCGGACCCGTGTCGCCGGCGATAAAGAGTCGCGTGGAGGCCATCGCCGCCGTGAGTGCCCGGGGTGATTTCAAATGCAGCACCGCGGCGCGTGGGTCCGTAGGGGCGCGGTCGGGCGAGGGAAGAATTTCGAGCGGCACTGCATCGGGTTCGAGCTCGAGGAAGGCATCCCAGAATGCGCGCCAGTATTCCCTCGAGATCGTTTTGTGCCCCGTCGCATGCGCGAAGAAACCAAATACCCTGCCGGTCGCTGGCGCGAGGCCAGTGGGCAGCGGGCGTCGAGCGATCGCGCGCTCGACGGCCACGCGGCCGGCGTCGAGCTCGGCTTCGGTGAGTCGCAGCTGGAGTCGCACTTGCGTTGCGCGGGCTGGCGTCCCGAGCGCCCGGCTCAGCAAACACACCGGCTGCACGGCCTGATGGAGGCGCTCCTGCGGCACGGCGGCCGCATGGGTGAGCGGCGCCCACTGGCTCGCAGAGGCGAATCCCAGCCGATATCGGGCACGCGCGAGGGTGAGCACGATGCGATCGCTCGTCGAGTCGGGTACCGGGTCGATCGCGACATCGTAGCGCTCGCGGCGTACTTCCCGAAGGGCTGCGGTATAGCGCCACGGCAGCTGCAGTCCCTTGTAGGGGAAGGCGATCACACGGCGCACCCCCGGGAGCGGCTCGAGGAGCTCCCGCGCGTAGGGGTAGGCGCTCGCAACATCGATGACGGCATGCGGCAGGAGCTCATGCAGCCGCTCGATGAGCGGCGTCAGGAACATCGCATTTCCCATCCGCGCATTGATGCGGCAGACGAGGATGGTTGCGAGCTCCGCCGGATCGAGGCGCTCCGCGCGCGGACGGCGAGCGAGCACGCGCGCCGCCGCCTGCCCCAGGAGAAATCGAGACCGCTCGCGCAGCTCACGCAGCGCACGGCGGACACGCCAGCGAAACTTCGTCCGCTCGCGCGGAAGTGAGACCGAGCTCGGAATGGAAGAAGCCCTGCGAAAAGAGGGATTCTACATGGTCACCGGCCGCAGGGTCGTTGCGACCCGGCGGCCGGCTCGGCTCCGACGGCGCGCGCGTGAGCGGCATGACCGCGGTCCGTCATACAGCCTCCGTTCCGATCATCCGGTCGATCCCTGCCGAGTTGGACGCGCGCGACGGCGAGAAATTCCGGATGACGCGCGGAAGACCGGGCACCCGGCCGGCAAAGACAGCACGCAATGGCCGCGATGCAGCTTTCGCGCGGGGAGCGCTCTCGTCAGTAGGCGAAGTACGGGCCGAAGCCCTTGCTCGTCGTCTTGCAACCGGCCCCGGCATCGTTGCAGGCGATGGCCGTATAGACATCGAGCCCGAAGTAAAAAGGCAGCCCCCAGTCGAAGGTCTGGCCGCTCGTGGGACACTGCGAGCTCGGCCCCGAGGAGCTCACCGGACAGCCGGCGAGGTTGTCGAAGGCTGCATTGGCCGCGTTCAGCGAGTCGGCATTTGCGACGGAGAAATTCACTGTGGATTGCGGGGTGCCGCCCGTGCCCTCATTGACGGCGGTGCGCTGAGTCAGCGCCGGGGGGCAATAGAAGCCCACGTTGTTCACGCACGCTTTAAAAGAGCCGTCTACGAAGTAGAGCGCGTTCGAGCCGCTGTCGATGTAGCTCTTCGAGAGCGTCTGACTGTTGTACACGGTAATGATCTCACCGGTGCTCGGATCCCCGGGCAGCACGTTCGTGGCGGTCATCGCGTTGTTGGGCTCGGTATCGATTCCGAACACGAGCGACCCCGAAACCGTTGGCGCACCGCCCACGGCGATCTGTGAAAGCTCGATGATGACGCCGTTGTTGTCCTGAACAGCGTTGCTGCTGTTCGTGAAGGACACCACCGGGTTGCCGATCTGCTGTGCGAGCGCCACGGTGGACTCGGTGCAGCTGGTCGGTGAGGCACACACATAGTAGAAACCAACCGTTCCCGTCACGCACCGCGTGCCGCAGTCCTGGGCGAAGGGGCCGACGCCGAGAATGCCGTTCGCCCCGAACAGCGGGACGGTGTCCTCCTGATTGCCGCCACTGCTCGAGCAGTTCTGCGGCACCGTCGAGTACGTCGGATCCCCGATCACCTGGACTTCGAGTCCCGAAGCTTTTTCGCCCGCGATCTGCACGTCCGCCATCCTCAGCGGTCCCCAGCTGTACCCGTCCGCAAACATCGTGCATTCGGCAAGGGCTTGGCCACCTGACATCGCCGCTGGCAGTGCAGCGACCAGCGAGGGTTGCAATGCATCCGAGATCAGTCTCAGGCCGTAGGAGCCGGTATCGACCTGCACGTGATCGATCGTCTGGCAATTCGTCGTGCTCCCCGGAGCGCAGAGCACGACCGTCGTGTAGAGAATGTTCACCTGGCCCTGTGCGTTGATCTCGGCACAGGGCGGGCCGGCATCGACGACGACCGTCGCGACGTTCGAGGAACCGGTGTTCGTCCCGCCCGTCGCCAAACAGCTGACGCTGCTCGAGCTACTGGAGCTCGAGCTGCTGGAACTGCTTGAGCTGCTGGAGCTGCTCGAGCTGCTCGAGCTCGAACTGCTCGAGCTGCCGCCCCCTCCGCCTCCCACGGCCGGTCCTTTCGGGCCGCCGCTGCATGCGGCGACGCAGAGCGCAACGGCAAACATGGCGATCGAAGCATTGATCAATGCGCGCAAGAGGAAGCTCTCCGGTGGAGGACTGAGACCGTGTCCGTTCCGGCGCCCGACGCGGCGCTAGCGGATCTCATCGGGCGTGATGCCCGGCGGCATGAGCGAGGGGACGTACGCCCGACCGTGGAAAGCGCGCATGCGCCCGGCCGATTCCACGATTAGATCGGGCTCTCTCAGCTCGAAATGTCGGCGCGTGGCGGCCCCATGGCGCGCCTTGCTCGAAGCGCTCACGTACCCTGGAAAGTAGCTGCCGAAGAGCTGTCGCAGGTCGGGCTTCGCGGGCCCCGTCCAGCTCACCGCGAATACAGTGCTGCTCGCAGAGACGTATTCACGCACCAGCGTCCCAGACGGTGCCGTCATCTCGTGGACCGTGAAGGCAGCCGAAGACGTGACACCCTTCAGCTGCGCGTGCATGTGCAGGCGATCGTTCGATACAGAGACGACGTTGTCACCGAGGGCCGCGAGCGCCGGCAGTGTCAACAGAGACAAAGCCGCGAGCAAACCGCAGCGGATCGTTCCCATGTAGAGCCGTGTTCGCATCGTCCCATCCGGCCTTTGCTGCGGTGAGTCCCGCGGAAGCTACGCACCGATCATACTCGAACGGAAATCGCGCTAACCGCGATAGAGCGACGCACATCATCGACAAACGCGCAAAGTGCGACGCTGCGCTCACTTGACATATAGCGCACGGCGGGCGCGGACGTTGACGCGCCGCCGGGGCCTCTCGGGGACCGGAAGCTCAGGTCGGCTTGTGCACCTGGCCGGCCGGAGGAGCCGCGCCGCGTACGGCGGATTCCCCCTCGGCCTTGCGCCAGCGGACCACGCGCCAACCCTCCGGGAAGGGTTCGTGAGTCAGGGCATTGAGCCACAGGGTTTCCGCGCCGGCGGGGCCGGCGAGCCGATAGCCTCTCAGGCGGGTCACCCCGCCCTGGCCGAAATCGAGCCAGACTTCGACGATCTCATCGACCGAGGGAAGGTCCTCGTCAACATCGTTCCAGGTACTCATATGCTCGCGCAGAAAGGGAGTCCGCCGAACCGGCTGGCAAGAAACGTTCCCACGCGCTCAACCAAACAGCTTGCGCAATACGATCGTCCGCTCCCGATCGGGGCCCGTGGAGATCATGTCGATCGGCACGCCCGCGAGCGTCTCGATGCGCTCGAGATAGCGCCGCGCATTCGCGGGGAGCGCCGCGAGTTCGGTAACGCCGGCAGTCGATTGCTTCCATCCCGGCAACTCTTCGTAGACGGGCTCCACTTCGGCATACGCATCGACGCAGAGCGGCGGCTCAGCGACGGTCTCCCGCCCGATGCGATAGCCCACACAGATGCGCAGGGTCTCGAGCGCATCGAGCACGTCTAGTTTGGTGATCGCAAGGCCCGTCACGCTCGATTGGATGACGCACCGCCGCAGCACGACGGCATCGAACCAGCCGCACCGGCGGCGGCGACCCGTTACCGAGCCGAACTCGTGACCCACGCGCGCCAGGTACTCTCCATCGGCGTCGCTGAGCTCGGTCGGAAACGGCCCGGCACCCACCCGCGTCGTGTACGCCTTCACGATCCCGAGCACCTCGTCGAATGCCTTCGGTCCGAGCCCGACACCGGTCGCTGCAAAGCCCGCCGTCGTATTCGAGGAGGTGACGAACGGATAGGTGCCGAGATCGACATCGAGCATCGCCGCCTGAGCGCCCTCGAATAGAACGTTCGCATCGCTCGCGCGCAGAACGCTCAGCGCGTGGCTCACGTCGGCGACCAGCGGCCGCATGCGCTCCCCGAGCGTGAGTTGCTCATCGAGTGTCGCCTGGAAGTCGACGGGTGGCTGTCGAAAATACTGCTGCAGCACGAAATTGTGGAAATCGAGCACCTCACCGAGCTTCGCGGCGAAACGATCGCGCTGAAAGAGGTCTGCGACGCGCACCGCTCGCCGGGCGACCTTGTCCTCGTATGCGGGTCCGATGCCGCGCCCCGTTGTGCCGATCGCGTTCGGACCTCGCGCCTGCTCCCGCGCACGGTCGAGCGCGATGTGCGAGGGCAGGATGAGCGGGCAGTTCGGCGAGATGCGCAACTTGTCGAAAACGGGTACGCCCTGCGCGAGCAGCATGTCCGCCTCGCGCATCAGCGCCTCGAGAGAGAGCACCACGCCGTTGCCGATGAAGCAGCGCACGTGCGCGCGCAGGATTCCGGAGGGGATGAGCGAGAGCACGGTCTTGCGGCCCCCGATGACCAGGGTGTGCCCCGCGTTGTGCCCGCCCTGAAAGCGGGCGACCGCGGCGGCCCGCTCGGCGAGCAGATCGACGATCTTGCCCTTGCCCTCATCGCCCCACTGGGTGCCGATGACGATGACGAACTTGCCCATTCCGCTACCGCACGAGAAACAGGATCGCGACGCCGACGAGCATGCTGCCGAGACCGGCGATGCGCAGCTCCCGATCTCCCACCTCGGTGAGCCGAGCGAGGGCCCTCTTCAGCCCCGAGGGATTGAGAAACGGCATGATGCCCTCGAATACGAACAGCAGCGCGAGCGCCGCGGCGAGATCTGAGAAGCGGAACGTGAACACCTCGAGAGAACCTCTCGGCTTGAACGGGCTGCGGCACGGCGCACTAGCGCCGCGCGCCCCCGGGGTCTTTCATGTATTTGAAGAATGCGCTGTCGGGCGACAACACCAGCACGCCGTTCGACTTGCCGAGGGCCCGCTCGTAGGCCTGCATACTCCGATAAAACGAGTAGAACTCGGGATCCGAAGCGTTCGCGCGCGCGTAGATGCCGGCCGCCTTCGCGTCGGCCGCACCCTTCACCTCGAGCGCATCGCGCTGCGCATTCGAGATGATCTCGGTGCGCTCACGATCGGCTGCCGCGCGAATCTTCTTCGCGGAGCTCTCGCCCTCGGCCCGCACCTCGTTCGCGCTCTTCTGGAAGT
>DATNFW010000077.1:0-25920 GCA_035606175.1 Steroidobacteraceae bacterium | reverse complement strand
CGCGCCGGCGCCGCCTTTCCGGTTCGTGCCGTCGCCTGCCGGCCCGCGGCTCGAGGGCAGTCTCGCCTCGCTCGGCTGCGACGTGGAACGCGTGAGCGACGGGGGCGATCACTGGATCGTGACGGGCAGAGTCATTGCGTTTCACAGGGGCATCGAGCCGCTGCGGCCGCTCGTGTTTTTTCGCGGCAAGTATCGCGCCGTTGATTTCTCCGAGGGCACACCGGCGCCCGATCTGTCGCAGGTCATGGACGAGCCGCCGCACATTTTCTACTCGCATTGATGCGCATCCTGCACCTTGCGATGCAGGTCGCGCTCGCGTGCCCGCTGTGAGCGAGTATGATCGACTCCGACGCCCATCGAGGAAGGGAAATGCCGGCGAGGCGAGCATCCGTTGGTCGATGCGCACGAGGTCGCCGCGCGCTCATTCTCATTTTGCCCGGATTGACCGCATGCGCGGTGTGCGCGGCTGCAACGCCCGCATTGCCAACCGCAGCTGCGCCCGCACCGGCACTTGCGCCCTTACCGGCAGCTGCCGCACCGGCACGCGCTGCCACGCTCGCAACGGGCGCCGTCCCCTCCGTCCCCTCGGGCCAGACCGTGCCGCCGGCTCAGCCTGCCGGGGCTTCCGTCGTGGACACCGATCAGGAAGTGTCCGTCGTCGCGCCCGAGCCCAGATACGTCGCACCGACGCTCCGCGACCGCATCGGACGGATCTGGGCGCCCGTATTGATAGACGGCAAGGGACCCTTTCGGCTCGTACTGGACACGGGAGCCAATCATTCGGCGGTGACCGCCGGGGTTGCCCGCGCACTCGGCATACCGCTCGGCGAGACCCACGTGCTGCTCCATGGCGTGATGGGCACCGTGGCCGTGCCGACGATCCACGTGGAGAACCTCATCGTCGGGGATTTGCAGATCGACTCGACCATGCTGCCGATCGTTCCCGATGCGCTCGGCGGCGCACAGGGAGTGCTCGGCACCGAAGGGCTGCTCGACAAGCGGATCTTCATCGACTTCCGGCACGATCTGATCATGATCAGGCGATCGCACGGGCAGCGCGCGGAGCGCGGATACGTCACCGTTCCGGTGAGGATTCTGCCGAACCACCTGCTTGCAACGACGGCGTACGTCGGCTCGATCCGGACGACCGCGATCATCGATACCGGCGCGCAGACGAGCATTGCGAACATAGCGCTGCGCGATGCGCTCCTCGGCCGCAGGAGACACTACGAGTTCACGAAGGATCAAATCGTCGATACGACCGATACGGTCGGGGAGGGGCAGGGCGCCGACGTTCCCCCGATCCGGCTCGGGAGCATCAATATACGTAGCGCACATTTGACGATCGGCGACATCGAGATCTTCCAGGCATGGAAGCTCGCCGACCGTCCGGCGCTGCTCATCGGCATGGACGCGCTCGGAACGGTCGACGTGCTCGTGATCGATTATCGGCGCAGCGAGCTGCAGATTCTCGCGCGCGGCGCGCAGTACGACGACGACCCGCTCGCGCGCTTCAGGGACCCACGATGGTGATGAGCGTGCAGAGCGGCACGATGACGCCGCAGATCGTGGTGACGAAGAACTTCTGCCAGAAAGCGATCTGGCGGTCCTCCTCGGTATCGAACTCGCTCGCCGCCTCGGGATTGCGGATGTAGCGGCGGAAGTGCCTGCCGAAGGCGAAGTGCCCGAGCAGGACGAGCCCGAAGGTAACCAGCATCGCGGCGCCGAGCGTCGAACGCGCGTTCGTCCCGGGCCAGGAGGCCGGAGGCATGCTCGAGAAGCACCACGCGGCCACCGAGAACACGGCGATTCCGGGCATGAGCACGAAAACGGCGATTGCCTCGGCGAGCGCGCGGGTGTAGGCGCGCGCCGGACGCGAGCTGCCGCCCTCGCGCTGGGCCTGCGCGAGGCGTCTGAGGAAATACCGAGTCACCAGCCCCTTGCGGGCGATCTTGCGCTTTAGCTTCGTTCGCAAATGCTTCCGCGGCGCACCCGACTGCGCCAGCCCCCGTTCTCTCGATTTCATCGTGCGTGCACGCGGACGATAACGAAAACGGCCGTGCAGGAAAAGAGACTCAGCTCTCGCTCTCGAGGATCCGCAGCTCCTCGAGCGCGCGCTGCGTCTCGGCGAGCCCGCGCACCCGTACCGCGCGCAGCCCGCAGGACCGCGCCGCATCGACATTCACGAGATTGTCGTCCAGGAAGAGGATGCGTTCGGGCTCGCAGGCGAGGGCCTCGACCGCATGCTCGAAGGCTTGAGCGTCCGGCTTGATCTTGCCGATGAGATGCGAAGCAAAGCATTGCTCGAAACTTGCGCCGAGGCCGAGCTCCTCGACGATGCGCGGCCAGTGCACGGCGTTCGTGTTGGAGAGAACGGCGCGGCGATATCGGGATGGAATGCGTGCGATGAGCTCCGGTGCGCCGGGATAGAGCCGCACGGGCCACGTGACGAAGGAGTCGAGGAATGCGCTCACGGGCATTGCGAGCCGCAGCTCTGCGAGGATCCCCGCGGCGAACTCAGCTTCGTCGATCCGGCCGCTCTCAAAGGCTCGAACGACGGGCGAGGCGAGCCACATACCCCACACCTCCTCGGGTGTGACGCGGTGCTCGAGCCATTCCATGATCGCGGCGATGCCGTGCACTTCGAGAAGCACTCCGCCCACATCGAACAGGACTACTTCGATCCCGTCCGTGGCGGTCGGCTCGGCGCGCGGCGCGAAGGCAAGGGCGTGTCGTTCAGGCGGCATGAGCCATCTTAGCAGTCCGTGCGACGTGCGCGCCCTGTGACGCACGTGGGTCTTCGAGGGTTGACGCGGGGGAGGGTGGCTGCTGTAGTGCCGCGCCACCGCCGCCCCGGCTGCGCGGCCGCTGCCCCACGGAACCGTCATGTCGCCGATCCATGTCGTCGTGCTCGCCATCATTCAGGGTCTCGCCGAGCTGCTGCCGGTGTCGAGTTCCGCGCACGTCGTCGTCGCGGAGAAGCTCATGGGGCTCGATCCCTCCGCGCCGGCGCTGACCCTGCTGCTCGTGCTGCTGCATACGGGCACGATGTTCGCGGTCATTGCGTACTTCTGGCGGCAGTGGCGGCTCACGTACTTCGCATCGCGCGCGGCCTTCGTGCGGTTCGCCTCGCATGTCGTCATCGCGACCGCGCTCACCGGGATCATCGGATACGGCCTCGGCAAGCTCGTCGTGCGTGCGGTCTTCCCCGGTACCGAGCACGCGGACATCGAGGAGCTGTTCAGCCATCTCGAGCTGATTGCGCCGGCGCTCTTCGCCGTCGGTATTCTCATCATCGTCTCCGACGCGCGCGCCCGCCGGGCGGCGCGCCGACCACCCGATAAGATTCCGATCCGAGGTGAGATGAGTCTCAATCAGTCCACATTGATCGGGCTCGCGCAGGGGATCGCTCTGCCGTTTCGCGGCTTTTCGCGATCCGGCGCAACCATCTCGACCGGGATGCTCGCCGGGGTCGACAAGGTCACGGCCGAGGCATTCAGCTTCGCGCTCGCGGTGGTGCTTACGCCGCCGGTCGTGGGGCGCGAATTGCTGCGGCTGTTCAAGCATGGGCAATCGCTGCCGCGCGGCGCGCTGCGGGTCGACCTGGAGCTGAGCATCTTCGGCGGAGTGCTCGCGTTCATCGCGGGTCTGCTCGCGCTCAAATGGCTGAGCGTTTGGCTCGAGCGCGGCCGGTGGGTCTACTTCGGCATCTATTGCATCATCGCTGCGGCCGTCGTCGCCGCGTTGCATCTCTCAGGCTTCTGAGGCTCACCCGAGCGCGGCGCCTGCCCCTGCGCGGGCATGCGCTCGCGCCACGCGGCGTCGCACCGCCTCGGCGAGGCGGTCGAGGACACGGACCGAGCTCACCCAGTCGAGACATCCGTCCGTGATGCTCTGGCCATACACGAGCGCTCGACCCGGGATGAGGTCCTGCCGGCCGCCGACGAGATTGCTCTCGATCATCACGCCGCCGATGCGCCGCTCGCCCGCCTCGATCTGAGCGGCGAGCGCCTCGATGACGGCCGGCTGCTGCTCCGGCCGTTTGCCGCTGTTGCCGTGGCTCGCATCGACCATCAGCCGGGTCGCGACCCCGGCGGATACCATCTCACGGCAAGCGGCCTCGACGCTTGCCGCATCGTAATTGGGAGTGCGGCCGCCGCGCAGAATGATGTGGCAGTCCGCATTGCCAGAGGTGGCGGCAATTGCGCTGCGCCCTTGTTTGGTCACCGCGAGGAAGTGGTGCGGGTGCGCGGCGGCGCGAACGGCGTCCACGGCTATGCGCACGTTTCCGTCCGTTCCGTTCTTGAACCCGATCGGACAAGAAAGTCCGGAGGCGAGCTCGCGGTGCACCTGGCTCTCGGTCGTCCGTGCGCCGATAGCCCCCCAGGAGATGAGATCCGCGATGTATTGCGGCGTGATGATATCGAGGAGCTCGCTTCCTGCGGGCACGCCGAGCTCGCTGACTTCCGAGAGCAGTCCGCGCGCGAGTCTCAGGCCGTGGTTGATGCGGAAGCGCCCATCGAGATCCGGATCGTTGATGAGCCCCTTCCAGCCGACCGTCGTTCGCGGCTTCTCGAAATAAACACGCATCACGAGCTCGAGCGCATCCCCGAGCCGCGCGCGCTCGCGCGCCAGGCGCTCGGCGTATTCGCGCGCCGCCCGAACGTCGTGGATCGAGCACGGGCCGATTACCACGGCAATGCGCTCGTCGCGCCCGTGCAAGATCTCCTGCAACGCGGCACGCGCAGCGCTCACCGTCTTGGCGGCGAGGTCGCTGCAAGGACGCTCGCGAGTGACCTCCTCGGGCGTCGCGAGCTCCGTCATCCCGCGGATGCGAAGGTCGTCGGTCTGCGTATGCATATGCTCGGCTCCGGTTCGCTCGGGTCCCCGGGGCCAAAAAAAACCGCCAGGGGCCTGGCGGTTCTTTCGGGTGTGCTCTCTCGTTCGTCTAGTTCATGGGATCGAGCTCAGCCCCGCAACCGCCCGCGAGCGTGGCCAATAAAAGTACCGGTAGGAGCGGCTGAAGCGTGGCTCGATCATCGACTGCAGTGATATCACGACGGGTCCATCGCGGGCAAGCGAGCGTGCAATCGCGGGCAGGCGCCGGGCAGCTTTGGCGCGGCACTTGCTTGTAGCACATGACGGCTCCGCGTCGTACGTGATATCTTAAGTTAACTATGCCTGGTAAGCAATTGAAGAAAGTCGAGAAAATATTTATGGCACATCGTCGCGCGAGCATGTGCTGCGACGCGTGGGCTGCAAAAGCGATGCGCTATCGGCAGGTCGGCGATGTACAGCGTGCACAGCGTGCCGAGGAACGCACGTTCCTCTGTCTGACGCGCATGAAGCGTCTCACGGATTCCTTGCGGATGCTCGGGGCGCTCGAGCCCTCCGCCACATTGCATTGAGTCACCGGGCGCACGCCCCGGCGGTCCTCCGCAACTCCTTCACATCGCGGCAGCGGGACCGGCACGCCTCCTGCTTGTCGACGAGGTTCCATCAGCCAAGGAGGATCCCGTCATGGCACAGCTCGACGGCATGAAAATCGCCATTCTGGCCGCGGAGGGCTTCGAGCAGGCAGAGCTTCTCGAGCCGAAGAAGGCGCTGGAGGAATCGGGCGCAGAGACGCTCGTCGTCTCGCCCGCAAAGGGCGAGGTGCAGGGCTGGAAGCATTTCGACAAAGGCGCGAAGGTGAAGGTCGACGTGTCGCTCGATCAGGCGGACGCGAGCGAGTTCGATGCCTTGCTGCTGCCCGGCGGTGTCGCCAACCCCGATCAGCTGCGTACCCAGCCGCGAGCGGTGCAATTCGTGCGCGACTTCTTCGAGGCCGGCAAGCCCGTCGCGGTGATCTGCCATGGACCGTGGACCTTGATCGAGGCGGACGTTGTTCGCGATCGTACGATCACTTCGTGGCCATCGCTCAAAACGGATTTGCGCAACGCGGGCGCGACCTGGGTCGATCAGGAAGTGGTCGTGGACGCGGGCCTCGTCTCGAGCCGCAAGCCACAAGACATTCCTGCGTTCAATCGTACGATGATCGAGACATTCGCTGGGGCACGACAGACCGGCGGGCCGCAGGCGGGACGCGTTACCCGGCGGCCGAGCGGCGAAGCAGGCCGAAGGCACTGAGCAGCGCGGGCACTCAGCGAGCCCGGAGGCGCTGAGTGAGCCCGAGGCACTGAGCGGCGGTCGCGCGCTGTCGACATTCTCTCGCACAGTGCGCGGCGCCGCTTCGCGGCCGCGATCTCGTCTCGGCGGCTTTGCTGGCGCAAAATACCCGGCTTTCGCTCATCGCGCCGGAGGCATCGTGAAGGATTCGTGCTCGAGCGCCAGGAGAATTTGGGGAGCGGTGGCGACTCCGGTGCTGATCGTCGCGGCCGCAAGCGTACTGAGCGCGTGCGCGCGTCAGGCGCCTCCGCGCGCGGCCTGGGCGCCGTCGGAAGCGCCGCCTCCGAGGGCTTCACAGCAGTCCGCGTGGGACTCGTACGCGAACCGGTTCATCGAGGACTATTTCAGGGCACGTCCCATGTTCGCGGTCGAGGCGGGTCGCCATGAGTTCGACGGCGACATGCCCGATCTGTCGGCAGCCGGAATCGCGAAGGAAGTCGCACACCTCGAGAAGTGCCGCACGCAAGTCATCGCGTTCGATCCGTCGACGCTCTCCTCGGAGCAGCGCTTCGAGCGCGAGTATCTGCTCAGTGTCATCGATACGGACCTCTTTTGGCTCGATCGCGCGAAGTTCCCTTTCCGCAATCCCGCCTGGTACATCGATCTGCTCGATCCGAACGTCTATCTCTCTCGCAAATACGCGCCGCTCGCGACCCGCTTGCAGGGCTACCTGGGCTACGCGCGCGCGATCCCGCAGATCGCCGCCGACATTCGCGCGAATCTGCGCGCGCCGCTCCCGCGCACCTTCATCGAGCGCGGCATTTCCGGCTTCGGCGGCTACGCGGAGTTCTTCCGCCGCGACGTGCCGCAGGTATTCGCGTCGGTCGAGGACCCCAATGCTCAGAAAGAGCTCATGGAGGCCGACGACGCCGCTGCACAGGCGATGGAGCGGCTGAAGTCCTGGCTCGAGTCGCGCCGAGTACATGCGACGGGCAAATTCGCTCTCGGAAAGCCGCTCTTCGAGGAGATGCTGCGCGATACGGACGGTGTCGACATGCCCGTCGAGAAGCTCGCCGAGATCGGCCGCCGCGACCTCGATCGAAATACGCAGGCTCTGGGCGAGGCGTGCGCGCAGTTCGCACCTGGGGCGAGCCTCACCGAGTGTGTCGCGCGCATGCGCGCCGACAAGCCGAAGGGGAGCACGGTCCAAGCCGCGGCAGAGCAGCTCACGATGCTGAAGGCGTTCGTCGTGCAGCACCGGATCGTCGACGTTCCGAGCGACAACGAGGTGCACGTCGTGCTCGCGCCGCCCTACAACCGAGCGAACTTCGCGTTCATCGAAGTTCCCGGTCCCTATGACAAGGCGCTCGCCTCGGAATACAACATCGCGCCGCCCGATCCCACCTGGAGCGCGAAGAAGCGCGAGGAGTACATCCCCGGCAAGGCGACGCTGCTCTATACGAGCGTGCACGAAGTGTGGCCGGGACATTTCCTGCAGTTTTCTTATTCGAATCGCAATCCCTCGAAGATCGCGGCGCTCTGGGTGACGTATGCCTACGCGGAGGGTTGGGCGCACTACTGCGAGGAGATGATGTGGGATGAGGGGCTCGGCAACGGCGATCCCGAACAGCACGTGGGCGAGCTCACCGAGGCGCTGCTGCGCGATGTGAGGTTCCTCTCGAGCATCGGTCTGCACACCGAGGGCATGACCGTGGAGGAGTCCGACCGGATGTTTCGCGAGCGCGCCTTCGCCGATGCGGGCGATGCCGAGCAGCAGGCGGCCCGCGGCACCTACGATCCGGCTTACCTCAACTACACGCTCGGCAAGCTCATGATCCGCAAGCTCCGCGACGACTGGGTGGCGCGCCAGCCGGGCGCCGCCAGCGCATCCGACCCGCGCACCTACTGGCGCGCTTTCCACGACAAATTCCTGACGTACGGCGGGCCTCCGATCCCCCTCGTACGCGAGGAGATGCTGGGAAGCGACGAGGGGTCGTTGTTCTGATGGAGAGCTCGAAGAGGGGGCACGCGGCTGCAGGCGAGAGCGATCGTGCGAGCCGCGCCGGCATCGAGGACCGCGCGCGCAGCGTCGAGGACAATGCGCGCAGCGTCGAGGCCCAGATCGTGTACGTCGCGCACGGCTCGTTCATCAACCGCCGCTTCGTCGCACCAGGCGTCGAGCACAATACCGGCCAATACGAGGCGCATACCGTCAAGGTCCGCGATGCGCGCCCGATCGCCGGGCATTTCAAGCTCGATACTCATGGGTTCGAGCTCGTGCGCCACGTGAGCGCAGTGCGCGACTTCTTCGACCGCGCGGAGGTCGATGCCATCTATCCCGGCGAAGTCGCCGCGGCCGTGAAGGCGGTGACGGGAGCGACGCGCGTTGCAACGCTCGGCTGGATGGCACGCACCTCAGGCGATCTCACACGATTCAAGCATCGGACGGTGGGCTACACGCATAGCGGTGGCGTACAACCGCCCGCCGGCGAGGCACACGTCGATACCGCGCCCGACCGCGCCGATCGCATGGCGCGTTCAACGTACGAGCGCGCGTTCACGGGCGGTCCGGGCTATTCGCGATTCCTCTACTCGAGCTTCTGGCGAGCGTTTTCGGAGCCGCCGCAAGATACCCCGCTAGCGGTGTGCGATGGGCGCAGCGTGCGCGCGGAGGAGGGGACGACGAACACGATGTTCGTCGTGGACAATATTCCCGATGAATCGACGATGCTCGGCCCGATGCAGAACGAGGATCAAGTGCCCGGCGCGGCGATCTTCCATTTCAGCCCGGCGCACCGTTGGTGGTACTTCTCGCGCATGACGCGCGATGAGGCGATTGTGGTGAAGTTCCACGATTCGGATCGCGCACGCGTCTGGCGCACGCCGCACACGGCATTCCGCGATCCGACATTCCCGGACGCGAAACCTCGGCACAGCATTGAGTTCCGCACCATCGCCTACTTCGAGTAGGCGATGTCGGTGAGGGGATGTCGGCCCGATCAGGCCGTAGGTGCGCCCGGACTCGCGAGCGGAGCCTCCGACTCGGCTGACTCCGCATCCCCGCTTACCAGCTCGCGCCAGGCGATCTCGCGGCCTTTGCGATGACCTTTGAGCGTGAGCTTCAGGCCTTCCGGGGCAATCGTGAGCACATAGGCCTGCTCGCCGATCGCGAGCTCCCGCTTGAGGGGTTTTTCGAGTTTGGTCATGCGGCGATGATAACCCGTGCCGCCGCTATTCGCACCTTGACCGCAGGGCACCCCGGGATGGGTGCTCACCGACGGCCGCGCTCGCGCGCCAGCTGACGTTTGCCCGCGCCCGGGATCGCCCGGTCAGCTGCCTGCCGGCTGAGCGCGCCGTGGCACGAGTACCTTGGAGATGCAAGTCTGTACGACCGTCCCGTGCTGGTTGAGCGTTTCGGTGCGCATGACGACGCGGCCGCGGTCGGGACGCGATCGTGAGGGGATTGCCTCGATCACCTCGGCACGCACGTGCAGCGTGTCGCCCGGACGCACGGGCTCGTGCCAGCTGAGCTCCGCACCGAGACCTACGGTCCCGCCGGCAAGCGGCGGACCGCTCTGTACGACGAGCCGCATCGTGAGAGCCGCCGTGTGCCATCCGCTTGCCACGAGACCGCCGAAGACCGTCGCGCGACCGGCGCTTTCGTCGAGATGAAACGGTTGCGGATCGAACTGCGCAGCGAACGCTCTGATCTGCTCCGCGTCGATCGTGTAGCTGGCGGGAGAGGTGAAACGCTGCCCGACCTTGAGGTCGTCGAAGTACAGCCGGGAACTCTGGTTTTCGGGCGGGCTCGTCATGAGGGCTCCAGGTGCGGCGCAATGAATCGCTACGGTGCATCGACTCGCAGCCGCAGGCTTCGCCCGGCAATCAGCGTGTGCGATTCCTCGAGCGCCAGCCCGGCAAGCGGACTGCCGGGCTCGATGACGATCTCGCCGCTGAGCCGCGCTACCGAAAGACTGCCTCGTCCGCTGAAAAATTGAAACCCTGCAGCGCTGCGGCTGATGACGGGCAGGTAGAGCGGAATGGGCACAGAGAGTCCGCCTCGTCCCGAGAGTTGCCCGGAGCCCCAGCGAATGCGACAGAGCGCCTGCCCTTCGGAGTGCACGGCGACCTCCCGCTGCTGCGGCTGCCACTCGAAGGTGGCGAGCGCCTTCGGCAACCCCCATATGCTGCGGCCGCCCGCGAGCGAAACGGGGTCATCGACATAAATATGCGAGATCCAGAAGCCGACGCGGCCGCCAGCCGCAACGAGTGCCGGCGCAAACACGAGCTCGCGATAGCGCAGCACCGAAGGCGGCTCATAGCTCGCGCAGTACAACACCGCAAGCGTCTTGCGGGGCCACACGCTCACGACTCGCAGGCCGTGCGGAACGAGGCCGCGTGCAGCGCTCGAATCGATGAGGCGGAGCGCCTGGACCGAGGTGCCCTGCAGCCGCCAGGGCGCGGGCGGATAGCGCTCGGAACTCCATCTTTCCATAACGCGAGTACGCCTCAGCGGCCGGGGCCGGATGCGTTCGGCTCCGGCCATCGCGCGGCCGCAGTGTCGGGTTTTGCGTGGCGAATGCGATCTGTGAATGCGAGACTCCTCGATGAACAACAGGGAGGGTCCGCACTTGGGTCAAAAGACATTCCTATTTGCCGCATCGCTGGCATCCTTCGGGCTCACTGCGGCTGCTGCCGCATTTGCCGCTCCGCACGGACACGGCTCGCCGCTCACGCTATCGCGCGATTCGACCGGCTGGCTCGGCACGTGGAGCACGCAGGGCCCGATCGACCGCTCCGGTCCATTCTTTCAAAGCCTCGGCACCAATGGCCGCAGCTGCTCGACCTGCCATATTCCCGCAGAGGCGATGACGTTCACGCCAGCGCATGCGCGCGCCCTGTTCGAGAAGACTCACGGAGCCGACCCACTCTTCACGCCGCTCGACGGCGCGAACTGCGACGACGTGGCGAGAGCCGATCAGGCTGGACACAGTCTGATCCTCCAGAATGGACTGCTGCGCATTTCGCTTCCGGTCCCGGCGAATGCGCAATTCTCGATTTCCGTCGTGAGCGATCCGTACGGCTGCGCACTGCGTCTCGATCCGCAGACGCACGTGCTCACAGCATCAGTCTATCGCCGGCCGGCGCCGGCTACGAATCTGACATTTCTGAGCGCGGTGATGTGGGACGCGCGCGAGACCGTCGCACCGCTCACGAGCGAATCGAATTTCGCGCAAAGTCTCCGGACGGACCTCACCCAACAGGCGCTCGATGCGACTCTGGGCCATGCCCAGGCAGCCGAGCCGCCGACGCAAGCCCAGCTCGATGCCATCGTGGATTTCGAGAGCAGCTTGTACACGGCTCAGCTCTGGGACGATCATGCGGGCGCACTGGATGCGGGCGGCGCCTCCGGCGGCCCCTGGAAGCTCTCGATTCAGCGCTACTACCCGGGGATCAACGACTCATTCGGGCAGGACCCGCAAGGGCTGGCGTTCGACCCTTCAGCGATGAAACTGTTCGCGCCGTGGGATCGGCCGACCCGCGGCTCGCCGGCGCCCATTGCGCTGCAGCGAGGCGTCCCAGCCGCTCGAGCGCAGATTGCAGCGGGTGAGGAGCTCTTCAATAGCGCCCCGCTCACGATCGCGGGCGTGCGAGGCATCAACGACAATGCGGCTCTCGGCAAGCCCGCCGCGCTCAAAGGCACCTGCACCACATGCCATGATGCGCCGAATGTCGGGGGTCACTCTCTGCCGGTGCCCCTCGACATCGGGACGAACCACACATCGAACCCGTCGTTCGAGTCGGACCCGATCGTGGCCGCGGCCGTAAGCGAGCTCTCGATGCCGGAGCTGCCCGTTTTCCTGATTTCGGGCTGCCCCGACCCCTTCAATCCGGGGCAGACGGCATCGTTCTACACGACCGATCCGGGTCGCGCTCTGATTACGGGACACTGCAGCGATTTCAACCGCGTGAAGGGACCGAATCTGCGCGGGCTCGCAGCCCGAGCACCTTATTTCCACAACGGCGCGGCATCGAGTTTGCGCGAGGTGGTGAACTTCTACAACGTGCGGTTCCAGATGGGGCTCACGGAGGAGCAGAAGGAGGACCTCGTCGCTTTTCTCAATTCGCTCTAGATGATGTGCCCGCGATGAGATCTCGAGCCGACTCGATGAGCTCGTTGCCCGGAAGAAGCGTGCTCTCAAGATGCCGCAGAGACTCTCGCGCGGTCTCAACCGCCTGGGACTGATTGCCGAGTGCACGCTCGGAGCGCGCCTTCAAGAGGAGCGCCTCCCCGAGCAGTGCCGAGGATGTGGCATCGACGGAGGCGACCTCTGCGAAACGAGCCGCATCCGTCGCGTGCCGCTCGGCCCCTGCGGAATCGCCGGCCCGCAGAGCTGCCTGAGCGAGGAGGGCGGCCGTATCAAAGGCATCCGGGTTGATCGGCTGATGGCGTGCGGCAATCAGGCGCGAGGCGGTGCCGAGGAGCTCCGAGGCGTCTCCGATGCGGCCATGTGCCAGATCGAGCCGAGCATGAGTGAGGAGAACGCGAACGGCCTCGGACCCTCGCTCACCCGTTGCGAGCGCATGATCCTCATCCGGTTGCAGTTCCGCCCAGCGGGAGTCGGCTGCATCGAGATCTCCGCGCTCGATGGCCGAGCGCACGCTCAGCGACGGGTAGAATTTCGAGGCGGCGAGCGCCCCGGCCGCCCCGGCCGCGCGCATCGCCCGCATCAAGTCCGCATCGGCTGCTCGTGCATCACCGGCTAGCACTTGCGCGGCGGCCTGGCAGCCGGCGACCATGTAGGGCGGCTCGAACGTGGGATTTTCCCGGCGAGCTTCGGTCACCGACTGCTCGACGAGCTGCACTGCGTGCCGTGGGTCGCCACCGCCGATCAGTGCGCGGCAGGCATTGCCGAGCATCGGCCACCAGTTGGCGGTGTCGTTGCGTCCCATCTGGCGCATGAGCGCAAGCAGGTCGCGCAGCAGAACCCATGCGCTGCGGAAATCCCCCTCCAGGACCATGGCTCGACCGAGATTGTTGGTCGTACTCGTGTAGCGGGAGGCTCCGTACATGCCCGCCTCCAGCAGCCGACGACGCGCATCCGCAAGGCGCGTGACCGCCTGCGAATAATCGCCGTCCGCTTGCAGTACGAGCGATGCGGCGTCGGCGCACTCCGCCACTGTCTGGGGCCGCACGATCCGCATGCTGTTCATGCTAGCGAGTCCCAGCGCAAGGTGCCGCTTCGCATCCGGAAGATTGTGCGCGAGCGCCAGGTCCTCTGTGCGAATGCATCCGATCATGGCCGTGAGATCCGGGTCTCGCACTCTGCGATTGATCGCCTCTACATCGAGCATCACCTGCGCGGCGGTGCGGTCCTGGCCAATGTCGATATACCGTCCGGAGACGTCGATGAGGAGTTGGGCTGCGAGCAGGGGTGACTGCCGGTAGCGGCTCGCAATGAACTCGCGCGCGCGGTCGAGGCGCGCTCGCACGGTGTCGCCCGGAATGCTGCTCAAACTGTCGCCGATTACGAATTCGGTGAGATCCGCCTGCGCCTGGGCCCGCTGCGCCTCGAGCAGGGCATGATCGCGCTCCGCCCGGGCGTTCACCATTTGCAAATACGCGAACACGGTCGTGCCGATCAGCGCTGCCGCGATCGCGACCGCGACGGTGACCCCGGCGCGATGCCGGCGCACGAATTTGCGAACCCGGTAGGCGGCGGTGAACGGCCGCGCGAGCACGGGCTCGTGTGACAGCCAGCGTTTGAGATCGTCCGCGAACGCGCCGACGCTTCCGTACCGGTCGGCGGGCTCTTTCTCGAGCGCCTTGGCGAGTATGTTGTCGAGATCGCCGCGCAGGCCGCGCCGGCTCGCCGGCGAGCCTGCAGCGACCGCCGAGGCGCGCGGCGCGGTTTGCTCGAGTACCGCCTTCATCAGCTCTGCGGTTGCGCCTTGCGCTGCGGCGCATGCAGCAGATTCGAAGGGATGCTGGCCTGCGAGCAGCACGTAAAGCATCACTCCGAGGGCGTAGACGTCGGTTGCCGTCGTGACCGTCTGTCCGAGCAACTGCTCGGGAGCCGCGTACTGAGGGGTCAGCCCTTGCATCAGAGTCTGCGTGGGTGCGACCTGTGCACCGACATCGAGCAGCTTCGCGATCCCGAAATCGAGCAGCTTCACGGTTCCATCGGGTGTGACGAGCACGTTCGAGGGTTTCAGATCTCGATGCACGATCAGGTGGCGGTGCGCGTGGGCGACCGCGGCGAGCGCGTGCAGGATCAGCTCGACGCGCGCTTCGGCACTGAGCGACGACAGCTCGCAGTAGCGGTCGATCGGCTCGCCTTCGACGTACTCGAGCACCAGATAGGGCTGCCCTCCCTCGAGCACGCCTGCATCGATCAGCCGCGCAATGTTCGGATGATCGAGGCGACCGAGGAGCCTGCCCTCGAGCTGGAAGCGCTGCTCCCCGATACGCCCGAGCCAAGATAAGTGCAGCAGCTTGATCGCGACGTGCCCTTCGAAGCGTCCATCGGCGCGCCGCGCCTTCCAGACGCTTCCCATTCCTCCCCGCCCGATTTCCGACTCGATGACGTACGGTCCGATTCGGCGTCCGGTGAGGGCAGGAGCGGCAAGCTCGGACGCAGCGAGCGGCGAGCCCGCCGCGAGGAACTCAGCGAATCGGCGATTGCGTCTGCCACCGAGCAGCCGGCTGAGATCGGTCGCCGTGAGTGGATCGTCGCGCTCGAGTGCGGCGATGTACGCGGACCATTCGATCTCGGGAAGCTCGAGGACGTGATCGAGATGACGGCTCAGATGCTGCCAGCGCGCCGGGTCGATGCCCTGCTGATCCTGCTCATCCGTCGGGCCGCTCATCGCGATGCAGCCTCAGCCTTCCGGCTGGAAACGGCGAAACAACACGAGGCGCGCCTTCTCCCAGTCGCGCTGCACCGTACGCTCTGACGTTCCGCGCAGCCGCGCGATGTCGACGAAGGAGAACCCGCAGAAGTATTTGAGATCGACGACCTCTGCGAGGCGTGGTTCGAGGGTCGCGAGCTCATCGAGCGCATCGGCCAGACGCTCGAGCTCCGCACCGTCGGCCGTCTCCTCTCCCACTCGCGTGTCGAGCTGGGTGATCTCAAATCCCGCGCCCCGTTTCAACGCTCGCTGCCGCCGCGCGAAATCGATGAGCAGCCCGCGCATTGCCCGTGCAGCGTACCCGAGAAATCTACCCCGATCGTCGAATGCCGTTCCCTCTCGGCCGGCCATGTTCACGTAGGCCTCGTGCACGAGCGTGGTCGGACTTACGGACGCACCCGGATGGCGTCTCAGCTCCCGATCGGCCAGCCGGCGGAGCTCCTCGTACAGGGCAGCAAAGAGTGCTCTCTCATCTCGGGTTTCGGCTCCCCGGTTCGCCACGGTCTCCCCACCCGGCTTGTCGTCCACCATCCCCCTCGCCGCTCGAGTCAGCTCGGATCCGCACTCAGAATGCCGAAAATTCCCGCAGCGCACAATCCGTGCGCGTCGCCGTGTGAGGCCGAGATGTCGCTTTTAATATACCGCTTACGATATCGTTGAGTAGTTTTCACGACTCAGGAGCTCGTCATGGCGGCGATACTGGCGCTCTACAGCACCGTCGTTTACGTCCTGTTCCTCGGCACATTCCTGTACGCGATCGGATTCGTCGAGGGTGTGCTGGTCCCGAAGACGATCGACTCGGGGCCCGCCGGGGGTGTGCCCACGGCCATTGTGATCGATGCGGTGTTGCTCGGCATTTTCGCGCTGCAGCACTCCATCATGGCGCGGCCCGCCTTCAAGCGGGTGTGGACCCGTATCGTTCCCGAGGCCGCCGAGCGCAGTACGTACGTGCTGTTCGCGACGGCTGCCCTCGCGCTCATCTGCTGGCAATGGCAACCCTTGCCGCGGCTCGTGTGGTCGGTGGATCAGCCGACCGCCGCTGCCGTCATCCGCGCGATCTCCTGGGGCGGGTGGGGAATACTGCTCATCAGCACGTTCCTAATCAGTCACTGGCAGCTCTTCGGGCTGAGCCAGGGATTCGGGCGGCTGTTTGGCCGCGCACCGCACGAGCATTCGAACTTCGCGACGCCGTTCTTCTATCGTTGGCTGCGCCATCCGATCTATGCGGGCTTCATTCTCGCGTTCTGGGCAGCGCCGCACATGAGCGTCGGCCATTTGTTGTTCGCCGCGCTCAGCACCGGCTATATCCTCGTCGGGATCTGGTTCGAGGAGCGCGATCTGATCGCGCAATTCGGCGAACGCTACGAGAGCTATCGTCAGCGCGTCGGCATGCTCATCCCCAAGCTTCGCGGCGGATTTCGCACTCCGGTGGCCCAGGGCGCGGCGACGCGCCCTGGGGTCGGAGGTGATGCCGGGCGGAGCGTTTGAGGGGGACTCCACCCGGCATCGACTTTAGGGCTCGGAGTCAGTCGGTCAGAAGTACGGCAATGTGAGTTGCCGTGAACGTGCCGGAGGCCGCATCGAAACGGCCGGAGGCGGTCAAGGCGACCACGGCGGAACGGCTCGCCAGATCGTTCGCGAGCTGCGCGACGCAATCCGAGAACACGCTGAAGTTGAAGTTCAGCCTCGACCCGGCATGACCGAGCGTGAACACCGGATCGGCGCTTTGCCCGCCGTCCGCGACGATGATCAGTGTCGCGAGCTGCCGCACGTCGATCCGCTGCGGTCCGATCTCGATGAAGGGGCCGTCGCCGTCACCGTTGCCCCCGGCATTGTTGCCATTGTTGCCGTCATTGTTCCCGCCGGAGCTTCCATGATCGCCGCCCTCATTCCCCCCACCGTCATTCCCACCACCGTTATTCCCGCCGCTTTCGTCGTGCACGATGGGAGCGACGTTGCCGTCCCCGCCATCGTCACCGCCATGGTTCGCGATCGATGACAGATCGATGACGAGGGAAGCGCTGGCGGGCGCAAGCCCGATGAATGCCATCGTAGAGCCCGATCGATCGAAGCGGATTTGCAGTTCCGCCTCGACGGAAGGTGCCGTGACGAGAGTTTCGGCAGCAAAGTCCGGTGGGGCCATACCGAAGCCGGTCACGAACCCGAGCACCTGCGCGGGCGAGTTGAGCAGCGAGTCGGGTTGCGTCAACGCCCCTGTGTCGACCAGGTAGGCTGCCGGATCGGCATCGCTGGCGGCACTCGATCCAGTGCCGAGGAAATCGAAGACGCTCGCCGGCAGTCCGCCGAGCGACTGTAGATTGAAAGTCAGGCTGCCATTGGCGAGATGAGTCACGATGCCGGAGGCAGCGGTCACATCGAGTCTGACTTGACCGGCGGTGGCATCGAGAGAGACGGAGCCTCCGCTTGCTTTGCTCGCTGTACCGGACGCCTCGATCCGCTGGCCGACCGAGATATCGGCAACGGAAAACGCTCCAGCGTGTCCCTCTTCCGTTACGGCGGTACCGGGGCCGACGGTGACGGTCGCGTCCTGTCGCTCAAAGTCGAAGTCCCCGTCCGAACCGCTCCACGTCGCCGCGCGTACGGTCAGTGTCATTTGATTCCGTGCCACGACGGTGCCGGATATGCGGTCTTCCCGAGGGCTCTCCAGACTGGATCCAGCGAGGATACTCTTCGCCGTGAACGTCGGCTGCACTCCGTTTTGAAGCGTCCCGAAGGCCGCAATCTTGATACCGGAGGAGGCCGCGCCCAGCGCGGCGATCCCTGCATCCCCGGTATAGGCCTTGCCGTCGATCTCGTATGTCGTCGCACCGTCGACGTGTACGGTCACTACGCCCGTCGTCGAATCCTCATCGTGAAACGGCAGGACATCGACGACGAATGTGTCCTGATCGGTGCTCACCGTGCCGAGCGAGCCGCGTACGCGTATCGGCTTCGCATCGGGTGGAGCGAGGCTTGCAACCAGGGTCGGAGCGACTGTGACCGTGTCGGCCGTCAGGTCTACGACGTTGGAGACCCCGAGATTGAAATCGAGCGCGAGCCGGCCGATCTGTCCGGAGGTGATTCGCAAATGGCGAGCTTTGTCGAGCTGCACGTTGACCGTGAGCGGGCCGGTGATCGCCGCGCCCGATGAGTCGACCGGTTTCAGCTCGACGGGAGTGCCCGTGCCGTCGTCCGCGGTGATCTCGGCGTTCGTGTAATCGATAGTCAGCTTCGCGCTGACGTATTCGGCTGCCGGAATCTGCCCGGCGCTCAGCACCTCTGCGAGGTCGACGAGCTGGGCGAAATCGACCTTGGTGGTCGCCGGAATCGTCTCGACGGTCGTGCCGTCCGCCGTTTGCAGCTGCAAAGAAGTGAGCGAGACGATGTAGCTGAGGAAGTCTCCCTTCGCATCCGTCAACGTAATGAGGGCCGATCCGCAGCTCGCCGCGTTGCACGTTCCCGCGCCCATTGCGGCACCCGTGGTGCCGCTCATGTCTCCTGCGGGCGCCGGCATGCTGCTGCCCGTTGCGCCTCCCGGCATCGTGTTGCCTGCGCTTGCTGCTCCGCCGCTGTAGCTCATGCCGCCGCCGCAGCCTGCCAATAGAAGCAGCATGCAGCCGCCTGCGATGGCCGCTGCCCGGCGGCCCTGAACGGGACTGATCGAAGCGAACATGGAAGAGACCTCCGGAGCACCGGTCTCGGACCGGCCTCGAGATTTGAGCGATTGTTTGAATGCCCCGCGCACGCGGTGCCGATCGCCTCATGCGAGCCGTGGCTCGAACGTCGCGTTGACAGTAAGTGGGAGGCTGCGCTCGGGGGGTTCTACGGTCTTATGACGCCAAATCGCGACGACCGGTGCCGCTCGGGCGTTTGAACCCGAGCTCGGAGGAGAAGGTACTTACGGGGAGGCGTCTCAGTCCGCGGCTTCCATGCCGTGCCGCTGTTTGAAAGAAGCCGTAGCGGGGGATGCCAGATAGTCGAGCAGTGCGCGCGCCTCGTCCCGGTCCTCGGAGTGCGGCGAGATCGCTCCGGAGAAGATGGTGGTCGTCTGAATGGAGGAGGGCAGAGGCCCGACCACCTCGACGCCCCGCACATTCAGAAGCTCGGAGAGCTGCTGGAAGCCGAGCTCGACAGCGCCGCTCGCAATCAGCGATCCGACCGCGACGCCGGGTCGTGGCACGACGATGCGTGCGCCGATGTCCTCGAGGATTCCCCAGCGCGCGAAGAGCTTCTCGAGATACACCCCGCTCGGGCCCGTCGAATAGCTCAGCGACTGCGCCGCGAGCACGGCACGCTTGACCGCCTCCTCGGTGCCGATGTCGGGCTTCGCGGCTCCGGCGCGAACCGCCACCGAGACGCCCGAGCGGACCAGATCGACACGGCTGCCCGCGAGGAGCTTGCCCGCCGAGATCAACTTGTCGATCGCATTTGCCGCGAGCACGACGACATCGGCGGGCTCGCCCGCCTCGATGCGCTTCGCGACATCGACGCCACCGGCCGCCTCGGTCGCGACCCCGCGCCCGCCCGCACGCCGGTAGTCATCTGCGAGCGCGGCGAGGAGCTCGCGGGTCGCCATCGAGCAGAGAAGCTTCAAGGGATGCTCGGACATGCAGGCGCCACTTTACACCGGGCTCGCCCGGGCGGGCGCCATGCGCCTCGATACGATTTCGCGGATGGCGAGTCGGACGGCAGTCTGCGCGGCAAGGATCGTGTCTGCGAGCGGCAGTCCGAAATGGAAGCGGAAAAGCTGCCAGGCCGTCGCGGTGAGATAGTAGTCGACGTTCGCCGCGGCGATGCGTCGATCGCGCTCGGAGCGATGTGGCGCTCCCGCATCGATCAGCTCGCGCACGGCGTCCCAGCGCTCCTTGCCGACGCCGTGGCGAATGCGTATGGCGATCTCATTGTGCAGCGTCGCGCGCACGAGCACCGCGTGTCGCTCGAAGCAGATGTACAGGTCACGCGGATAGCGCGCGAGCTCGCGCAGACTGGACGGAGGCAAGGGTGTCTCGAACCGACCGTAAACGGCACGCGCGATCGCGTCCAGAAACTCCTCCCGCGAGGGATAGTAGCGAAATATGGTGCGTTCGGACATACCGGCCTGCTGCGCGACGGCGCGCATCGTAAGCTCGCTCGGGCTCGTGCGCTCGAGCAGCTCGATCGCGGTATCGTTGATCAAACGGTAGGTTGCATCGGTATGGCGCTCGATCAGCGTGGGAATGATTGACATGCGGCGCGCCCGATTGTCATGCTATATGACAGCATAGCTCGAGGGGAGAGCGATGACGAACTTCGATCGCAAGTATCTGATCTGGGCACTCGGCTACGCGGCCGCGGGGATGATTCTCGGTATCTACATGGCCTCATCGCGCAATCACGGCGAGTTCGTCACCCACGCGCACATCCTTCTGGTGGGCTTCGTCGCCTCGCTCATCTATGCGGTAATTCACCGTCTCTGGCTGCCGGCGCCCTCGCGGGCCCTCGCGACGGTCCAGTTCGTTCTACACCAGGCCGGCTCGATTGCGATGTTCGTCGGACTTCTGCTGCTCTATGGCGGGTTCGCATCCGAGGATCGGCTCGCGCCGCTCCTCGCGCCCTCGGCGATCGCGGTGCTTCTCGGCGTGCTGGTGATGCTGTTCATGGTCATCCGCGCGCCCGCGCGCGCGCTTGCACACGAAGCGCTCTGATCCCTGAGCGGCGCGTCGCTCACCGCTGAGCCGCGTCAGCGCGCACTCAACGCGCTCGGCGCGAGCTCAACGCGCTCAGCGCTGCTCCTGCCGCGGCTTCTCGTCCCGGCGACTGTTCTCGCGCGCGCCCGGCGCGCGCTCGCCCCTCGTGCCGCGTTCGGTCGGCCCTTGCGGCCGTCCTTGCGCGCGCGGCTGGACCCTCGTAGGCGGCGCGCCGCGCTGCACGGGTGCGCCACGCTGCGATGGCACGCCACGATGTTGGGGGACTATTCGCGCCGGCGGTTCGGTCCTCGGCGGAGTTGCGCCTCGCTGTGGAACTACGGTGCGTGGAGTCGCTTCGGGACCGGGCCCGCCCTGCGTTCCGCCCTGAGGCGCTCCCGAGCCGCCCCCACGGGATCCGCGCCCGAAGCGCTCGGGAGCGTTCTGCTGCTCGCCGCGGCGTTCCGGGGAGCCCCGCGTCTGGGGCTCGCCGCGGCGCTGGGCCTCGCCACGGCGCTCGGGCTCGCCTCGCGGCGGAACTACGCCTCGTCCCGGTCCGATATACGGGGATGTTCGGCGCGGTGACGGACCGACGTTAGGCAGTCGGCCTGCACGCGGCGGCGGCCCGGGCGGGCGTCGGTGCGGAATGTGCCTGCGCTCCCATTCCCTGCGTTGTTCGTACCATGGGCGACCCCGGTAGTAGCGGTCCCAATAAGTACCTAACGAGAAGGTAATGATCGGAAGCCCGAAGGTCGGGGCGTAAGAGTAGAAGGGCACACGCGCGCCCTCGTATACATACGCAAGCGAAGGTGCATAAACCCACCCGCGCGTGTCATCGAATATGACGTCACACCAACTCCAATCGCTCAGGCAGCCCTGCACATCGACGGGAGCGCCCGCATCGATAACCCCCACGAGCGGATAGCTTCCATCGGGCCCCGCGCGCAAATTCGCAATACGGGTGGTATAGGCGTTCTGCGCATGCAGGGCCGCCGAGGCAGCGAGCAGCACGGTTCCGGCGATCACCGCGAATCGAGTTCGACCCATTGTCGATCTCCGCAGTTGAGATTGCGCGGCCGCCAGCGAAGCAGCCGCTCGAACCTTCAATCCTCACTCGGGCCGATTGTTCCCGCTGCCGGGAATGGCCCCGCCCACGATCTCGGCAGATGAGCGTCTTCGTGACGCGCTGCCGCATCCGCGCCGACCCACATGATAGGCTTTGGGTCGGTCGGGACACGTGCGGCCGAATCTACGAATCGATGCACGCAACAGCGGACGAGAAGCGCTTGCCCGTGGTTGTCATGGGCGTTTCGGCAAGCGGCAAGACGACGTTGGGTGCTGAGCTCGCGCGCGCGCTGGGCCTACCTTTCATCGAGGGGGATACGTTGCACAGCGCGCACAACATCGAGAAGATGCGCCGGGGCGAGCCTCTCGATGATGCCGACCGGGCCCCGTGGCTCGCGGCGATCGCAGCGCGACTCGCCGATCGGCGACAGTACCCTCGGGGTGTCGTCGTTGCGTGCTCAGCCCTCCGGGCCGGCTACCGAGACCGGCTGCGGCAGGCGGCTCCCGGATTGGCATTCGTTTTCCTCGATGCGAGCCCATCGCTCATCGAGGCGCGCATGGCCGCGAGGCATCACCATTTCATGCCGGCGAGTCTTGCCGCGAGTCAGTTCGCAACCCTCGAGCGGCCGGCAGCCGGTGAGAGGGACGTGTTGATGCTCGATGCCGCGCGGCCCGTGGAGACGCTCACGGCAGCCGCCGTTGCCTCGATCGGCCGGCTCGGGAAACTCTCAACCTCGGCGGGACTCTGAAGCTCAACCATGATCTCCCGATCTCACTCCATCGCAATCGCACTCTGTCTCTCCGTGGCGACGGCTCTCGCACCGGGCCGGGCCGAGAGCGCGGATCCCGCACCGTTCGACCTCGCCGGGCCCACACTGGAAGCGCGCGTGACCCGCGGCGATGCCACGCTGCCGGTCGCCCAGGTGCCCAATCTCGCGCCCGGCGATCGCATCTGGGTGAAAGCGGACCTGCCGGACTCTCAGTCGGCGCGCTATTTGCTCGTGCTGGCGTTCCTGCGCGGCTCGACCAACCCGCCGCCCGTCGCCTGGTTCCACCGCTGCGACACGTGGACGCGCGAGTGCGCTGCTCAGGGAATGACGGTCACCGTGCCGCGCGGAGCGCAGCAGGTGTTGCTGTTTCTCGCCCCGAAAACCGGTGGAGACTTCCGCACGCTCGTCGGGGCGGTTCGCGGTCGTCCAGGCGCATTCGTACGCGCCTCGCAGGACCTCGATCAGGCGATGCTCGACCGCTCGCGCCTCGAGAGCTATCTCTCGGCCATCCGCGAGTTGAGCGACAGCGATCCGGCGCAATTGAAACAGGCAGCGCCGCTCCTCGGTCGAAGCCTTGCAATCAAAGTCGACTCGAAGTGCCTCGACCGCATTCCCGAGCTGCAAGCTCCTTGTCTCATGGAAGGACGGGACTCCCTCATACTCACCGACGGACACAGCACCTCGATCGTCGAGGCGCTGACGGCGGGACCCGAGGCCGATCTCGCGATGGAGGCGAGCTACACCCCGCAGCTGCGCTATGGCTATTACAGCCCCTACATCGCCTCGGTGCTCGACATCGCCCGCATCCTCGGATCGTTCGACACCGCGCAATATCAGTACATCCCCGCGCTCGCGACGCAACGCGACGATCACATCGCACTCACGCTCAACACGCCTCCCTCCTTCCACGACCCAAAATCGGTGCTCGTCGCTGCACTCCCTGCGGTCGAGCGCGCGCAGCTCCCGCCGCTGCACGCCGTCGATCCGAAGGAGATCTACTGCGCCCGCAAGTCCTCGCTCGTACTGCCCGTCGAAGGAGCGCCGCTCGTCTTCTCGATGGACTACGCGCACGATCTCGTGCTGTCGCTCTCCAGCCCGGGAGCCAAGCCGATCAAGCTGCCGGTGCATGCCAATCCACAGCAGGGCGGATTCGTCGTAGACACCTCCGGGCTCGATGGCTCTCATCTCGGGAATAGCCTCACCGCCTCCCTCGAAGGACGCTGGGGCTTCGAGAAGTACGAGGGCCCGGCCTTTGAGCTTACGAACCTGCCCGCGGATGCCTGGACTCTCGATGCCGCCGACGGTGGTGCGCTCATCGTAGGTCGGGACGACACGGTGCTTCTGCGCGCCGCGAGCATCAGCTGTGTGGACGGCATCATGCTCGAGGACCCCGCCGGCAAGCAGCTCAAAGTCGAGTGGAAGAGCGTCAAAGCGGGGGAGGTGCAAGTGAAGCTGCCCCTGAAGGCAGTGCAGCCTGGCTCGATGGCGTTGCTCGTCAAACAGTACGGCGCGAGCAAGCCCGACGCGGTCGCGCTGCGCGCGTTCGCAGAGGCCGGTCGACTCGACCGCTTCATCCTTTATGCCGGAGACGCCGATGGACTCTTGCAGGGCAGCCGTCTCGATGAGGTCGCGCGGCTCGAGCTGAAAGGGGTCGAGTTCGATCCCGGCAAGCTCATCTCGGCTGCCGGGGCGGATCAACTCACGCTGCACGCCAGCTCGGTGCAAGCGGCCGCGGCGCTCAAAGCCGGCGATGGGGGAACAGCAAAGGTCACTCTGAAGGATGGGCGGGTGCTTCAGCTGAAGGCGAGCGTCGAGGAGCCCCGGCCGAGTGTTGCGCTCATCGCCAAAAGCGTCGAGCCCTCGGTCTCGCGCGCCGACAGCCACATCGAGCTCGCAGGGGAGGACGAGCTGCCCCAGGATGCGCGTCTGACCTTCTCCGTTCGCGCTCAAACGCCGGCGACGTTCGATCGCGACGAGCATATCGAGATCGCAACGGCGGATGAGGCGTTCGCGACGACTCTCAGTCTCGCAAACGGCGGCATGACGCTCGAGGATGCGAGAGTCGCCGTCGCGAGGCTCGATCCGGCGAAGGCCTTCGGCGGCTCCGCCTTCGGCCAACTGAAGTTCCGCGTCGTCGCAGGCGGGGCGGCCGGCGACTGGCAGCCGCTGGTAACTCTCGTGCGACTGCCGGCGCTGAAAGGAATCAAATGTCCGATGACCCCGGAGCTCGCCTGCAAGCTCACGGGCGCGAATCTGTTCCTCGTCGATGCGATCGCAAGCGATTCAGGGTTCCACCACGCCGTGCAGGTGCCGGACGGTTTCCCCGGCTATTCGCTCCCGGTGCCGCATCCCGCGGACGGCCGACTCTACGTCAGGCTCCGCGACGATCCGCAGGTGACCAATCTCGCTGCGTTGGATATCGAGCGGCTGCCGCCCTCGACCGAGGAGCGCACGCGCGCCGCAGCCCGCCACGCGGCAGTCGTCGACGACGATCAGACAGTGCGGCGACCCGCGCTCGATTCCGTGGCGCGCGAGGGAAGAGGAGTCGCGGCGCACGGGGTGTCGAGCGTCGGACAGACTCCGGAGCGGGCCACGCCGGCCAAGGATTGACGCATGCGTCGATGAGAACCCGCCGGCCATTTCCCGGCACTCACGCGGAGAGCCGGATGAGATGCGCTTGGCTACTAACCTGCAAACTCGCCTGCTGCCGCTCATCCTGGCGCCGCGGCACGAGGCACGTCACTACTTCTGCATCGATCTGCTGCGCGGCATCGCCGCGATCGCCGTCGTCTTCTGCCACTATCAATACTTCTTTCGGCCGCAAGCGGAAGTTGGGCCGACGCTGCAAGACGTGCGGCGCCAGCCGCTCTACTCGTTGCTGTGGCCGCTCTACGGGCACGGCAACCATGCGGTCATGCTGTTTTGGGTCATCAGTGGGTTCGTCTTCTCCGCCGTTTACGTAGGCACGAGACCCACGGTCCGCGGGTTCTTCATCCAGCGCTTCTCCCGACTCTACCCGCTGCACTTCCTGACACTCGTCGCGATGGCCGCGCTGCAGGCCTGGAGTTACCGCGCGCTCGGCCATTTCCAGATCCATGGCTCCAACGATCTGCGTCACTTCGTCCTCGATCTGCTGTTCGTCTCCGGCTGGAATTACCGGGGGGGCGTCGCCTTCAATTTCCCGATCTGGTCCGTCTCCACGGAGATCATCATCTACTGGGTGTTCTTCCTGCTGCTGCCGGTGCTGTTTCGGCGGGGCTTTTTGGGTCCGGCAGCGGCCGCCGTACTGTTTTTCGCGCTCAACTCGGTTCGCCCCCCGACGCCGATCCCCTTCTGCGGACAGTACTTCTTTATCGGATGCTGTGTCTTCGTGTTGCTCAAGGCCTGGCGCAGCGCTGCGC
>DATNFW010000076.1:0-2503 GCA_035606175.1 Steroidobacteraceae bacterium | reverse complement strand
CTCCGCGGGCGTGATGCTCGCCGTGACGGTCGCGTTGATCGGAAAGACGGTGCCGGCCACCAGCATCAGGCTCCCGAATCCCAGCCAGAACAGCCGCAGCGTCGGTGCAAGCGGAGCAGCGCTCGCCGCGACGCCGACGAGCACGGTCGCAGCGAGACCCACGAGGACCGGCCCGCGCATGCCCAACCGCACGGCGGAGTAATCGATCAAGTGACCCCACACCCACAGGCCGACGGGTGGAAGTGCAAGCATCATCAGCCCCACCCACGAGCCGATCTGCGCATAGGAGAGATGCCAGCTGCGGCCGATCATGGCGGCGACCCACGCGGCGTAACTCAGGCTGAGGAGAGTCAGGCTGAGCTGAAAGACGAGCAACGGAACGTAGACGTTCGAGCGGCGCCAAATTAGCCGGAGCGCATCGCGGACGCCGGCTGCGGTAGCCGTGGAAGTCTGCACGCCTCGCGGGGGCTCCCGTACGAGCAAGAGGAGCAACGGTGCCGGAAGTCCGAGAAGACCGACGAAGATCAGCGCGATCTGCCAGGGTTGTACGTGCCCGAAGATGGGCAGGTGATCGATTCGCGATCTCTCAATCAGACCGATCGAGAGACCCCCGAGCATCAAGGCGAGCGCCGAGCCGCCCATCGCTGCCATCGCCTGCACCGCGAATCCGCGTCCTCTGCGCTCGGGTGACAGCGCGGCTCGGAGCATGGAGAGAGCACAGGGCTGAATGACACTCTCGCCGAACCCCACACCGATGCGATACAAGAACATTCGAGTGAATGTTCCCGCAGTTCCGCAGGCGACGGTGAAAAGCGACCAGATAAGCGCTCCGCAGGCGATCAATCCGCGCCGGCTGATGCGGTCGGCGAGGAAGCCGGCCGGGAGTGTGAACAGCGTGTTCGAAAGCGCAAAAGCCGCACCGACGATGAGGCTGATTTGCACGTCCGTAATACGCAGCGTCTCGCGAATCGGATTCACGAGCAACGTGATGACCTGGCGGTCGATTGCACCGAGAGAGCTCATGACGAGCAGCACGATGACCAACCGCCATTGGTGATGAGCGCTCGCTGAATACCAGCTGGCGTGGGATGCAGGTAACGCGCGCGCCGCATCGGCTTGCGCCGCGGCGGGTGAGCCTACCTGCGAGAGGGTGTTACTCGCCCGGCGCATTCTCCAAAACCGATGGGTACGTAGCCATCGCGGACCGCACGGCCGCGGATCGTGAGCTCATCGCCATCCTCGAGCCATACGCGCCTTTGCCCACCCGGCAGCTCGAGCGGCTTCGTCCCGCGCTGATTGATCTCGGCGAGACACGCACGGCCTTGGGCTTCGGGGCCCGATACGGTTCCACTCGCGATGAGATCGCCGGACTGCAGGTTGCAGCCATTGCTCGTGTGATGCGCGAGCATCTGCGCGAAGGTCCAGTACAGATGGCTGAAATTCGTGCACACGATGCGCGCGGCCGGCACACCCGCGGTCCGCATTTCTGCCGTCTGCAAGTAGGCCATGAGCTCGATATCGAACCCTCCCGCCCGTGCATCGCGTGTGCCGTCGAGGTGCGCCGGCACGGGCAGCTCGCTTGCGCGACGGACAGGCCGCGCGGTACGAAACGGAGCGAGCGCCTCATCGGTGACGAGCCATGGGGAGATGGTAGTCAGGAAGCTCTTGCCGAGAAACGGACCGAGGCCGCCCATCTCGAGCATCTGAATGCCGCGAGCCGACCAGTCGTTGAGCAGGCAGTACGCGAATATGCACTGGCCGGCCTCATCGACGGATAACGCGCTGCCGAGCTCGTTCCCCTGACCGACGAAGGCCGCAAACTCGAGCTCGAAATCGAGCCTCGGCTCGGGCCCGAAGCGCACGTCCCCGTCCGCGCTCATCGAACCCGCGGAGGGTGCGGCCGCCGTCCACTGGCCGCGCGGTCGAGTGACGGAGACGCCGCTCGCCCGGATCGAGGATGCGCGTCCATTATAGCCGATCGGAAATCGAAAGAAGATCGGGGCGGGCTCCCCGCCGCGCATTCCGCCCATGTGCGTGTATGAGCAGGAGAAATCGGTGTATGCCCCGATCTGCGCCGGTAGGTCCATGCGCACGGAGCGCAGCGGAACCAACAGCTCCGAGGCATGGCTTCGCAGGCGCTCGGAATCCGTTCCGCCGATGCGAAGCAGATTCGATAGCCGTGCGCGGAGAGAAGAGACGATTGCAGGCGGCAGCGACATGAGCGGATTGAGCGTTTCCCCGCAACAGGCTTGCGCGGCCGTTGCGGCATCCCCGCTGAAAAAGCCTGCGGCGAGAGCGGCGCGCAGGTCGAGGACACTGTCGCCGATGGCAACTCCGCCGCGCGGTGCCTCGCCGTCTCTGCGTTTGGCACCGAGGCGCTCAAATACGCCGAACGGCAGATTCTGAAGCGGGAAGTCGCAATCCGAGCGGTTCGCCGCTTCGAGCCAGCTGCGCCGTGACGGATCGTGCGTCTCATTGAGCTCCGACATGGCTTTCTCCTGCG
>DATNFW010000075.1:0-30223 GCA_035606175.1 Steroidobacteraceae bacterium | reverse complement strand
CTGAGAGGTAAGTCTTTGATTTTGAACGTCCGGAGACCGAGGCCAGCGGAACCAAACCGCGATCGAGCGTCAAACTGAAAGTAAGCTCTTGATTTTATTGATGGTGGCCAGGGGCGGAATCGAACCACCGACACGCGGATTTTCAGTCCGCTGCTCTACCAACTGAGCTACCTGGCCGCCGATGGGAGGGCGCGTATTAGACCGGTTAATCCAGCGGCGCGTCAAGCAAGGTCACGTCTAAGTCCTTGATTCTACCCGCCTCGGCGTCGCCTTCGCAGCGAATCCCACGACACCGCGCCATCATCACCCGGCACCCCAATTGCTGCGATCACTGCCATGGCACGCCTGCCGCACGCCGGCTAACCCCGAGGCGCGATCAGGCGAGATCCGGACAACCTCCGGACACGTCAAGGGAGTCGACGAATCCATGCCCGCCGCCACGCTGCCGCCCACCAACTCGCTCCTCTGTCACTGGTGGGCTCTCATCATTCGCGGACTGCTCGCGATCGCCTTCGGTGTGCTATCGGTAGTCCTGCCGCATGTCACGATTCTCGTGGTGATCGCGCTCTTTGCCGCGTTCGTGTTACTCGACGGCTTCACCTCCCTCGGCTCTGCGATCGCGAACCGCGACTGGGGATGGCAACTCTTCGGCGGGCTACTCAGCATCGCGATCGGTGTGCTCACGATTCTCTGGCCCGCCTCGGCGGGATTCGCGCTCATCATCTTCATTGCGGCCTGGGCGCTCACGCGCGGCGTTTTCGACATCGCGGCGGCGGTCACCCTCCGGCATGAGCTCGCGCAACGATTCGAGTGGTTGCTCGTGCTGAGCGGGATTGTGTCGATCGTGTTTGGACTGTTCGTCGCCGCCTGGCCGGTACTCGGCGCCGTTGCAATCGTAGGCGTGATCGCCGGTTTCGCGATCTTCCTGGGCATCTTGCTCGTAGCGGCGGGGGTTCGGGAGTGGCGGCTGCGGCGATACACTCTCGGGCCGCCTGCTCACGAGGCCGTTTGAGACCGCGACCGAGCGACTCAGAGCGGAGCCAAGTTCAAAGCATCCTAACGCTCTTCACTGGCACCCAAGCTTCAAAGCCAAGGGCATCAAAACGCAGCGAGCGCTTCAAAGCCGTTAGCGCCTCGCAGAGCCCCCTAAACCTGTAGGCACCTCCGCGCGCCTGTACCGACGTCGGCTCTCCTGCACATACGCCCCGGCCTGCACCCACGTCCGCGCGCCTGTACGCACCTGCGAGCGCCTGTATACACATCCCGGCGCCCCCCAGCATTTGACGGCGTGCCCCGAATACCTGCAACAGCGCGCCTAAGCTCCAACTGTCCCCGCGGCGCCCGCAAACTCAAGCGCCTCTCTCTTCTTTCTTCCGGTAGGTATGACCTCTCCCAAAAGAGGGAGCTTTCGCCTACCCCTCGGTAAGTCTGCTTCTCTTCCGCAGTGAGGGTCCTGTCTAGCTCGACTGGAGAATGTTCAATTGGGCCACCGTCCCGAACAATGCACTCCCGAAGGCGGCCATTCCGGTCCGCCAGAGGAACACGGAAAAGGAGCGTGTCATGAGATCGCTGTTCGAGAACATGCAGGCGGCCCTTCTGGTCGCAATGGGCCTGCTCGCCGCGTCGGCGCTGATGCTGATGCGTTGAGCGCACGGCGTGCGCGACGGCTCGCTGCGTCGCGCCGCCTTGCGTGGGTCGTCCGCTGGCGCGCCGTGCTGGCCCTGTGCTCGCCGCCGCCGCCACCGTTGGCTCCCACCGGCTTTGCGCTGCCCCCGCGCCCACCTTGCGCCCGCCTCGTGGTCCACTTTGCACCCGCCACGCGCCCGCCCAAATTTGCACGTTGCCCCCACCCAGCGCTGCCTCTGCGCCGCTCGCCGCTTCGGCGGCCGGCCGGAGGCGGTACACTTGGCATCATGATCGCCGTTGCCACGGAAATCCTCGAGGCTGCAGCCGCGCCGACCTCCGCGGACGCTAGCCTGCACGCCGAGCCGCAATCTCTTGCGGCACCTGCTCCAGAAACGCCCGCCGCACGCGCGCCTGCTGCCGAACCGTCCCCCGACGCAGCTTCTGCGCTGGTCCCCGAACCGGCTTCCGCTCCGTCCGCCCCTGTGGCCCCTTTGCGCTCCGAGTGGAGCTGCGGGGATGAGCTCGCGCAGATCAACGAGTCGCTGCAACATCGCGAGAGCCTGCTCGCCGCTTCTGCGAAAGCGAGTCGTCTGCTTCTCGAGGCACCGAACGTGATGGATGCCGTGCCCGATGTGCTGCGCATGTTGGGTGAGGCGGCCGGCGCCGATCGCGTCAATCTCATGCAGGCGCTGCCCGGGCCGGATGGCGAGCGCTGGCTCGTCGTCACGAGCGAATGGGTCGCGGATGGAGTCACCCCTCATCTCGGACATCCTTCAAAGGGACTCTGCGATGAGCAGTGCCTCGAGGCGCTCAGCAACGAGTTGCGCGCAGGCCGAAGCCTCTGCATCACACCGTCCGAGCTCGACTGCAATCGCGCGGATTTCGACGGCGTCGACACGCAGAGCAAGGCGGTGGTGCCGATCTTCGTCGAGACGACTTTCTTCGGGGTCGTTGGCTTCGACAATACGCGCCAGCGGCGCGCGATCGACTCGGCAGAGCTGTCGGCGCTCGAGACTGCGGCGGGCGTCATCGGCGCGGCGCTGCATCGCGAGCGGCTGATCGAGGCCGTGCGCCACGAGCGCGAGCGCGCCGCCGAGGAGCGTGTCGCCGAGCTCGCGAAAGCAAACGCGGCCATCCGCGCGAATCTCGAGCGCCTTGCGAACGAGCCGGATCTACACAGCTTTCTCGGACACGTATTGCGGGAGGCGACCCGCCAGCTCGATGCGGCGGCCGGATTCGTCGTGGTGCTCGACGATGCGCGCAAGGAGTGGCGCCTGACAGCGAGCGTGAAGGAGGGCGAGATCGACGTGTCGCCTTTTGCGACGGCCATGGCACCGGCGGCGCAGCAGGTGCTGAGCGGACTTCTCGAGCAGGCGCGCGGCGCGTTTCAAATCGACGTCGAGCACGACTCGCAGGTGTTCTGGCCCGAGGCGGTCGACTATCTGCGCCGGCACGGTCACGCGAGCCTGTTCATGCTGCCGCTCGTCTTCGGTGGGCGCACGGTCGGGTGCGTAGGGCTCGCGTTCCCGCGCAACGAGTCTGTCAACATCGAGCGCAGCGAGCTCCTCGTCGCGCTCGCTCAGCAGGCCACGCTCGCCATCGAGCTGACGCGCCTCGCGAGCTCCGCACAGGCTGCTGCGGTGCTCATGGAACGCAACCGCATCGGGCAGGAGATCCACGACGGTCTCGCTCAGGCCTTCACGGGGATCCTGATGCAGCTCGGTGCGGCTGAGGAGACGCACGAGCAGGAGCTTGCGCAGGACACGCCGCTCGGTGTGATCCTTGCGCGCATTCGCGACCTCGCTCGCGAGGGACTGGCCGAGGCGCGCCGCTCGGTGATGGCGCTGCGCCCGGATCAGACGCGGCGCGGCGGACTCGCGAACGCTTTGCGGCAGCTCGCCGAGCGCTCGAACGTGCCGGGGCTCGTCGCATCGAGTTTCGAAGGCGAAGAGCTCGAGACGGGATTGCCGCCCGAGCACGACCACGAGCTGCTGCGTATCGCGCAGGAGGCGGTGAGCAATGCCGTACGCCATGCGCGGCCGCGCAACGTGCGCATCTCTTTGACGGGCAAGCCGGGCGACTGGCTGCTCGCGGTGGCCGACGACGGCCGCGGCATGGAGCAGCGGCCCGAACGCGCCGCTCAGCGGGGTTTCGGGCTCACGAGCATGCGTGAGCGCGCGAGCGCGATCGGCGGGGAGTTCAAAATCGAGAGCCGCCCGGGCGAGGGCACGCGCGTCGCGGTGAAGGTGGCCCGGCGCAGGGCGAAATAGGCGCAGGGGCGAGATAGAGGATCTCCGTTGACACCGGCACTGTCACCATGACGGAGAATGCAAACGGCACGGTCGCGGACCCGGGCAGCAACTTCGGCGGCCCTGCCGGCGCATTGCCGCAGCGGAAGATCCGCGTGATTCTCGCCGATGACCATCCCGTGGTGCGCGACGGGCTCGCGGCGATCGTCAATCGCCAGCCCGACATGGAAGTGGTCGCAGAGGCGGCCGACGGCGAAGAGGCGATCGCGCTCTACGAGCAGCATCTGCCCGATGTCATGGTGCTCGATTTGCGCATGCCGAAGCGCGACGGATTCGCGGTCGTCCAGCAGGTGCTCGAGCGCCATCCGCGCGCGCGGCTGCTCATCATGACGACCTATGACGGGGATGAGGACATCTTTCGCTGCTTGAGCCAGGGCGCGAAGGGTTACCTGCTCAAAGATGCGCCGCGGCAGGAGATCCTCTCCGCGATCCGCGCCGTGAGCGAAGATCGTCCGTACGCCTCATCCTCGATCGCGGCAAAGGCGCTGCAGCGCATGGGCCGGCCGAGCTTGACGCAGCGCGAGCTCGATGTGCTGCAACTGCTCGCCGAGGGCCGCAGCAACAAGGACATCGCGCGGCGCCTCAACATCACCGAGGGCACGGCGAAAACTCACGTGAAGGCGATTCTCACCAAACTCGATGCCATCAGCCGCACCGAGGCGGTTGCCGTCGCGCACAAGCGCGGCATGATTCGCCTTTGATTCAAATTCGATCGAAATCGTCGAATACCTCACGCGCCATCGTCCAGCGCTCATAGCATTCGAGGTGGAGTGTGAGCGTGCGGTCCCGCATCTCGGACAGCTCGACTTCGTACTCGACCTGATCCTCATCGATGACCTGATGGCAAAGATCGCAGCGTGCACCGCTGCCCCGACCCGCCCAGGCCCGATTCGTTGTGCGCGGTGCGCCGCCAGTCTTCGACGACCGCGGTCCGAGTTTTACGGCTTGGACCATCGCTCTTCTCCTCATCTGAATGGAGCGCTCCACTCTGAACTTGAAGTCTTGCAGATGGATGACTGCTTCAGACGCTGCAAGCATGCGAGAGTTCCGGCTCGGGCGCAAACGTCGCGAGCGCGCGACACGTTGTGCGCTCGATGTACCGATTTGGTTACAGCGCGTGATGCGCTTATGACGGCGGGCGGTAGCCCTCGGGCGCCGCAGAGCCCGTACCGAACAGAAACTTCTCCATCTCGTCTTCGAGGAAACGGCGTGCCTTCGGCTCGATCGGCGTCAGTCGGTACTCGTTGATGAGCATCGTCTGATGTTGCATCCAGCGCCCCCACGCTTCTTTTGAGATGCTTTGATAAATGCGCTTGCCGAGCTCCCCCGGATACGGCGGCCGGTCGAGCCCCGGCGCCTCGCGCTTCAAATACGCACATTGAATCATTCGAGTCATCGTGTCCTAGCTCCCGCCGACCTATCGAGCCGCTCGAGCAGTATCCGGACCGGGGCCGGCAAGCCGATCGAGACCGGGTCGTGCGGGTTATACCAAATGAGCTCCGGTCCCTCCATGACCGCGGAGAGGCCGCGGCAGTTCAGGCGCAGCGGCGTGATCGCGAGATCGAAGTGCGTGAACGCATGCCGCAGCGGCTCCTCCGCCCTGAGCTCGGGCGTGTTGCATGCGAGGCGCTGTGCCGCGAAATCGGCGGCTCCCTCGAGCGCGGCGAATTCCGGCGGCGACCAGAGGCCGCCCCAGATGCCGCGGGCGGGGCGGCGCTCGAGAAGCACGCGGCCGTCCTCCCGCAGGGCGAGGAGCATGAAGCATTCGCGCTCGCGCCGCGCACGCGCAACACGTGGAGACGGCAGCACGTGCTGGCGTCCGCTCCGGCGGGCGATGCAGCGGTCCTCGAGCGGACAGCCGGCGCAGAGCGGTCGCCGCCGCACGCAAATGGTCGCGCCGAGATCCATGATCGCCTGGGTGTAGGTTGCGACCTGCGCTCGCGGCGTGCACTCCTCCGCGCGGGCCCAGAGCTGACTGGCGACCGCCGGGGTGGAGGCATCGCCTTCGATCCCAAAATAGCGCGCGAGCACGCGCTTCGCATTGCCATCGAGTATCGGGTGGCGCTCGCCGCGCGAGAGCGCGAGGATGGCCCCGGCGGTGGAGCGACCCACGCCGGGCAACGCTGCGACTTCCTCGAAGCGCTCCGGAAATCGCCCGCCGAGCTCATCGCGAATGCGCAGCGCGGCGCGATGCAGATTGCGCGCACGTGCGTAGTAGCCGAGCCCCGACCAGAGATGCAGCACTTCATCGAGCGGGGCGGCCGCGAGGGCGGCCGTATCCGGGAAGCGCTGCACGAACCTCACGAAATACGGAATCACCGTCGCAACCTGCGTCTGCTGGAGCATGATCTCCGAGACCCAGACGCGATAGGGCGTGCGCTCGAGCTGCCACGGCAGGTCGTGGCGCCCGTGTTTCGTATGCCAGGCGACGAGCGCCGCGGAGATCGGCGAGCCGCTCACGGCCGGCTGCGGCTCGCGTACCAGTTGATGGCGAATTGGAGCAGCTGCGCGTTGGTTGCAAGGCCGAGCTTGCGTTTGAGGCTTTGGCGATGCGATTCGACCGTCTTGACGCTCACGCCGAGCGTGCCGCCGGCCTCGCGCGAGGAGAGACCGCGCCCGATGAGGGAGAGCACCTGCAGTTCGCGATTGCTCAGCCGCTCGATCGGGTCTGCGACGATGGCGCCGCGCGCGCCTTCCTCGCCGCGTGGCGCGATGAGCGTGTTGGCGAGCGCCTCGCTCACGTAAGTGCCACCGTCGAGTACGCGACGCACCGCCACGAGCAGCTGATCGGAGGCCGCCTGCTTCATGATGTAGCCGCTTGCGCCGGCGGCGAGCAGGCGCCCCGCGTAGATGGTCTCATCGTGCATCGACAGCACGAGCATCGGCAGCTCGGGCAGCTGCGCATGAATGTCTCGGACCAGCTCGAGCCCGTCCCCGTGCGCGAGCGAGATGTCGATGATCACGATGTCCGGAGTGAGCTCGCGAATGGCGGCACGCGCCTCGCGCTCGGTCTGTGCCTCGCCGCACACGGTCAGATCTCCCTCGGGTTCGATCATCCGTCGCAGCCCTTGCCGCACGATCGGATGATCGTCGACGAGCAGCACGCGCCGCGGGCGCCCGTGGCGCCCCGGCGCGGCGGTTTGCGCGGCGCTTCTCACCGCGCGGGCTCCTCATCGGCTCGCGGCGCGGCCTGCGCCAGCGGGCACGTGCAGCGCACCGTCGCACCGCCCGCAGCACCGTCACCCAAGGCGAGATTGCCGCCGAGCATCTGCGCACGATAGCGCATGATTTTGAGCCCGAGCCCGTCGGAGCCCGAGCCCGCGAGCGCATGATCGCCGGGCGGCGCATCGTCGCTCAGCGACCCTTCGCTTCGATCCCTTCCATGAGTTCCATTGCTTTCGTGAGCTGGGAAGCCGCGCCCGTTGTCTGTCACCTCGAGTTGCAGCTCCCCACCGGAGGCCGTGAGCACGATGCTCACCTCGGTCGCGCGGCTGTGGCGCATCGCGTTCGTCAGCGCTTCCTGCGCGATGCGATACACGTGCGTAGCCGCCGTTTCGTCATCGGGCAGCGGCTCTGCGATGCGAGCCTCGAAGGTGACTGGGATGCCATACCTCTCTGTTGCGCGCGCGGTGAGCGCCTGCAGAGCGGCCGTGAGGCCGTCGTGCTCGGCACTCACGGGCGAGAGCCCGCGCGCGAGCGAGCGGGTGCTTTCAATCGCCGCATTGACGAGACCGATCACCTCTTCGATGTCGGCGTACGCTTCGGAGCCTTCGCGGCGCACCTGCGCTCCGATCGCGCGCAGCATCAGCGCGATGCCGGTCAGGTCTTGCCCGAGGCCGTCGTGTAGATCGCTGCCGATGCGCTGCTGCTCGCGATTTGCGATCTCGATGAGCTCGCGCTCGAGGCTGTGCGGATCGGCGATCTCGACGATGAAGCCGACCAGATGCGAAGCGCGGCCCGATGCATCGTGCTCGAGCGCGCGGCCGCGGTCGAGCACCCAGCGCCACGAGCCGTCGGCGTGGCGCAAGCGATACTCCGCCTCGTACAGCGCCGCGGTACCGTCGATGGCCCGCCGCAACGATTCGTGCACGCGCGGGGCATCATCCGGATGCAGCCGGCTCGACCAGAAGTGCGCATCGAGTCGACCCGCCTGCGGCTCGAAACCCAGCATCCGATAGAAGAAATCCGTCTGCCGCGGCTCGCCCCCCGGGGCCTCGAGATCCCACATGCCGCCGCGCGCGGTCTCGAGCGCGACCTCGAGCCGCTTGCGGCTCGTGACGAGATCGAGCTCGGCGCTCTTGCGCGAGTCGATGTCCATGCAGATGCCGACCATGCGCAACGCGCCGCCGTCCGCGGCGCGCTCGACCACCCGGCCACGCTCGAAGAGCCAGCGCCAGCGGCCGGCGGAATCGCGGATGCGGTACTCCGCGTCGTAGTGATCCTCGTTTCCCGCGAGATGTGCGCCGAACCGGCGCGACGCCTCTTCCAAATCTTCGGGATGGACATGCGCGTCCCAGCGCGCGACGTGATGCTGCCCGTCGCAGGGATCGATATTCATCCGCTCGCACCAGCCGCCGAACCAGCGCGTGCGGTCGTGAACGAAGTCGATCTCCCACAGTCCGATCCCGGTGCCCCAGACCGCGGTCTCGAGCCGCGCCTCGAGCCGCGCAGCGTCCTCGCCGGCGACCAGAGTGCCGAGCGCATCTTCCACCGGTGCGAGCCGACGGAGCAGCGTATTCATCGAGCGGGCGGCCATGGTGCGCGCCTCATGTTGTTTCTGTTCCCTGAGATAACCCAGAGGTTACCGGCAGATAACTCTTCTGGGCAGTCGCATTGCAAGGCCTGCGTAAGGAATGAGCGTACCGCATCTACAATATGTAAAATTCTGCACCCCGACCCGGGCGAGACCCCTCGCCGACTATTCCGAGTGGCGCGCCGAGGAGTACCTCGACACGTACTACCGCGAAGCCATTCTCCCGGACGAGAGGCGCGTGCTCACCTTCGAGCTCGATGCGCTCACCGGCGAGCATGAGGCATTCGGCCGCGCGCTCGAGTACGGGTGCGGGCCGACACTGCATCGCGCGATCGCCGCGGCGCGCCACGTATTCCGAATCGATATGGCCGATCGAGTGGCGGACAATTTGCTGCAGATCGAGCGCTGGCTCAAGGGCGGCAGAGAGTCGACGGATTGGAGCCGGTTCACGCGTTTCGTCCTCGAGCACGAGCACGGCTCAGCGGAGCAGCACGCGATCGAACTGAGTGCGATCGAACCGCCCGCCATCGAGCGGCGCGAGGCGCTCGCGCGCAAAGTCATCCGGCAGCTGCGCTTGAGCGATGCTCGATGCCTGCATCCGCTCGGCCCGGAGCGTGAGGGCTTCTACGATCTGCTCATCTCCGGTTTCTGCATCGATGCCGTCTCCGGTGACAAACGGGTCTGGCGCCAATGCATGGCGAACGTTCTCTCGATGCTGCGCCCGGGCGGCCTGCTCGTGCTGCACGCGCTGCATCGCTGCAGAGCCTACCGCGTGGCCGATCGGCTATTCCCGTGCACGGATCTCACGGCGGACGATCTGTTCGACTCGCTGCTTGCGAATGGCATCCGCCGCTCGAGCATCGACATTCAGCTTGCGGCCTGTCCCGAAAATGCGCCGTACGGCTACGCCGGCATCCTCATGGCGCGCGGACGCAAGCGCTGAGTGGAGGTTGTCGGCGCGAACAGACAGTTTTTGGAGGAACTTCAGCGCCTTGCGAGCGTCCTCAGATCCAGGAAGATCACAATTCGGGGATGCACACATGCAACTGAGAAGGGGCTCGCCAGTGTGGTCACGCACTGCCGCGCCGGAGGTCGGACTCGTCGCGAAATGGACCGCGGCGAAGGTCGGCGCCATCGGCTCGCTGTGGTCCGCGGCGCCGCGCTGGCTCGGACGCTACCTCGACGAGCTGTCGAGCGCGCACACACACTCACTACCCGGAAAGAACTGATCGGCCGTGATCCCGCCCGTTCCGCCGGGCCGCTGACCGCAGCCGCTCGGGCGGGCGGATCAGCGCCGGGGCGCTGACCGCACCCGTTCAGCCGCGCAGCTCGCAACTCACCATTTGACGAGCGGCGGCAGACTCATGAGGTACGCCTCAGGGTCCGCATCCGTTGCGAAACCAAAGCGCGTGCCGCGGTCGTAGACGAGGTTGAACTCCACGTAGCGCCCCCGCTTCACGAGCAGTTTCTCGCGAGCGGCCTCGTCGTAAGGCGTGGCGCGCCGGCGCGCGACGATCCGCGGATAAACGTCGAGAAACGCGCCCCCCACCCCCTGCACGAACGCGAAGTCCCGCTCGATGTCCCCGCTTGCGAGCTCATCGAAGAAGATTCCGCCGACCCCGCGCGGCTCGCGCCGGTGCGGCAAATAGAAATAGCGGTCGCACCATTCCTTGAATTCCCGATACGCGCCCGGCCGGTAGGCCTCGCACGCTCTCTCGAGCGCGCGATGGAATTCGATCGTGTCTTCGTCCACGGGAAACGTCGGCGTGAGATCCGCACCGCCGCCGAACCAGGCGCGGCTGGTTGAGAGGAGACGAAGATTCATGTGCACGGTGGGCACGTAAGGATTCACGAGGTGCGCCACGAGCGAGATCCCGCACGCCGTGAAGCGTCCGTCGGATTCCTCCGCACCCTGCACCTGCTTGCGACCCTGCGCAGAGAGCGTGCCCCAGACATGGCTGACGTTGACGCCGACTTTCTCGAAGACCTCCCCGCGCATCAGGCGCCCCGCGCCCCCTCCCTCTGTGGGATGCCCCTCCGGCCGGCTCCACGAACGCTCCTCGAAACGAGCCGAAGGCTCGAACGCCTCGAACGCCGAGCAGATGCGCGCCTGCAGATCGCCGAAATAGGCGACGGCACGCGGAATGAGCGCCTCGATCACGGCGCGGTCGGCAGCGCCGCCGCCACCGGCTCGCGACTGCACGCTCATCGAAGGCTCCTCAGCCACGGACGGTCTGCTCATGAACGTAGTCGACCATGCGGGCGACGGCATTCGGATCGGTGTCCGGCCAGATGCCGTGGCCGAGATTGAAGATGTGCGACGGCGCGTAGCGCCCCTCCTCGAGCACGACATCGATGTGCCGCTCGAGCTCTGCACGCGGAGCGAAAAGCGCCGCCGGATCGAGATTTCCCTGCAGCGCCTTGAGCGGACCGAGCATGCGGCGCGCGGAGCTGAGCGGGACCCGCCAGTCGACCCCGATCACGTCGGCCTCGAGCGTCGAGATGGCTTCGAACGAAGTGGAGCCCTGGTTCGCATAATAGATGAGTGGCACCGGGCCGCCGTCCGCGCCGGCCGGGCCAGCCGCTGCGCCAGTTTGGCCGCCTGTCACGCTGGTTTGGCCGCCCGCCGCGGGCACGCCATCGCGGCCGAGCACGCGCCGCAGTGCAGTGAGCGTGCGCCGTGCGCCGCGCAGCGCGAAACGCCGGTACTCGCGGGGCGCAAGCAGCCCCGCCCAGGATTCAAAGAGCATCAGCGCCTGCGCGCCCGCGGCGGCCTGCGCGCCGAGATAGGCTGCCATCGCATCGGCCAGGCGATCGATCAGCGCTTCGGCGGCCTCGGGCTGCGCATAGAGGAAGGCGCGCGCTTGCTCGAATTCCTTCGAGGGGCGCCCGCAGACGAGATAGCACAGGAGCGTGAACGGCGCGCCCGCAAAGCCGATGAGCGGCACCTTCCGCGGAGCCGACCCGCGCACGATCCGGATCGCATCGAGCACGAACGGCACGTCGCGCTGCGGAACGAGCGCGGGCAGCGCATCGATCTGCGCGCGCGTGCGGATCGGCTCGCGCACGATGGGCCCCGGATCGAAGTCGAGTCCAATGCCCATGCCTTGCAGCGGGGTCATGATGTCGCTGAAGAGAATCGCCGCATCGAGCGGATAGCGCCGCACCGGCTGCAGCGTCGCCTCCGCCGCAAGCTCGGGGCTGCGCGTGAGCGTCACGAAATCGACCCGTGACCTCAACTCGCGATACTCCGGGAGATACCGCCCCGCCTGCCGCATGATCCAAACGGGCGTATAGGAAACCGGCCGCCGCAGGCAAGCGTCGAGGAAAACCGAATTCGGCGCAGCGGTCGCGGCGGGCGCGGCCGCAGTCCCATGCGAAGGCGTCATTACTGCTCCTTGAGCCACACGCACATGTCCGGCGCGAAATACGTGAGGATGACGTCCGCGCCGGCGCGTTTGATACCCGTCAGTGTCTCGAAAGCCGCCGCACGCTCATCGATCCACCCCCGCGCGCTCGCCGCCTTGATGAGACTGTATTCACCCGAGACTTGATAGGCGGCAACGGGCACATCGACGCTATCCCGCACGCGCCGGATCACATCGAGATACGGGCCCGCGGGCTTCACCATCACCATGTCCGCGCCCTCTTCCACATCGGCTCTGACTTCGCGTAGTGCCTCCCGTACGTTGCCCGGGTCCATTTGATAGGAGCGGCGATCGCCGAATGCGGGCGCCGACTCCGCCGCCTCACGGAACGGCCCGTAGAAAGCCGAAGCGTATTTCGCAGCGTAGGAGACGAGCGGTGTCGTCGCGAAGCCGCTGCGATCGAGCAGCTGGCGCATGGCGAGCACTCTGCCGTCCATCATGTCGCTCGGCGCAACGGCATCGGCCCCGGCACGTGCATAGTTGAGAGCGACCTGGGCGAGCGTCTCGACCGAGGAATCGTTGTCGATCGCGCCGGAGGGCAGCACGTGGCCGCAGTGCCCGTGATCGGTGGCGCTGCACAGGCACACGTCCGTCCACACGATGAGATCGGGATGCGCCGCCTTGATCCCCCTCACGGCCTCCGGCACGAGACCTTTCGGATCGAGGAACGCCGATGCGCGCGCATCTTTCTCGGCGGGTGCGCTGAACAGAATGATGGCTCGCACGCCGAGCGCTGCGACACGCTCGGCCTCGGCGACGCACTCCTCGACCGACAGCTGGCTCACCCCCGGCATGCTCTCGACCGGATGGCGTACACGCTTGCCGGGCACGAGAAACATCGGATAGACGAAATCGTCGGTGGTGAGCCGCGTCTCGCGCGCGAGGCGCCGCCAGGCATCGGACTGGCGCAGTCGGCGGGGTCTCGAAAGTGGAAAGCCCATAGATGGATCTCAACTGCCGTTCAATAATTTGGAGTCGTGCAATATTTGCGAGGTGGTCGCTGCGAGCGCATCGAGCGTCGCCGCAGAGGCGAGCACCGGCTCGATGCCGCGTGCGGACAGCGCCCCCGCCGTCGTTGGCCCGAGCGCGATCGCGAACGCCGGGCCGCCGCCGTTGACCGATGCATCACCCTGCGGCCGAACCGCGGTGCGCCGCCTCGTGAGCAGGTGCTCGAAAATCTCGCGCCCGAGGGCGCGCTCGAGCTCCTCCACGCAGGAGGGACTCGTGAACGTGACGGCGCCGATGGCGCGGGCGTCGATCGCGGCGCGCACCGCATCGACATCGAGGGGCGCAGCTTCGTTGCGGTACGCCTCGACCTGCAGGACCTGCGCGCCGAGCCGCCGCAGGCCCTCACCGAGTGCTGGCAGCGCGCGCGAGCTCGCCGGGAGCAGCACGCGCGTGCCCGGCCTCACCTCCGCAGCGAGCGCTGCGACGAGTGCCTCGGCATGGGCTTCGGCAGGGACCACCTCCGGCGTCCAGCCGCTCTCGCGCAGTGCCGCCGCCGTCGCCGTTCCTACTGCCGCGATGTGCGCGCAGGGCGGCGATGGACACCGGGAGACGACCGCCTCCACCGCATGCCGGCTCGCAAATACGATCCAATCGAGCTCCGCCGCTCGTGCCAGCGCCTCCTCGAGCGGGCGCGGATCGGCGGGCGGTGCAATGCGTACGACCGGCCACCAAAGCACCTCGAGCCCACGAGCTCGCAGGCTCGCGCAGAGCGGGCCATCTCGCGGCTCATCGCGCGTGACGACGACTGCGCGCGTGGCAAAGACTGCGCGCGTCACGGCGGCTCGACCCCGGCGGGCGCGCGCTGCTGCACGATAATCCGACCCGCGCCCTTCGCCAGCAGCTCCTCGGCTATTTGCTCGCCGAGGCGCACGGCCCGCTCGCGCGCCGTGTCCGGCATTTGAGCGCCGAGCTCGAGCATTCCCTCCGCCGCAATCGACTCCGACCCGTCTCCCGCGCACACGCACGCAAACAACGTCAAACGGCCACCCCTCAGGCGGCCGACCGCTCCGAGCGGTACCTGACATCCGCCCTCGACTCGGCGCAGCAGCGCCCGCTCCGCGAGCGTCTCAATGCGAGTCGGCGCATGATCGAGCGCCGAAATCCAGCGCGCGGTCTCGACATCGTTCTGCCGGCACACGACCCCGATCGCACCCTGCGACACGGCCGGCGTGAACTCCCGGCACGGCAGAAAGGCGGTGATGTGCCGCTCGAGTCCGAGGCGCTTCACCCCGGCCGCCGCGAGCACGATCGCCTCGAAGCGTGCTGCGGCGAGGCGCTCGATCCGCGTCGGCACGTTGCCGCGCAGCTCGAGCAGCTGCAGATCGCCTCGTGCGCGGGCGAGGAATGCGCGCCGGCGCAGGCTGCTCGTGCCGACTCGCGCACTCTCCGGCAGCTCGGCGAGCCCTGCTGCGCCCACACCGTCGCGCACGAGCAGCGCATCGCGCGGGTCCTCGCGCTCGAGCACCGCCGCGAGGCCGAGGCCCTCATCGAGCACCGTGCCGAGATCCTTCAAACTATGGACCGCCGCATCCACCTCGCCCGACAGCACTGCGCGATCGATCTCGCGGGTGAAGAACGCCTGACCGCCCACCTTCCAGAGCGGGATGTCGGCGCGTGCATCGCCTTCGGTCCGGATACGCACGAGCTCGACGGGCGGTGCGTCCGGCCGAGCCGCGAGCAGTTCCGCTACGCGGCGTGCCTGCCAGAGCGCGAGCTCCGAGCCGCGCGTACCGATGCGCAACGTCACGGCTCGCCCTCCGCGGCGGTCGGCTCGCTCTCCGCGACGAAGCGATAGCCCACGCCCCAGACGGTGAGGAAATGCCGGGGATTGGCCGGATCGCGCTCGAAACGCTTGCGCAGCCGCAGGATGAAATTGTCGACCGTGCGGGTCGAGGGAAACACGTCATACCCCCACACGCGCTCGAGAAGATCCTCGCGCGAGACGATCTCGCCCGGCTTCTCGGCGAGCACTTTGAGGATCATGGCCTCCTTCTCGGTCAGCTCCTGGAGCTCCCCGTTCCAGGAGCGTCCGCGGAAGGCGTGGAAGTCCACCTCGTTGCCTGCGAAGCGCAGCGTCGCGGCGGCCGCGGGCGCCGTGCTCGCCTTGTACCAATCCCAGCGCCTCAGAATCGCGCGCACCCGCAGCAGGAACTCCTGCAAGTGGAAGGGCTTGGCGAGATAGTCGTCGCCGCCCGCCTCGAGCCCGCGAACGCGGTCGGCCGGATCGCCGCGTGCGGTGAGAAACAGCACCGGAGTCATCGTTCCGCGAGCGCGGAGCGCACGGCACACCTCGAAGCCGTCCCGGCCTGGAAGCATCACATCGAGCACGATCAGATCGCAGCTCGAGTGCTCGAACCACTCCACGGCTCGATTGCCGTCGCCTTCCGTCTCGACATTCAACCCTTCCGCCCGCAGGTTCTCCGCGAGCCCCGCTGCCAGCAGCGGATCGTCCTCGACGAGCAGGACGCGGTAGCCCTGCGCGCTCATGTGAGCCCTGCCGCAGGCCATGCGACCCGGAACTCCGCGCCGCGACCGACGCCTTCGCTGTGCGCGGCCACGCGCCCGCCCGCAAGCTGCATCAGACGCTTCACGATGTAGAGCCCGAGTCCCGTACCGTAATAGCCGCCGCCCGCACCGGACTCCAGACGGGAGAATTTCTCGAACAGCCGGCCCTCATCGGCCGGCCGGAATCCGACGCCGCTGTCGCGCACGGCGAGCTCGATCTCGGTGCCCGAGCGGCGCGAGCTCACGGCGATCTTCCCGCCGCCGACCGGAGCGACGGCGTTGAGCGCATTCTCGATGAGGTTGCGGACGACCACGTCGACGGCAAGCGGGTCCGCGAGCACTTGCAGGTCCTGCGGAATGCGGGTCTCGAGCTCGATGTGCTGCTTGCGCGCGCGCTCCTCGAATTGCCCGACCACGCGCCCGACGGCGCTCGCGAGCGGCACGGCCTCGCGTTTCAAATCGACGCGACCCCGCGAGAGCCGCACGCTGTCGAGGATGCGCGAGACCATCGTCTCCATGCGCGTCAGGTCCGAGAGCATGCGCTCGGTGAGCGTGCGCAGCTGCTCCGGTGTGAGCGTGCGCAGGGTCATCGTCTCGAGCGAGAGTTGCAGGCTCGCAAGAGGCGTTTTGAACTGATGAGAGACGAGCGCGAGGAAGCTGTCCTGCTCCTTGATGACCTCGGCCTCGGCGTAGAGCGCTCTCCAGATCACGGCGATGCAGGCACAGAGCGCGAGCAGGAAGAAGCCGCCTTCCCACAGGTATTGATTGAGACGCCGCCGGCGCTCGGCGGCGAGCCGTGCATCGACGGATGCCGAGAGCGCGGCTTTGCCCTCGCGGATCGTGAGATCGGGCAACAGCTGCTCGACCCGCTCCGCGGGCACTCCCGCCGCGAGCAGCGCATTCGCGGCGCCGAGCTGCTCGGCGTGGAGCTGCCGTGACTCCTGCATGCGCTGCGCCATGTAGTGCTGCTGGTCGAACAGCCACCAGCAGACCGTCAGCACCGAGACGACCACGAGCAACAGCGCGGTGAGCTGAAAGAGACGCGTGGCCTTCATGGCTCGAGCGCCGACTCGAGCGCCGACTCGAGCGCGGTTGCGAACTGCTCGACATGCTCCTCACCGTGCGCGAGCGAGAGGAAGCACACCTCGTACGCGGACGGCGGCAGATACACGCCGCGATCGAGCATCGCGTGAAACAGCCGCGCAAACCGCTGCACCGCCTCGGGCGCCAGTACCACTGCGGCGCGCGGCGGGCCCTCGCCGCGATGAAAGCACAACCAGAAGAGCGACCCCAGCCGCACGAGTCGAAGCGGTTGGGGGGCGCGCGCAATGATCGGCGCGAGCCGCCGCTCGAGCGCCGCGCCGAGCGCCTCGAGCCGCCGCCAGCCCTCCTCGCGCTCGAGCACATCGAGAGTCGCGATGCCGGCGGCCATCGCGACGGGATTCCCGGAGAGTGTGCCTGCCTGATAAGCATCGCCGTCGGGGGCGAGCCGGCCCATGACCGCGCGCGATCCACCGAAGGCGCCGACCGGCATGCCCCCGCCAATCACCTTGCCGAAGGTCGCCATGTCGGGAGCGATGCCGAGATGCTCGGCTGCGCCGCCCCGAGCGAGCCGGAATCCGGAGATGACCTCATCGAAAATCAGGAGCGCCCCGTGCCGCCGCGTCTCCGCGCGCAGCATCTCGAGGAACGCGCGCCGCTGCACCAGCAGCCCGTGATTGGCCGGTACCGGCTCGATGATGACGGCGGCGAGTGAGCCGCCCTCGCGCTCGAACAGCGCACGCGCCGCAGCCTCGTCATCGAGCGGCAGCACACGTGTAGGCGAGACGAACGACTGCGGCACCCCGGCCGACGACGGCCGGCCGAACGTCGCGAGTCCCGAGCCTGCCGCCACCAGCAGATGGTCCGCGTGGCCGTGGTAGCAGCCGGAGAACTTCAGGATGAGGTCGCGGCCGGTCGCCGCGCGCGCGACCCGGATCGCACTCATGACCGCTTCGGTCCCCGACGACACGAAGCGCACCTGCTCGACAGCCGGGTAGGCCTGCAGGATGCGCTCGGCGAGCTCGACTTCTCCCGCGCACGGGGCGCCGAAAGACATTCCGCGGCGGCAGGCGTCCGTGACGGCACCGACCACCTCGGGGTGCGCGTGGCCGAGGATGAGCGGGCCCCATGAGCCGACGAGATCGAGATACCGATTGCCGTCGGCATCGACGATATACGGGCCCTCGCCGCGGTCCATGAAAAGCGGAGTGCCTCCGACCGCGCGGAAGGCTCTCACCGGCGAGCTCACGCCGCCCGGAATCGCGCGGCGTGCGCGCTCGTACAGCTCGGCGGATTTGCGGCTCGCCCGCGTCATGGCTCGATCCTGCGCCTCAGGCGCGCCTCACGGAAGAATGCCTCGGTCGCCTCCGAGCTCGCATGCTCCGCCGCGGCGCGCATCCCGCTCAAGGGCAAATGGGCGAGCCGATGTGCGAGCGTCGCCGCCCACTCCGTGAGCCTCGCGCGGCGTGCCTCATCGAGGTCGCTCAACTCGCTCTTCAGCAGCCGTTCGACCTCCGCCGCCGCAATGCGCTCGAATTCCCCACGCAGCTGCGCGAGCTGCGGCCCGATCGCGCGCGCGGCAAGCTCACTGCGCAGCCGCCCCAGCCGCTCGTCGATGGCCGCGCGCACCGGGGCAAGCCGCAGCAGATGCGCCACGCGCTCCTCGCGCGCCGCACTCACCAAATGATCCATGCCCAGCCGCTCGATTCCGGCACCCTGCGCATCATCCGGTTCGATATTCGGCGGCAGCCCGAAATCGATGACGAGCGGGCGTTGCACCGCGGTGCCGCGGCACCCGGCAACCAGTCGATCGAGCGCGGCCCGATCGAGCACCGGCTCGGAGCCACCGGTCGCGCATACGAGCGCGGCACAGCCGGGCGGGGGCTCGCGGCGAAAGCTCTCGAGCGGAACGGGCCGCGCGGCGGGCAGACTCTGCGCGAGCTCCCGAGCCGCATCGAGCGTGCGGTTGACGATGAGCAAACTGAGCCCACGCTCGGCGAGGCGAGCGCCGCAGCGCCGGGTCATCGGCGAGACGCCGAGGAGCGCGACGTACCGCTCCCCGCTCGGAATGCGCGTAGAAACGACGCTCCGAGAATCGCCCACCGCCGCCTTTTGCAACTCTCCCAAGGCGTGGGCGGCCACACGTTCAGCCGCGAGATCGGCGAGCGAGGGTGCCCGATGCGACTCGAGACGGTGGGCGTAGCGCGCCATCCCGAGCGCCTCGCTCACGAGCCGATCGAGCAGCGGTCCAGTCGTGCCGGCCTCCCGCGCGGCCTGCCAGGCGGCGCGCAGCTGAACGTAGATCTCCTGCTCGCCGGCCTGCGCGGAATCCAGGCCGCAGGCGACGAGGAGCAGGTGCTCGATCGCCGCTTCGCCCGTCCACGCGCGCAGCGCCGCGGAGGCTTCACCCGGGCGCGGCTCGTGGCCGATCAACGCTTTGAAGATTTGCGGACGCAGGTCCGCCGCCGGCCCGTCGGGCCGGACGAAGATCACCTCGACGCGATTGCAGGTGGCGAGGTAGAGGACCTCGGCGCCGCCGAGCGCCGCGCGCAACTCGGGCAACCGGAGGGCGAGCTCGGCCTTTGCAATGGCAAAGCGAGCCACCTCCGCCGCCGTCGCGTGGCGATACGACGCGCCGACGATCCCAATGCGAACCATCGCGCCAGCAGAGCATGCCGGCGCCCGCAATGTGTCATCGAATCGTCACGGCTCGAGCTCGAACTGCTCGGGCCGGGAGCCTCGCTCAGTCCCCGCCGCCCCGGAGCAGCGTGCCGAGCAGGAACCCCGTCACGATTCCGATACCGAGCGCCCATAGCGCTGCAGTCTGCGGCCGCTCCTCGACCCGGCCTTGCAAGTCCTCGAACCGCGAGCGCGCCCAATCGCCTGCGCCGCGAGCGCTGGTGCGAGCGGCCTCCGCAGCGGCGGCGGCATTGTCGCGAAGGGTGTCGGTCGCCGCGCGACCTGCGGACTTGAGATGCTCGGTCGCTTTCTGCGTCTCAGCCCGAGCCTGCTCTCCATTTGATCCGCCAACGGACAGGGTGTCGGCCATGTGTCATCTCCTCGTGATGCTATACGTCTACGACCCGGCGTTCGAGCCATCCAGCAATTAAAGTGCCGCTCGAGCCATTTGGTTCCGCGGCGAGAGCGCAGCGGCCTCGCGCGCGAGCTGCTCGATCGCCCGCCAGTCTCCCTGCTCGATGAGCACGCGCGGCGCAAGCCACGAACCGCCGACGCACACCACGTTGCCGAGCTCGAGATACTGCGGAGCCCGCTCGCGCGTGATGCCGCCGGTCGGGCAGAACTGCACCCCGGGGAACGGACCTGCGAGCGCGCGCAACATCGCCGCGCCCCCCGCAGGCTCTGCCGGGAAGAATTTGAGCGCCGCGTGACCGGCAGCGCGGGCGCCCAGAATTTCCGAAGGTGTCATGACCCCGGGCAGCAGCGGGAGGCCCGCACGAGATGCGGCCTCGCCGAGCGCCGGATCGAACCCCGGAGTGACCGCGAAGTGCGCGCCGGCCGCCGCCGCATCACGGAAGTCCGCAGGCCGCGTGAGCGTTCCGGCGCCGATGGTTGCATCCGGAACCGCCGCGCGCATTGCCTCGATCACCCGCAGCGCCGCGGGCGTGCGCAGCGTTACCTCGAGAACGTCGAGGCCGCCTGCAACGAGCGCCCGCGCGAGCGGTGCTGCCTGCGCTGCATCCTCGACCACCAACACGGGAACGACCGGCACGCGCGCGAGGATGTCGAGGAGAGCGCTCATGGCGCGGCCATGATGCCCCAGCGGCCGCGGGCGCGCGAGGTGCAGGCCGCGGGGGTACTATTTGTCGACTCGGGCCCGGGCCCGAGCCCGAGCACCGGGAGGGAGGCCAGACGATGTCATTCCAACTGCGGCAAGCACGGCCGGCGGATGCTTCCGCGGCCGGCGAGATTTGTTATCGGGCGTTCAAGGCGATCGCCGAGGCACACAATTTTCTCCCGGACTTTCCGAGTACCGAAGTGGCAACCGGCACGCTCGCCGCGTTTCTGCGACACGAGCGCTTCTACGGCGTCGTGGCCGAGATGGACGGCAAGATCATCGGCAGCAACTTCCTCGACGAGAGAAACCCCGTGAGCGGCGTCGGGCCGATCACGATCGATCCCGCCGTGCAGAACGACGGCGCCGGCCGCGCCCTCATGGAAGCGGTGATGAGCCGCTCGCAGGAGCGCGGATTTGCGGGCATACGGCTCGTACAGGCGGGCTATCACAACCGCTCGCTCGCGCTTTATCTGAAGCTCGGATTCCAGCCGCGCGAGCAGCTCGCGTTGATTCAGGGGCGCGCGCTCGGCAAGGTCTCGCCGGGGTATGAGGTGCGAGCCGCGCAGCCGAGCGATCTTGCCGCGTGCAACGAACTCTCCGTGCGCGTGCACGGTCACGACCGCGGCGGTGAGCTCACCGACGCCATCTCGCAGGGCTCCGCCCGAGTCGTGGAACGCGATCACCGGGTGACGGGATACACGACATCCATCGGATTCGCGGGCCATGCGCTCGCTGAGACAAACGACGACTTGAAAGCCCTCATCGGTTCCGCAGTGTCGTTCGAGGGTCCGGGATTTCTCGTCCCAACGCGCAATGCAGCGCTGCTGCGCTGGTGCCTCGGTGAGGGACTTCGCATCACCCAGACGATGACTCTGATGGCGATCGGTCTTTACAACCAGCCCGAGGGCGCGTGGTTGCCATCGGTGATCTATTGACTCGGTGATCTATTGACATTGCAGCACTCGAGCGCAGATCCTCGCGCGGCCACCAAACAGGGGAGATTCTTCATGAACTACCGCCGTCTCTGCGCGCCTCTCGCGATCTCGCTCGCTCTCTCGTCCGCCGCCTGGCTCTCCGGCGCGCATGCACAGGCGCCGGCGCAGAATCCGTCCGCGCCGGCCTCCAGTAACGGGCCCGCGCCGACGTGCTTCGTCGTGAAGTTCAAAGTGAAGGCCGGCGAGAACGCCGCGTTTGAGAAAATGTTCCGCGCAGTAGAAGCCAGCGTCCGCGAGCACGAGCCCGGCAACGTGCAATACGACCTGTACCGCACGGCTCAGGACCCGCAGACATACGTCGTGATCGAGCACTACAAGGATGCGGCAGCGGTGCGCGCGCACGGACAATTCGCGCGCAAGCTGTTCGCCAACATGGGCAGCCTCACGGAGGGGCGGCCGGATGCGACGAGGCTCGTGTTCGTGAGCTCGAAGTAGGGACGCGCTAGGAAGTCCCAACTGCCCCGCTTGGACGAATCCCGACGGTTGCGGATCTGGCAGAATATGCGTTGCGCGGGCGCGAACGACCGCACAGTCATACCGCTCTCGCGAGACGGGCCATGTCATCGTCCTTACTGACGGTCGCGTGTCCGCACTGTCACACGCAGAACCGCGTTCCCGCCGAGCGCTTATCCGAGGGTGCCCGGTGCGGGCGCTGTCATCGCCCGCTTTTCACGGGCGCGCCGCTCGCCCTCGATGCGGCGAGCTTCGAACGCCACGCCGGTGCCGAGCTGCCGCTGCTCGTCGATTTCTGGGCCGAGTGGTGCGGCCCATGCCACATGATGGCTCCGGTGCTCGAAGCCGCCGCTGCCCGCTATGAGCCCCGAGTGCGCATCGGCAAAGTCGACACCGAAGCCGAGCCGGCCCTCGCCGCCCGCTTCCGCATCCAGGCGATTCCGACACTGATCCTGTTCCGGGCCGGCCGCGAGCTTGCGCGCCAGAGCGGGGCGATGCCGGCCGGCGCACTCGATGCCTGGATCGAGGGGGCACTCGCCTCCAAGCATTAGGGGCATTGGCACGTCATCTCAAGATGGAGCCGCACGCTCCCGCGCTCGTCATCGGTGCCGGCCCGGCAGGACTTGCGGTGGCGGCATGTTTGAAAGGACGCGGCGTTCCTTCCATCGTGATCGAGCGCGGCGCCGCCGTCGCTGCGGGCTGGCGCCGTCACTACGACCGACTGCACCTGCATACCGCGGCGCGCCACTCATCGCTGCCCGGGCTCGCATTCCCCGCCGGTACACCACGTTATCCTTCGCGCGATCAGATGGTCGGCTATCTCGAGGCGTACGCTCGGCGGTTCGGGATCGTGCCGCATCTCGGCGAGGAGGTGGTGAGCCTGCAGCCGAGAGACGGTGAGTGGATCGCGAAGACTTCGACCGGTCTCTATCGCTCACGCACGGTAGTCGTTGCGACCGGCATGAATGCGATTCCGTGGATGCCCGCTTGGCCCGGGGAGGAGCGCTTCCGAGGGCAGATCCTCCACAGCCTCGAGTATCGCAACGGCGAGCCCTTTCGCGGCAAGCGTGTGCTCGTCGTCGGGTTCGGTAACAGCGCCGGCGAGATCGCCATCGACTTGCACGAGCACGGAGCGCACCCGACGATGGCGGTACGCAGCCCGGTAAACATCGTTCCGCGCGATATTCTCGGCATCCCGATCTCGAGCGTCTCTTTGTTATTGAGCAGAGTCCCCACACGTCTCGCCGATGCACTGGCGCCGGGGATATCCCGGCTCGCGACCGGCGACATCGGCCGCTTCGGACTGACGCGCGCCAGGGTGAGCCCGATGACTCAAATCCGGGTGCATGCACGCATTCCGCTCATCGACATCGGCACCCTCGAGCTGATCCGGCGAGGTCACATCCAAATCCGACCCGACATCCGTTCTATCGCCGAGCATGAAGTGACCTTCGCGGGCGGCGTCCGCGGCGAGTTCGATGCAATCGTCGCGGCGACGGGCTTTCGCCCGGGCGTCGCGCGCTTTCTGGACCCGAGCCTGGATTGCGAGCCCGCGGACTCCGACGGACGGGCGGGTGCGACGTGGCCTCGCAGCCGTGTCGAAAGCACGAACGGGCTCTACTTTTGCGGGTTTACGGTCACACCGACCGGTATGTTCCGCGAGGTCGGATACGAAGCGCGCCGCATCGCGGCCCACATTGCCCGCATGGCCCAGAGCGCTCGGCCGCCATAAGCGTGACTGCAGTCTCGCGTCGCCGTGCCTCCTCACCTAAAGTCGCAAGCCTGTCCGGCCGAGAACCTCACGCATGGGTCGTATATGGACAACGATCGGCATCCGGGGTGCGCTGCTCTGGCTCACCACGCTCTCGCTCTCGGCATTGCCGCTGCAATCGAACGAGCGGACGCTCGCGGCGCAGCCGCTGCCGACGCTCTCCGCGTCCGCGCGACCTGCTGCCTCGCAAGCGGCACTCACCGCGCGCTCGGTGGCAATGCAGCCGACCGCGGCGCTAGATTCGGCCTTTTTGGCCGACACCATTCAGGCGACGGCCGTGCGTGCTCTCAGGTGGGCCTTCTATGCTCCGAACGGCTATCGGTGGGAATACTCCGGAATTCTCATTCGGCGCAGCGGGGAGCTCGGCTACTCCGAGTTCCCGCGGACGTTGAAGAAGGTGGACGCCGTCGAGATGGACCCCTCGAAGCAGACCGCACCCGGCGACATGCTCGTTGCGCTCTATCACACCCATCCGTGCAAGCCGCGGGAATATTTTCCGCAGTACTTCTCTCCACAGGACCTGATCTCCGCCTTCTTCTGGCACGTGCCGACGTTCATCCTCGATGAGTGCACGGGCGCCGTGCATGAGTTCGACCCGACGCTCGACCGGGCGAGCGACACGGGGGTGGTCGTGGAAATCCGTGCGAAAAGCGGCCGAGTGCGCCGGGTGCGACTGCCTGCGGGACGCATCGTGGGGAACATCGGCGATCGCGGACCCGACCTCTCTCTCATCGAGAGCCTGATGAAGCGGACGCTGTACTGAAAGGCGGACCGCCCTACGCGCTCCGCTCTCACCGCCCGCGAACACCTGCCCGCGAATACCCGCCAATGAGTGAGTCCTCACTCATTCGTGGTACACTGCGGCCGTGCTTCACTCCCCTTTGCCCTCCCACTCCGCTCCCCATGCGGCGGGAGCGACGAGCCGGCGCGCCCGGCCGCTGCCGCCCGCTGCGCGCCGGGCGGCCCTCATCGCGGCGACCCTGCCACTCATCCGCAAACACGGCCTCGACGTGAGCACCCGCCAGATCGCGCAGGCGGCCGCCGTCGCGGAGGGCACCATTTTCCGCGTCTTTCCCGACAAGGAAACCCTCGTGCGCACAGCGATCGATGCAGCCTTCGATCCCGCGCCGGTGGTCGCCGCTCTCGAGCGGATCGACGGTTCCCTCGCGCTCGAGGCACGACTCATCGAGATTGCCCGCATCGTTCAGGCGTGGCTCGGCAAGGTCATCGACCTCATGATGGCCCTGCGCGGGAGCTGGCCGACGGGGAAGAACCCTCCCGGCCGGCGCCCGCGTCCCTCCGTGGCCATCGCGGCAGCGATCTCGCGGCTCATCGAGCCCGACCGGGCGCTTCTCAGAGTCCCGCCTGCCGAGGCGGCGCGGCTGCTTCACTTGCTGCTCTTCTCGGGGTCGCACCCCGGCATCACCAACGGCAAGCCGCTCACGCCGGAAGAGATCGTCGAGGTCATTCTCGATGGCGTCCGCACGCGTGGCACTCCACGGACTGCGAAGGGAACGCTGAAATGATTCGCCTGCTCCGCGCCAGTCTCAGGCCCTACACTCGCCAGCTGATCTGGGTGATGGTGCTGCAACTGTTCAGCACCATCGCCTCGCTCTATCTGCCCAACCTCAACGCCGACATCATCGATTACGGCATCGTCAAGGGGGACACGGGCTACATCCTGCGCACCGGCGGGTGGATGTTGATCATCAGTCTCGTGCAGATCGCGTGCGCCGTCGCAGCGACGTATTACGGCTCGCGCGCCTCGATGTGCGTCGGACGCGACCTGAGGGCGGCGATTTTCCGGCGCGTCATGGCCTTCTCGGGCCGGGAGGCTGCGAAATTCGGCGCTCCGTCGCTGATCACTCGCAATACAAACGACGTTCAGCAGGTGCAGATGCTCGTCGCCATGACTTCCACGATGATGATCACGGCGCCGATCATGGGCATCGGCGGCATCATCATGGCGCTTCACGAGGACGTGGGCCTCTCGTGGTTGCTGGGCGTCTGCGTTCCGATCCTCGCGGTCGTCATCGGGATCATCATCACGCGCATGGTTCCGCAGTTCCGGCTCATGCAGACCCGGATCGACGTCGTGAACCGGATTCTCCGGGAGCAGATCGGCGGCATCCGCGTCGTGCGGGCGTTCGTTCGCGAGCCCGTCGAGACGCGACGTTTCGAGACGGCGAACATCGAGCTCAACGACACCGGGCTCAGGGCCGGCCGTCTCATGGTGCTCATTTTCCCGTTCCTCATTCTGCTCCTCCAGGGCTCGAACGCGGCGGTGCTCTGGTTCGGCGGCCTGCGAATCGATGCGGGTCAGATGCAGATCGGCGCGCTCACCGCGTTCCTGGTCTACCTCACGCTGATCCTGATGTCCGTCATGATGGCCACGTTCATGGTGATGATGATCCCGCGCGCGGCAGTGTGCGCGGATCGCATCAACGAGGTGCTCGACACGGAATCCTCCGTCGCGCCGCCGCGCGACCCGGTGAGAGCGGTCTCCGCGCGCGCCGAACTGGAGATGCGCTCGGTGCGATTCCAGTATCCGGGCGCGAGCGATCCGGTGCTCCGGGACATTTCCTTTCGCGTGACGGCGGGCCAAACCCTCGCGATCATCGGCAGCACGGGTGTGGGCAAGAGCACGCTCGTCTCGCTCATCCCGCGGTTGTTCGATGCGACTCAAGGCACGGTTCTCGTCGACGGCGTCGACGTACGCCGGCTCGATCCCGATCTGCTTTGGACGCGCATCGGCTTCGTGCCTCAGCAGGCGTATCTCTTCTCGGGCACGGTCGGGAGCAATCTGCGCTACGGGAACCCCGATGCGACCGATGCGGAGCTGTGGGAGGCGCTCACGGTCGCGCAGGCGCGCGACTTCGTCGAGTCGATGCCCGGAGGGCTCGAGGCTCCGATCGCGCAGGGAGGCACGAACGTCTCGGGGGGGCAGCGCCAGCGGCTCGCGATCGCGCGCGCGCTCGTCCGCCGCCCCGAGATCTATCTCTTCGACGAATCCTTCTCGGCACTCGACCTCGGCACCGACGCGCGGCTGCGGGCTGCGCTGCGCCCCGTCACACGCGATGCCGCGGTGGTGATCGTCGCGCAGCGCGTTTCGACGATCATGGACGCCGATCAAATCGCCGTGCTCGACAACGGCACCTTCGTCGGGCTGGGACACCACAAGGAGCTGCTCGCGACCTGTCCCACGTACGCCGAGATCGTGGCATCGCAGCTTTCGGCGCAGGAGGCGGCGTGAACGACTCGCGACGCCCGGGCGCCGTATCGCCCAACGAGGCCGCGCCGCCGAGCGGCCCCGGCTCGAATGTCATGCCCAAGCGGCTGCCCCCCGCCGGACAGCCGGCGGGCCGGGGCGGACCGCCTTGGATGCAGGTCGGTGTGCCGACCGAAAAGTCGATGAATTTCTGGCCCTCGACGCGGCGGCTTCTCGGACTGCTACGCCCGGAGCGCGTTCGCATGACCGCCGTTGTGATCTTCGGCGTCGCGAGCGTCGCGCTCTCCTCGATCGGGCCCGTATTCATCGGGCAGGCGACCGACATCATCTTCTCCGGCGTCGTGAGCAAGCACCTCGCGCCCGGCTCGACCCCGCAGCAGGCCGTCGCATCGGCGCGGGCCTCGGGCAACAACCATCTCGCGGAGATGCTCGCCCACATGCAGCTCGCACCCGGCGCCGGCATCGATTTCCACGCATTGGGACTGACGCTGCTTTGGGTCGTCGCGCTCTACCTCGCCTCGAGCGCCTTCCTCTGGGCACAGGGTTACCTGCTCAACGACGTCGTGCTCGCCGTCGTACTCCGTTTGAGAGCCGACGTCGAGGAAAAGATCCACCGCCTGCCGCTCAGCTACTTCGACCGCCAGCAACGCGGGGAGCTTCTGAGCCGCGTGACGAACGACATCAGCAACATCTCGCAGAGCCTGCAGCAGACGATCAGCCAGTTGCTGACCTCGCTCCTCACGGTGATTGGCGTCGTCGCGATGATGTTCGTGATCTCGCCGCTCCTCGCGCTCGTCGCCCTGGTGACGATTCCGGCCGCGATGTACGTCACCAAATTCATCGGCAAGCGCTCCCAGGGCAAGTTCATCGCGCAGTGGACGCATACGGGCGCGTTGAACGGGCTCATCGAGGAGGCGTTCACCGGGCACGAGCTCGTCAAGGTCTTCGGCCGCCACCGCGAAGTCGAGCGGCGCTTCGACGAGAAGAACGAGCAGCTGTACGAGGCGAGCTTCGGAGCCCAGTTCATCTCGGGCACCATCATGCCGGCGGTCCAGTTCATCGGTAACGTGAACTACGTGCTGATCGCCGTCATCGGTGGGCTGCGCGTCGCCACGGGCGGCATGACGCTCGGGGCCGTCCAGGCCTTCATCCAATATTCCCGCCAGTTCACGCGTCCCCTCACCCAGGTCGCCTCCATGGCGAACAGTCTGCAGTCGGGGGTCGCATCGGCCGAGCGAGTCTTCGATCTGCTCGATGCCAAAGAGCAGAGCGCCGAGCCCGCCGCCCCTGCGCACGCGCGCTCATTGAGCGGCCGCGTGGAATTCGAGCACGTCTCCTTCCGCTACGAGCCGGACAAGCCCCTGATCGAGGACCTCTCCCTCGTCGCCGAGCCCGGGCACACGATCGCGATCGTCGGCCCGACGGGCGCCGGCAAGACGACGCTCGTCAATCTCATCATGCGTTTCTACGAGCTGGATTCCGGGCGCATCACCCTCGACGGCGTCGACATCGCAACGATGCGCCGCGACGAGCTACGCTCGCGCATTGGAATGGTGCTGCAGGATGCATGGCTCTTCAGCGGCACGATCCGCGACAACATCCGCTACGGGCGGCCGGATGCAACCGATGCGGAGCTGCTCGAAGCGGCGCAGGCGACCTTCGTGGACCGCTTCGTACGCAGTCTCCCGGCGGGTTACGACACCGTCATCGACGAGGAGTCGAGCAATCTGAGTGCGGGGCAGAAACAGCTCATCACGATCGCGCGCGCGTTCCTCACGAAGCCCGCCCTGCTCATTCTCGATGAGGCGACGAGCTCGGTAGACACCCGCACGGAAGCGCTTGTGCAACACGCCATGGCCGCATTGCGCTCGAACCGCACGAGCTTCGTCATCGCACACCGGCTCTCGACGATCCGCGATGCCGACCTGATCCTCGTCATGCGCGAAGGACGGATCGTCGAGCAAGGCACCCACGAGCAGCTGCTCGCAAGCCGGGGCGCGTACCACGAGCTCTACAACGCGCAGTTCGCAGGTCCCGCGGTGGATGGCGGGCCCGCCCTTGCGCGGCCCGGACTCCCGAAAGGTGCCCTGGGACGCGGCGCCGGCCGCGCCGCCGCATTTGCCGGGCGCGGAATGACCTGATCGCCAGCTCTGTGGAGGCACGACAGCCATGGACCCTCGGTTCATCACGCCGGTTCTGATCGCAGCGCTCGTCATCTGGGGACTCTACCGGCGCGCCCGCCGCTTCATCGGCCGCCAGACGCTGCAGCCGGGGCGACTCTGGAGCCGCATCGGATTTCTCGCAGTCGTCGGCGCGCTCGTGCTCGTCTTCTCCGCACGCAGCCAGGAGTCGCTCGGTGCGCTGCTCGCCGGCGCCTGCTGCGGGGCGGTGCTCGGCTGGGTGGGTCTCAAATACACGCGCTTCGAGGCCACCGCCGAGGGGCGCTTCTACACGCCCCACGCGTACATCGGCCTCATCGTGGTCGCGCTGCTCGTCGGCCGGGTGCTCTATCGATTCGTGGTTTTGTACTCCGGAGCGCATGGATTTTCCGGAGCCGGCCTCGGCGCACCCGGCCCGAATCCTTTTGCACCTGCCGCGCCATACGGAGATCCAGGCTCTTACGCTTATCAGAACCCCTACGCGTTTCAAAGAAGCCCGCTGACGCTCGCGATATTCGGAACGCTCGTCGGCTATTACATCTCGTACTATCTCGGCGTGCTCGCGAAGAGCCGCCAGCCGGCGATCCCGGAGCAGACAAGCGGGCCCGGTTAAGCGCTCGAGCACGGGGGCCGCGGGCGGAGAATAACAAATGAGCCGAACGATCAAGGTGCTGGTGAGCATCCTGCTGGTGCTCATCGCCTGCGTGGCGGTGCTTGCGTTTGCGATGAGTTACGACTCGCCGTGCGGCATCGCACCGCCCGCGCCTGCGGGCGCTCGGTCCATGCGTGCCATCGCGTATCGCTGCTACGGCTCGCCCGACGTAGTGAAGCTCGAGCAAACGGCGAAGCCGTCCGCTGCGAACGGTCAGGTCCTGATCAGAGTGCACGCCGCATCCGTCAATCCGCTCGACTGGCATTACGTGAGCGGCGAGCCCTATTTGATCCGAGCCCAACTCGGCATGGGCGCTCCGCACGAGGTGCGGCTCGGCACCGATTTCGCAGGAACGGTCGAAGCGGTCGGCCGGGGCGTCACGCGCTTCAAGCCGGGCGATCGCGTGTTCGGCGGCGCCGACGGCGCCTTCGCAGAGTACGTGGTCCGCCGCGCACGAGGGTCGATCGCGCCGATGCCGGCAAATCTGACTTTCGAGCA
>DATNFW010000074.1:0-29852 GCA_035606175.1 Steroidobacteraceae bacterium | reverse complement strand
CGATCTCGCGGGCGCTTCGCTTCGTGAACACCCCGGGCTCGAGATCGAGCGCATCGCTCGTTTGCATCACGCGGTGTGACCAGCGAGAGCCGCCGCTCATGGTGTGCGCTCGCGCGCGGCTCATGCCCGTTTGGCCCCGGCCGGTTCGCCTGCCGTACGAGTGCGCGCACGTCCTGCGCGAGCGCCTCGGCTTTCGCTCCGAGCGAGGTCGCTCACGCCCTTGTTCGCTCCGATGCTCCGGGCGCAAAATCGCTGGGACCTAGCCGGGCTTATTTGCCTGCGGAGGTGCCTCCATGCCGAGCGCTCTCGACCTGTGCTGCATGCCGCCGGACAAGCCCATCGTCGAGCGGATCGGCGAGCCGATGACCGAGCGAGTCGAGTACTGCATCCTCGAGGGCAATCCTTGCCTGCTTTTCGTCGACTGGGAGTACGCGGAAGACTGGTCCGGTAGGTTCGTGCGCGTCATTCCCCCGGACACGCTGACTGCCGCAGGCCGTGTAGACGTGACGGAGTTCTGGGCCGAGGTCCGCCGCATACAGCGGCTGGGCGACTCAACCGCCGAGGGCTGACTGAAAGCGAGCGTCTGATGCACGGCGCTGTCAGCGCCTCGAAGCGTCCGCGAGCTCGCGCGCGGCGAGTGCGCCCTCGCGGAATGCCCGCACCGCATCGAGCTCCGCGGCCGTCCGAGCGCCGCCTACGACTCGAACACGTATACCGCGGCGCTCGAGCGCGGCGCTGAATGGGTCGCGGCTTTCCTGTCCCGCCGCGACGACGATGGTCCGTGCCTCGATCAGCCGAGGCGCTCCCTCGCGCTCGCGAATCCAAATACCCTCAGGTGCGATGCGCTCGTACGAGATGCCTGTCAGGATCGCAACACCCCGCTCGCGCAGAGCGCGCAGCAACACCCAGCGCGTCGAGCGGCCGATGTGCTCGCCGACGACATTGCCGCGACACATGAGCGTCACACGCCGACCGTGATGGCTGTACAGGTGGGCCACATCGACACCGACGCCGCCCGCGCCGATGATCGCAATCGGATCCTCTACGGCATCGAGCACAGCGTCGGGATAGGCGCGCACGAGCGGCAGCTCGGCGCCGGGCAGCTGGATCGGCCGAGGCGCGACGCCGCTCGCGACGATCACGCCATCGAACGACTCGAGCATCGCCGCTGCGTCGTTCCCGATCCGACACTGCAGGCGGATATCGACTTCGAGCGCGTGCAGCTCGTGCTCGAAGTACTCGATCGTGCGGGCGAAGTCCTCCTTGCCGGGAATGCGGCACGCCAGGCGGAATTGTCCTCCGAGGCCCGACTCGGCTTCGTAGAGCACGACGCGATGGCCGAACGCCGCGAGGACGCGCGCAGCCTCGAGCCCCGCGGGTCCGCCGCCGATCACGGCGAATGCCCGGCGCGCGGCGCGCAGCGGTGGCTCGCGCAGCGGCGGCGCAGGACGGGGGTCCGACCGCAGCGGCGGCTCGCGTAGCTCCTCCTCGTATCCTGCGCGCGGATTGACCATGCACGAGACGCGCTGATCGCGCAGCGATCGATCGATGCACGCCTGATTGCATGCGATGCACGGGTTGATCGTCTCGGCCCAGCCGGCACGCGCTTTCGCGACGAGCTGGGGATCGGCGAGGAACGGGCGCGCGAGTGCGACGAAATCCGCCTGACCGCTCGCGAGGGCGTGCTCGGCGAGCTCGAGCGAGTGGATGCGCGTGCTTGCGATGACCGGTAGAGGCCCGACAGCCTCGCGGATGCGGCGGGCGTACGGCAGCCACGTACCGGGCGCGACGGTGTATTGAACGGTCGGCGTGGAGGACTCGTGCCAGCCGATCCCCAGGTCGAATGCGTCGACGCCGTGGGCGGCGAGCGCGCGTGCGAAGGCGACGCTCTCCTCGTCGCTCGTGCTTCCCGGCATTAAGTCCGTGCCCGACATCCGATAGATCACGGCGTAGTCGGACCCGACGGTCTCGCGGACGGCGCGCACGAGTGCGAGCGCAAAGCGGGTGCGGCGCTCGAAATCCCCACCCCATTCATCGTCTCGCTGATTCGTGAGCGGGGAGAGGAACTGATCGAGGAGATAGCCCTCCGAGCCCATGATCTCTACGGCGTCGAAGCCGAGCTCGCGGGCGCTGCGCGCACCCCGCGCAAAATCGGCCAGAGTCTCGGCGATGTCCGCCGCGGACATCGCGCGCGGAGCGGATTTCGAGAAGCGGCTCGGCACGGCCGAGGGTGCGAGCGGCTGCAGGCCGAAGTACTCGTGCGAGCCGTAGCGTCCCGCGTGGAACAGCTGCAGAGCGATACGGCCACCGGCTTCGTGGACGGCGCTCGCGATGCGGCGCAGCTTCGGGGTCTCGGGCGCCTCGTTCACGAAGCAGTAATGCCGCCCACCGGCACCCACGCGGCTCACGGCGGCGCCGCCCGTGACGATCAGCGCTGCGCCGCCCGCTGCGCGCTCGACATAGAAGGCGGCGAGCGCCGCGCCATCGGGCTCGGACTCGATGCCGAGATGCATCGAGCCCATGATGATACGGTGGGGAAGCTCGAGGGGGCCGATGCGTCCCGGGCGGAACGCATGTACGAGCGAGGCGGCCGTCATGTTCGGAAGGTCCCCGGCCGCGCGGTCGCCCAGCGGCGCGGCGTTTCAGCGCGGATTGCGAGCGGGCTCATCCGCCCGGATGCGGAGGTAGCGTGAGCGGCGCAGAGGCGTCGGCGTAAAACGGCGGTGCCGTGAGCGAGAGGCCGCCGTCCACCACGAGCGTCTGGCCCGTGATGTATTCGGACTCCCGCGAGAGCAGAAACGCCGCGACGTCTGCCATTTCCTGCGCCGTCCCAGCGCGCCCCTTCGGAGTCTTCGCGAGCACCGTGTCGATCGGCGGCATGCCCGGCACCTTGCCGTAGAAATACTCGAGGGAATCCGTCTGGATGAGACCGCCGCTCACGGCATTGACGTTGATTCCGTACGGTGCGAATTCGAGCGCCATGTAGCGCACCCACGCCTCGATCGCAGCCTTCGCGGCGCCGAGATTGGCGTACGTCGGGTAGGCTCGAGCGCTGCCATAGCTCGACATCACGGCGATGCGGCCGCCGCGGCGCATGAGGGGCACGGCGCGGATCGCGCCGAGGACGAACGCTCGCACATTGAGCGCAAAGGTGCGATCGAGGTTGCGAGCATTGAGATCGAGGATGCGTTTGAAAGCGCTGGCTGCGGCGTTCGAGACGAAGTAATCGAGCCGCCCATGGCGGCGCTTGACCTCCTCGAACAGACCATCGATCTGCGCAGGGTCCTCGAGATCGGCCTTGATGAGGCTCGCGCCCGCACCGACCGCCTCGATCGCGCCGAGCGTCTCCCGGGCGGCCGACTCGTTCTGCTTGTAATTGAGCACCAGGGTCGCGCCCTCGCGGGCGAGCGTCAGTGCGAGCGTTCTGCCGATCCCGCGGGTACCGCCGGTGATAAGTGCAATCTTGTCGGCGTGCTTCATTCGGGGCCTCGTGTTCAGCCAGCTCCGTCGGCGCGCTTGGACGAGAATATCTCGCGCGCGATCACCGTTTTCTGGATCTCGTTGGTGCCTTCCTCGAAACGCTGTGCGCGCGCATCCCGATAGATGCGTTCGATGGGGTGCGGCTCCCAGTAGCCGATTCCCCCGTGAATCTGCAGCGCCTGATCGGTCACGCGCTGCAGCATGGAGGTGGCAAAGAGCTTGGCCATCGAGGAGAGCTTCTGCGCCTCGGGTCCGCCGCTCTCCCATTCGCGCGCCGCGTGCAGCGTGAGCTCGCGTGCCGCTTCGAGGTCGGTCGCCATCTCGGCGGTCATGAACGCAATCGCTTGCCGACGATAGAGTGGCTTGCCGAAAGTCTCGCGCGTGCGCGCGCGGTCGACGGCGAGCTCGAAGGCGCGCCGTGCGAGGCCCACGCAGCTCATGGCGACCGAGATGCGGCTCGGAGCGAGGAAGCCGCCGAGAGCCACATCGAGCCCCTGGCCTTCGGCCCCGAGGCGATTCGCCACGGGTACCGGTGCGCCATCGAAGCGCAGGCGCGCGTGATCGCTGCCCCGCACACCCATCGATTCGGGCATCCGCTCGACCGAGGCGTGCGCGACGTCTCTCGGCACCATCAGCGCAACCGTTCCGTCCGCGCCGCTCGTGCCGGCGAGGCGCGCAAACAGCAGCCAATAGTCGCAGATCGAGCCGAAAGTGATGAGATGCTTCTCACCGCTCAAATAGTACGTATCCCCGCGCCGCTCGACGGCGCAGCGCAGATCCGCGCCGGTTCCGGCCCCGGGCTCGGTGAGCGTGAAGGCCACTTTGATCCGGCCCGTGACCGTCGGCTTCACGAAGCGCTCGCGCTGCTCTGGAGTCGCATATCGGTCGAGCGCGCGCCAGATGCCGTTCACGACGTGCACGATCATCCGCACCGCCGCGTGCGACATTGCGACGATTTCCATGAGCTCGAGATAGCGGCCGAAAGGGATGCCCCGGCCGCCGAGCTCGCGGGGCGCCGCGAGATCGAGCAAGCCCCGCTCGCGCAGCTCGTCCCAGAGGGCAAGTGGCACTGCGTGCTCACGCTCGATGCGCTCGGCCCAACGCTCGCCGGGGCCGCGAATGTACCTCTCCACCTCGCCTTTGAGCGCGGCGAACTCCGCGGCACTCATCGATGCACTCGCGCTCATGCATCCGCTCCTTCGCGAACCTCGCACAGCAGCCGCGCGCGATCGCGCAGAACGTATTTCTGGATCTTGCCGGAGGCCGTTTTCGGCAGCTCCTCCAGCAGCTCCAGACGCTCGGGCCAGTATTGTTTCGCGACCCGGCGCTCGTCCAGGAAAATTCTGAGCGAGGTGAGATCGAGCGCGCAACCGGCGCGCGGCGCGATAAAGGCGCAGGCGCGCTCCCCGAGGCGCGGGTCCGGCATGGCGACGATCGCCGCCTCGCGCACCGCGGCGTGTTGATAGAGCAGCTGCTCGATATCCGCGACCGGGATCTTCTCGCCACCGCGGTTGATCACGTCCTTCACGCGACCCGTCACTCGCAGGTAGCCGGCTTCGTCTATGACCGCGAGATCGCCCGTACGGTACCAGCCGTCGGCGGTGTAGGCGTCAGCCGTTGCGCGGGGGTCGTCCAGGTATCCTGCGAACTGCGTCGGGGAGGCGATCTCGAAGTGTCCTTCGGCTCCGTGGGGAAGCTCGCGACCCGCCTCGTCGCGCACGCGGATCCGAATCGAGGGCAGCGCCCGACCGTCGCTCCCCCAGGCTTGCTCCGGCGGGTCCGCGGGCGAGGCGAGTGTCGCGAGGCATCCTTCGGTCGTGCCGAACGCGCCGCATACGGCGGTGCGCAGCGTCTGAACGGCGCGGCGCGCGAGCTCGCGCGGCACGGCCGCTCCGGTCGGGACGAAAATTCTAAGGCCTCGCGGCGGCTCGGCGCCGCTCTCCACGGCCTGCACGAGATCGTGCAGGAACGGCGTCGCGGCCTGAACGAACGAGGTCTTCCATTCGCGCATGCCCTCGAGCGCGCGGCGGGGCTCCCAATGCTCCTGCAGGACCTGCACCACACCGAGGGAGAGTGCGAGCCACATGCCGTAGAGAAAGCCCGTCTGATGCGCAAGCGGTGAGGGGACGTAGATACGGTCGCGGCTCGTGAGGCCGAGATGCTCGATCTCGAGCCGCACTGCGTGCATCAGCGTGTCCTGCCGGTGCAGCACGCCCTTCGGGGTACCGGAAGTACCCGAAGTGAAGAGCAGCTGTGCGAGTGCGTCGGGGGCGGGTCGGCACGCATCGAGCGTCCGTACATCGGTCACGAGCCTCTCGAGACGTTCCTCGAGCCGCTCGATGACGATCGTGTGCTCGAGGTGTTCGAGTCGGGGCGCGAGCGAGGCGACCTCCACGCTCGGGCGACGCCCGCGATGCTCCTCGAGCACGAACAGAACGCGCGCTCCGGAGCGGGCGAGCGCGAAAGCGAGCTCGCGCTCGCGAAAGATCGGCATGAGGGGACAGCAGATCGCTCCGATGCGCAGGGCACCGAGTGTGATCGCGACGAATTCTGCCCGGTTCGGGAGCTGGTAAGCGACTCGCTCGCCAGGCCGCACGCCGAGCGCGAGGAGCAGTGTCGCGATGCGTCCGGATTCGCGCCACAGCCTCTCCCAGGACCACACACCACCGGCGCCCGCAGGGGCGAGCGCGACGATCGCGGGCTCCTCCGGATGCTCGCGCGCGCACTCGGCGACGCAGTCGATGAGTCGCTCCTTCAATCGACGCACTCCATCGAAGCGCCGATGTGATTCATCGCGACGAGGAACTCCGGATAGGAAATGCGGTACGCGTGTGGATAAGTGAGGAGCGTATCCCCGCAGGCGCGGGTCGCGGCAACCGCGAGCGACATCAAAACACGATGATCGTTGTAGGAGGAAAGCATCGCGCCCTTCAGGGCCGAGACACCGCGGATCACCAGCCGGGAGCCCTCCACGCGAGCATCGGCTCCCATGCGATTCAATTGCAGCATCGCGGCGACGCGATCCGATTCCTTGAGCCGGACGTGATCGATGTTCTCGAAGACGCTCTCGCCCTCGGCAAACGAGGCGAGCGCCGAGAGGATCGGCAGAATATCCGGCGTGTCGCGGCAGTCGACGCGCACGGCGCGCAGCCGCATGCCGCCATGACTGATGCGCACGCCACCTGCAGCCTCGTCGTACGTGAGCGGCAATCCCATCTCGCGAATCACATCGAGAAAGGCGCCCTCGGGGTGATCGTTCGCGCCGTTCAGCTTGAGGCGGCGCAGCACGATGTCCGACGGATGGAGCGCGGCGATCGCGAGGCCAAAGGCCGCCGAGCCGATATCCGGCGGCAGCTCGATGCGAGCGGGACGTGCTTGCTGGTCCGGCGCAATGACGTAGCGGCGCCAGTCGGTCGAGGTCTCAACCTCCAGACCGAAGCGGCGCATCATCGAGACGGTAAGCTCGACGTACGGCCGCTCGTTGAGCTCGCCGTCGATTTCGATCACGGTCTCGCGCGATGCGAATGGCGCAATGAGCAGCAGACCCGAAAGCCATTGCGACAGCGTTCCCGGCAGACGCACTCGACCGCCCGACGGTCTGCCGCTCTCGATCCGAAGCGGGGGACAGCCGTCGTTCGAGGTAACGCGAATGCCCATCTGTGCGAGCGCATCGAGCAGCGGCTGCACCGGCCTATGCCGGAAATAGCGTTGACCCACGAGCGTCACGGGGCGGTCGGCGAGCGCCGCGAGGCCGGTCATGAAATAAAGCGTCGATCCGGAGCTGCCGACCGACAGCTCGGAGCGCGCCGGCCGGTAGGGCCCTCCATCGACGATAAACAAATCGCCGTCGGTGCGGATCGAGGTGCCGAGCGCTCGCAGCAGATCGAGGGTGTACTCGACGTGCTTCGCATGCGTGAGGCCGGCAATGACGCTGCGGCCCGGCGCGAGCGAGGCGAGGATGAGCGCGCGATGCGCGTGGTACTTCGAGCTCGGAATCGTGAGCTCTTTCACGAGCGGCCGGGTCGTCGGATGGATCAGGAGGCGCATATTATTTTTCGATGAGGTCTGCGGATGTCCGGCTTTGCGGCTCGGTCATCGGGAGAGCACGAGCGAGGCGTTCTGGCCCCCGAATCCGAAAGCATTGACGAGAAAGGCGTCATAGCGCGCGGCTCGCGGCGAATCGAGCACCACCTCGAAGCGCGCCTCGGGTTCGACGCGTCGCGTGCCGCGCGTCGGGGGCACGAGCCCATCGCGCATCCCGTAGAGTCCGGCGATGACCGACATGACGCCAGCGGCAGCCATCGAGTGCCCGAGCTGGCCGCGAAGGGACGTCACCAGCGGCTGCCTGTCCTCGAATACGCTGTTGATCGCACGCAGCTCCGCGATGTCGCCCACGACGGTGCCGGTCGCGTGCGCGAAGACCACCTCGACCAGGCAGCCGGTACCCGAGAGCGCCGCGCGCATCACCTCGGCCTCGTACTCGCCACTCGGCTCCGGTGAGGTGAGATGATGTGCCTCGCTCATCGAGGCGTAACCGCGGATGCGGGCGAGGATGCGCGCGCCTCGCGCTTCGGCATGCCTGACACTCTCGAGGAGGAGCATGCCGCCACCATCACCCATGGCAAAGCCATCGCGCTCCACGTCGAAAGGCCGCGCCGCACAGTGCGGATCCCGCGATTGCGAGAGCGCGCCCGCGCGCTCGAGACTCGCATATACGACCGGAGCGAGCAGCGTCTCCACACCTCCGGCGAGCGCGCACTCGACCTCGCCGCGCTCGATCCACTGTGCGGCAAGCCCGATCGCATCGAGCGAGGAAGCACACGCTGTGCTCACTGCGAGCTGCCGCCCGCGCAGACCCCACGCGACACAGACGCGCGCGGCGGCCATGTTCGGAATGACGAGCGCCATGAGCTTCGGCGTGACTCGACGGGGCTCCTCGATGAGCTGCATCTGTGTTTGGGCGAACAGCGGCAGACCGCCCATCGTGTTGCCGACGATCACTGCCGTCTCGCGCGGGGGCTTCGGCAGGCCGCCCATTGACAGCGCCTGTGCTGCCGCTGCGACGGCGTATTGGGTGAAACGGTCCGCGTTGCGCAGCCATTCGGCCGGCAGATCGAGGGCATCGAGGAGACTGTCGGGCACCGCCGCCCACATTCTGCTGCCGGGGAGATGCTCGCCGCCGGGAATTGCCGTGAACCCGTGCCTGCCGCCGAGTATGGCGTCCCAATATGCGTGCGCGCCCGAGCCGATGGGGCAGACGATACCCGCGCCGGTCACTGCAATTTCCATCGCGGCCCATCTGCTGATGAGTCTTTTAGTGTAGGGGGCAGCTCAGCAACGATCAACCTGCTGGCGTGAACGGCCGCGCCAGGCCGCGAAACCGGGCGTGTCGGGTCTGCGCAAGCTGCGTGCCCGTTACGGGCGCGTCCACGTCCGCGTGCGCGCCGCTGCCTCCGCGCTCGCATCGAGCGGCTCGCCCGCCATCGCGGCACTCACCGCATCGAGGATGGGCCGTGGAATCGGCGAAGCGGCGAGACGATATGCGCCGCCGCTCGCGGCCGCGGCCTCGCTGCGTGTGAGTGTTTCGATCTGCCACGCGTCGTGATCGCGGCATGCGAGGCCGGCGATGGCCTCTCGCCCGGCGAGCGTGAAGGTTCGACAGTAATCGCCCGACTTCGACAGGAACGTGATGCCAATTGCGACCGGAGCGCCGGCCTTCGGGCGGCTCGCGAGCTCGTTCGTGAGCGCACGCGCGAGCGTTCCGCGCGCGATCAGACGGCCGTCCATCGATTCAACCGGCGTCCCATTCAATGACCGCAGAGCGAGCGCGCTCACGAGCGCACCGACGATGAGGCTTGCGGCAAGCGCACTCCACTCGCGCGCGGACCAGCGCGGCACGGCAGGCGCTCGGAAGGCGCGCAGCGGAATCACTTTCGCGCGTGCAGGGTCCACGTTCGACGTGCGCACGGCATCAATCAACTGCTCTGGGACCGGCTCCTCGAGGATCGGACCATAGGCTGCGCGCAGCTTCTCGCGGAGCGCCCGATGCCTCGCGATGCGCGCAGCAACCTCGGTGTCCGCCGCCATTGCGCGCTCGACCGCCGCGCGATTCTCGCCGTCGAGCTCGCCATCGAGGTACGCCATGAGCATCTCGTCCGAAACTATCATCGCGGTGCTCCGATGGGCTCTGCAAGGAAGCTCTGCAGCGCCTCGCGTCCGCGCGCGAGGCGGCTCGTCAGAGTTCCGATCGGCACGTTCATCGCTTCCGCCGCTTCTTTGTACGAGAGTCCTTCGATCAATACCAGTGCCACTGCCGTACGTTGCTCCTCGGGCAAGCGGGCCATCGCATCCTCAACGGCCAGGAAGTCCGCCTCAGTCCCGCTCGTTCGATCGGCCACGCTCTCTGCGAGCTCCTGCGGTGCGAGCACCCGCTCCCGCCGCCGCCGCGCGCGGACTTCGTCGATCCAGGCATGGCGCACGATGCCGAACAGCCAAGCGGCAGGCGCCGCGCCGGCACGCAGCTGATCGGCTCGCGCGAGTGCTCGCTCGACCGCAGTTTGCACGAGATCATCGGCATCCTGTGGATTGCGTGCCAGCGTGCGCGCAAAGCGACGCAGACGCGGCAGCAAGTCCACGATCTCCTCACGAAGCGCATCGATTCGCGTGCCCATGCTCCGCCGTGACGGAATTACGATTCCGGCGACCATTTTCTTCCATACCGCGAGTCTTTCAACTAGGGTGGATGCATGACAAGGGAGCGGTACGTCTCAAAAGCGCTGAGTCTCGGCCTGCTGCTCGCGCTCGCCGCCGCCACGGCGCGAGCCCAGATCGCCCTGCCGCCGGCGCGCGTCCCGGGACTGCCCGGCACCGCTCTCCCCGGCACCGGTCTTACTGCCCCCGGCGCGCTCGGGGGCGGAATCGGCTTGGGCGGCGCGATCGGCACGCGCATCGAGAGGGCGGGAGCGGGCGTACGCGGCGCTGCAGATCCGGGGCAGCTCACGGGTTTGCGGCGAGAGCGAATCGCAGCGCTGATCCGGCGATATCCGCGGCTCATCGAGCGCGACCCGCGCGGTGATGCGATCGCACGCGGCGTGCTGGTCGCCTACGCGCCGAGTGACTCGGCGCTCGATCGGGCACGCGCTTTCGGCTTCGTCATCGTGGCCGATCGAACCCTCGATGGACTGGGTGCGCGGGTCGTCGTGCTGCGCGCGCCGGAGCGGCTCTCGACGCAGCGCGCGCTCGATGCGCTGCGCGCACTCGATCCGGCAGGCACCTACGACTTCAACCATCTGTACAGCGAGAGCGGCGAGCCGAGCTCGGTTGCCGAAACGGCGGAACGGCCGGCCCCGCCGGGCGCGGCGGTCGCGCAGCATGGCTCGTTTGAGACGCGCGTCGGCCTGATCGACAGCGGCGTCGATGCTCATCATCCGGTGTTTGCCGACGTGTCGGTTCATCTGCACGGGTGCATGGGGCGCTCGATACCGGCTGAGCACGGAACAGAGGTCGCCTCGCTCCTCGTCGGCCGATCGGCGCATTTCCACGGGGCGGCACCGGGCGCCGCGCTCTTCGGCGCGGACGTCTATTGCGGAGTCCCGACTGGCGGCACCGTCGAGTCGATTGCCGATGCCTTCGACTGGCTCGTGCACGAGCGCGTGCCGGTCATCAACGTAAGCCTGGTCGGCCCGCCGAACGCGCTGCTCGCCGCAGTCGTGCGCAGCGTTGTCGCGCGCGGCTATCTCATCGTCGCAGCGGTCGGCAACGACGGACCGGCTGCCCCGCCGCTCTATCCGGCAGCCTACCCCGGTGTGATCGGGGTAACCGGCGTCGATGCGCGCGGTCATATACTCGCGGAGGCCGAGCGCGGCGAGCAAGTGAAGTTCGCCGCGCCGGGAGCGGATATGTCCGCGGCATTGCCACCGCGCGCGTATGCGGAAGTGCGCGGCACCTCGTTTGCCGCACCGATCGTCGCGGGATTGCTGGCCCGCTCGATTGCCGCACCCGATCCGCTCGCGGCCGCACGCGCGCTCGAGTCGCTCGAGCGGCGCGCGATCGATCTCGGCGCACCGGGAATCGATCACGTGTACGGTTACGGGCTAGTCGGGGGCGATCTGAGGCCCGAGCCTGCTCTCGCGCGCTCGCAGTAGCATAAGTCAAATAGCGACTGCACTTTCTCACGGATGGAAGAAACGGCCTCGCTCGGTCGTAACTCTCCTCGAAGGTCGCGGATCGGCCGCGGCATCGACGGGAGTACGACCATGCGAATCAATGCAGTTCTCACGGGCGCCGCCGCTGCTGCGGTGTTCGCTCTTTCCAATCCTGCCGCCGCAGGGATGCTCGGAGGCGGATTCGCCGGAGGTTTCGGCGGTGGACTCGGCGGCGCGCTCTCAGGAGGACGGAGCGGCATCGGCGGTGCTTTCAACGGCGGCGCCGGTGGGGCGATGGACGGGCGCTTTGCAAACCCCAGATTCGACCGATTCAATCAGGGTGTCTCGAGCGCTGCACACGGCGCTTCCCATGGCGCCGCACAGGGCACCACGCAAAATACGCGAAGCGCCGCCGGCGCTGCGCAGGTCGGCGGTAGGAGCGGTGCGCACGCGGCGCAGGACACCGGGGCATCGACCTCCGGCATCGCAAGAGGCGCCGCCGCGGCAGCTGGGTCAGAGAGTGCGCGCGGTGCGCGGGCTGCGCAGGCTGCGGAGATTGCGCAGGTTGCGCAGACACCGCGGAGCTCGCAGGGTGGCGCCAAGGCGGGCGGCGCGCTCGACGGCTCGATGGGCGGAAATGTCGGCGCGCGCCGCCCGCCACCGTCTGATACAAGCTCAGCGCAGCGGCCCAGCCGGACCTATGCCACAAACGCCGGGGCGGATGCCGCATACTCGGCGAATGCGGGCCGGCACCCGAGTGCGAGCGCCGATGCATCGGGCGGTGCGGCGGCCTCGAGGGATACGTCGTCCGCGCGATGATGCACGATGGAGCGCACGCTCCCAGGGAGCGGGGTTGCAGGGAGCGGGGTTGCAGGATCGGGCCGCAGGAGTGAGATGCTCCTGCGGTCCGACTCTTTTCGGCATGGACATTGCTGAGCAGGCATGCCGCTGCTTGCCGCTGAACCTTCCATGCATGAGCCTCAGCAACCGAATTTCAAAACCCTGGTGCAGTTGATCCGCGAGATCGAGATCGGGATGCTCACGACACTCGATAGCGAGCGCCGATTCCATACACGTCCCGTACAAACATTGCGCTGCGACGACGATGGCGCGTTATGGTTCTTCACGGATTTGACGAGCGCGAAGGCCGATGAGCTGCGGAGCGATGCGCGCGTGAGCATCGGCTACGCGCACATGGCCAAGGGCCTCTATGCAGCGGTCGAAGGCTGCGCGCGGGTCGGCCGCGATCCGCGCAAGGCTGCCGAGCTCTGGAGCCCTCTGCAGCGCGCGTGGTATCCCGAGGGTCTCGAGGACTCGAGGCTCGGTGTTCTCGAGGTGCGCATCGAGCGGGCGGAGTATTGGACCACTCCCGGCCGAGCCTCTTACGCGATCGCGGCCGCCCGAGCGACGCTCACGGGAGAGCCGGCGACCGTGGGTGAGGACGTGAAGCTTCCGCGGTAAGCGGAACCGGTTCGCGGCTTGAGCATTTCAGCAAAGGCGTTCGTGCGTGGGCGAAACTACCGCGCGGGAGATCCTCTGATGAGGGCGATACTCACTACTCTCGGCATTCTGTTCATCATTGCGTGGCTCGTGCTGTGGCTCGCGGTGAAGGTCACCTTCGGCGCGATTCATTTGCTGGTCGTGATCGGCATCATTCTGATCATCGTCGCGATCGTGAAAGCGGCGACATAGCCCACCTCGCCACGAGGCAGCACGCGGCCGTCAGGCGTAGTGAAACAGGGCCTTGAAGCCGAAATCCATATGCTGCTGGATGTGGCAGTGGAAAAGCGTTGCGCCCGCCTGATCCGCGATCAGATCGACGGCGACCCGGCCGTAGACGGGTACGATGACCGTATCCTTCAGCACGCCGCTCGTCGGCTTGCCGTTCACGTCGACCAGCTCGAAGAAGTGCCGGTGCAAATGAACGGGATGGGCGTCGTCGGTGCGGTTGCGGAAATTGAGCCGGTAGCGCAGCCCCTTGTGCAGCACGAGCTCGCCTGAGTGCGGGTAAGGCTTGCCGTTGACGGTCCAAAGATTGAAAGGCCGAGCGCCGCCTGGGATTTTTCCGAAGACCAGATCGATCGTGTGATCGGGACGGGGCCGCGCCGGTGCGCGTGAGCTCGCGTGGCCGAACGCCGTGTAATCCCACTGCGCTCCGGGCTCGGATGCCCACTGCGGCACGCGATGCACGTTCGCGTATTCGATGATCACTCCCAGCCCGGCGTTGCGAATCGGATCGAACGTCGAGCCGAGAATCCACACGCCCGGCCGATTCATATCGACATAGGCGTCGACTCGCTCGCCGGGGCCGAGTGTCACGACCTTCGAGGCGCGCGGTGTCGGCACCGCATTGCCATCGAGTGCGAGCACGACGAACACGTGTCCGGGCAGAGCGATGGTGCGGTTCTCGAGTGCGCTCGCGTTGAGCATGTGAAACAGTACGCGGCTGCCCTGGCGGACCCGGATCGGCTCGCCGGCACCGAGTGCCTTGTCGTTGATCGAGAACAGCTGTGAGGCGACCTCGAGCCCATTCGGACGTGTGTCGAGCACTGCCGGCCTTTCGGGCTGCGGTCCGCGAGTATCCTGGTCGTCGGTGTCGATCGGCTGATCGGTATAGAAGGGCTCCCAGTCGCGCAGCGCGAGGAAGATTTCCTGGTCGTAGCGGCCGGGATCGCGCGCGGGCTCGACCATCGCGTATCCGTACTGGCCGGTGTAGGTGCCCCGGTGCAGATCACCCATCGCCATCGCGTGAGTGTGGTACCAGCGCGTGCCCGCCGGGCGCGGCGTGAATCGGTAGCGGGCGCGCCCGCCCGCGGGAATGAACGGCGTGCCTTCCTCTGCGGCGCCGTCGATCTCGGGCGGAAGAAAAAGACCATGCCAGTGAACGAGCTCGGCGGCATCGGTCTCGTTCACCACGTCGATCGTCACCGGGCGCCCTTCCTTCAGGCGCAGCAGCGGGCCCGGTGAGATGCCGTTGTAAGCAATTGTGCTCACGAAGTGGCTGGGCGCGATTTCGAGAGCCGCGGGCGCGATGCGCAGCGTATGATCGGCCGGCGCGCTCGGCTCGCCGGCTGCCGGCGCGGCACCCGCGGGGTCGAGCGCCGCCTCGCCCAAGGCTGCGCCCGTCCACATCACGAAATCCCGGCGTCTCATGTCCTCGCACGCTCCGAAAGGCTGGGGTGCCGATGGATAAGCTCGCGTGCCGGGGTTGCAGAGTCAATCGTCATCGGCTACTTACTCGAGCCGGCTGGCTCGATTTGCGGTGTCCGGTCGCCTTTGCGGAGGGCATGAGCGTGCGGTGGCGTGGCTGGCTTCGATCTTGGCGGATTCCGGTCTCCCTCGGCGCATTCGCAGTCAGCGCGCTTGCGGTCGCGGCCTTCGTGCCGCCGGGCGGTCCGCGCGCGTATGCGCAGGAACTTCGCTCGCTCCCCGATACCACCTCGGAGCCGAGCGACGGTAAGGCGGAGTTCTACTGGTCTCGCCTTCGATACACCTCGAGCGGGTACGGCCGCTCGGGCTACGGCTACGGAGGCGGATACGGCGGCGGCTCGGGTGGCTACCGGGGTTACGGGTTCGGATTCGGCTATTTCGGCTGGTCGCGCGACTACCCCAAGGCGGACCGCCAGATGCTGCTGGCGCTCAAGCGCCTGACGCGCATTCAAATGCGCCCGACCGAGCAGGTCGTCGATCTCGACAGCGACGACATCTTCAATTATCCGTGGGTCTACGCCGTGCAGGTCGCGAATTGGAGCTTCACGGACGCCGAGGCGAAGCGGCTGCGGGAATACCTGCTGAAGGGCGGTTTCCTGATGGTCGATGACTTCCACGGCACCGCCGACTGGGACCGTTTCATGGTGGGTATGCGCCAGGTGCTGCCGAACCGGCCGATCGAGGATCTGAGCGACAACGACGAGATCTTCCACGTTCTGTTCGATCTCGGCGTGCGCTTCCAAGTGCCGGGCGAGCAGTATGTCTGGACGGGGCGAACGTACGAGAAGGACGGCTATGTCCCCAAGTGGCGCGCGATCCGCGACGACAAGGGACGGATCATCGTCGCGATCTGCCACAACATGCATCTCGGGGATGCCTGGGAGTGGGCCGACACGCCCGAGTACCCCGAGCCTTTCGCGTCGTTGGCATTCCGAGTGGGGATGAACTACATCGTCTACGGCATGACCCACTGACACGGCGTGATCCCCTTCAGTGTTCGAGCTCCTGTTCAAATATCCGCCCGCGGCCTTCGCGCAGGGGCGGCTCGTGCTCCTCGGCAGCTGGCCCGCATGGGCGCTCGCGGCATCGATCGCTGCCGCAGCGGCGGTCCTCGCGCTCGCCATGGCGCTGCGGCTGCGCGCGGCGCCCGCATCGCTCGCCGTACGGCGCGCCGCCGTCCTGTGGCTCCTCGAGTCCGCACTCGCTGCGGTCGTGCTGATTCTGCTGTGGCAGCCGGCGCTCGCCGTCTCGCAGCTGCGGCCGAGGCAGAACATCGTCGCCGTTCTCGTCGATGACTCGCGCAGTATGAGTCTGCGCGACGGAGGCGCGCGTCGCGAGGATCGTGCAATCGATGCGCTGCGGTCGGGCTTGCTGCCCGGGCTCGAGCGGCGTTTCGAGACGCGGCTCTACCGATTCGATACGCGCGTGAGGCGCGCTTCGCTCGCCGATCTCGGTCCCGCCGAGGGTGCCGCCACACACATCGGCGAGAGTCTCCAGGAGCTCGCCACGGAGACTTCCGACCTGCCGCTCGGCGCCGTCGTGCTGCTCAGCGATGGCAGCGACACCGCAGGCGGGGTGGATCGAGCGGCGATCGATGCCCTGCGCAGGCGCCGCATTCCAGTGCACACGGTCGGGTTCGGTGCGCTCGCGCCGGGCAACGACGTGGAAGTCGAGGATGTTACGGTCGCGGCGCGTGCGCTCGCGGGCTCGCGAGTCAGTGCCGAAGTGAAGCTGCGGCAGAGTGGGTACGACGGACAACGCGCTCAGCTCACTGTCCGAGACGCCGGCCGGGTGCTCGCCGCGCGCGAGATCGCGTTCGGCTCGGGCGGCGGCATGCAAGTCGAGCCGATCATGTTCGACGTGGGTCCCGCGGGAGCGAAGTCGCTCGTCTTCTCCGTCGCACCGCTCGCCGCGGAGACGAACCGCGCGAACAATGCGCTCACCCGGCTCATCGATGTGGAGGCGCAGCCCCGGAGAATTCTTTATTTCGAGGGCGAGCCGCGCTGGGAATACAAGTTCATCCGGCGTGCTGCCGACGATGATCCGATGCTGCAGCTGGCCTCCGTCCTGCGCGTCTCGGAGAACAAGATCTATCGCCAGGGCATCAAGGACCCGACCGAGCTCGCCGAGGGCTTTCCGACGCGCCCGGAGGAGTTGAACGCCTATCAGGGGCTGATCATCGGGTCGGTCGATGCGGGCTATTTCACGCCGGCGCAGCAGGCGCTGATCCGCGATTTCGTCGATCGCCGCGGCGGAGGACTGCTGCTGCTCGGCGGCCGCGCCTCGCTCGCCGACGGCATCTGGAGCGGCTCTCTCGTGGCCGATGCGCTCCCCGTCGTGCTGCCCGACTCGCGCCACACCTTCCACCGCGAGCCGGCGACAGTGAGTTTGACTGCCGCCGGCGAGCAGAGCGTCATCACCCGTCTCGTCGATGATCCGGCCGCCAATGCGGAGCGCTGGCGAAAGCTCCCGTATCTCATGGATTACGAAGACCCGGGGACGCCCAAGCCGGGCGCCGTGGTGCTCGCGCAGATGCACTACCGTGGACGCACGATGCCTCTGCTCATCACACAGCATTACGGTCGGGGGCGGGTGGCGGTGCTCGCGACCGGAGGCACGTGGCGCTGGCAGATGAGCTTGCCGCTCGGAGACCCGACTCATCACGAGTTTTGGCAACAACTGCTCACGTGGCTGGTCGCAGATACGCGCGGACAGGTCGCCGCATCGGTTCCGAAGTCGACTCTGTTCGATGCGGGCCGCGTCCGCCTCGGCGCTGAGGTGCGCGATGCGCGCTATTCCCCTGCGGCCGACGTGACCGTCACGGCGCGCGTGATCGGACCGGGCAGTGCTCCGCGCTCGATCGATCTCGAGCCGGTGCGCGATGCCCCGGGGCGATTCGAGGCGGACTGGACCATGCAGGCGCCGGGCGAATACGTCGCCGAGGTCGAGGCGCACCGTGGCGCGGTCTCGCTCGGCCGCGACGTAGTGCCCTTTCAGCGCCTCGATGGAGTCGCGGAGAACTTCCACACCGAGCAGGACCAGGACCTCCTCGAGCGACTCGCCGCGAGCACCGGGGGGCACTACTGGCGCCCGGATCAGATGCGGGATCTCGCTCGCAGCATTCCGTATTCGCAGGCAGGACTCACCACGCACGAGCTCGCGCCCCTTTGGAACATGCCTGCGGCGTTTTTGCTCATCGTGTTGTTGAAAGCCGGCGAGTGGCTGCTGCGGCGCCATTGGGGGCTCGTTTGAGACGCGCGCGCGTGCGGCTCGGTCTTGCCTTTGCGCTCGGCTGCGCCGCAGCCGCGAGCATGTCGCCTGCTCTCTCGCAGGCGGATACGTATTTCGTGACGATCGCCGGACTCGGGGGCGAGCCCGATTACGAGCAGAGTTTCAGGAGGAGCGCATCGGAGCTCGATCATGCGCTCCAGGGCGCGGGGCATCGGGTCTACACCTTGACCGGTGCGCACGCGACGCGAGCTGAGCTCACCCGAACGCTGCGCGAGGTCGCAAAGCTCGCGCACCCGGATGACGATTTCGTGTTGACGCTGATCGGCCACGGCTCGTTCGACGGGTTCACGTACAAGATGAACCTCATCGGCCCCGACATCTCGGCGGCCGAGCTCGGGTCGCTCTGCGACCGGATCCGTGCCAAGCGCCAACTGATCGTCGACACGACCAGCGCGAGCGGCGGCGCGGTCGGCGTGCTCGAGCGGCGCGGGCGCGCCGTGATCTCTGCGACGAAGTCCGGGACCGAGCGTAACGCGACGGTGTTTGCACGCTACTGGGCCGATGCGCTCGAGGACCCGACGGCCGACCTCGACAAGAACGATGCGATCTCCGCGCTCGAGGCGTTTCGCTATGCGGCGGCGAAGACCGCCGCGTTCTACTCGACTCAGAAGCGACTCGCGACGGAGCACGCGGTCTTCGAGGACACCGGCCGAGCGATGCCTGTTCGCGAGGCATCGACCGAGGCTGGGGAAGGGCGCTTGATCGCGAATTTCACGCTCGTTCGGCTCGGACCGGCGGCAGCGGAGGAGGGCGCCGCGGGCGCCACGCAGAGCGGCTCGCCGGCGGCTGCCGCGAAACGCGCCCTGCTTGCACGCAAGGAGCGGCTCGAGCAGCGCATCGACGTGCTCAAGTATCAGCGGGCTGCGCTGCCGCCGGATGAGTACAAGCGGCAGATCACACAAGCGCTCGTCGAGCTCGCGAAGGTGCAGGAAGCGCTCGACAAAGGTGCAGGAGGCGCTCGATAGATGCGCCACCGCGCGTCCATGACCGTCTTCGCACTCGGCAGTCTGCTCATGTCGACCGTTGCTGCAGCAGCCGGTGCTACTGCGGCCGCCGATGCGCCAGGTGCCGCGCCGGAGCGCTGCGCGGCGCTTCGCAAGCACGGGCGACGAACCGAGGCTCACGCCTGCTACGAGAGACTCATCCGGCAGTCCGAGAGCGCACCTTCTGCGCTCGGCGCGTACCGGCGAGCTGAGGGGGAGTGGGGGCTCGGAGAGTACGAAACGGCGAATCGCGATTTTCGGGCAGCGGTCGCCGCGGCCGACGCCGGGCCGGCGCGGCAAGCGGCCGCCGGCAGCGAGCCCAGTCCGCGCGCCGTGTACCGCGTCCGCTGGGGATTGCTGCTGCACGAGCGGTTCAATGACTCCGATGCCGTGGACCTGTTCAACGAAGCGCTCGCGCGCGAGCCGAAATACGCCCCTGCCTATCTCGCGCTCGCGCGTGTGAGTGCGGACGGCTTCGACAATCGGGCGATCGAGTGGGTGCACAAAGCGCTCGAGATCGACCCGCAATTCACCGCGGCGCACGAGTTGCTCGCGAGCCTTGCGCTCGAGGACTCCGATCCTGCCCTCGCGGCTCGCGAGGCGGACGCCGCCATCGCGATCGCCCCGCAGGACGCGCTCGATGCGCTCGCGGTGCATGCGAGCATCGAGCTGCTCGCCGACCGCTCACCCGAGCGCTGGTTCGCGCGCATCCGGGCCTTGAATCCCTCTTATGGCGAGGGCTATGCGCTCGTCGCGCATCAGCTCATCCTCGCCATGCGCTACAACGACGGCGTTGCGTATTATCGCAAGGCGCTCGCGGCCGATCCCGAGCTGTGGTCCGCGCGCGCCGATCTCGGGATAAATCTGCTGCGGCTCGGCGATGATTCGGACGCCCGTGCCGAGCTCGTACGCTGCTACGAAGCAGGCTATCGCAGCCCCGAGACGGTCAATACGCTGCGCCTCATCGACACGCTGCGCGGCTTCGTCACGATTCGCGAGCCGGGAATCATTCTCAAGCTCGACAAAAAGGAGGCGGCGCTGCTTGCTCCGTACTTCCTCGAGCAAATGCGCCGGGACATCGCCGATTACGCGCGCAAGTACCACATGAAGCTCCCCGGTGCGGTGCAGGTCGAGGTCTATCCGAATCACGAGGACTTCGCCGTGCGTACGCTCGGCGTGCCGGGGCTCGGGGCCCTCGGGGTGACATTCGGTGAAGTGGTCGCCATGGACAGCCCGAGCGGGCGCAAGCCGGGCGATTTCCACTGGGCGAGCACGCTGCGGCACGAGATGAGCCACGTGTTCATTCTCACCGCGACCAATCATCGGGTGCCGCGCTGGTTCACGGAGGGGCTCGCGGTGCACGAGGAGACGCAAGCCTCGCCCGAGTGGGGCGATCCGATGACGCCGGTGATCGTCGCAGCGCTTCGCGACCACAAGCTTCTGCCCGTCGCCGACCTCGACCGCGGGTTCGTGCGGCCGACCTACCCCGCACAGGTCGAGGTGTCGTACTTCGAGGCCGGGCGCATCTGCGACTTCATCCAAAGCCGCTGGGGCGTCGAGAAGCTCAACGCGATGGTGCATGCCTTTGCGCTTCGCAAACCGACCCGCCAGGCAATCCTGGAGACGCTCGGCCTTGCGCCGGAGGCGTTCGATCAACAATTCCAGGCGTGGCTTTATGCGAGCGCGCGCACGACGATCGCGAGCTTTCCCGCCTGGCACGCGGCGCTCGCCGAGCTCGCACGGCTCGCCCAGGCGGGGCGCAAGGATGCGGTGATCCGCGAAGGCGATGGCGTCATCGGCATGTATCCCGATTACGTCTACGACGGAAACGCCTACGAGCTGCTGGCGGATGCCTACCTCGCGAGCAAGAACACCGCGGGGGCGCTGAAGACGCTGCGCCGGTACGAGCATGCGGGCGGGCGCAGCCCGCAGCTGCTCGAGGAGCTCGCGGGGCTCGAGGAGGGCGCGGGCGATTCCGATGCGGCGGCCGCAACGCTCGAGCGCATCAATCTCATCGATCCGGCCTACGATCAGACCGAGCACCGCAAGCTCGCGAACCTGCTGCTCGCTCGGAAAGACTTTCCGGGCGCGATCCGGGAGTTCGAGTCCGTGCTCGCCTTCCACCCGCTCGATCAAGCTTCCGCGCGATTCGACCTGGCGCGGGCGTACTTCGCCGCCGGCGAGCGCAACGAGGCCGAAGACAGTGTGGTCGCTGCGCTCGAGGCGGCCCCAGATTACCGCCCCGCACAGAAACTGCTGCTCGAGCTCCAAGGGTCAAAGCAATGAACACGGCAATCAATCTCGACACTCAATCAGCCGATCTCGAGCGGCGTCTCGCGCGCTTTCATGCCGCGCGCGAGGGCATTCTCGCCGAGGTGCGCAAGGTGATCGTGGGCCAGGAGGAGGTGCTCGAGCAGGTCCTCATCGCGCTCATGGTCGGCGGCCATTGCCTCATCACGGGGCTTCCGGGCACCGCGAAGACGCTGATGGTGCGGACGATTGCGAAGACGCTCGGGCTCGAGTTCCGCCGCATCCAATTCACCCCGGATCTCATGCCCGCAGACATCACCGGCACCGACATCATCGAGGAGGAAGCCGGGACCGGGAGGCGACGTTGGACGTTCGTGCCGGGGCCGATCTTCGGAAACATCGTGCTCGCCGATGAGATCAACCGCACCCCGCCGAAGACCCAATCGGCACTGCTGGAGGCGATGCAGGAGCTCTCCTGCACGGTGCGCGGCACGCACTACGATCTGCCGCGGCCCTTTCTCGTGCTCGCCACCCAAAATCCAATCGAGCTCGAGGGCACCTATCCCCTTCCGGAGGCGCAGCTCGATCGTTTTCTCTTCAACACGGTGCTCGGGTACTTGAGCGCCGCCGAGGAGCTCGAGGTGATCGATCGCACGACGACGGCGCGCAGCGCTCAGGTCGAGACGGTCACGAACGCGGATGAGCTCATCGACTTCCAGAGTCTGGTGCGACTCGTGCCGATCGGGGAGTCCGTCGCGCGTTACGCGGTCGATCTCGTGCGCGCCTCGCGCCGCGAGAGCGAGTCGGCCCCTGCCGTCGTGCAAAAATACGTGAGTTTCGGGGCAAGCGTGCGCGCTGCGCAGTTCATCGTCCTCGCGGCCAAGGCGCGGGCGCTCGGCGCGAAGCGCTACCACGTGAGCTTCGATGACGTCGCGGCGCTTGCAATCCCGGTTCTGCGGCACCGGATCCTCACGAATTTCCACGCCGAGTCGGACCGCATCACGCCCGATGAGATCCTGCGCCAGCTGATCGCGTGGGTGCCGCGGCCGGCGGAGCGCTGATGAGCTCGCGAGGCGCAGCGGCGCCGGGCGGCAGGGCGACATCGGACGCCGCAGCGGCACCGCGCGGCGCTTCGAGCGGCGGGGCGATGCGCTTTCTCGATCCCGCCGTGCTCGCGGCGATCTCCGGCCTCGATCTCGTCGCGCAGACGGTCGTCGAGGGATTCATCGCGGGGCTGCACCGCTCGGCGGATTTCGGATTCAGTCAGGAGTTCGCGGAGTACCGGGCCTATGTCCCGGGCGATGATCTGCGTCACGTCGATTGGAACGCCTTTGCCCGAACCGAGCGGCTTTATTTGAAGCGCTGGCGCGGCGAGACATCCAGCGTGCTCACCGTGCTGCTCGATGCGAGCAACTCCATGTCCTTCGCCTCGCACGCGGTGCGCAAAGCGGATTACGCGCGCTTTCTCGCAGCCTCGCTGTGCTATCTCGCGATCCGCAAGCAGCGCGATGCGGCGGGGCTCGTGGTGTTCGACGACGAGGTGCGGGATTACATCCGCCCCTCGACGCGGCAGGGCCAGCTCTTTCGCGTGCTCGCGGCGCTCGAGCAGGCCGAGCCTCGCGCGCGCACGCGGCTCGAGGCCCCGCTCAAACACGTCGAAGCGTTCGTTCGCAGACGCGGAATCATCGTCGTGCTGTCGGATTTCTACGAGCCCCCGGCGGCGGTCGTCCGCGCGATCGAGCCGCTGCGGCACCGGGGAAGCGAGGTCGTGCTGTTCCACGTGCTCGATCGTGAGGAGCTGCAGCTCGAGATCGGCGGCTCCTCGGTGCTGGTCGATCTCGAGAGCGGAGCGCGCTTTCCGGTGACTCAGGAATACGCTGCCCGTGATTACCGGGAGCGCATCACGGCCCATTGCAAGGAGCTCGAGGAGCGCGCAGGCGCCGCGGGGCTCGGCTACCGGCTGCTGCAAACCAGCCAGCCGCTCGATGCGGCGCTGCGCGAGTATCTCGCCGTGCGGCAGGGCAGGGACTGATGGGCTTTCTCGCGCCGGCATTTCTGCTCGGCATCCTGGGCGTAGGGCTGCCCCTTTACCTCCACCTGCTGCGCAGGCAAAGCGGGAACCAGCGCTTCTTCAGCTCTCTCATGTTCCTCGAGCCGCGCGAGGAGAGCGCCGTCCGCCGCAGGAGGCTGCGGTATTGGCTGCTCCTTGCCTTGAGGTGCGCGGTGCTGATCGTGGCGGCGCTCGCCTTCGCTGAGCCTTACATCGAGCGTCCGGGCGCGGCCGTCCCGCCGGACCGCCTGCTCGTGCTCGCCATCGATGATTCTTTCAGCATGCGCGCCGGTGGGCGGCTCGCAGAGGCAAAGCGCGAAGCGCTCGACTTGCTCGCCGCAAGGCGTTCGCGCGATCGCGCCCAGGTAATCGCGCTTTCCTCCGCGGTCAGCGCGCTCACGCCCGCAACGCGAGACGCGGCCGAGCTTCGCGCCGCGGTCGAGAGCATCGCGCCGGGCGACTCGCGTGGCAGCTTCGCCGCGCTCGCCTCGGCCATGCGCTCGCTTGCCGCGAGTGAGCGCACGCCGATCGAGCTGCACCTCTTCAGCGACATGCAGAGAACGGGAATGCCGCCGAGTTTCGCGGAGATGGCACTGCCCGCCTCGGTGCAGCTCGTACTGCATCCAGTCGCGCCGACTGCCGCGCCGAACTGGGCCGTCGAGAGCGTCTCGGCGCCGGGTGAGGTGTGGTCGCGAAGCGCGCGCGTGCAGGCGGTGATCGCAGGCTACGGAACCCCCGCTGCCATGCGCACCGTCTCCTTTCTCGTCGGCGGCCGGGTCGTCGCGACGCGGCAGGTATCGGTTCCGACCTCGGGACGCGCCGTGGTCACGGTCGATGCCCTCGATGTCCCGTATGGCCTCGATCGCTGCGCGGTGCGCCTCGATCCCACCGACGCATTGCCCGCAGACGACGAGTATGACTTCACGATCGGGCGCTCGGACCCACGGCGCGGATTGTTCGTGCATCAAGCCTCCGACGAGCGTTCACCCCTTTATTTCGAGACGGCGCTGCGGGCGACGGATGCCGCCGCTTTCACGCTGGACAAGATCGCAACCGATCGCGCCGCCTCCGTCGATCCCGCACCGTATGCGTTCGTCGTGCTCTCCGATGTAGCGACGCTCCCGGGCCCGTTTCTCGACCGCTTGAGCGAGTACGTGCGGCGCGGCGGCAGCGTGTTGATTGCCCTCGGCACGACCGCGCAGCAAAGCGGGCGCATACCGATTCTCGACGCAAAGCTCGGCGCCGCCCGCGACTATTCGCGGCAAGCGGAGCGCTTCGCATCGGTCGGAACAGCCGATCCGGCCTATCCGGCAGTTGGCTCGCAGGGGCAGTGGGATGGCGTCAAGTTCTACTACGCGGCGGGACTCGACGCCGCGGGAGTCGCCGCGAAGAGCGCGCGAGTCCCGGTGCGCCTTGCGGATGGTGCGCCGCTCCTCGCCGAGCAACCGTTCGGGGAGGGCCGTGTCGTGCTGCTCGCCTCCGGGCTCGACAACGTGACGAACGACCTGCCTCTGCACCCGGTCTTCGTCGCGTTCATCGACCGGCTGATGCGCTACCTCGCCGGCATGGAGGCGCGAAGCAGCGCGCGGACGGTGGACGAGTTTGTCGAGCTGCGCACGGGGCGGGAGCACGCCGCAGGCGTGCAGGTCACCGATCCCCGTGGTGAGCGGCTTCTCTCGCTCGGCGCCGGGACAGCGGCAGATCGATTGCAGCTCACGCGCGCGGGGTACTACGAGCTGCATCTCGCGAGCGGCCGTCGCGACGTGATCGCAGTGAATGCGGACCGCCGGGAATCGGACCTCGCGCCGATGCCCGCCGAGGTGCTCGCGCTGTGGCGCGGCACCGCGAGCTCGAGCGCGCCGGCAAGCGGCGCCTCGCATGCACCGGGAACGAACGGGGCCCCGACTGGATCGCAGACCGGAGCGACCGAGGCGCAAGCGGGGGCGGGCGCGGAGGGGGCGCCGCTTCAGCGGTCGCGGCGCGATTTGTGGTGGTACGCTATGGCACTGCTGCTTGCCGCGGTGCTCGCGGAGTCGGCGGCCGGCAGCCGGTATCTCGGCACGCGTCGGGAGGCCTCATGAGCGCGCGGGCGGAACTGCGTTCGTATCTCGAGCAGCTGGCACGCCGGCTGCGCACGAGCGCGCTGTTGAGAGGCGCGGCCGTTCTCACCGCCTCGGCCCTCATCGCCACCGTCGTACTCGTCGCGCTCGCGAATCGTTTCGGGTTCTCTCCGGCAAGCGTGTGGAGCGCGCGCGGTGTCCTCTCGCTCGCGATCATCGCAAGCGCCGCATTCGGGCTCGCGTTGCCTCTCTGGCGTCTCACCCGCCACCGCTCCGCGGAGCGTGCCGAGCAGGAGTTCCCCGAGTTCGGCCAGCGGCTACTCACCTTTGCCGAACGCGACCGCGAGGGCGAGCCGTTCCTCGAGCTGCTGGCGGCGGACACGTTGCGCCTCGCGCGGAGCGCGAGTCCCAAGCACATGGTGCCGGATGCGGTGCTCGCCCTGCTCGGCGGCGTCGCGATCGCCTCTCTCGCAGCGCTGATCTGGCTCGTGCGGGCAGGTCCCGGCTACTGGGGCTACGGTGCGGCCGCGCTCTGGACGGGTACGCCATCGGCCCCTCCTTATGCGATCCGGGTGGTCCCCGGCGATGCCGCCGTGCGACGCGGCGGGGATCAGCTCGTCGTCGCGGAGCCGCTCGGATTGCAGCCGTCGCAGGTGCGCCTGCATGCGCGCTTCGGTCACGCATCCCGGTGGGAGTCCGTCGCGATGGAGCCGCAGCCGCGGGGATCGGGATACGAATTCCTGCTCGCCGGCATCCCGGCCGATGTCGAGTACTACGTCGATGCGGGACGGGTGACCTCGCGCCATTACCGGCTGCGAGTCGCCGATGTGCCGGCGGTCAAGCGCATCCGCGTGCGCTTGCATTATCCGGCGTGGACGAAGCTCGCAGACGAGACGAGCGATCGGGGTGGCGATGTGCGGGCCGTCGCGGGCACTGAAGCATCGATCGACGTGACGACCGATCGTCCGCTCGCAAACGGTGCGCTGGTGCTCGACGACGGGCAGCAAATTGCGCTCACCGGCACGGCGGCGGTGCAGGGATCTACGCGTGACAGGCACTATCAAGGAACGATCCGGATCGCGCGCGACGGGGCCTATCACATCGCGGCGCGCATCGCCGGCAAGGCCGTGCGGATATCCGAGGACTATTTCATCGAGGCCTCCGAGGTCAAGCCGCCGCAGGTCGCGATCCTGCGTCCGGCGGGCGACTACCACGCGAGCCCGATCGAGGAGGTGACGGTCGGGACGACGGCATCGGATGCGTTCGGTCTCAACAGTTTGATCCTTCATTACTCGCTCAACGGTTCTGCCGAGCGCACCGTGTCGCTCCTGCCCGCCGCGGGCGCAAAGCAGGCGAGCGGGACGGCGGTGATCAGTCTCGAGGCGCTGAAGGCATCCCCCGGCGATGTGGTGAGTCTCTATGCCTCTGCCAAGGACGCGCGCACCGAGTCGCGAACGGACATTGCGTTCATTCAGGTCGACCCTTTCGAGCGGGAGTTCTCCCAGTCTCAACAGGCGGGCGGTGGCGGAGGCGGTTTCGGCAGCGGGCAGGCGCAGATCGCCGAGCGCGAGAAGGAGATCATCTCGGCCACGTGGAAGCAGTCGGGGCTCGAGAGTCCGCCGCCGCGCCAGGCGACGGAGCAGGCGAAGTTCCTCTCCGAGGCGCAGGGGACACTGCGCTCGCAGTCGCAGGCGCTCGCCGGGCGCGTGGAGCTGCGCGATCTGACCTCGGGCAACGAGGCGATTCAGCGCTTCCAGCAGGAGATGAGCGCGGCCGCGGAGGCGATGGAGCCCGCCGCGCGGCTGCTCGGGGGCGAGCATTGGCGGCATGCGCTGCAGCCCGAACAGAAGGCGCTCGAGCATCTGCTGCGTGCGGAGGCGACGTTCCGCCAGATTCAGGTGGCGTTCGGGAGTGTCGGGGCAGGCGGGGGAGGAGGTTCGGCGGGGAGGGATCTTGCGAGTTTGTTCGATCTCGAGCTCGATCGGCAGAAGAACTCGTACGAGACGCGCCAGGACGCACAGTCCCGCAGCGGACGCGCCGACCAGCTCGACGATGTGTTGCACCGGCTCGATGAGGTCGCGCGACGGCAGCAGGCGTTGGCTGCGGCCGGGAATGCCGCGAACACGGCAGAGCAGCGCTGGCAGGAGGAGATGCTGAGGCGCGAGGCGGATGAGCTGCGAAAACAAGTCGAGCAGCTCGCACGCAACGCGGCGGGCGCAAACGGTGCATCCGGCAGCCCTTCGGGCCAGGCGGCAAACGGAGCGAGTGGAGCGAGTGGGGCGAGTGGCGCGAATGGGGCGAATGGCGCGAATGCAGCGAGTGCGGCCGCGGCGGCTCAGCGTTTGCGCGAGGCCGAGGCCGACATGCGCCGCGCCGTGGACGAGCGCGACGCGGCCGGTGCGCGCAGCGCCGCGGAGCGGCTGCAGGAAGCGCTCGCCCAGCTCGGCGGGGTGAAGCAGCAGGAATCGGAATCGCAGCTCGACGCATTGAGCCGGGAGGCGGGACGCCTCGCAGACGAGGAGCACCGACAGGCGATGCGATTGCGCGCGGCCGCCGGCACGGCGGGCGGGGGCGAGGCTGGCGTCGCCGGCGCGCTGGGGTCCGGTGGACCGTTCGGCTCACGTGGCCTGCCGGGCCGAGCGGGTTCGCAGTATCCCGGCCGGTTGCCCGGCTTCGGTCCCGGGTCGCGTTCGGGCCGCGGATCGGATCGCGGCACGCTCGGCGCACCGGGCAGCGGCGATTTGCAGTCGCTCATCGAAGAGCGGCAAAAGCTCGCGGATGATCTCTCTCGGCTCGAGTCCGCGATGCGCAGCGCGGAGCGCGAGACGCTGCCCCGCAGCCGCGCGGCGGCTTCGAAGCTTCGCGATGCGCTCAACGATCTCGATCAGTCGGATACGGAGACGCAGCTGCAGCGCAGTGCCGATTTGATGCGGCGTGGTTTCGTGAATCAGGATGAGTCGGGCGAGGGAGACATCGAATCCTCGCTCCGGCACCTGGCGGATCAGATCGGCGAGGCCGGAACGGCGCTCGCGCGCGGGGCATCGTCATCCAACGATGAAGCGCTCGCATCGGTCGAGCGGCTGCGCGATCGTATCGCCGCCATCCGACAGGGGATGCAGCCCGGCGGCCGCGCCGGCGGTGCGCAGGGCAACGGGGAGGGCGGTGCACAGAGCGGCTCAACGCCCGGCAGAGGCGCACCCGGCAATGCGCAGCGCGGCGCTGCAGCTGGCGTGAACGGCGGGCTCGTCGGGCCTGTGACGGCGGGCGGGGGAGGCCGGCCGGATTTCGTGAATGGTGGCTGGGATGCGGGCGTCGATCCGGGGCTGCGGGGCCGAGGGACCGCGGCGGGTATCGCGCGCGGAAGCCCCGGCACTTTCTTGGGCGTCGATCCGGAGCAGAATTTCCGGCAGAGCCTCGGGGATCTCGACGCGCTCCGTCGCGCCGTCGGCGACGATCCGCAAAGCCGGCGCGAGGTCGATGAGTTGATTCGCGCAATGCGGCAGCTCGACCCGCGACGCTTCCCCGGAAATCCGGCGATGGTTGAGGAGCTCTACGGGCGAGTATTGAGCGAGGTCGACCGGCTGCAAGTGGAGTTGAGCCGCGCCGCGCAGGGCCCCGACTCGAATGCCGTCCGCAGCGATCGGCCACTCAACGTGCCGCCCGGCTATCAACAAGCGGTTGCCGATTACTACCGGCGGTTGAGCCAGGCGGCGCGGTAGCTCACCTCGCGACGAGGCTATCGAGCTGATCGAAGGTCTCGCGCATCCCATGCTCCATTCCGGATGCAATGGCGCCGTCGAGCGCCTGCTTGCTCGGAAACAGCTCGTGGAGCGTGAGGCGCGTTCCGGCCTCGCTCTCCTCGAAGGTCGCGGTGATCACCGCCTCCCCCGCCTCGGACATCCGCTCATATAGCTGCGTAAAGACGAGCCGTTCAGGCGCTTTCACCTCGATGTACCGGCCGGAGAACACCTCCGGATGTTTCGGATCGCGCCCGAATGCATACCGGTAGGTTCCTCCCACGCGCAAGTCCGAATCGCACTCGAAGAGCGCCACGCCGAGCGACTTCGGGGCCCACCACCTCTTCAGGAGCTCCGGTTTGGTCCACGCATCGAAGACGATGCGCGCCGGTGCATTGAACGTGCGCGTGACGATCAGCTCGCGCGCGGACTTTCGCTCGACGGTCGTTGGACTGCTCATAGCGCCCTCACCTGTTCTTGCCTGCAGCATTCGCCTTCTCCTTTCGTGCGAGCTCTTCCACGAGCTCATCGAGCTGCTCGAACCGCACCTCCCAGATGCGTCGATAGCGCTCGAGCCAATCATGAAGATCCTTCAAAGGCTGTGCGCGCAGCGCGTAGAGCCGCTGCTGGGCCTGCGGCTCGGCTGC
>DATNFW010000073.1:0-66309 GCA_035606175.1 Steroidobacteraceae bacterium | reverse complement strand
TGCGGTCGTAGCTCTCCCAGTCGCGCGCTGCCCGGCCGATCCCGCCGTACACCACGAGCTCGGCCGGTCGCTCGGCGACCTCCGGGTCGAGATTGTTCATGAGCATCCGGAGAGGCGCCTCCGTGAGCCAGCTGCGTGCGCTGAGTCGAGGACCGACCGGTGCCCGGATCACGCGGTTTGAATCGAGGCGGTTCATGCTTGGCCTCCGCGTTGGTTGCGCGCGAAGCCGACGCACGCATCGAGGACTCTTGCCAGGACTTCCCGGGCGGCCGCCGCACGCGCGGAATCGAATCCCCCCGGCCAGTTACGTTCCGACAGCGTGTCCTCCGGCTCATCGATGTACGCGCGGCAAGCGAGCTCCATTTGAATGGCGTTGACGCCCTCGCTGGGCCGGCCGTGCCGGCGCACGGTCCAGCCCCCTTTGAAGCGCCCATCGGTCACGCAGGTGAAGAACGGATGCTCGCAGGCTCGCTCGACGACCCGAGTCAGCGCGGTATCACAGGATCGGCCGTCGTGCGTGCCGATATTGAAATGGCACAGCGCGCCTTCGAAGAGCCGCGGAATGCGGGAGCGAATGGAGTGCGCGTCGTAAAGCACGATCCGCTCGTGCTCCTCACGCAGCCGCTCTATCTCAACGGCGAGCGCCGCATGGTATGGCTCGAAATATCGCATCCGACGGGCAGCGACCTCCGTCGCGGCGGGCTCACCGCCTGCGATATAGAGCGGCTCGCCGTCGAAAGTCGCGAGCGGACAGAGCTCCGTCGTTACGCGTCCGGGATAAAGCGATGCGCCGGAGGGATCGCGGTTGGCGTCGATCACGGTGCGCGAGAGGCTCGTGCGTACCGTCGTCGCATCGAGCTCGCGCGCCATCGCATAGAGTCGGTCGACCCACCAGTCCGTGTCTTTGAGCGCGAGCCAGCGCGAGGCAAGGCGGCGCTCGATCTCGGATGGAATTTCCGTCCCGGTATGTGGAAAGCTCACGAGAAGCGGTGCGCTGCCGCGGCGGATCTCGAGCCAGTCGGGCCGCTCCGTCGACACCGCTTCCGCCTCACGCTGGCTGCGTGCGCCCATCAGCGCTCCAGCACGCTCGGCAACGCGATGCCCCGGACAGCCCGCACGACGGCGCCGCTGCGCACGAGGGCGATCGCCTGCTCCATGTCCGAATGCAGATAACGATCGCTTGCGAGGGGTGCGATGCGCGCGCGCACGAGCGTGCGCACCGCTTCGAGAGCGTCGCTCGAGCGGATCGGCTGATGGAAATCGCAACCCTGCGCCGCGGTCATGAGCTCGATCGCAATGATCGCGACGGCGTTGGCGGTCATCGAAAGCAGGCGCCGCGCGCCGTGCGCGGACATCGAGACGTGATCCTCCTGGTTCGCCGAGGTCGGAATGGAATCGATGCTCGCCGGGTGCGCGCGCTGTTTGTTCTCGGCCGCGAGTGCGGCCGCCGTGACCTGCGTCAGCATGAGACCGGAGTTCAGGCCCGGCTCCGGCGTGAGGAAGGGCGGGAGCCTCGAGAGGTCCGGATCGACGAGCATCGCGATACGCCGCTCGGCGAGTGAGCCGATCTCGCAGGTAGCCAGCGCGATCGCATCCGCGGCGAAAGCCACCGGCTCTGCGTGGAAGTTGCCTCCGGAGAGCACCGTATCCGACTCGGGAAAGACCAGCGGATTGTCCGTGACGCCGCTCGCCTCGCGCTCGAGCGTACCGGCCGCATACCGCAGCAGATCGAGCGCCGCCCCCATCACCTGGGGCTGACACCTGAGGCAATAAGGGTCCTGCACGCGAGGGTCCGCGACGAGGTGGGATGCGCGGATCGCAGAGCCCGCCATGAGAGCCCTCAACGCCGCGGCCGTCTCGATCTGCCCGCGGTGCCGGCGCAGCGCATGGATACGCGGATCGAAAGGCGTATCGGCCCCTTTGGCCGCCTCGGTCGAAAGTGCGCCCGCGACGAGCGCGGTCCGAAATACCGTCTCCGCCTCAAAGAGCGCAGCGAGCGCCCATGCGGTCGAGAACTGCGTGCCATTGAGAAGCGCGAGACCCTCTTTCGGACCAAGGGTGAGCGGCTCGAGGCCGGCGGCATGCAGCGCCTCGGCAGCGGATCGCCGCTCGCCTCGTAGCTCGATCTCTCCGACTCCGATCAGGCTCGCCGCAAGATGCGCAAGGGGCGCCAGGTCGCCCGAAGCACCGACCGAGCCCTGCGAGGGAACGACCGGTGTGAGGCCTGCGGCGAGCAATCCTCCGAGCTGCGTAACGATCTGCGGGCGCACACCCGAGGCGCCCTGGGCGAGGCTTGCGAGCTTGAGCGCGATCATCAATCTCACGATTGCCGGAGGGGTCGCCTCGCCGACTCCGGCGCAGTGCGACAGCACGAGGTTGCGCTGCAACGCGGCGAGATCCTCCTCGCCGATGCGCACGCTCGCGAGCCGGCCGACTCCGGTGTTGATGCCGTAGATCGGCTCGCTGCGCGCCAGGATGCGCTCGAGAGCCGCTGCGCCCGCCGCAATCCGGGAACCGCTCGCCGCATCGAGCTTGATGTCCGCGCCCTCGTAGATGGCACGCCATTCGGTAAGCGTGACCTCTCCGGGCCGAAGCTCGATGGTGCTCAACGCCCTCTCCAAATACGCATGTGCAAAGGATTGGGTCCGAGCCGGTGGACGAGCTCGGCCGGACGCTCGGCATTCCAAATCGCAAGATCGCAGTGTTTGCCCGCCTCGAGCGTGCCCGTGCTCGAAGCGAGCGAGAGTGCGTGAGCCGCCGCCCGCGTCACCCCGATCAAACACTCCTCCACGCTCAGGCCGTAAAGGACTGCCCCGAAGTTCATAGCGGCAAGGAGCGATGTGAGCGGTGAGGTACCCGGGTTGCAGTCCGTGGCCAGCGCGACTCGCACGCCGTGCCGGCGCAGCAGATCGACCGGCGGGACGCGCGTTTCGCGTGTGAAGTAGAATGCGCCGGGCAGCAGCACGGCCGTCGTCCCGGCGCGAGCCAGCGCCGCGGCTCCTGCCTCATCCAAATATTCCAGATGATCGGCCGATTGAGCGCACAGGCTCGCCGCAAGCGCGGCGCCATGCTGGTTCGAGAGCTGATCCGCATGCAGCTTCACGCCGAGCCCCCGAGCCGAAGCTGCCTCGAGCACCGCGCGCGTCTGCGCCGGCGTGAAGCCGATCTGTTCGCAGAACGCATCAGCCGCATCCGCGAGTCCCTCCGCGGCGATCGCCGGAATCATCTCGGCGCATACGCGCTCGACATACTCCTCGGGGCGCCCGGCGAGCTCGGGAGGCACGGCGTGAGCGCCGAGGAAGGTCGACTTCAAAGTGAAGGAGCGCAGATGCGCGAGCTCGCGTGCGACTCGCAGCTGCTTGCGTTCGTGCTCGAGGGCGAGCCCGTACCCGGATTTGATCTCGACCGTCGTGACGCCCTCGGCGAGCAGCGCATCGAGGCGCGGGAGCGACTCTCGAATCAGCTCCGCCTCGCTCGCCGCACGCGTAGCGCGCACGGTCGAGAGAATGCCGCCGCCTGCGCGCGCGATCGCCTCGTACGATGCGCCCGCGAGACGCCTCTCGTGCTCCTCCGCGCGATCGCCGGCGTAGACGAGATGCGTGTGGCAGTCGATGAGACCCGGGGTGACGAGGCGTCCCTCGAGATCGAGCTCTTCCTCGGCACGCGAGCCCCGCGGCCACTCGGACTCCTGTCCGACGAAGACGATGCGCCCCTCGGCCGCGGCAACGACCCCGTGCTCGATCAGCCCTAGCCCGGGTTGCCCCGGCGCCAGGGTCACGACTCGCGCTCGACGCCAGAGCCGATCGCATCGCATTCCGGCGGCCATCGCGCAATGATATGGTGTTCCGCGATGATCGGGAGCCTCTTCTGCGAGACGGCGCTGCTGCCCGAGGGGTGGCGGCGCAACGTTCTCATCGAGCTGCGCGGCAGCCTGATCGACACCGTCACCCCGGACGCGGCAAGCCCCTCTGCCGATGAGCGCGCCGCGATCGTCCTGCCGGGAATGCCCGACGTACACAGCCACGCATTCCAGCGCGCGATGGCCGGGCTCGCGGAGCGTGCGGGTCCCGACAGGACGGATGACTTCTGGGGCTGGCGCGAGCTCATGTATCGCTTCCTCGCGCGCATCGAGGCGGACGACCTCGAGTCGATCGCTGCGTACGCATATGCCGACATGCTGGAAGCCGGCTTCACGAGCGTCGGAGAATTTCACTACTTGCACCGCACACCGGCGGGCCGGCTGTACGCAGACCCCGCCGAGCTCGCTCTGCGCCATCTTGCGGCGGCCGATGCGACGGGCATCGGCTTTGCGCTTTTGCCGGTGTTCTACGAGGCGGGCGGGTTCGGAGGCGCTCCACCGACTCCCGGCCAGAGACGCTTCATCACCAATCTCGATGAGTTTGCCGGGATCGTCGCTCGCGTGAAGGCGGCGATCCGCGGCGACGAGAGCCGGGCCGGCCGCGGCATGGGAGTTGCGCCGCATTCGCTGCGCGCCGTCACGCCGGAAGCGCTCGCGGCGCTTCTCCGTCTCTATCCGCTCGAGCGCGTGCACATACACGCCGCCGAGCAGAAGAAGGAAGTGAGCGACTGTGTGGCATGGTGCGGTCGACGGCCGGTTGAATGGCTGCTCGAGCATGCCGGCATCGATCAGCGCTGGTGCGTCGTTCACGCGACGCATCTCGTCTCATCCGAGATCGCTGCGCTCGCGCAGAGCGGCGCGGTCGCGGGCCTCTGCCCGCTCACTGAGGCAAATCTCGGCGATGGGGTATTCCCCGCGGTCGAGTACGCATCGGCAGGCGGCCGCTGGGCGATCGGCTCGGATGCAAACATCTGCCTCGATGCGGCGGGCGAGCTTCGTCAGCTCGAGTACTCGCAGCGCCTCTTCCACGGAGTCCGCAATGCGCTCGCAGCTGCGGAGCGGCCCTCGATGACTTCGATGCTCTCGACGGGCCGGCGATTATTCGAGGACGCCTCGGCGGGCGGTGCACGCGCGCTCGGGCTGTCGAGCGGTGCGATCGCGCCGAGCCGGCGCGCCGATTTCGTGATCCTCGATGACTCTCATCCGGACCTCGAAGGCCGTTCCGGCGATGCGATTCTCGATACGTGGATCTTCGCCGGCGGCCGCACGATGATCAGGGCCGTGATCTCGGGAGGGGAGCGGGTGGTCGAGCACGGCAGGCATCGCGATCGCGAGCGGCTGGATGCTGCCTACCGCCGCGTCGTCGCGCGGCTGATCGTTTGATCTGTACGCAAAATCGTGCGATCGATCTATCGATATCCTCTCGCCTGCAACGCAAACAGGTGCGCGTAGCGACCGCCGAGCTGCATCAGCTCCTCGTGGCTGCCCCGCTCGACGATGCGCCCGCGATCGAGCACCGCGATCTGATCGGCCATGCGCACCGTCGAGAAACGATGCGAGATCAGAATGGTGATGCGCCCTGCGGCGAGCTGGCGGAAGTGCTCGAAGACCTCCGCTTCCGCCTGCGCATCCATCGCGGCCGTCGGCTCATCGAGCACCAGGATATCCGCACGCGTGCGCATGAACGCCCGCGATAGGGCGATCTTCTGCCACTGGCCGCCCGAGAGCTCGCGGCCGTCACGGAACCATTTGCCGAGCTGTGCCTGGTAGCCTCCCGGGAGCAAGTCGATGAACTCGGCCGCCATGCCCTTCCACGCGGCCTCGCGCCAGCGCGCCTCGTCCTCGAAGTAGCGCTCGTCTCCCGCGCCGATGTTCTCGCCGACGAGCATCTGATAGCGCGTGAAGTCCTGAAAAATGACGCCGATGCGCTCGCGCAGCGCCGTCTCGTTCCACTCTTCGAGATCGCGCCCGTCGAGGAGGATGCGCCCTGAGGTCGGCCGATACAGGCGGGTCAGCAGCTTGATGAGCGTCGTCTTGCCCGAGCCGTTCTCTCCCACGAGCGCGAGGCTCCCTCCGGGCACGAGGTGCAGCGTCACGTTCTCGAGCGCCGGCTCCCGTGCCTCCGGATATGTGAAGCTCACATCCTCGAAACGAACGCCGTCCTCGGGGTGCGGCCCCCGCGCCGCCTCCCCTGCGGGCTCCGGCACCGGCGTCTCGAGATACTCGTAGAGAGTCGAAAGATAGAGATTGTCCTCGTACATTCCTCCGACCGCGGACAGTATCGCCGAGACCGCGGATTGCCCCTGTCGGAACAGCATCAGGTACATCGTCATCTGTCCGAGCGTGATGAGCCGGCGCACCGTGCTCACGACGACCCACGCATAGGCCGCATACAGCGCGAGAGTTCCGAGCAGGCCGAGGCCGAAGCCCCACAGGTCGCGACGGACCGCGAGCGCGCGGTCCTCCCGATAGAGATTGCGGAAAATCTCGCGGTAGCGTTCGAGGAGCCGGGCGCCGAGCCCGTAGAGCTTCACCTCCTTCGCGTGATCCTCGCGGGCGAGCACGGTCTCGAGATACAGCTGCATGCGCGTCTCGGGAGAGCGCCAGCGGAACAAGCGGAACGCCTCGCCCGAGAACCGCGCCTCGGCTACGAAGGCCGGCAGGCCCGCAAGGAGCAGCACGGCGACGGCCCACGGCGAGAAGCGCACGAGCAGCACGCCGTAGCTCACGAGCGAGATCGCGTTCTGTGCGAGGCCGAACGTACGCGTCACGAGCGAGAGGGGCCGGCTCGAGGCCTCGCGGCGTGCGCGCGTCAGCTTGTCGTAGAACTCCGAGTCCTCGAAATGCGCGAGCGTGAGCGTGAGCGCTTTCTCGAGGATCATCTCGTTGACGCGCTGGCCGAGCTGGGCGCGCAGCAGCGATTGACTGAGCGTAAGCGCCCGCTGGGCGCCCGCGATTGCGGCAACCAGCGCCCCCTCGAGCACGACGAGCTCGACGACGCGGGTCGCATCGCCGGTGCCTGCGCGAATCGCCGCGACGGCAGCGTCGATGATGAGCGACTGCAGGTAGGCGACCCCGGCCGGCAAGACGCCCGCGACGACCGTGAACAACGCGAGGGCGATCGTGAGCCCCCGATTGGTGCTCCAGACGAGCTCGAGTGCGCGACGGCTATAGCGGAAGACCGAGAAGAAGCCGCGCAGCGTAAGCCCCTGCGGCCCCTGGGGCCCCTGCGGGTGAGCGCTCCCGTTGCGGCGCGCGAGCGATCGGGCGGTGGCTGGATGTACGGCCATGCCGGGCAGTGTGCCGCCCGGTCATCGGGCGAGGCAAACGCCCGGCGGAGGGCGTCAGTGCGCGGGTCCCTGGACCTTCTGGTGCTCCCCGAGTGCTTTGGTGTCGCCGGTTGCGATCGCCTTGGCGAAACCGTACAGCCGCTCGACGTTGGTCTCGGGAGCGTTCCAGTACTCCGCCTGCGAGATGCGGACGCAGAGTAGCGCGAGGTCCGGATCGTCGATCCCCTTCGGGAAATACGGCTCGACCCACGGTGTCCACAGCTCGCGCATCTTCTGCCGGTCGCGCACGATCTCCGCGGCCCCGGAGACGGAGACGTAATCCTGCTTGTCCGGGTCCGAATAGCTCAAATTGACCTCATGATGCTGAGCGATCTCAGAGATCTTCGGGGAGGTGACGGAGATGAAGAACCAGAGTCGCCCCTCGGAGTCGAGCTGCAGGGTCACCAGAGGACGGCTGCGCAGCAGGCCGTTCGGCTCCGCGGTGGTGAGCATCGCAATCTGAGACTCCCCGATCAGCTCGGCGAGTCTCTGCATCTCGTTCGTACCCTGAGGCTGTATGTCCATGGCGCGGCTCTCGTGTCGGTGGCGGGAGGAGCAATCTCCTCGCCCCTCCGACAAGCAATCGAGATGCCGGCGAAGGACCGGCTGTCGCCGTCCGGAAACGCCCGGGAATTACTCCCGGGCGCCGCCGCGCAGGACCGCCAGCCGCGCCGTATCGATGCCGCGACGGCGCGTCCCGAGCTTCTCGAGGAGCATGCGCGAGGCAGGCGCGGAGAGCGGGCGGCTGAAGTAAAACCCCTGCGCCGTCTTACAGCCGAGCTTGCGCAGGCACTCGAGCTGTTGCTGGGTCTCGACGCCCTCGGCTACGGTGTGCAACCCGAGGCTGCGGGCGATCCCGATGATGGCGCTCACGATCGCCGCATCGTTCGAGTCGGTTGCCATGTCGCGGACGAAGGCGCGGTCGATCTTCAAAGTATCGATCGGCAGATGCTTCAGATAACTGAGCGATGAGTACCCGGTGCCGAAGTCGTCGATGAGGATGCGCGAGCCGAGCTGCCGCAGCGCTTGGAGCGCGCCCAAGTGCTGCTCGGAGTGCTGCATGGCGGCGCTCTCGGTGATCTCGAAATGCAGCAGATTCGCGTCGATGTCGAACTCGCGCGTGAGTCCTGCGACCGTATCGACGAGGCGCCCGAGCTCGAACTGCCGGGGCGTCACATTGATCGAGACGGGCAGCAGCGGCAGTCCCTCGCGGTGCCAGTCGGCGAGCTGCCGGCACACCTGCCTCAGCACCCACAGCCCGAGCTCGAGGATGAGGCTGCCCTGCTCGGCGATCGGAATGAACCGTCCGGGAGGCACGATGCCGAGGTGCGGATGGTTCCAGCGCACCAGCGCCTCGAAGCCCGCCGGCGCGCCGGTGTCGAGGTCGAACGAAGGCTGATACTCGAGGAACAGCTGCCCGCCGTCGATCGCGCGCCGGAGCGCGTGCTCGAGCTCGAGACGGTCGGAGAGCTCGGTTTGCATGTCGCCCGTGAAGAACTGGTGATTGCCGCGCCCGCGGCTCTTCGCCCGATAGAGCGCGATGTCTGCATGTTTGAGGAGCTGCTCGAGATTCGTGCCGTCCGTCGGACAGACGCTGATGCCGATGCTCGAGATGATCGAGAGGCGCACGCCCTCGATCTCGATCGGGGCGGACAGCGCCTCCTGGATGCGGCGCGCGATATAGTCGACGGCGCTCGCCGCCGGGAGTCCGAGGGCGATGACGATGAACTCGTCGCCGCTCATGCGCACGACCAGGTCGCCCGCGGAGATACATCCGCGCAGACGTTTCGCGATGGCGACCAGCAGACGATCGCCGCAGCTGTGTCCGAGCGAGTCGTTCACATCTTTGAAATGATCGAGGTCGACGTACAGCAGCGCGAGCTGCGAGCCTTCGCGCTGCGCCTCGACGACGAGCTTGGGAAGACGCGATTTGAGATACAGCCGGTTCGGCAAACCGGTGAGCGAGTCCCGATGCGCGAGACGGATCAGGTGCCGGCGATGCGCGCGCCTCTGTCGCTCGAGCCGGCGACGCGCCGTGATGTCGCGGGCGACGACGCAGACGAGCTCTTCGGCATCGAGCCGGATCCAGCTGAACGTCACCTCGGCCGGGAAGCTGCGTCCATCGCGGCGCGCGAGCGTGAGCACCCGGCTGCGCCCCGCGAGCCGCTCGCGCAGCCTCGCGAGGCGGGTTTGCTTGAGGCCGCGCGAGAGGATCTCGAGGGGCTTTCCGACGAGCTCGGGGCCTTCGAAACCGAGCGCGCGCGCTGCGGCGGGATTCGCCTCGACGATGATGCCGCTCGCGGCATCGGCGAGCAGAATGCACTCCTCGAGCTGGCGTCCGACGCTGCGGTAGCGTCGCTCAGTGAGCGCGCGTGCCCGTGAGAAGCGGCCGACGAGCAACAGCAGCCCGAACACCAGACCTCCGAAACCGCATGTGATCGCGACGATGATCGCAGTGCCGGTGCGGTCGATGCGCAAGCCGTCGCGATGCACGCCCGTCGACAGCACGACGAGCGGCTGGCCGGCCACGTCGCGGAGCAGCGCATAGCCGTTCAGCATTTCCCCATCGGTGAGGCGCAGGAGCGGTGCGGCGGCCTGAGGCGCCGAAGCGAGCCAGCGGCGGACCTGCTCCGGCAGGCGCAGCACCGCGGGCCCGGAGGCGAGCGTGAGCGCGATGGGGAGCTGGCTCGATTTTGCGGCGCGCGCGGCAGTGCTCCGGCCGAGATAGCGGCCGATGAGCAGCGTGCCGGCCGATGGCCCACTGCGGTCGGTCCGCAAGATGGGCGCGGCCGCGAACGCAAGCGCTCCGCCCGGCATCGGCAGAAGTCGAGCGAGCGGCGCTTCGCCCGCGGTGGCATTGATGCGCGCCGCCTCGCGGGCGAGTTGCGCGAGCTCATCGGGCGCGAGCTCCGCGAGCTTCCCGTGAGCGGCATCGAGCTTCGCGGTGTAGACGGTGCGTCCGCCGGCATCCCGGATCCAGAGCACATCGACATTGATGCTCGCGAGCAGCTGCGCGGAGAATTTTGCGGCGACTCGCGCGGCGTCGGGACGCGGGCTCATCGCCTCGTACATCTCGTCCCACTCGGCGCCGCGGACGACGGAGGAATCGAGCGTGGCGAGGTCCGTCTCGAGCGCGCGGCGCGCCCGCTCGACGCCCTGGCGCGTAGCATCGGCCTCGAGCTCCGCGAAGCTGCGCATGAGCACCAGGCGCGCGACCTGGAAGCTGCCGGCCGTCAGGACCACTGCGAGAAGGCAGCAGATAATGAGGGATCGCGCGCGCACTCGGTATCGGCGAACCGCGGTCTCGAGCGGTCCGCTCGCTGGAGTCTGTTTCGGCTCCTCGGGGCTGTCGGTTGAGGTGGTCACGTGTGACGCGCGTCACGCTTTGTCGGATGAGCGAGCGGATTCGCGCCTGCCTCGAGGCTCGCGAAGGCGAGCAGACAGCCCGCCGCGCTCCAGGACTGTCCCGCCATGCCGCGCATCGCGAGCGTGCGGCCGTGCAGCCACTCGGTGAAGCGCCAGTTGCCGAGCGCGCAGGCGCGGGCGAGCTTCACGAGCTCGCGACGGGCGGCGGCGAGTCTGCCGGAGGCGACCAGCGCCATCACCCAGAAGCCCCCGACCATCGGCCAGATGCCGCCGTTATGGTATTGCCAGACGAGGTTCTGCCGGTGCCGCGCCATGTATGCGCGCCACAGCGAATCGGATGCCCGGATCGGGCGCACCACGGTGCGGGCGGGAAACTCGTGGTGCACTTGCGCCGCGGCGAGCGCGCGCATCGTACGGTCCCGAGCGCGCGCATCCGCGAGCCCGAGGAGCACCGCGAGCAGATTGCCGAACACATCGCCCTCATCGCCGAAGACTGCGAGATTGACGAAGCTCAGATAAAGGTCACGGTCGCGCGCCCGGCGCCGCGGATACTCCGCGAGCAGACGTGCGCGGCGCGAGCTGGCTGCCCGCCGCGAGAAGGGGTGAAACAGAGCATTGAAGCTCGCGCGGGTCGCATCCGCGCCTGGCACGCGGTAGAGGCGTTTGACGTGATGCCATAGCGCGTTCGTGTAGAGCACGAAGCCCGAGCGCGGCATGATGTCCGCCCAGTCGCTCGCCTCGTTCTGCTGCAGCAGCTTCAGACGCGGATGCTCCTGAGCGGCGAGCCACTCGAGCCCGCGGGCGGTGCGGCGCGCATGTGCTCGGGCGATGCCCCGCGGCGCGCCGAGCGCCTCGAGATGCGCGATGGCGATCAGATACCAGAGCGTCGCGTCGATGCAGCCGACGTACCAGAAATCCGCCTCGCGGCGCTCCACGTCCACGAACTTCGGGATCTGCCCGTTCGGGGCTTGATGCTCTGCCAGCGTGGCGAGGCCCCCCGCCGCGCGGTGGCGAAGCTCCGCATCACCCGAGAGCGCCATCGCGAGAGAGCAGATTGCCTGGTCGCGCGCGAAGATCGCGGTATAGCCGAAGCGGCGGGCGCGGGAACCCGGCGTTGCCGCCAGTACACCCGCAGGGGTGAGGTTGCGGTGAAGCAGCTCGATCGAGCGGCGGCGGCACTCCGCAAGCAGGGCTCGCGGCTCATCGCTCCCGCCGCCGCGCGCGAGTGGTCGCACGACGCGAAGCATCTGGGCAGTATGGCACCCCTCGAGCTCGAGTACCGGCGACCTGGCTCACATCGCCCGCCGATCTTCTGTTAACCTGCGCGCCCCTTCGAGCCCGTACGCGCGCGAGCGCTCCATGGACCGCCCGATCCGCAACATCGCGATCATCGCCCACGTCGACCACGGCAAGACGACTCTGGTCGATTGCCTGCTCAAGCAGTCGGGCACGTTTGCCGCTCACGAGAAAGTCGGCGAGCGCATCATGGATTCGAACGAGATCGAGCGTGAGCGCGGCATCACGATCCTCGCAAAGAACTGCGCGATCGAGTACGGCGGGACCCGCATCAATATCGTGGACACGCCCGGCCACGCCGACTTCGGCGGCGAAGTGGAGCGGGTGCTCTCGATGGTCGACGGCGTGCTGCTGCTCGTCGATGCGGTCGAGGGCCCGATGCCGCAGACACGTTTCGTCACCCGCAAGGCACTCGCGCTCGGTTTGAAGGCGATCGTCGTCGTGAACAAGATCGACCGCTCGGGCGCACGCCCCGGGTGGGTCGTGGATCGGACGTTCGAGCTCTTCGATCGGCTCGGCGCGAGCGATCAGCAGCTCGATTTTCCGGTGATTTACGCCTCCGCGCTGCAGGGCTGGGCCAGCACCGAGCCGACCGAGCGCCGCCCCGACATGACCGCGCTGTTCGAAGCGGTCTTGCAGCACGTTCCTGCGCCGCCGAGCGATGCCGCGGCCCCCCTGCAGCTGCAGATCTCGACGCTCGATTACAACTCCTACGTCGGCCGTATCGGCATCGGCCGCATCCGTCGCGGCACGCTGCGCGCCGGCCAGACGGTGGCCCTGCGGTACGGAATGGAAGATCGCGGCAACGCAAAGATCGGGCAGGTGCTCGCGTTTCAAGGCCTCGAGCGCAAGCCGGTAGAGGAGGCGCCCGCCGGCGACATCGTGGCGGTGACCGGCATCGAGGCAGTCAACATCGGCCTCACCGTGTGCGACCCCCTCGCCCCGGAGGGGCTGCCGCCCATCCGCGTCGATGAGCCGACGCTCGCGATGAATTTTCAGGTCAACACCTCGCCTCTCGCCGGACGCGAGGGCAAGTTCGTCACGAGCCGGCAGCTTCGTGAGCGGCTGTTTCGCGAGCTGCAGGGAAACGTCGCGCTGCGTGTCGAGGATACCGAAGAGCCCGACGTGTTCCGCGTATCGGGGCGCGGCGAGCTGCATCTCACCATTCTCATCGAGAACATGCGCCGCGAAGGCTACGAGCTCGCCGTCGGCAAGCCGCAGGTCCTCACGAAGCTCGTGGACGGGACCGTCCACGAGCCGTACGAGGCACTGACCGTCGATGTGGACGCCGAACATCAGGGCGCAGTGATGGAAGCGCTCGGCCGCCGGCGCGGGGAGCTCGGCGACATGTCGATCGACTCGCAGGGCCGCGTCCGTCTCGATTACCGTGTGCCCGCGCGCGGACTGATCGGCTTTCAGAGCGAGTTCATGACGCTCACACGCGGCAATGGGCTCATGAGTCACATCTTCGATAGCTTCGCGCCCATCAAGGGCGAGATCCCGGACCGTCGCAACGGCGTGCTCGTGAGCAACGAGCAGGGCGACGCGGTTGCCTACGCATTGTGGTATCTGCAGGAGCGCGGACGGCTTTTCGTGAGTCCGGGCGAGAAGCTTTACGAGGGCATGATCATCGGCATTCACAGTCGCGAGAACGACCTCGTCGTGAATCCGATCCGCACGAAGAAGCTCACCAATATCCGTGCGGCGGGCAAGGACGATGCGATCCTGCTCACTCCGCCCATTCCCCTGACGCTCGAATATGCGGTGGAATTCATCGCGGAGGACGAACTCGTCGAGGTCACTCCGCGATCGATCCGGCTGCGCAAACGCTTGCTCACCGCTCAAGAGCGCCGCCGCGCCTCCCGCAGCACCGAGCTGCCGCTCCCTGCGGAGACCGAATAAGGACGCGGGCTCCGCCGCTCCCGGTCGCTCAATACGGCTCGGGCAGGTCGGGGTGATCGCGGAAGATATCCGGCTCGCTCTTCATTTCACTGTACGGCCTGTAAAGCGTGGACGGCGCATCGGGCTCTACAGTGAGCGCCCGTTTGACCGTGCCGTGATCCTTCGCCTCCGCCCAGCTCACCTCATAACGGTTGCGGAACAGGGGTGCGAGATTGGAGTGCAGGATGCGCCACTCGCCGTCTTCCTTGATGTAATCGATGTAATACGGACCCCAGACCCAGCCGGCCGAAGTGTCGCTCCCGACCGCGCCCGGGGAGAGCCAATGGCTGTGTGCCGAGCGGCCATCGCGCGCCACTTCGATATAGGGGTTCACCGTCATGTGCAGGATGAAGAAGCCCGGGATCTTGCCTCGCGCCGCCTCGAAATCGCGAAATACGGCGCGGATCCTCTCGAGCCCTCGGTAGACACCGCTATCGGAGAACTCGAGCGTCACGTCGGCAGTGCGCCGGGCGAAGCACTCCTCCGGGATTCGGGCGTAGCGCTGCGTGAATAGGCAGTGCGCGTACTTCGATTGCAGTTTTTGAATCTCGAGCACGTCTTCGAGCAGCTGCACCCGCCGCGAAAGCCGTTCGAGCTCGCCCTTCGTACTCTCGCCCTCGTTCGTTCCGCCCATTGCCGCTCCCGCTCGCGAGTGGCCGGCCGTGCCACGCTGCGGAATTATGGCACGCGGGCGCCGCGCATCGCGCGGCGGCGCGGTTAGGGTTTCCGCTATTATTGGCGGCTCGCCGTGCATGCAACCGTCCGCTTTTTCCTCGGAGTGCTCAAGGCGCGGCTGTGGATCGCCGCGGCCTTCGCGCTGGCCGCGGCTGCAGGCATCCTCGGCGCGATGCACGTCCCTGACGATGCGGCGATCGACAGCCTCATCGTGCCGAGCGACCCGGTCGCTCGCGCGACACGCGAATTCGAGCGTCTGTTCCCCGAGGGCGAGTCGGCGCTGCTGCTGATCGATGCGCACTCGAACGCTGCCGCGCAGCCTCGAGCCGCGGAGCTCGCCGCAAGACTTGCGCATATCCCCGGAGTTGCGGCGCGACCGCTCCCCGGAGCACAACTCGGCATCGGCATCGAGCTCGATACGCACTCGCCTGCCGAGCGGGACCGCGCTCTCGCGGCGATCGATGCGGCCACGGCGCCGTACGTCTCGCCTCACGGGCCGTTCATCGCGATTCATCGCATAGGCTCGCCCTGGATCAACGCCTGGATCGAGCATGCGACTGCATCGGCCGAAGCGCGCGTCATGCCGCTCTTCGGCCTGTTCCTGATGGCGCTGATTCTCGCGCTATATCGTTCCTGGCGAACGCTCGCGGCGATCGTGCTCACGCTCGGCGCGATCGTCGCGATGGCGCTGGGACTCGGTGCGCTGTTCGGCTGGTCGCACACGGTCGTCTCCGCGCTCGTGCCCCTCACCGTGATGGTGACGACGACCGCGACGCTCGTGTATCTGCATTCCCGCTACATCGAGCGCGATGAGGGGTTGTCCCAGGGCCGCGAGTCCCTCGCGGAGCATCATGCGCGCGCGCTCGCGAACAAGCTCCTGCCCTGCACGGCTTCGATGTTCGCAACCGCTGTCGGCTTCGCCGCGCTTGCCGTGTCGGACATTCGACCGATTCGTGAGATGGGACTGTGGACCGCGAGTGGACTCGCAGTCGCCTGGCTCGGCTGTTTCCTACTCTTCCCGGCGCTGCAGTCCCTGTTCAACACGCCCCTCAAGGCGGAGCGGGCACCGGCTGGGCGGTGGTATCCCGGCTTCATCGAGCGCTGGGTCCCTATCACGCGCCGCTATCGCTGGCCACTGGTGCTCGTGACGCTTTTTCTGAGCGCTTGTGGGGCCGCGGCGCTCTTCGGCGTGCACGGACTGATCGCTCCGCTTGCGCTGCAGACAGATTCGCTGGGCTACATCGACCCGACCCTGCCGATCGCGAAGGACACTCGCGAGTTCGAGCGGCGCTTTGGACTCGGAGTGCTCGAGCTCTGGATGCGGCTCCCGCGCGGCGCGAGCGCGACGCCTGCCACTCTCGAGGCCATCGGGCGGCTCGCGCACGCGCTCGAGCGGGATCCGCGCATCACGTCGGTCGACGGGCCGGTCACAGCCTCCGGCGCGACGGACCTGCGGCTCACCATCCACGGACGAGACGGCGAATTCGGCTCCTCGGAGACGATGAGCGAGTACATCGAGCGAACGTACCGCGCGGAGCAGCTGGCGATCCCTGCGCTGCGCAGCATCCACGGCGAAGTCGTGGGGCGCGGAGCGGTCGCGGCGCGCATCTCACTCGAGCTCGTGCCTACTCTCGTGCAGAGCTTTGCCCTGACCGCCGGCGTGATCTTCTGCGTTTTCCTGCTCGTGTTCCGGAGTGCCTCCGCGCGCCTGATGGCGATGATTCCCTCGGTGTTCGCGATACTTGCCGCATTCCTGGTGATGCGCTCGAGCGGCATGGCGCTCAATATAGCGACCATCCTCATCGGCTCGACGGTCCTCGGGGCAACCGAGAACGATCAGGTGCATTTCTTCTATCATTTTCAGGAGGGGGGAAGCGGAGCGGGCCATACCGCCGAGGCGCTGCGGCACGCCTTCCGTGTAGCCGGCCGGCCGATCGTGTTCGCGACACTCATCAATGCCGCGGGATTTCTCGCGCTCGCCATATCGCCGCTGCCGCCCATGAGAGAATTCGGGATCGTGTCCGCATCGGCGTTCCTCCTTGCGCTCGCCGCCGACTTCACCGCCCTCCCAGGCGCGCTGTGGATCTTGGATCGCTCGAGAGCCAGGGTACCTCGCGCGCAGGCCGGACTGACCGGCACCCGGCCGGACGGCTGAAGCCCGGAATGGCCCTCTGGGAGCGCGTCGCGGCTGCCGCGCTGGCATTCGGCGCGCTCTCGGTTGCAAGCGGGCTGACGCTCGCGGGCCCGCAGGCCAGATCCCGCTCACAGGCGACGCCAGGCAGCCAGTCGAACCCGGCCATCCAAACCACGCCGCCCCCTTCGCCGCGGGCGCCCGCACCTTCGGGGTTCTCGCGCTGGGTCAATCCGGCGACCGCGCCGATCATTCCCATCCCCGAGATCGACGAGGACCCCTACAGCGGCACGACTCTCGGCATCATTCCGACCTATCTCGTGACCGGCCCGAAGCACGAGATCCGCCAGATCATCGCACCCGATGTGATCTACAACCAGAACTTCGGCTGGGGCGCGCGCGGTCGCATCTTCGCGTATCCCTCCGATAATACGCAGTGGTCCCTCGAGGGAGGCGGCAAGCAGCGCATCGAAAGCGAATTCGACGGCGAATACGCCTCCGGGATCCTCCGTCGAGATCGCTGGTCATTCAACGCGAGCCTCATCTACGACCGCAGCGGCAGCCCGCGCTTCTACGGGATCGGCAACAATTCGCGGCTCGCGCGCCAGACGAACTACACGGATCAGCAGAAATACATCCAGACCACTGTAGGCTTCAATTTCAATCACACTTGGCAGCTCGGCTATACGTTTCGCGCGCGCACCGTGAAGATCTCGCCGGGGCACTTGGCCGGCGTTCCCTCCATCGAGGACCTCTATCCCACCACCGTCATCCGCGCCCAACGGCAGGAGATTCTCAATCGGCTCCTGCTCACCTACGACACGCGCGACGATGTCGTGGTACCGACACACGGCGCCGAGTGGGTCCTGTACGGCGGCGCGGCGAGCAGCGCGGGGATGATCAACTCGAGCCTGTACAGTGAATTGGGCATCGATGGGCGGAACTTCTGGTCGATGCCGGGCGATGCGGTGCTCGCCTTCCACCTGGCGCTGCGTTACATGCCGCGCACCGACCGCACGCGCAACATTCCCTTCTGGGCGCTCTCGAGCATCGGCGGGGACCAGGCGATCCTCGGTGGCGATCAGCCGCTGCGCGGATTCGGACCCGGACGTTTCCGGGACCGGAACTCCTCCTCGTTCTCCGTCGAGTACCGCCAGCGACTCACCTCATTCAACGCATTCTCGACCCGAGTATCGCTCGAGGTCGCGCCGTTCGTGGAGGTGGGGCGGGTGTTCAGCAGCTTCAGCACCAATCCGCTCTCGGCGCTGCACAAGGTCGGCGGCGTCGGCGTCCGAGGGATCGCGCTGCCGTTCGTCGTGGGCTACGTCGATGTGGGCTACGGGAGCGAGGGAACCACGGTATTCACCGGGCTCAACTATCCGTTCTGAGCGCTCAACCGGTGGCGCCTCGAATTCCGATGAACTGCAGGAACTCGGCGCGCGTGCGCGCGTCGCTGCGAAATATGCCGACCATGCGGCTCGTGATCATCGACACACCGCGCTTGTGCACGCCACGGGTCGTCATGCACTCGTGCGAGGCATCGACCACGACTCCGACGCCGCGCGGCTTCAGCACCTCATCGATGCAGCCCGCGATCTGCGCGGTGAGCTTCTCTTGGACCTGGAAGCGGCGCGCATAGCCCTCGACGACCCGGGCGAGCTTACTGATGCCGACGACCTTGTTGGTCGGCAGGTACCCGACGTGCACGCGCCCGATGATCGGTGCCATGTGATGCTCGCAATGCGATTCGAACGCGATGTCCCGCAGCACGACCATCTCGTCGTAGCCGTCGACCTCCTCGAACGTGCGGCGCACATACTCCCGGGGGTCGATCCCGTATCCCGAGAACCAGTCGCGGTAGGCGTTGACGACGCGCTTCGGCGTGTCGCGCAGCCCCTCGCGCTCCGGGTCATCCCCTGCCCAGGCGAGCAGCGTGCGTACCGCCTCTTCCGCGGCGCGGCGCGAGACGCGGCGATGATTGGATGCGGCCACGATGATTCCCACTGCAGCGGGGCGGGTGCTCGCCCGGCGCAACTTCTACCACATCTGTCGCCTGCGCCGCGCGCCGGATGGGCTTACCGTCGAGCGACGACGAGCTGCGGCGGGCGTTTGCGAGGGATTCGCGCGCCGTCCCGTCCCGGGAAGCGCGCCAGCACGGGCCCGTCCCACAGGCGGATGATCCGCTGCTCGAACAGCCACGTGCCGCGCACCTTCACCGCCTCGTCCTCGTAGTAACCGGCGAAGCGCAGGATGTAGGGAGGCTCGCCCCGACACTCGGTGACGAAAGTGAAGGAGCGAACCGCGCAGCGCCGTGCATTGCCCTCGGCGAGCACCTGGCTCACGTGGTGCTGGCGCCCGGGAAAATCCGGGACGCTTTTGTAGTGTTCGGCGAGCCGGCGCAGGCTCGCATGGCCTTCCCAGCGATCCGGCTCCTCGAATACCTCCTCGATGACCACCGCATCGGGCGTGAAGCACTCGACGAAGCTGTCCACGTCGCCCGTATCGAGCGCCCAGGCATACCGCGCGAGCAAATCCTGGATTGCGATACGGTCCGCGACAGTCAGGCCCCTGGTGGGCCTCCTCTTGCGTGGCACGGGTTGCTCCCCTCAGTAGCGGCTGTTAAAAACGCTAACCGATGAGGCCGACAGCCACAAGCACCCGCCGCGCCGGACCGCTCACCGGTCTTCGCATCGTGGAGCTCGCCGCGATCGGCCCGGCGCCCTTCTGCGCGATGCTGCTCGCGGACATGGGCGCGGACGTGCTGCGTGTCGCACCGCCTCCGCACGGTCCGCCGCTCTTTCCGGTCCCGGACAGCGTGGATCCGATCTGGCGCGGACGCACACGGATCACGCTCGATTTGAAGACATCCACGGGCCGCGATCGCCTGCTCCATATTCTTCCGCATGCCGATGCGCTCATCGAAGGTTTTCGTGCCGGCGTGCTCGAGAAGCTCGGCGTGGGGCCGGATGCATGCCTCGCAGCCAACCCGCGCCTGGTGATCGGCCGCATGACCGGCTGGGGTCAGACGGGACCGCTCGCGCACTCGCCCGGTCACGATCCCAACTATCTCGCCCTCACCGGCGCGCTTCACTCGATCGGCTATCCGGATCGGCCACCCTGTCCTCCGCTCAATCTCGTCGCCGACTTCGGGGGGGGCGCTTTGTATCTCGCGATGGGATTGCTCGCCGGGCTGCTCAACGTCCGGGCCGGAGGTCCGGGACAAGTCGTGGACGCGGCCATGGTCGATGGCGCCGCCTCGCTCATGAGCATGATCTACTCGCTGAAGAATTTCGGTCTCTGGCGCGATGAGCGCAGTGCGAATCTGCTCGACGGGGGTTGCCCCTACGGTACGACGTACGAGACAGCCGACGGCAAATATGTGGTGGTCTGCGCGCTCGAGCCGCCCTTCTATCGGGCGCTCGTCCGCGCGCTCGGGCTCGATGAAGCGACGCTTCCGCCGCGCGACGATCGCGCGAGCTGGCCTCCTCTGCGCGCGATATTCGCGGCGGCGTTCCGCGCGAAGACGCGTGATGAATGGGCACGACTCCTCGAGGGCACGGACGCCTGTGTGACGCCCGTGCTCAGCATGAGCGAGGCGCCCGCCCACCGGCACAATGTCGCGCGCGGCGTGTTTGTGGGGCAGAAGCCCGTGCCCGCGCCTGCGCCGCGCTTCTCGGCGACGCCCACGACTCACGCACCCGCCGTGGGTCCGGATGCGGTGCATCTGCTCGAGCGGTGGGGGATGGGCTCCGAGGAGGCCCGCACGTTCGCAGTTTCCGCTGCAGGAGATTGAGACGCCGTCAGGGACTCAGGCGCTTGGGCGATATCGCTGCTCGATGTCTCGCGTGCGCCTTGCTACGGCCGCATCCACCGCCAGCGGATTCCACGCCCGAGCCGCTCGCGCCAGAGCCGCTCGAGCCACTGCCTGCGATCCAGTCGCGATCGTCGAATGCCCGCAGAGAGCGCAATACAAGCCGGGTGCACTCGCGCTCGATCTCGATCCAAGTGCTCACTTGCGCCACAGTCGCGCACTTGCGATGCGCGCTCCCTCGACGAGGGAGCGCAGTTTCTTGAAGGCCACGCCCGGGTCGACCTTGCCGTAGCCGGCGAAGGTGCCGAACCCGCAGTCGCTGCCCGCAAGCACCCGCTCGCGCCCGACGATCGCGGCGAAGGTGCCGATGCGCTGGGCGATGAGCTCGGGGTGCTCGACGAAGTTGGTCGAGGAGTCGAGCACCCCCGGGATCAGCACCTTCTCGTCCGGAAGCTCGGCCTCCCGCCACACCGCCCACTCGTGCGCATGGCGGGGATTGGAGGCCTCGAAGGAGATCCCCTGGGGCTTGGCCTTCAGGATGATCCCGAGGACCTTCTCGAGCGCAATGTCATGATCGTGCGGCCCCTCGTAGTTGCCCCAGCACACGTGCATGCGCACGCACACGGCGGGGATGTTCCTCAAGGCCTCGTTGAGCACCTCCACGTGGTGGGCGGCGCGGTGCAGGAACTGCTCCTCGGTGAGCTCCTGAAACCCCGTATGCCGCGACATCGCAAGGTCGGGGCAGTCCACCTGCAGCACGAAGCCCCCCGCAACGATCGCCTCGTACTCCTCGCGCATCACCTCCCCGACCGCCTCCACGTACGCCTCGTGGCTCGCGTAGTAGCGGTTCGGCTGGAACGAGGAGACAACCCCCGGGGAGGCGGCGTTGAGAAACGCATCGGTCGCGGGGGTGCGCTCGAGTGCGGCGCGAAAGTTGGCAATGTCTTTGTGCACGGCCTCGCGATCCTCGAGCCGCACCGGGGCCACGCAGCACAGGCGCTTGAAGGTCTGCGGCCCGGTGAAGGCGATCATTCGCTTGCGCAGCTCCGGGTGGTCCTTCAGGTCCAGATGCGGCCGGGCGGTGCTCTCCCCCCCAAAGCCCGCGAGCCGATCCTTGATGTAGGTCGCGTAACCGATCTTGCCCGCCTCCCCGTCGCTGACCACGTCGATCCCGGTGGCGACCTGTCGCGCAACGATCTCGAGCACCGCCTCGCGCACCACTCGATCGAGCTCGCCTGTCTCGTACGCCTCCCCGCGCTCCTTCTTGAGCAGCACCCCGGTGAGTGCCCCAGAGCGCGGCAGGCTCCCAACGTGCGTGGTGAGAATGCGGTCACGGCTCAACTTCATGCGAGATCCTCGAAAATCGGCTGCGCATACCCCGTGAGCGTCGCATGATAGTAATTGCGGTGCACGCGGCGCACGCGCTCTGAGAGCGCGCCGCGCATCGCGAGCCACAAAATGACTTCCACGCTCTCACTGCCGCCGCGCTCGATGTAGTCGGGATGCTCGAGCGCCGCGAGCGTCACGACGACCTTGGCGTCATCCTCATAGCTCGGCTGCGGCAGAACGCACTCAGGCGATAGGCCTGCTGCGCGTCGGTGCCGCATCGCCTCGTTCGAGCCGCACCTGGAGCTTCAGCTCGCGAGCTCGACGGGATTCTCGAGCGTGCCGATCCCAGATATGCTCACCGAGACCGGTCCGCCGAGCTTGTCGAGCTCGACGTTCTGCACCGCTCGCGAGCCCGGCGCGGAGCGCTTGAGCGCCGTCCCCATCGATACCACGTCTCCCGGCAGCAGCGTCATGTACTGCGAGAGAAACGCGAGCACCTCCGGAACCTTGTAGAAGAGGTTCTCCGTACTGTCCGCCGTCACGAGCTCACCGCGGTGATGGCAGCTCACGGTGAGGGCGTGCGGATCGGCGATCTCATCGCGCGTGACGAGCCACGGGCCGAGCGGCGAGAACGTATCGCTGCCTTTGTAGCGCCCCGGATAGCTCACCCAGGTCTCGGCGTATTCGATGCGCGCGGGATCGTCCTTTGCCGGATGGATCGCGCGGTAATGGAATGTGTCCTCTCCCCGCATGGTGGGCGAGGTGATGTCGTTGTGAATCGTGTAGCCGAAGACGTGCGCATATGCATCCTCGGGGCGGATCTCCTTCGCGCGGCGCCCGATCACCACGGCGAGCTCGGGCTCCGGATGGCAGCGCCCATAGGCAGGCTTGATGACGATCGGCTCGCGATGGCCGGTGAGCGCGTTCGCACCTTTGATGAACGAGGCCGGGTGCTTCGGTCCGGAGAGGATCCGGTCTTTGTTCGCACTGTTGTTGAGCGCGAGACACACGAGCTTCGAGGGACGGCGCACGGGAGCATGCCAGCGTACATCGCGCGCCGCGTACCGCGGCACCGCTGCGGGATGCGCTCGCGCAAACTCGATCGCACAGCGAACGGCCGCAGCCGCAGGCTCGCCGGCCTCGATCAGGGCGATCAGGTCCGAAAACACCGCCGAAGCGAGGGCAGCCGCGTCCGATCGAATACCGGAAGCGGCGACGGCCTCCGCCGCATCGATGAGCGCATCCTCCGCAATCGCCGCCCCGAGGCGATCTCGCCCCTGCGCGTGGAAGCTTGCGAGCTTCATGCAGACTGCGTCCTGCGTCTATCGCGGCGGTGCGCGCGTCCCCGCATCGATCCGGATGACCTCACCGTTGAGATAGCCGTTCTCCACGATGTGCGCGACGAGCGCCGCGAATTCGGCAGGCGAGCCCATGCGCTTCGGGAACTCGAGCGTGGAGACCAGTCGCTCCTTCACTTCCGGCGGCACTCCGGCGCCCATCGGCGTCTCGAAGAGTCCCGGCGCGATGGCACAGACGCGCACGCCGAACTGCGAGAGATCGCGAGTCATGGGAAGCGTGAGCCCGACGACGCCTGCCTTGCTCGCCGAATAGGCGGTCTGCCCCATCTGTCCGTCGAACGCCGCGAGCGAGGCCGTGTTGACGATGACGCCGCGCTCACCGCTTGCGCCGGACGGCTCGTTCTTCAGAATCTCCGCCGCGGCGAGCCGCGCGACGTTGAAGGTCCCGATCAAATTGACCTGAATGACGCGCGTGAACTCGGCAAGCGGGAAGGGACCCTTCTTGCTCACCGTGCGCGCGACGTGGCCGGGAATTCCCGCACAGTTGACACAAATCTGCAGCGCACCGAAGGCTCCCTTGACCGCCGCCAGCCCCGCAGCGACGGATGCTTCATCGGCCACGTCTACGCGTGCGAAGATCGCCCGCCCCGCGTGCCGCCCGGCAACTGCGCGCCCGCGCTCCTCGTTCAAGTCGAAGATCCCGACGCGACCGCCGCCGGCGATCAGCCGCTCGACGGTGCCCTCGCCGAGGCCCGAAGCTCCGCCGGTCACGACTGCGACACTGTTCTTGATGTCCATGCACGTGCTCCTTCAGTTTCCCCGAAATTCCGGCTTGCGCTTCTCTTTGAAGGCCCGCCCGCCTTCGGCCGCGTCGTTCGATCGCATGTGCTCGGCGGAAACGAGCTTCTCCATTCTCATCGCGAGCTCTGCCGGCATGTCGAGCCCATCGCGGATCAGCTGCTTCATCCGCCGCAAGCCGAGTGGACTTTTGCTCGCGATCTTCTCGGCGATCGCTTGCACCTCGCTCTCGAGCGCCTCGTCCTTCACCACTTTGCAAACGAGCCCGATCGCGGCCATGTCGGCCGCGGGGTGCAGGTCGCCAGTGTACATGAGATATCTCGCCCAGTTGACGCCGACGATGCGCGGCAGGCGTACCGTCGCGCCGCCGCCGGGCAGCGCACCGAAATTCGCATGCGCATCGCCGATCTTCGCCGACTCCGCCGCGAGCATGAAGTCGCACATCATTGCAAGCTCGAGTCCGCCTCCGCAGCAGATGCCGTTGATCGCGGCGATGACCGGCTTCGGCATCGAGAGCAGCACCTCCTCCATGCGCGTGCCGGCCTCGAGAAACGGGGCCTGAGGACCCGTCGCCTCCCCGGCGCGCGGCGCGTCGGTGAGGTCCGCGCCGGCGCAGAAGCCGCGCCCTTTGCCTGAGATGACGATCGCGCGCGTCTCCTCGCGGTCGCGCAGGAGCACCCACGCTTCGGTGAGCTCGCGCATGCACTCGTACGAGATCGCATTGAGCGCCTGCGGTCGATTGAGATAGACCCAGCTGACCCGGCCCCGGTGGTCCATCAGCAGATGTTTGAAGTTCACGCTGTCCGACTCCTCACGGCGATCAGGATCAAATGTTTCTGTCGAGGCCCTGCCAGAAGCGCTCGCGGACCTTGCGGCGGAGAACCTTCCCGGCAGCGCTGCGCGGCAGCTCCGGCCAGAACTCGAACGACTTCGGCACCTTGTAGCCCGCAAGTCGCGCGCGGCAGAAAGCATCGAGCTCGGCAGCCTCGACGCTCGCGCCTGCCTTGAGCTCGACGACAGCCCTGACCGCCTCGCCCCAGTCGGCGTGCGGCACGCCGACGACGGCGCAGTCCTGCACCGCCGGATGCGCAACCACGGCCTTTTCGATCTCGGATGGGAATATATTGAATCCGCCCGAGATCAGCATGTCGCGCTTGCGGTCGATCAAGTAGACCCAGCCCTCGCGGTCCTTGAATCCGATATCCCCGGTGTGATGCCACCCGTAGGCGGACGCCCGCGCAGTCTCCGCGGGATCCTTGAAATAGCCCTTCATCACGGCGCTCGTGCGCACGACGATTTCGCCATGCGTTTCGGGAGGCAGCAGGTGACCCTCGTCGTCCATGACCTCGACGCGCGCGAGCAGCGTCGCGCGGCCGACGCTCGCGAGCCGCCGTTCGTCGCCCGATGCCAGCACGCGGCGGTGATCCTCGGGCGAGAAGAAGGTGGTGTTGGGGCCGAGCTCCGTCTGACCGAAGCCGGTCATCATCACCGGTCCGAACACCTCCATCGCCTCCTTGATCTTCTCGGGCGCCATGGGCGCCGAGGCATAGTTGAAGTAGCACAGGGAGGAGTAATCGTACTTGCGCACGTCCGGATGGGCGAGCAACCGATAAACCGCGGTCGGTGGCAAGAACAGGTGCGTGACCCGGTGCTCTTCGATCGCGCGCATCACGCGCGCCGGATCGAAGCCGGGGAGAATCACGTTCGTCGCGCCCATCGCCGACATCATGAGTGTCACGCCGCCCGCGGCATGCGTCATCGGAGCGACGACCAGGTGGATCGCATGGTCGTGCCAGAGAAGCCGCTGCGAGGCCGCGATCCAAGTTTGCCAGGCCAGATGCGTCATCATGACGCCCTTCGGCTGGCCGGTCGTCCCGCCCGAGCTGAAGAGCGTCACCACATCCTCGAGTGCTCCCCGCACTTCCGGCGACCGGGACGCAAGCCCGCGGGTCTCGCGCTCGAGCGAGGGGTACGGCGGGTCCTCTTCCTCGATGCAGACGGCGTGCACGATCTGCGGGCAGGCCGCGAGCAGCTGCCGCACGGCCTCGCGAAACGCGCGACCGTAATAGAGGACCTCCGTCTCCGTGTGCTCGAGCGTGTAGACCGAATCCTCGATGGTGTTGCGCGCGTTGATCGGTACCCACACACAGCCGGCGCGCACCAGACCGATGACGCATTCGAAAGCGCGCGCAGCGTTGCCGCTCAGCACCGCGACCTTCGTGCCGGGCGCGACGCCCGCGCGCCGCAGGGCGTTCGCGATTCGATGCGACATCGCCTGCGTCTCGCCGTAGCTGCGCCGAACCTCATCGTCGATGAGGAACGGGCGATCCGGGTCGATCGCGGCGCCCTTATCGAAGAAATCGATGACCCGCACCGCCGCTCCGTTCGCGCTTCGTTCGCCGGGTGTTTGGCCGCGCCGCCGGGTCAGTCGAGGCGCTTGTCGAGCCGGCCCAGAACGGTCACCGTCGAGAGGCCTTCCTCGACATTGAAGAAACCGCCGCCGCAGGAAGCGAGCGCGTAGCGCGCGTTCGCTACCGTGCGCTCGCCCGCCTCGCCGCGCAGATGCTGCGTGAGCTCGAAGATTTGCCCGAGACCGGTCGCCGCGACGGGGTGACCTTTCGACTCGAGCCCACCCGAGACATTGACCGGAATGCGTCCGCCGAGCGCGGTCGCACCGCTCTCCGCGAGCGCACCGCTCTCGCCCGGCTCGCATAGGCCCGTGAGCTCGAGATGCGACATCTCGCCGTAGGCGGTTGCGTCGTGCACCTCCGCGACGGAGATCTCGCTGGGGCCGATCCCCGCCTGATCGAACGCGGCGCGAGCGGCGGCCCGGAGCGCCCCACTCGCCGCATCCTCGATGGCACGCTTGCGGTTGCCGCGCATTACGCTCGCGCACACACGCACGGCACGCCGCCCGCCGAAGCGCGCGAGCGCCTGGCGCGAACAGACCACAGCCGCGGCCGCACCGTCGCTGATCGGTGCGCACATCGGGAGCGTCAGCGGCCAGGCAATGATGCGCGCGCCGAGCACCTGCTCCACGCTCATCGGCTTCCTGTACTGCGACAGCGGATTCATCACGGAGTGTCCATGGTTCTTGGAGGACACCGCAGCGATCTGCCGCCATGTCGAGCCGTACTTCTTCATGTGCAGCTTCGCGTTGAGCGCGTATGCGTCCATGAAGGGACTGCGGAGCGACTCGTCGATCACCGCTTCGGGGGGCGGTTTCACATCCTCGACGAGCGGCGAATAGCGCCGCAGGAATTCCGTGATCTGCGCGAGATCGCCCGGCTGCGAGAAGGAAGCCTGGCGGCGTGCGCGGTCTTCGGTGTTGAGCTTCTCGGCGCCGACCGCGAGCGCCAACTCCGCCGAGCCGCCCGCGACCTGCGCGACCGCGAGATTGAAAGCCGTGCTGCCTCCCGTGCAGGCGTTCTCGACGTTGACGATCGGTGTGCCCTCCACGCCGATCGGCAACAGCGCGTGCTGTCCCTTCATCCCGTACTGGCCCTCGATCGCGCCCTGCACGGTGTTCGCATAAAAGATGATGTCGACATCGGCGATCGCGACGTCCGCATCGGTGAGCGCCCCCTGCGCCGCTTCGCGTCCGAGGTCGGCGCAGGACCTCTCGAGATGGCGGCCGAAGGGCGTCATTGAGACGCCGAGGACGAACACTTCACGCACGGCGAGGCTCCCGGGAAGATCCGAGCGAGGATCGTAACAATTGTTTATTTTTACCAGATCGCCAATTATCCTTCCATGCGAGTGGCGCGTGCAGACCCCGACCTCGTGAACTCGGATCGCGAACTAGTGCTCGAGCTCGCGCAGAGCGGCCGCCTGCCCGCACCGCTTGCGAGCAATCCACTCGCCTGCGAGCTCGAAGGGCAGGTGCTGGAGCTTGCAACCGACCGTGGGCTTGCAACGCTAGCCTTCGCTCCGCCTGCTCGATTTGCGCAGGGTGGCGGCGTGCTGCAGGGCGGAATCGTCGCGGCCCTGCTCGATTTTGCGATGGCATTCGCCGCGCATGCAAAGCTCCTCCGTGACGACCGCGGCTTCGCCACCGCTTCAATGAGCGTCCATTTTCTGCGTCCCGCCCCGCCGGCGCGCTATCTCTCCCGCGGTCGCATCGTTCGCGCGGGAAGGAAACTGTTGTTCGCGGAAGCAGAGCTCGTTGCCGCGCCCACCCACGGCGGTACCGCCGCCGACGGCCCGGGGCCCGCGAACGCGGCGCCCCTGAGCGCGGCGCCCGCCGGCGCCAACACGGGCGGCGAGCTCATCGCGACGGCAAGCGCTGTCCTCGCCCTCGCAGAGCGCTGATCGCCCCGATGCGCGTCGTCGGAGATCTCTCGCGGCTCAACGCCGTCCGTTATCCGCAAAAGATCGCCCTGATCATGGACGGTCTCGAGCTCACGTACGCGGAGCTCGACCGGCGTTCCAATCGGCTCGCCCACGCGCTCCTCGCACAAGGCGTCGGGATCGGCGATCGCGTCGCGCTGCTCGCTTTCAACCGGCTCGACTACGCTGTCGTGACGCAGGCCGTCGCGAAATGCGGCGCGCTGCTGGTCCCCATGAACTTCCGCTTCGGCGCCGAGGAGATACGCCACGTACTCTCCGATGCCGAGCCGAAGGTGATGCTACTCGAGCCGAGCTTCGAGAGCGCGACGGCCGAGGCGATTGCCAAGGGCGCGCCGCCTCCGCGCCTGATTGCGCTGACCGATGCACCGGGCGCTCCCGCGGGCACGGGCTGGATGGAGAGCGCACGCGCTCCCTCGCGAGAGCTCGCATCGGCGCACGCGCTTGCCGCCGGCTGCCCGTCCACGGACCCGCCCGTCACCGTCGACCCCGAATCGCCGTGCGTGATCATGTACACGAGCGGCACGACGGGATTCCCCAAAGGTGTGCTCGTCTCTCACGCGACGTATTTCAAGATGTATCTCGCCACGGCGATCGAAACGCGCATGCGCCACGACGACGTGTATCTCATGGCCGTGCCGATGTTTCACGCCGCCGGGCTCAATATGGCGCTGCATCAATCGATGTTCATGGGATCGGCCGGCATCATCCATCGCGGCTCCTTCGATCCAGAGGCGATCTTCCCGCTGATAGAGAAATACCGCATCACGCTCGCCATCCTCGTGCCGACGACGCTTGCGATGCTCGCCTTCCATCCGCGCGTCGGGCAATTCGACCTCTCGAGCCTCGACAAGATCTTCTACGGCTCTATGCCGATCACGCCTCCGATCCTCGCTAAGGCGCGCGAAGTCTTCCCGCGCGCGAACTTCAATCAGCTGTATGGCTCGACGGAGGCAGGAATGGTGAGCGCTCTACGCTCGGAGGACCACGAGCGCTGGTCGCAAACGACCGGCCGGCAGGCGCTTCTCACCGAAAGCCGGATCGTCGATGACGAAGGCAAACCGGTGCCCATCGGCGGCGTCGGGGAGATCATCGTCAGCCAGCGCACGATGGGTATGATCGGCTACTGGCGCAACCCCGAGGCGACACGCGAGACGATCCGCGACGGCTGGATCTACACCGGCGATCTCGCGCGTGTGGAGCCGGAAGGCTTCTTCACGCTGGTCGATCGCCGCAAGGACGTGATCATCAGCGGCGGCGAGAATATCTATCCAAAGGAGGTCGAGAACGTACTCGCCGCACATCCTGCGGTGCGCGAAGTCGCCGTCTTCGGACTACCCGACCCGCTCTACGGCGAGTCGGTCTGCGCCGCCGTCGTGCTCTGGCCTGGCAAGGGAGTCACGGCCGGTGAGCTGGATGCGCACTGTCGCGTCCATCTCGCGTCCTACAAGCGTCCGCGGCGCGTCGAATTCCTGGATGCGCTGCCGCGGAACGCGAGCGACAAGGTTCAGAAGCGGATTCTGCGCGAGACTTTCCGCTGAGCGGCGCGAGGAGCGGCCTGCCCTGCTCGCCGCAGCGCAAGTCGGCTCCCGCACCTGGGCTCAGCCGCCGACCGTCGCTTGAGAAGAATCAGTCCGCGCGGGCGATGCTTCGGTGAGCGCAAACTTGACGTGAATGGTGAACGTGACCGGCTGCTCCGTCGGGTTGCTGTATTTCATGACGTGCGCCAGCGCCGAGGCGGCAGCGCCGAATCCCATATCGAGCGGATACTCCGTGAGGATCTGCGTGTCCGTGGCGCGCCCTGCACTATCCAAAGTGACAGCGAGCTCGACCATCCCCTCGATGCCCTTGTGCATCGCCTCGCGCGGATAGTAGCTCGCAAGCGGTCCCCAGCTGACGACTCGCGGTTGCAGCGAAGCCGTTTCGGATGCCCCCGCTACCGCGATCGGCCGAAGTGGCGCGGCCGCCAGAGCGACTGCCGGCAGGACGGCTGCGACCATGGCGAGAAGCTGCGGGAGCCTGAGTGCGGGCGAGCGCGTGACGCCCGAGAGAATGCGCTCGATGCGCGCCGGTAGATCGGAAGAGGCCATTGCTGCGGCCAGCTCGCTCGCGGGCCGCAGGCGCAGTCCCAGGAGGATTTCTGCGTAAGCGGCCGGATCGCCCACAGTCTCGACCGCGGCCTCGTCACTCGTTTGCTCCGCAAGCGCAGCGAGCTTCCGCGTGAGCCACCATGCGAGCGGGTTGAACCAGAAGACGCATGCGTGGAGCCGTGCGAGCCACAAGACGTAACAGTCGCGATGGAGCACGTGGGCCCGCTCGTGCGCCATGACGGCCTCCAGCTTGCGTCTGCTCCAGGTCGAGCATTCCAGCGGCAACAGGATCGTCGTACCGAAAGTAGCAGGACTCGCGACTCGACCGCTGACTCGAACATCGAGCCCGTTCGCCCACGGCATGCAGAGCGATTGCGCTTCGCGCCGGATGCGCCGGGCGCGGTGAAAGCCGAATGCATAGCGGCACACGAGCAGAAGGGTTGGTATGAGATAGACGAGGACGCCCGCAAGCCGCACGCCCGAAGCGTCGGTGAGCGCGGCACCGCCCGGCCCGATAGTCCACCGCAGCACTGGAGCCGCGACGGCGGGAGCCAAATGAATTTGCATCAGCAGCGGCATGCAGAGCGATGCGAAGACGACGCTCGTCCAGAGCGCCTTCTGGCGATGAGGATTGCGGAGACGCAGAGCGGCGATGGCGGCCCACACCAGCATGATCAGAACCGTCGATCGTACGGCGGCTTCGAGGGATACGGCGGTCATGATTTGCGACCTCCTTTGGCATTGGCAATCTTTTCGGCGAGGCGTTCCAGCTCCCGACGATCGAGCATGCGGGCATCCACGATTCCGGCCAGCACTTCCTCGAGGGAGCCGCTGCAGAAACGGTCCGCGATACCCTTCACGGCGCGCGCTGCTGCAACCGCACGGCTCTCCTTCGCCTTGTAGATGAAGGTCCGGTCCTGAACGGTATGGTTGAGATAGCCCTTCTCCTCGAGGCGCTTGAGGACCGTGCGGACGGTCGATTCCTTGAGCGCGCGGGAAAGCTGCTTCTGTACGGCATCGGCGGACACCGCACCGTTCCTCCACACCAGCTCGAGCACTTCGCGCTCGAGCTCTCCCAAATCCGTGATGTGATGAGGCATGGGCTCGCTACCTATTGTAGTGCTACATAGCGTAGCATACGTGCGCGCCCAACGCAAGCTCGGTTCGCTGCCGGCTGCGGGGCTACGGGGGCCGCGAAGCTGCACGCTGCGAAGCTGCGGGCTGCGGGCTGCGGGCTGCGGGCTGCGGGGCTACAAGCGTTGCCGTACACTTCCTGCATTGCTCTGCTGGAGGCGGCAACCTTGCTCTCTCGAATCCGGCTGATCGCGATAGGCGCTCTCTCCGTCGCAAGTGCCGCGACCTCCCCCTCGCTGATGGCCGCAGGCGCCGAAGATGCCTGTGCGCTCCTCACCCCGGCCCAGGTGAGCGCCGCCGTGAGTGCCTCGGTCGGCGCCGGGACATATGTCATGCCGACTTTCAAGAAGACGTGCACCTGGACGGCATCTCATGCCGCCAACGGCGTAAGGATCGTCACGGTCTCGTTCGAAGGCTTGCAGATGTATGCGGCGGGTAAGAGGGCTGGGGCGAGCGGCATGGCTTCCGGCACCTCGGTCAGCGGCATTGGAGATGATGCCTTTTACCTGGCTACCGGCAATCAGGTGGCCCTGCACGTCAAGAAGGGAAGCGCGGCGCTCAAGATCGCTGTCTACGCCGAAGCGCCTGCTGAAAAGGTTCGGGCCATGGAGAAGGCGCTCGCCCAGGCGGTGGTTGCCAAACTTTGACGCGCTCGCGTCACGGTCGTTCGTGATCCGCCCGCGGCGCTACGTCGCCTGCGCAACTCCCGGTGCCGCGAGCACGGGCGGCAACCGCTCCCCGCTCATGAAGGCGATGAGTGCCGTGCGCGCTTCCATCGCGTCGTGGTATCCGAGCTCGATGAGCTCGCGCGTGAACCCCGCTTCAAACATCAGATAGCTCGCGAGCTGGCTGCCAGCGAGGTCGCCGGCGCCGATGACCCGCAGCAGCGCGCGCAGGCCGCTCGGCATGTCCGTGACGTGCCGCGCCGCCACTTCGCGCGGATCGACGCTCGGGGCCAACATCAGCGTCTCGATGACGCGCAGCCCCGGCGCGGCGCTCGGCGCCGCCCTGACGAGCTCGTTCATGCGCTGGAGCTCCTCGAGGTCCGCATAGATCTGATCGGTGAACAGCGTATCGAGCATGAAACCGAATATCTGCCCCGGGGTCGGCATGGCCGAAGGAATTTGCGTGGTCGCCACCCCGGCGGCACGCCGCGCCCGCACGCCGAGCACGAGCAGCCGGTCCGCTCCGAGGTGCACGGCCGGACTCAGCGGATTGACCTGCCGCATCGCGCCGTCCCCGAAGTACTCGTCTGCGAGGCGCACGGGCGGGAACAGCAGCGGGATGCCGACGCTCGCCATCAGGTGATCGAGCGTGAGCTCGGTGCGGCGGCCGAGACGCTGCGAGCGAGCCCAGTCCGTGATCTCATCCTCGCCGTCGTAGAACGTCACGGACTGCCCGCTCGCGTAGCTGGTCGCGCAGAGCGCAATACCGCGCAAGTGTCCGCGTTCGATGCTCATGCGGATGCCGCGCCACTCGACACGCGCCCGAAGCAGAGCCCGGAGCGGGGAATTGTCGAGAACCGATCTGGGCGGGGAGAGCATCAGACCGCCGGTCGCGAGCGCGAGCAGCCAGTGCAGCCCCGCGCGCAGCATGTGCCACGAGCCGACCTCGAAGACTTGCGAGACCCTGAAGTTGCCCCACACATCCTCGAGCCCGGTCACGGCACGGCGCCAGCGGTGCGCCTGTGAGGCGAGGACCGCCGCTGCAACCGCGCCCGCGGATGTGCCTACGATGACGGGGAAAGGATTGCGGCCGCGCGGCAGCAGCTCCGAGAGGGCTCGCAAAACCCCGATTTGATAGGCCGAGCGCGCACCACCGCCCGTCAGCACCAACCCGACGACGGGTCGGCGCGCCCGGGAGGGCGACGAGAAGGTATCAAACGATCGCACGCGCCCGGACCGCTCCCCGACCCCGCTCCATGGCGCTCAGTGTAGCGCTCCGCGGGCCGGCTGCAGCAGAAGTCGATGTTCGGCCGGCCCGGGCAGAAACGCCGTCGGCTCGCCGCGCGCCCAGGCGCGAAAGCCGGCGCGGTAATACGCAGATAACGGATGGTCGCACTGACCGCCAGGCAGCTCGAGATACCCCTCCGATTCGTGACCCGGCGAGACGGCGAACCGCTCGGATGCTCCGAACGCTCCGCGCTGCACGCGCGGCATGTCCTGATCGCCCGGCAACTCGAGCGTCGCGAGATCGATGAGCTTCGAGAGCATCGGAACGGCGCGAGAGAGGGGATGGCGGATGCTGACCGGATGCGCCGCGCCCCAGCGGCAGCGCGCGAGATCGCCGCAGCGCTGCACGAGCGCTGCGGCGGTGCCGTCGAACTGCTCGAGCAGAAACGCACGCCAGCTCGGAAATTCCGCGCCGAGCCAGTTGATCGGCTGGCGAGTGACGAGCGCCCAAAGAGCACGCTCGAATTGCAGCGGCACCGGGGGTGCATCGTCATCCGGCGCTTCGGTCCCGATCCAAAGCGAGCGCACGACCATCGCCCAGACTGCAGTCTCGGTCCGATCGTGAAATGCCCGTACGAATCGATAGCCGACCGAATCCACATCGGCGCGCGCGTCCCACACCGCGAGGAGCCGGCGCACCTCCGCGCGCGCGGGCTGGCCGGCAAGCGCCTTCTCGTCGAGGAGCCGCAGCACGAGGTCCCGCCAGCGCGTGAGAAAGACGGCGCGATCGTCGAGTTGGATGCGCAGCATGTCCTGCGAATTCACCGGCCGATCGATAGCGAGCAGCGCATCGCGGATTTGATGCGCCCGCGCGCCGAGAACGTACTGGACCCCGACGGTCGCATCCTCTGCGCCGAGCTTGGCCAGCGCGGTGGAGTCGTCGGTAGGTCGCGCATTCGCCGTCCAAACGCGTCCGATCGCTGGGTCATAAAGTCGTGGCGCCTCATCGCCCGTCAGCCAGAGCGATGCGTCGTCGCCTCGCGCCGAACCGGCGATGCGCCGAGCGGGTATACGCCCCGCGATGGTCCATCCGATGTGTCCCGCGCTGTCGCCGACGATGAGGTTCTGCTCCGGAATGCCGATCTCGGGGGCGAGAGCGAGCACCTCTTTCACCGATTTCGCGCGCTCGAGCTCGAGCAGGTTCATGTTGGTCGCGGCCGGTGACTCGGCGACCCAGCTCCCGATCCAGCAGCGGTGCGCCGCCGGATCGACAGCGAGCAGCAGCGCCGGCCCCGACCCGAGCACATCGGCTTCGAGGCCGGCTCGCGCCCCCTGATCGATGGACCGCACCGGCAGCAGAACGTCCGCGGCGCCGCGCACGTGGATGCGCTCGACGACGGTCGAGAGCGGGATGTCTCCTTTCGGCGTGCGCAGCTGCGTGTCGTTCACCGACCGGCATGTGAGGGGGCGCATGTCCAGCCATTTCCCGTTGGAGTTCGTGAATGCCCAGGCGACATGGCCGTTGGATCCCGCAATCAGCGGCGGCGCACCGGGGAGCGTGAGGCCGTTGAGCTCGAGCGGCCCGCTGCGCAGCCGCACCCGATACCACGTCGGGGGCAGCGCAAGCGGCAGATGCATGTCGCTAGCGATGAGCGCCGCTCCGTTCGCCGTGAAGCGCCCGGCGACCGCCCAGCCGTTGCTGCCGATATGGGCCGATTCCGTCCGCGGCTCACCCGGTTGCAACGGCGCCCGCGGCCCCGGCGGCTCCGACGATTCAAACGGCTCCCGAGACGCCGTGGGCCGACCGCGCAAATCGACTTCCTCCGGTCCAGGAATCACCGGCGGCACCTGATCGCGCGCGTCCTCCGCGCGCAGCGCCGCCTCGTCCGCGACATTCGGTGCGTCCCACGCCGTGCGCGCGGGATACAAGAACGCGAGCGCACATTTCCACCCGCCGGCGCAGACCGGGCCGCCGATGCCGGCGTCCATCGCGCGCCTTCCGCGCTCTCTTTCAAAGCCGTCCGACTGCAGCTGCCACCACATCGCATACGCCACGAGCAGGGAATCCTCCGGCCGCCAAGGCGCCGGGCGGGTGCGCAGCAGCCAGTACTCCCACGGGCGAGCCGCGGTGCGGTGGCTCGCGAGGCTCGCGATCCCGGCGTTCACGCCGCGCGTGTACGCCTCGAGAAGCGCGCGCTGCTCGGGGGTCCCCTCCGCAAACGCGCGACGCGCAACGGCGCGAAAGCGGAACACGCGCGTGCGCAGGTCCTGCTCGAGGGCGGCGCGCCCGACGAGCTCGCTCAGCTCGCCCGCGGCGAGCCGCCGTGCAAGATCCATCTGGAAGAACCGATCCTGTGCGTGCGCGAATCCCGTGCCGAAGGCGAGATCGTCCCGATTCGCCGCCGTGATCGTGACTTCGCCGATTGCGTCGCGCTCTATCGACACGGGTGCGGCGAACCCGGACTCCACGAGCCGTCCATCGAGCCGCGGCAAGGAAGCACGCAGCAGCAGATAGCCCGCGAGGAACACGAGAGCCGCGGCGCCGCACAGAATCCCGATCGCAGCGAGGCCCCAGCGCAGCGCCCGGCGGCCGAGCCCGCCTGGGCCCGCGCCCGCGCCGCGCTTCAAATGACCTTCAGGATCTGCATGGAGTTCGTGCCGCCCTGCACCCCGGAGAGCTCGCCCTTCGTGAGGATCACGAGATCGCCGTGCTTGACGAGCGAGAGCTCCAACAGCCGCGCGAAAATCGAGCGGTAGAGCGCCTCCATGCTCCCGGCGGTCGTCACGGTCGTCACGTCGTAAGTCACCGGATACACGCCGCGATAGAGCGTGACGCGCCCGCGAGTCGTCTGCTGGCGCGTGAAGGCGTAGATCGGAATATCAGAGCGAATGCGCGACATCCAAAGCGGCGTCGCGCCCGATTCGGTGAGGGCGACAATGGCGCGCACCTTCATATGGTTTGCCGTGTACATGACGGCCATCGCGATCGCCTCTTCCGTGCCCTGGAAGGAGCCGTCGACCCGGTGGCGCGTGCGGCTGTGCGCGAGCATGTACTTCTCCGCGCCGCCGATCACCTGTGCCATCGCCTGCACGGCCTTGACAGGATAGCGGCCCGTCGCGGACTCCGCCGAGAGCATCACCGCATCCGTGCCGTCCATCACCGCGTTTGCGACGTCACTCACCTCCGCCCGGGTCGGCACGGGACTCAGAATCATAGACTCCATCATCTGCGTCGCCGTAATGACGACGCGGTTCTTCGCCCGCGATTGATGAATGATGGTCTTTTGCAAACCGGTGAGCTCGGCGTAGCCCATCTCCACCGCGAGGTCGCCGCGGGCGACCATGATCACATCGGCCGTACCGATGATGCCCGAGAGGTTGGCGATCGCCTCGTGCCGCTCGATCTTCGCGACGATGTGCGCCTCCCCGCCTGCAGCGCGCAGCAGCGAGCGCGCCTGCTCGACGTCGGCGGCCTCGCGGGCGAAGGAGACTGCGACGTAATCGACCCGTTGGTCGGCGGCGAAGCGGATGTCGTCGCGGTCCTTCTCCGAAAGCGCTGGTGCGGAAATACCGCCTCCCTGGCGGTTCAATCCCTTGCGATCCGAAAGCTCCCCGCCTACCCGCACGCGGCAATCGATGCGCGTGCCCGCGACCTTCTCCACGTCGAGGACGATCTGACCGTCGGCGAGCAGCAGAGTGTCTCCCGCGGCGACGTCCCGCGGCAGGTTCTTGTAGGCGACGCCGACTTCGCGGACCGTGCCCGACTTAGGGTCCATCGCCGTATCGAGCGTGAACGGCTGGCCTTCGGCGAGCTGCACGCGACCGCCCTGAAAGCCCTCGATGCGGATCTTGGGGCCGCCGAGATCGAGCAGCACCCCGACGCTCACGCCCGCGCGCTCGGTGGCCTCGCGCACGAGCTTCAAACGCCGTCCGAGATCGTCTCGCGTCCCGTGCGAGGCATTGAGCCGCACGACGTTCACGCCGGCCTGGATCATGTCGAGAAGCACGCCGGGCTCGTCGGTGGCGGGTCCGGCCGTCGCTACGATTTTCGTCCGTCTCGAGGTGTCCATGTCAGCGCGCTGCGCGAGCCTCCAGAATGGCGACGGCGGGGAGCTTGCGGCCTTCCACGAATTCGAGGAAGGCGCCACCGCCGGTGGAGATGTAGGAGATGCTGTCCTCGACGCCGTATTTCTCGATAGCCGCGAGCGTGTCGCCGCCGCCGGCGAGCGAGAAGGCCTTGCTGCGCGCGATCGCATCCGCGATGGCGCGAGTACCCTCGCCGAACTGGTCGTACTCGAAGACCCCGACCGGCCCGTTCCAGATGACGGTACCCGCGGACTCGAGAGTGCGGCCCCAGCGCTCGGCCGTGTCCGGGCCGATGTCGAGAATGCGCTCGTCCGACCGGACTTCGTGGATCGAGCGAATGTCCGCATGCGCCGTCGCCGCCAGCTCCTTCGCGACGACCACATCGCTCGGCAGGGGAATCTCCGCGCCGCGGTCCCGCGCCTGCGCCATGAGCTTGCGCGCAATGTCGAGCATATCGGGCTCCTGGAGCGACTTGCCCACCTCGATACCCGTCGCCGCAAGGAAGGTGTTGGCGATGCCGCCTCCGACGAGCAGCCGGTCGACCTTCGCGAGCAGCGCCTCGAGCACCGTGAGCTTCGTCGATACCTTCGATCCGGCGACGATCGCGACGAGCGGCCGGGCCGGATTGTCGAGTGCGCGCTCGAGCGCCTCGAGCTCCCCGACGAGCAGCGGTCCGGCACAGGCCTGCGGTGCGAAGCGCGCGACGCCGTGCGTGCTCGCCTCCGCGCGGTGTGCCGTCGCGAACGCGTCCATCACGAACACGTCGCACAGTGCCGCCATGCGCCGGGCGAGCGCCTCATCGTCCTTCTTTTCACCCTTGTTGAACCGCACGTTCTCGCAGAGCACCGCCTCGCCGGGCGCGCAGTCGACGCCCTCCAGCCAGTCCTTCTTGAGCGGCACTGGCCTGCCGAGCAGCTCGGAGAGCCGCGCGGCGACGGGAGCGAGGGAGAGCGTTTCCTCGTACACGCCCTCCTCGGGCCTGCCGAGATGCGAGAGCACGAACACGCGGGCGCCCGATTCCAATGCGAGCTTCAACGTCGGCAACGCTGCGCGGATGCGCGCATCGCTCGTCACCGCGCCGTCCTGCACCGGCACGTTCAGGTCCTCGCGAATCAGCACCCGCTTGCCGCGCAGGTCGATGTCGGTCATCCGCAAAATTTTCATGAAACGCTCGCGCGATTCCGCCCGTCAACGGCGCCTGGCGGCGCCGGAAACGCTACTCGGCCTTCGACCAGGCGACGGTCGTGTCGAGCATGCGGTTGGAGAAGCCCCACTCGTTGTCGTACCACGCGCACGCCTTCACGAGCGTGCCGCCAACGACTTTCGTGAGCGTGGCGTCGAACACGGCCGAGTGCGCATCGTGGTTGAAATCGACCGAGACGAGCGGCTTGTCGTTGTACGCGAGGATGCCTTTGAGGGCCTGCGATGCATCCCGCATCGCCCGATTCACCTCATCGATTGAGGTCTCGCGCTTTGCGTTGAAGGACAGATCGACGAGCGAGACATTGATCGTCGGGACGCGGATCGCAAACCCGTCCAGCCGCCCATTCAGCTCCGGCAGCACGAGACCGACCGCCGCGGCGGCACCCGTCTTCGTCGGAATCTGCGACATCGTCGCCGAGCGCGCGCGCCGCAGGTCCTTGTGATAGACGTCGGTGAGCACCTGGTCGTTCGTGTACGCGTGGATCGTCGTCATCACTCCGGCAACGATTCCGATCTTGTCGTTGAGCACTTTCGCGACGGGCGCCAGGCAATTGGTCGTGCAGGAGGCGTTCGAGATCACCGTTTGCGAGGACTTGAGCACGCCGTGGTTCACGCCGTAGACGATCGTCGCATCGACATCCTTCTCGCCCGGCGCCGAGATGATGACTTTTTTCGCGCCGCCCTTCAGGTGCGCCGAAGCCTTCGCCTTCGATGTGAAAAGTCCGGTGCACTCGAGCACGAATTGAACACCGAGCTCGCCCCAGGGGAGCCTCGCGGGATCGCGCTCGGCGAGGACGCGAACGCGATTGCCGTTCACGATCATCGAGTCGCCCTCGACCCGCACCTCGCCGGGAAAGCGGCCGTGCGCGGTGTCGTACTGCGTGAGGTGCGCGTTCGTCGCCGCATCGCCGAGGTCGTTGATGGCGATGATCTCGAGCTCTCCCGTCCGCTTCGATTCGTACAGCGCCCGCAGGATATTGCGACCGATGCGCCCGTACCCGTTGATCCCTACCTTGATTGCCATGCCGAGTGATCCTTAAGCTCCGAGGAGTTCTTCGATGTTCCGCCTGACGTTCTCGGCCGTGAAGCCGAAATACTGAAAGAGCGCCGCGGCCTTCCCGGACGCGCCGAAACGATCGATGCCGAGCACGCGACCCTCCCGCCCGACATAGCAGCACCAGGATTGATGCGCACCCGCCTCGACCGCCAGCCGCCGCGTGACCGCACGCGGCAGCACGCGCTCGCGGTACTCCGCGTCCTGCGCATCGAACCGCTCTGTGGAGGGCATCGAGACGAGCCGGACGCGCCTGCCCGCGGCATTGACCGCGCGCACCGCCTCGGCGGCGATTGCGATCTCCGACCCTGTCGCAATGACGAGGCACTCCGGGGTGCCCTGACATTCGATCAACACGTAGCCGCCGCGGCGAATGGCCTCGATCTCGCCTGTTGCGTGCGGCTGCTGCGGAAGCGGCTGGCGCGTGAGCACGAGCGCCGTCGGTCCCGCGCGCTGCTCGATGGCTGCGACCCAGGCGACGGCAGTCTCGAGCGAATCGCACGGGCGCCAGAGCGTGAGGCCCGGCATGGCGCGGAGCGCTGCGAGATGCTCGATCGGCTGGTGCGTCGGGCCGTCCTCGCCGAGGCCGATGGAATCGTGCGTGTACACGAGCACCACATGCGTCTGCATGAGCGCGGCGAGCCGCACGGCGTTGCGCGCGTAATCCGAGAAGACGAGGAACGTGCCTCCGTAGGGCACGAAACCGCCATGCAGCGCAAGCCCGTTCATCACCGCGGTCATGCCGAACTCGCGCACGCCGTAGTGAATGTAGTTTCCCGAGAAATCCTCCTCGGTGATCTGGCGCGAGGCCTTGTACTGCGTGTTGTTTGAGCCGGTGAGATCCGCGGAGCCGCCGATGAACTCAGGGAGGGCGGGCCCGATCGCATTGAGCGCGGCCTGCGAGGACTGGCGAGTCGCCTTCGGCTGTGTCTCGCCGCGCGCTGCCTCCACTGCATGCCGGGCTGCATCGCTCCATCCGCGCGGCAGATCGCCGCGCACACGGCGCTCGAACTCCGCCGCGAGGTCCGGATACTCCTTGCGATAACGCGCGAAGAGCTCGCGCCAGCGCGCCTCGGCCGCGGCGCCCTGCTCGCGCCGGTCCCATTGTCCTTTGAGCTCCGCCGGAATCTCGAAAGGCGGATACGGCCAGCCGATCGCCTTCCGCGTCGCGGCGACCTCCTCGGTGCCGAGCGGCTCGCCGTGGGCCGCCTTGGTGCCGTGCTTCGTCGGCGCGCCCCAGGCGATCACCGTGCGGCAGCAGATGAGTGTCGGCCGATCCGCAACGGCGCGCGCCTCGCGAATCGCCGCATCGACCGCGGCAGCGTCGTTGCCGTCGACCCCGGGCACGACGTGCCAGCCGTAGGCCTCGAAGCGCTTCGGCGTGTCGTCGCGAAACCAGCCCTCGACCTTGCCATCGATCGAGATGCCATTGTCGTCGTAGAAACCGATGAGCTTGCGCAGCCCGAGAGCGCCCGCAAGCGAGCAGGCTTCGTGCGAGATGCCCTCCATCAGATCGCCGTCGCCGCAGAAGAAATAGGTGTAGTGATCGACGATCGGCAATCCGGGGCGATTGAATTGCGCGGCGAGGATATTCTCCGCGAGCGCGAAGCCGACCGCATTGCCGATGCCCTGGCCGAGAGGCCCCGTCGTGGTCTCGATCCCAAGCGAGGGATGATGCTCGGGATGGCCCGCGGTCACCGCGCCGAGCTGGCGGAAGCGCTTGATGTCATCGATCGAGAGCGGATAGCCGGTGAGATACAGCACCGCATAGAGCAGCATGCAGGCGTGGCCGTTCGACAGGACGAACCGGTCGCGGTCCGGCCAGAGCGGGTTGCCCGGATTGTGCTTGAGATAATCCCGCCACAGCACCTCGGCGATATCCGCCATGCCCATCGGGGCCCCGGGATGACCGGCATTCGCCTGTTGGACGGCATCCATGGCGAGCGCGCGGATGCAGTTCGCGAGCGCGCGGCGATCGGTCGGTGAGGTGCTCATGAGGAGGCGGGCATTCTACGCGGTTCACCGCACTCTGAGCAGCGTCAGCCCCTCGCCGATCGGCACGAGCGAGAGGTCCACCCGCTCGTCGTGGTGGACGTGGTCGTTGAATGCGCGCAGCGCGCGGCCTATCGCGCTCTCGAGGCGCGGAACGTAAGAGCCCGCGACGACGAGCGTGTTGTCCACCGCGATGAGACCGCCCGGGCGCACGAGCCGCAACAGACGCTCGTAGTACTCCACGTACCCCGGCTTGTCCGCATCGAGGAAAGCGAAATCGAAGCGCTGCTGCCCCTCGGTTCTCTCGATCTCCTCGAGCGATTTCATCGCGGGCTGCAGCTTCAGCTCGATGATTGCATCGACCCCCGCCTCGCGCCAAAAGCGCCGCGCGACACTCGTCCACTCCTCGCTCACATCGCAGGTGATGAGTCGTCCCTCCCGAGGCAGCGCGAGCGCCATCGCGAGACTCGAATACCCGGTGTACGTCCCGAGCTCGATGACGCGCCGCGCACCCGTGAGCTTCACGAGCAGCGCCATGAACTGCCCCTGGTCGGGGCTCACCTGCATCTCCGCACCCGGCAAATGCGCCGTTTCGGCGCGCAGCCGGGCGAGCACCTCCGGCTCGCGCGCAGAGTGCTCGAGCACGTACTGGTAAATGTCGGGCGGTAGAGACAGGGCTCGAAGAGACATACATCCACCATCGTGAGGCGCCCGGAGAGCACCGGCCGCTATGCCTTACATTATGTGCTTCTCTTACCGTGGACTGCATCAAACTCTCCGCCGCCATCCGCCGCGCCGCTCGAGCCCCATGATCGAGTTCACTCGGAGCCGGGTGCGCCTCTGCTACGATCCGCCGATGAGCCTCGTGCGTCTCGTCCAGTTCACGGATCCCCATCTCTACGGCGATGAGGCGGGTCGGCTGCGCGGCGTTGCCACGTACCCGGCACTCATCGGCGCGATCGAGCATGCGCGCGCGCGCGATTGGCCGCCCGATGCGATTCTCGCGACCGGCGACCTGGTGCAGGAAGATGCAGGCGGCTATGCGCTCTTCCGCCGAGCCTTCGGTGAGCTCGGCGTGCCGGTGCATTGCCTGCCGGGCAATCACGACATCCGGGAGGCGATGCGCCGCGAGCTCACCGATGCGCCGTTCACGCTCGGAGGCTACGTCGATATCGGCCTCTGGCGCATCGTGCTACTCGACAGCACGGTGGAGGGCTCCGCCGGAGGACATTTGAGCGACTCTGCGCTGGCCGAGCTCGACGCCTCCCTCGCGCATGCGCGCGAGCGGCCGGTGCTCGTCTGTCTGCACCATCATCCTGTCGCCATGTCGAGCCGCTGGCTCGACCGTGTCGGGCTCGCGAACGCCGACGATCTGTTCGGCATCATCGATGCGCACCGGAACGTTCGGGCCGTGCTCTTCGGCCACGTCCATCAGAGCTTCGAGGGACTGCGCGGACGCGTGCGGCTGCTCGGCACGCCGTCGACGTGCGCGCAATTCCTGCCGCACGCGGAGGAGTTCGCCGTCGATGCGCGGCCGGCTGCTTACCGAACGCTCGAGCTGCGGCCCGACGGCACGCTGCGGAGCGAAGTGGTGTGGGTCGACTCATGCGCTGCACGCTCGCCGCGATCTGCCTGCTCTGCAGCCTGAGGGCCTGGGGCCAGAGCCCGGTCTGGGCGGTGCAGGGAGCGCACAACACGGTGTATCTCGCCGAATCGGTGCACCTGCTCAAATCCGATCAATCGACGCTTCCGCCCGCCTTCGATCGCGCCTACGGCGCAGCACACACGATCGTCATGGAGCTCGACCTGAGCCGCATCGATACCGACACGATGCAGGCCTGGATGCTTCAGCACGGCCTGCTTCCCGAGAGTACGACGCTGCGCGATGCCGTTGGCGAGCAGCTCTATCAGCGCACGGCGACGGAGGCGGGACGGCTCGGACTGCCGATCGAGGCGCTGCAAAGACTCGCGCCTTGGGTGGTCGCGCTCACGCTCACCGACCTCGAGTACTTGAAGCTCGGCTACGATCCGGATCAGGGCGTCGAGCGTCAGATCGAGCGCCGGGCCCAGCACGACGGCAAGGAGATGGGCGGCCTCGAGACACTCGATGAGGAGCTCGGGCAGCTCGAGCATCTCACGCCGAGCGAACAGAGCCGGTTCCTCGAGCTCACGGTCGATGAGATGCACGACGCCGAGAGCGACACGGACGATCTGCTCGCCGCCTGGCGGGCCGGAGACACGCGCAAGCTCGCAGACATGCTCTCGAGCGAATATGGGACTTTTCCGGAGCTCTACCGCGCGCTGGTCACCGATCGCAACGCCCGGTGGCTCCCCGAGATCGAGGGATTCCTCAAGGGCGACCACGACTACCTCGTCATCGTCGGTGCGCTGCACCTCGTCGGCCCCGGCGGACTGCTCGAGCTCGCCCGCCGCGACGGGCTCACCGTCACCCCGGTGCTCGCGAAATAGGCACACGCCTTCGGATCAGCTCGGAAGTCCTCGACCCAGCAGGTAAAGCTTCACGTATTTCTGCCGCACGTACTGCGCCTCGACCAGCGCGAAGACGAGACCGCGCCACCCATCGAGAAAACCGAGCCGCAAGAGATAGCCGCGCACGAAGCGCCAGCCTGAATGGAAGAGCGCACCCGCGAGGCTCCCGCGGCGACCGCTCGCGTGCATCGACTCTGCCATCAACTGCGCGTAGCGCTGCATCCGCTGCTCGTGATCCGTGAGGCTGCGGTACGAGTAGTGCAGCAGATGCCCCTTCAAACGTCCGGCACGTCCCTCGATGCGCGTGTTCTCGTGGATCTCTCGTCCCACCCAGCCGCCCCGGCGCCGGTCGTAGAGGCGTACGAGACGGTCGGGATAGGCATTGCCGTGACGCAGGAAGCGGCCGAAATACTCCGTAATGCGCGGAATCGACCAGCCGGCATGCCCGGCGAAGCCGCCTTCGCGCAGCCGCTCGATCTCTTTGCGCAGCTCCTCGCTCACGCGCTCGTCGGCATCGAGGCAAAGCACCCAGTCATTGCTGCAGCTCGCGACGGCGAAATCCTTCTGCGAGCGAAATCCCGGGAAGTCCCGCTCGATGATGCGGGCGCCGAGCGCCGCGGCGAGCTCTTGCGTGCCGTCGCTCGAGTGCGAGTCGACGACTACGATCTCATCACAGAATGCGACGGAGCGCAGGCACGCCTGGATGCGGTCGGCTTCGTTGTACGTGATGATGGCTGCGGAAAGCCCTGGAGCCTTCGCGGGTGGCACGCGCGTCTTCCGAAACCTCGCCGTTTATCCGGCGCTGCGCAATATATACTTCCGGCCGACACGAATGAGCCCCGTGCTGTTCTTCGATCCCGGCTGTCCCGTACCGTACAGCCGGCGCACGCTCGAGCAGGCAGCGCTCGGAGGCACCGAAGCGACTGTCGTTCGCATCGCCGAGGCCCTCGATGCGCAAGTGATGCAGCACAACCGCGGGGAGCGCGAAGGCCGCTATCTCCCGGCCGTGGATGACCCGCGCGTCGAGCATCTGATCGTACTGCGCGATCCGCGCAGGGTCCGGCCGCTGTGCGCGCGCTTCGCAGGCGCCCGCCCATACCTGTGGCTGCACGACCTAGTGCGGCCCGGCTCGAAGCGAGGCCGGCGACTCGCCGCGGCAGCGCGCACCCTCGCCGATCTTCGCACCACACTCATTTGCGTGTCCGATTTCCAGCGCAAGCAGGCAGAGGCGGTTCTCGAGCGGGCCGGCGTCGCGGGGCAGGTGCATGCGATCACGATCTACAACCCGATCGACGATGCCCTCGCGCCGAACGGTGCGGACGTCGATCGGGAAAAGTTGGTCTTTCTCTCCTCTCCCAACAAAGGGCTCGGGTTTGCGCTCGATGCCTTCGCGGCGATCCGCCGCGCACTGCCCGACATGCGATTGTGCATCGCCAGTCCCGGATACAAGAGCTTGCGCGCCGCAGGCGTGGCGAGACTTGCAGACCGGAGGGCCGCGACGAGCGGTGTCGAATGGCTCGGCGCGCTGCCGCACGAACGCGCACTCGAGGAGGCGCGCAGCGCGCTCTGCGTGTTCTATCCGAACTTCGTTCTGCCCGAGACCTTCGGACTCGTGTTTGCGGAGGCGAACGCCGTCGGTACACCGGTGCTCACGCACGACTGCGGCGCCGCGGCCGAGGTGCTCGGCGATGCCCGGCAACTGCTGCCGGTCGCAGGGGCCTTGCGACGCTACGAGCGGACGGCGCGGCTCCTGCCCGGCCCGCTGCGGCCGATGCTTGTTTTCCGGGCCGAACGGCGCGGCCTCTTCGAGCCCTACGTGGAGCGAGTCCGCGCCTGGCACAGCGCGCGGCCCCGTGTCACGGTCGACCCGCGCTTCCGTCTCGCGGCCGTCACCGAGCGGTGGCGCGCTCTGCTCAACCTCGGGTGACGTACCGGTTGCGTGTCGTACGCTGCTCCGCCGTGATGAGCCCCACTCGCTCGAGCCGCGCCTCGATCGCGGCGATGGTGCGGCAGTGCCGCGCGGCGATGAGCGTGAGCGCCTCACCGGCACGGAACGCAGCCTCGAGCTGCGCCTCCTCCTCTTCACGCCACGGCCGGCCGACGTTCTGCGGCAGCTGTGCGCGTCGCCGGGTGCGCTCGCCGGTCGCCTCGAGCGCGGAGATCGCCTCGAGTAAAGCGCCGAGCACCTCCGGCCGCTGCACCACCGACCCGGCGGGCAGCCCGGCGCCGCTCACCGGGTCTAATCCCTGCACGAGGGACTGCAGAATCTGCCGCGCATCGGGTGAGGCCATCGTCGGTGCTCCGCGCTTCGCAAAGCCGTCCGTGCATGTTCGCCCCACTCGGGGCGGCAGACGAGCCGTGAATCTGGTGCAATAGCGCGGTTTGACAGCCATCTCTCCGTGAAAGCATTCATTTGGTTCATCGCGCTCCTCGCCGCAGCCGTCGCGGCGATTGCGGCGCTTACCTATCCGCTCTGGGCGGCGCTCTACCCCTACTTCGGATTTCCGTTCCACCGGGTCGCTGACCGCGTGGGGATGCTCGCGCTTGCCCTCGGCTTCGTTCTCGTTGCGCGCAGGCTCAAGCTCGCGGACCGAGCGAGCCTCGGCTATGGCGTGCGCCCGCGGGTATTCCTGCGCGATCTGGGTGTGGGCTTCGCACTCGGCGCGCCGATGATGGCGCTCGTGGTCGCGGTCATGGTCGCCCTCGGCCTGCGCGACTGGAAGCCGGGCGTCACGATCGGCGCCGCGTCCCTCCTCGCCATCGCAGCCGTGGGACTCGCGCGCGGCTTCGCTGTCGCGCTCATCGAGGAGACGTTTCTGCGCGGGGCGATGTTCAGCGGCATCGCGCGCGAGTCTGGCCCGAAGGTCGCCGCGATCTTGACGGCGCTGGTGTATGCCGCGACGCATTTCGTCGGCCACTCGCACAGCGTGGACGCCGCGCCCGGCTGGGGGAGCGGGCTCAAGCTGCTCGGCGCTTCCTTCGGCGAATTCGCCCACCCCCTCGGGATCGCCGACGCCTATTTGAGTCTGTTCGCGGTCGGTGTGGTGCTCGCCATGGTGCGCGCGGAGACCGGACACATCGGCGCCTGCATGGGGCTGCATGCCTCGTGGGTGTGGGTGATCACCTTCGTGCGGGAGACTTCCGTCGCGAACCGGGCGAATCCGCTTGCATTCCTCCTGAGCCGCTTCGACGGCGTCGTCGGCTGGCTGGTCCTCGGCTGGACGATCGTCCTCGGTCTCGTCCTGTACGCGTTCTACTCGCGCTACTCACGGCGCGAGTCGAGCCGCGGCCCCGTCGCGCGTGCCGCGGGCTGAGCCGCCTCGCACCTCAGGCATCAACTCACGCATCGCGCCTCAGGCATCCCGGCGGATGAGCGGATCGATGAGCGCGAGGCGCTCGAGCGGATCGTCGAGCTCGAGCCAGTCCTGCTTGTCGCTCAAGCTCACGGGCAGGATCTCCGCGAGGCGGTACCCGACCCACGAGGCATCGTCGAGCCGCTGCTCGACCGCTTCGTAGAGCTCGCCGAGCTCCGGGAGCATCTTGCTCATCAGCCGGCTCAGCCGCTCGTACTCGGCGGGCAAGTCGACGGCGGGCTCCTCCGGCAGCCACATGACCTCGCCGATATTGAGTCCGTCGCTCTGCTGGCGCCGCTTGAGGAGGCGGAACTTCCTGGCGCCGAGACAATAGATGCCGAGCAGTCCGTCAGGGAGTGGGAAGAAATCGATGATCCTGGCACTCGTGCCGACGGGCGCCGTGCTCTCGACCGGCCCTCCCGCCTCGGCGCCTGCTGCGATCAGCACCACGCCGAACACCGAGTCCTCGCGCATGCAGCGGCGCACCATATCGACGTAGCGCGGCTCGAAGATTCGAAGCGGGAGCGGGCCGCCGGGAAAGAGCACGGCATTGAGTGGAAAGAGCGGGATCTCCGCATCGCACGCGCTCGCCGGGCCACCCTCCGTCTGCGGCGACTTCGTGCTGCTGCGCATGACTCATCGCCGGTTCGTGATGGCTCAGCGTCGGTTCGTGAAGCGCTGCTCGAGAGCTGCGATCAGCTTGCCGTGCAAGCCGCCGAAGCCGCCGTTGCTCATGATCAGCACGTTGTCGCCCGGACGCAAGGACTTTGCGAGCTCCGTCGCGAGTCCCTCGATATCCGCGGCGAGCTTGCCGCGCGTGCCGAGCGCGCCCACCACCTCGCCAGCGTCCCAACCGAGATCGGCCGGCGCGTACACCCACACCTCATCGGCGCGCGCGAGCGCTGGCGCAAGGGCCGAGCGGTGCACGCCCATGCGCATCGTGTTCGAGCGCGGCTCGAGCACCGCGACGATGCGCGCCGCGCCCGCACGGCGGCGCAATCCATCGAGCGTCGTCTCGATCGCCGTCGGATGGTGGGCGAAATCGTCATAGACACGAATACCGGCAATCTCCGCCTTGAGCTGCATGCGTCGTGCGATGCCGCGGAACTCGCCGAGCGCGGCGACCGCCTGCGGCGCTGGGACACCCGCGTGATGTGCGGCGGCGATCGCAGCGAGCGCATTGTCCACGTTGTGCGCGCCCATGAGCGGCCACTTGACGACGCCGCACGATCGGTCCTGCTCCAGCACCTCGAAGCAGGAGAAATCCTCGGCGCCCTGTAGCGCCCGCGCGGTCCAGCGCGCACCGGTCGCGCCGGCGCGCGCAAAGCCTTCGAGCGGCGTCCAGCAGCCGAGCGCGAGCGTTTCGGAGAGACGCGCGTCAGCCGCGTTCCAGACGATGCGGCCACTGCCCGGCACGGTACGTACGAGGTGATGGAACTGCCGCTCGATCGAGGCCACGTCGGGATAGATATCCGCGTGGTCGAACTCGAGATTGTTGAGCACCGCCGTGCGCGGGCGGTAATGCACGAACTTGGCTCGCTTGTCGAAGAACGCCGTGTCGTACTCATCCGCCTCGATCACGAAAAACGGCGGCCGCCCGAGCCGCGCGCTCGCGCCGAAGTTCTCCGGAACGCCGCCGATCAGAAAGCCGGGCTCGAGCCCGGCGTGCTCGAGAATCCATGCGAGAAGCGAGGTCGTCGTCGTCTTTCCGTGGGTGCCGGCGACTGCGAGCACCCAGCGGCCGGCGAGCACCTCGCGCGCGAGCCACTCCGGACCCGAGGCGTACGCGATGCCCTGATCGAGCAGCACCTCGATGACCGGCGTGCCGCGCGTCATCACATTGCCGACGACGACGATGTCGGGTGCGGGATCGAGCTGCGCCGGGTCGAAGCCCTCCACGACGTCGATGCCGAGCGCCGCGAGTTGCGTGCTCATCGGCGGGTAGACGTTGCGGTCCGATCCGGTGACGCGGTGGCCGGCCGACTTCGCGATCGCCGCGATGCCGCCCATGAAAGTGCCGCAGACTCCGAGAATGTGGATGTGCATGAGTGCCCGTTCCGCGCGAAGAGATCGCGTCAACTCTTTCGAGTCGGCTTCGCCGCTCGCATAATGTGCCGATCGTACAACTTCGAGCCCCCGGTATTTCGAGATTGCAGACGCTCATCACGGATCACGCCGACCTCGGCGCGCTCGCCGCACGGCTCGAGGGCGCGCGCGCCGTAGCGCTCGACACGGAATTCCTCCGCGAGCGAACGTACCGAGCGGAGCTCTGTCTGGTACAGATCACCGATGGCGAGAGCGCCGTCTGCGTCGATCCAGTCGCGCTCGGGGATGTCGGTGCACTCGCTCCGCTCGCCCATGCGCGAGGCACCCTCAAAGTGATGCACGCCTCGCGCCAGGACATCGAGGTGTTGATGCCCGCAGTGGGTCTCGTGCATCCGGTGTTCGACACCCAGATCGCCGCAGCTCTCGTCGGACTGCCGGCGCAGATCGGCTACGCCGAGCTCGTGCGCCGGCGGCTCGGCATCGAGCTCGAGAAGGCGCACACGCGCGCCGACTGGTCGGCGCGCCCGCTCGCGCCGGAGCTCATCTCGTATGCGCTCGACGATGTTCGCTATTTGCTGCCGCTTGCCGAGCAGCTGACCGCCGAGCTCGAGCGACTCGGGCGCAGCGGCTGGCTCGCAGAGGAACTCGCCGCGCTCGCCGATCCCGCGGCATACCAGGTCGAGCCCGAGCAGGCGTGGTTGCGACTGAAGGGAATGCGTGGACTCGATGCCGCTCGCGCGCGGCTCGCGCGCGAGCTCGCAGCCTGGCGCGAACGGCGCGCGATCGAGCGCAACCGGCCGCGCGGATGGATTCTCGACGATGCAGCGCTCAGGGAAATCGTGCTCGCGGCGCCACGCTCGCTCGGGGAGCTTGCGGCCATGCCGGGCGTGCCGCCGGGAGTTGTCAAGCACTGCGGCACCGAAATACTCGCTCGAGTTCGCGCGGCGGACTTGCCGGATGAGCTTCCAACCGTCAATCTCCGTGGCCGGCCGGATCGCGCCAAGGCAGCTCTGCTCGAGAGGCTGAGCGCCATTCACCGGGCGGCTGCAGCGGAACTGTCGCTGAGCCCCGAGGTGCTCGCGACACGGCGCGACCTGGAGCGATTGGCGGAGGGGCGGCGGGACGGACCTCTCCTTGTCGGATGGCGGCGCGCGGCCCTGGGCGAGCGGCTGCTCGCCGCGCTTTGACCCCAAGCGCATCGACGTCACGAGGTACGCGATGTCTTCCAACCCGATCGAGCTGCAACGCGATCTGGAACAGCGCCTGACCGAGGAGCGCGCGCGGCGCGAAGGCGCCGAGCACGCGAGCCGGATGAAGGATGAATTCCTCTCCACTCTCGGCCACGAATTGCGCGCGCCGCTCAACGCGATACTCGGCTGGTCGCGCCTCATGGAGACCGGACGGCTCGGCCACGAGGAGGTGCGCCGCGGCGGCGAGACCATCGCGCGCAACGTACGCACGCTCGCGCAGCTCGTGGACGATCTGCTCGACCTCTCCGGAATGGTGAGCGGGAAGATCCGCCTCGATGCGGAAGAGACCGACATCGGGGAGATCATCGAGGCCGCGCTCGAGAAGCTGCAGAGCACTGCAGATGCGAAGGGCGTGGGCCTCAAGAAGTCGCTCGCCGACGGAGCATGTCTGGTCTTCGGCGATCCACACCGGCTGCAGCAGGTGGTGTGGAACATGCTGAGCAACGCCATCAAGTTCACGCCGCGAGGCGGCACGGTCACGGCGACGCTCGCGCGCAACGACGGCAACTGGGAAGTGCTGATCGAGGACACCGGCATCGGGCTCGCGCCGGAGCGGCTGCCGTTCGTGTTCGATCCGTTCCGCCAGAACGATCCCTCGAGCCGCCGCGAGTATCCCGGTCTCGGCCTGGGGCTCGCGATCGCCAAGCAGATCGTGGAGCTGCACGGCGGTCGCGTATGGGCCACGAGTGCCGGAGAGGGTCGCGGGGCGACGTTCCACGTCGTGCTTCCGCGAGTGGCGCCGCGCGAACAGAACGGACACAGCGGTCACCGCGTGCGTGAGCAGAGCCCACTCGATCTGCAGGGCGTGCGCGTGCTCGTCGTGGACGACGAGGCGGATACGCTCGAGCTCACCAGGCGAGTGCTCGGCGCCTACCGGGCGCTCGTGCTCACCGCGAATTCCGCCGACGCCGCGCTCACGATCCTCGACGGATTCCCGGCCGACGTGCTGATCTCCGATCTCGCCATGCCGGGACGCGACGGCTATGAGCTCATCCGCTCCGTCCGCCGCACCGTAGGTCCAGACCGGCTGCCTGCCGCGGCGCTCACCGCGTTTGCTCGGCCCGAGGACGCCGTGCGCGCCCACGACGCCGGATTCCAAATGCACCTTGCAAAGCCGGTCGAGCCCGAGGAGCTCGTTCGAGTCGTCGCGAACCTGGCCGGGCGCGGGGCTTAGCGCGCCTACGAAGCTCGTGCCACCTCTTTGAGCGCGGCCTCGACCCGCGCCGTCACCTCATCGACATCCCCCTGCGCGGACACCTTTTGCAGGATGCCGCGCTGCGCATAGAAATCGATGAGGGGGCGTGTCTTTTCCTCATATACCCGCAGCCGCTCGGCGACGGTCGCCTCGTTGTCGTCGGGGCGCTGATACAAATCGTGCGGCCCGCCGGTCGCGGGACATGTCTCTCCCGGAGCGGGTGGTGAGGTCAACACGTTGAAAACGCGACCGCAGCGCCGGCACGTCCGCCTGCCGGCGATGCGGCGGGCGAGCTCGGCCCGATCGGCCTCCATCACGATCACCGCATCGAGCGGTTGGCCGATCTCGGCAAGCAGCCGATCGAGCTCGCGCGCCTGAGCGAGATTGCGCGGAAAGCCATCGAGGATGAACCCGCGCGCGGCATCGGGCTCGGCGAGGCGCTCGCGGATCATCGCAAGGACAATCTCATCGGACACGAGCTGGCCGGCATCCATGGCCGCCTTCGCTTTCAATCCGAGCGCACTGCCCTTCGCGACGGCGGAGCGCAGCAGATCACCGGTCGAGACCTGCGGAATGGGATGGCGCTCGATGAGACGCTGGGACTGGGTGCCCTTGCCGGACCCCGGGGCCCCTAACAGGATGATCCGCATGAACTGAACCGAAGACCGAACCCTCGGGACGAGGGCTCGCCACGTTACCGGCGGCGCGCCGGGAGGTCAATGAACGCTCCGGGGGGCCAATCAGGCGGATTTTGGCTATTCTGTGCGGCCCCGGCCATTGAGTCCCCTCGTTAGAAAAGCCGCGCCATGCCCAGCCGCACCCGCTCGCACAAGCCCGCCAAACGACGCGCCGCCCCGCGCGCACGGCGCAACGCGTTCTACGCCCAATCGGGCGGTGTCTCGGCAGTCATCAATGCCTCGGCCTGTGGCGTGATCGAGACGGCGATGCGCAATGCCGGCCGGATCGGCAAGGTCTACGCCGGCCGTGACGGGATCGTCGGGGCGCTCACCGAGGATCTCATCGATGTGGGCCGGGAGAGCCGCGAGACGATCCGGGGCTTGCGGTACACGCCGGCGGGAGCCTTCGGCTCCGCTCGCTTCAAGTTGAAGGGCCTCGATCAAAACCGTGCCGAGTACGAGCGGCTCATCGAGGTGTTCCGGGCGCACGACATCGGATACTTCTTCTACAACGGCGGCAACGACTCGATGGACACGGCGCTCAAAGTCTCGCAGCTCGGAAGCGAGCTCGGGTATCCCATCACGTGCGTCGGTGTGCCGAAGACCGTGGACAACGATCTGCCCCACACCGACTGCTGCCCGGGTTTCGGCTCCGTCGCAAAGTACGTCGCCGTCTCGACGCGCGAGGCAGGCCTCGACGTGGCCTCGATGGCACGCACGTCGACGAAGGTTTTCGTCCTCGAGGTGATGGGGCGGCACGCCGGTTGGATCGCCGCAGCGGGCGGTCTCGCGGGCCGCCGGCGCGGGGAACCGCCTCACATCATCTTGTTCCCCGAGATCGCCTTCGACCAGCAGCGCTTCCTCGAGAAGGTGAAGCAGTGCGTGAGCGAGTTCGGCTACTGCGTGGTCGTAGTCTCCGAGGGAGCGGCCTACGCCGACGGCCGTTTCCTCGCGGAGGCCGGCACCAAAGATGCCTTCGGCCACACGCAGCTCGGCGGCGTCGCGCCGGTCGTCGCCGACATGATCCGCCAGGCCCACGGATACAAGCATCATTGGGCGGTCGCGGACTATCTGCAGCGCGCGGCTCGCCACATCGCCTCGAAGGTCGACGTGGAGCAGGCGTATGCGGTCGGCAAGGCCGCCGTAGAGCTCGCGCTCGAGGGCGTGAACGCGGTGATGCCCGTCATCGTGCGCAAGTCCTCGCGACCGTACCGCTGGACCGTCGGTCACGTGCCCTTGAGCGAAGTCGCGAACCGCGAGAAGAAGGTCCCGCGCGAGTTCATCGCGGAGGATGGCTTCGGAATCACCGAGCCCTGCCGCCGGTATCTGCAGCCGCTCATCGCCGGTGAGGACTATCCGCCCTACCGCGACGGGCTGCCCGCATACGTCACATTGAAGGCGGTCGCGGTGCGCAAGAAGCTCGCGACGCCGTTTCAGGTCTGAGGCACTGGCCTCGGGCCTGACGAGCGCGGGCCGCCCGTGTGGTATAGTCCGCCGCCTTTTGAGGCGCCGGGCCGCGGCGCTCGCCGCCGCCTCGAAAACTAAAATGTATTGACCCGACCGAGGAGCTCCCGATGGACGCCAGTAGCTGGCTGTGGCTCGCGATTGCGGCCGGTATTTTCGCTGTGCTGTACGGCGTGGTCTCGACGATGTCGATCCTGCGCCTGCCTGCGGGCAACGCCCGGATGCAGGAGATCGCCCACGCGGTCCAAATGGGCGCGAAGGCCTATCTCAATCGTCAGTACACGACGATCTTCATCGTGGGAATCGTGCTGTTCCTGCTCCTCGGCTTCGGTATCGAGTGGTGGACGGCGATCGGCTTCGCGATCGGGGCAACCCTCTCAGGCGCAGCCGGCTACATCGGCATGAACATCTCGGTACGCGCGAACGTACGCACCGCGGAGGCCGCAACCAAAGGACTGAATGCCGCACTCTCCGTCGCCTTCCGCGGCGGCTCGATCACCGGCATGCTCGTCGTCGGACTCGGCCTGCTCGGTGTCTCGGCGTATTACACCGCGATCCTGCCGCATCTAGGCCAGGATCGGGCGCTGCACGCGCTGGTCGGGCTCGCCTTCGGCGGCTCGCTCATCTCCATTTTCGCGCGGCTCGGCGGCGGCATCTTCACCAAGGGCGCGGACGTTGGCGCCGACCTCGTCGGCAAGGTTGAGGCCGGCATCCCCGAGGACGACCCGCGCAATCCGGCCGTGATCGCCGACAACGTCGGCGACAATGTGGGCGACTGTGCCGGCATGGCGGCGGACCTGTTCGAGACGTACGCGGTCACTGTCGTCGCGACGATGCTGCTCGGCGGCCTCGTCATGAAGGACGCAGGCGCCTCCGCCGTCGTCTATCCGCTCGCCCTAGGCGCCGCATCCATCGTCGCCTCGGTCATCGGCACGTTCTTCGTGCGTGTGGGCGCGAGCGGCAAGATCATGGCCGCCCTCTACAAGGGCATCACGGTTTCGGGAGTGCTCGCGGCGATTGCGTTCTACTTCATCACACGCGCCCTGATGCCCGCGCACGTCTGGCCGCTCTTCGGCAGCGCGCTCGTCGGGCTCGGGCTCACCGCGGCGCTGATCATCATCACGGAGTACTACACGGCGACCGAGTACAGCCCCGTGCGCAAGGTCGCCGCCGCCTCTCAGACGGGCCATGCAACGAACATCATCGCGGGCCTCGGCGTATCGATGAAGTCGACCGCTCTGCCGGTGATTGCGATCTGCGCCGCCATCTGGGGGAGCTTCATGCTCGCGGGCCTTTACGGCATCGCCGTCTCCGCGACCGCAATGCTCTCGATGTGCGGCATGATCGTCGCGCTCGATGCATACGGCCCGATCACGGACAACGCCGGCGGCATCGCCGAGATGGCGGCCCTGCCGAAGCAGGTCCGCGACATCACCGACCCGCTCGATGCGGTAGGCAACACGACCAAGGCGGTCACCAAGGGCTACGCGATCGGCTCGGCCGCTCTCGCCGCTCTCGTGCTGTTCGCGGACTACACGCATAACCTCGAGGCCGCCGGCAAGCTCACGACCTTCTCGCTCTCGGATCCTGCCGTGATCATCGGCTTGTTCATCGGCGGGCTCGTGCCGTTTCTCTTCGGCGCAATGGCGCTCGAAGCGGTCGGCCGCGCCGCGGGCTCGGTCGTCGAGGAGGTGCGCCGCCAGTTCCGCACGATCAAAGGCATCATGGAAGGCACCGCCAAGCCCGACTACTCGCGCGCGGTCGATCTGCTGACGCGCGCGGCGATCCGCCAGATGATCATTCCCTCGCTTCTGCCCATCGTCGTGCCGGTGATCCTGCTTTACCTGCTCAACGCGATCATGGGACCGGGCGCCGGCACGCGGGCCCTCGGCGGCCTGCTCATCGGCACGATAGTGACCGGGCTGTTCGTCGCAATCTCGATGTGTACCGGCGGCGGCGCGTGGGACAACGCGAAGAAATACATCGAGGAAGGCCACTTCGGCGGCAAGGGCTCCGAGGCCCACAAGGCCGCGGTCACCGGCGATACGGTCGGCGATCCCTACAAGGACACGGCGGGCCCCGCGATCAATCCGCTGATCAAGATCATCAACATCGTCGCACTGCTGCTCGTGACGCTGATGTAGCGCCTCCCGGCAGCGAGCTCCCGGGCGCCTCTCAGGAGCGGCTCATTCTCGACTCCGTCAGCACCGCGCTCACGAGCTGATTGAGTCGCGCGCAATATTCCGCGACGGGGGGCTCTGCGCTCGATTGCCGGCGTGCGAGCTCGGCGCTCACTTCGGCGAGGCGCCGCTCGATGCGCCCATCGACCCGCATCGTGTGCGTGAGGAGCGCGCTCACACACGCGGTGATCTCCGCGTCGAGCTCGCGGGCATCCGTTCCAGCAATCTCGACGCCAGCGAGCTCCCCGGGACAGCCCGCCGCCAGATGCTCGCGCCACAGGCGTGCAAGCCTCATGTGTGCTCGGAACCCCTCGATTCCCGCAAGATGTCCCCCGAACGACCCACGATCGTGCTCTGGCGGCACGTTCCCATCCTATACTGGCATGCGGCGCGTGGAGGCACAATGGCCGCCCGTGTCGAGCGAATAAGGCGTTGACTATGCAGGCATTACGCGAAGGAGCGACGAGCATGAGCGCGAACGAGAAGCAATTCCCCGTCACGAAATCCGAGGACGAATGGCGTCGCGAGCTCGCGCCCGATCAGTACCGCGTTCTGCGCGAGCACGGCACCGAGCGAGCCGGCACGAGCCCCCTCAACGAGGAGCACCGTAACGGTGTCTTCCGCTGCAGTGGATGCGGGCAGCCTCTGTTCGAGTCCTCGACCAAATTCGACAGCGGCACGGGATGGCCGAGCTTCTTCCGTCCGGTCGAGGGCGCGGTGAAGACCTCGGTAGACCGGAGCTACTCGATGCAACGTACCGAGATGCATTGCTCGGGCTGCGGAGGCCATCTCGGGCACGTCTTCCCCGACGGACCGGAGCCGACGGGGCTGCGCTACTGCACGAACGGTGCGGCGCTCAATTTCGAGCCGAAAGCAGACTGAGCGCCTTCTCGAGCCGCTGCACCTCGGCGCGATCGCCCGCGAAATCGCGCGCGATCCGGGCGTAGAGCTCAGCCGCACCCCGATAGAGCTCTTCGGCCGCCGGGTCCTCGCCTGCGAACGAGGCGATCTCCTGCATCTCGGCCACCCAGCGATAAGCCTTCGGAAACATGCCGGGCACCGAGCGCCGGAGCGAGGCGATGAGACTCGCCTGGCTCTCTTCGAGCTCGGCTCGCAGCGCATCGGCAACGCCGTAGCGGGTCGCGGCGAGCAGCATGGCGGTACCGGCCGCGACGAGCCCCTTCGTGATGCCGGCATAGGACATCTTCAGCGCCGAAGCAGCGCCGATCGGACCCTCGAGCACGCGGGTCTCGAGCCCGTACTCTGAGAGTGCTTCGAATCGCGGCGCATCCGTCCCGGAGGCATAGAAGCTCGGACCGGGCGAGCCTTCGCGCGGCGGCGGTCCGATGATCCCCGCATCGACGAACGGTGCCCCTGCCCGCACGATGCAATCCCCGATCCGCTGCACCGTTGCAGGGCTCACGGCGTTGCAGTCGATGTAGAGCGGCTTCGTGCTCGAGGCTGCAAGGCTCGCCGCGAGCCGCTCTGCCAAGGGCAGCGCGGCAGCGGGCGGAACGATCGAAAGCACGAAGTCGGCGCGGACCAGCTCCTCGTCCGAGGCCTCCGTCATGCCCGCCATGCGCGCCCGCTCCCGGGTCGCTGCGCTCCGCTCACCGACGGATGTGAGTACCGTCGCGCCACGATCCGCGAGCTGGGCTCCGACCGCGGCACCCATACTGCCTGCCGCAACGATCGCGACGACAGGCTTGCGATGCGCTGCGCGGCTCATGGCGCCAAGCCTCGCACGTCCGGGACGCGGAGGGAATCAGGCGGCGAGCGGCAGAGGCTGTGGGCGCCCGATCGCGTATCCCTGCACGAAGTCCACGCCCATCTTGCGGGCGGCTTCGAGCGCGGCGGCATCCTCCACCTGCTCGGCGATGACCTTGAAGTTGAGCGTGCGGGCGAGCTTGATCATCGCGGTAACCATCGCCTGGTTCACGGAGTCGCGCGCGAGATTGCGCATGAACGAGCCGTCGATCTTGAGGTAGTCCATCGGCAGGGTCTTGAGATTGGAGAACGATCCCACGCCCGAGCCGAAATCATCGAGCGCGAACTGGCAGCCCATTCCGTGCAGCACGCCGACGAAGCGGCGGGCATGATCCAGGTTCGCAACGACTGCACTCTCGGTGATCTCGAAACACACCTGTGCGGGTGAGACGCCCGTCGAGTCGAGGCACTCCACGACGAACTCGAGGAACTGCACATCTCCGAGCGTCTGTCCGGAGATGTTGATCGCGAGGCTGCGGTGCGGAGGGATCGAGATCGCGCCGCGACCGAGCGCGGCAAGGGTCGTCTGCACGACCCAACGATCGACGAGGCCCATGAGGCGATAGCGCTCGGCTGCGCGCACGAACTCCGAGGGCGGCACGTCGCGACCCGTTTCGTCCTGCAGGCGCACCAGGACCTCCATCGCGGGGCCGTGGTCCTCGGCGAAAGTCGGCACGATCGGCTGATGATAGAGCTGGAAGCGGTTTTCCTTGAGCGCTCCTTGCAGGCGCTGCAGCCACTGGATCTCCCCGCTGTGGCGCGCGAGCGCCTCATCGCGCGCCGAGTACACGGCGACGCGGCCGCTGCCCTGCTTCTTGGCGACGTAGCTCGCCGAATCCGCCGCGGCGAGCAGCTCCTCGAGCGAGCCGCTCTCGCGCGAGATCTCCACGAGCCCGATCGACACGCCGATGTTGAAGATCCGATCCTTCCACACGAAGCGGTAGTCGCTCACGGCGCGGCACACGTCGTCGGCGATCTGCCGCGCCTTCTCGAGCGGACAGCCAATGAGCAGCATCCCGAACTCATCGCCCCCGAGGCGCCCGACGGTGTCGCTGTCGCGCACCGCATCGCGCAGGATCTTGGCGACCTCGCGCAGCATGCTGTCGCCTGCGAGATGTCCGCTCGTGTCGTTCACGACCTTGAAGCGATCGAGATCGAGATAGCAGAGCACGTGCTGCCCGTCGCCCCGATGGCCGCGCTCGATCGCCTCGGTCGTGCGCCGCTCGAATTCGTGCCGGTTGACGAGCCCGGTGAGCGCATCGTGGGTCGCCTGGTACGACATCTGGCGCGCGAGCCCGCGCATCTCCGTCACATCGTGCAGCAGCAGCACGGTGCCCGTCACTTCGCCGGCCGCATTGCGGATCGGCGAGGCGGACAGCTCGATCGAGCGCTCGGTGCCGTTCGAGCGCGACAAAAGCAGCGCGCGGCGATTGAGATTGATGGGGGCTCCGCTTGCGAGAGTGTGACGGACCGGATCGCTCAAGGGGCGCCGGTCGGACTCGTCCGCGAGCCCCACGATCTCCTGCAGTGTCTTGCCGACCGCATCGGGAGCCACGCTTCCCGTCAGAGTCTCGGCGGCTGGATTCAAATATTCGATGCGGCCCTCGGCGTCCGTCGCAATCACCGCCTCGGCGAGCGAATCGAGGGCCTGCAGCCGGTGCGCGGTCTCGTTCCCGGGCGGGGCATTCCCCGGTTCGAATGCACCTGGACGCAGTGTCTGCACGGTCTGCGTCGGAATGATCTCCACTCCCGTCACGAGAAGCGCAGGCCCGCCCTCGTAGTCGATCACCGCTGAGCTCACCTCGAGCCGGCTGACCTGGCCCTGCATGCCGACCATCTCGATCTCGAAACGCTCCGCGGCAGGCTCCCCCGCAAGGCGCCTGCGGATGTTCTCGCTCACGAGCTCCGAGTATTCGGGCGGCACGAGATCGGCGAGCTTGCGTCCGACGAGCTCGGCGCGGTCGACGCCGACCAGGCTGGCGAACTGGCGGTTTGCATGCAAAATCGCCTCGCGATGCACGAGCACGGCCTCGTGTATGCGGTCGGCGAGCTCACTGAAGAGTCTGGAAGTGCCTCGGTCCCGGTCACGCTCGGCGCCCGCGGCTGCGCGCGTGAGCAGATGATTGATCGCGGTCGTGAGCGCCGAGACCTCAGAGCTCGGAGAGTGCGTTTCCACGCGGCCGCCGAGCCGCCCGCCGATCGCGATCCGCTGCACTTCCTGCGACAGCGTGCCGACTGCTTTCACCTCGCGACGTTGCAGGAGGTAAAGCACGGCGAATGCAGCTGCGATCAGCGCGAGCGCGAGCCAGCCCACCCAAACGAACGACATATCCCCTTATGGCCTCGTCATCGGGAGAGCGTCGCGCAGCGGTCTTCGTTGATCTTCTCGCGCGCCCTCGTCCTTGGAGGACCGAAGCATAACGCGCGGCAGCGCTCTGCTTGGCCCGATTTCACTAAATTCGGGCCGGCGCTTGGCAGCGCGGCGGAAAACCCGTACCTTGCTGCGCTTCGTTTCCGAGGCGAGCATAAGTCACATCGAGACCGCACGATGACGTTGAACGATTCCGCTCGCGAGCAGATGGTTCAGCAACAGGTGCGTGCCTGGGACGTGCTCGATGAGCGCGTCCTCGACACGTTCCGCAACGTACCGCGGGAGCGATTCGTACCTGTTGAGCACCGGTTCCTGGCCTTTGCAGACGCGGACATTCCGTTGCCCCATGGTCAGCACATGCTACGCCCGAACGTCGTGGGACGTCTGCTGCAATCGCTCGAGCTGCAAGGCTCCGAGCGTGTGCTCGAGATCGGAGCCGGAACGGGTTTCGTGACGGCCTGCCTCGCAGCCGGCAGCGCTCACGTGCGCTCGCTCGAGATCTTTCCCGATCTGGCAGAGACGGCCCGTGCAACGCTCGCGGAGCTCGGGATCGGCAACGCGGAGGTCGTGAGCGCCGATGCCAGCCGGCTCGAGAGCGGCGAGCGCTACGATGCGATCGCGCTCACCGCGTCTCTGCCGGTCCGCGACGAGCGCTTCGAGCGGTGCCTCGCCGTCGGCGGCCGTCTCTTTGCGATCATCGGCGATCCGCCCGTCATGGAAGCCTGGGTAGTGCGGCGCGTGGCGGAAAACGCCTATGCGCGCGAGAGTGTCTTCGAGACGGTCGTCGACGCGCTGATCAATGCGAGGCGCCCCCACACCTTCACCTTCTGAGGACTCGACGAACCGAGGACCCGATCATGTCCGCTGTCCCCGAAGTTTCCCCACGCGACCTCGCTTCGCGCCTCCATGCAGCCGATCCGCCCGTCGTGCTCGATGTCAGAGAGCCGTGGGAGCAGGATGTCGCCCGGCTCGCCGGCACCCTCGATATCCCGATGGGTGAGGTCTCGGGCCGTCTCGCGGAGCTCCCGAAGGATCGCGACATCGTCGTCATGTGCCGCTCGGGCGGCCGCAGCTCGAAAGTGGCGGATTACCTCCATCGAATGGGGTATCGCGCGGCGAACTTGACTGGCGGCATTCTGGCCTGGGCGCACGACGTCGATCCGACGCTTCCGACGTACTGACGCTGCCTCGAGCGCGGGTGCCGCGACGCGCCTCGACCGGCGCCGGCGGCTCCGGCTGCCGTTGCCCTCGCCGGCGGCCCCCTGATATAGTGGTATACAACACTAGAAGGAATGCTATGAAGCGGTTGGTCGCCGCCTTCTCCGCGCTGGCTCTTGCGAGCGTCGCCACCGGGAAGGACCTCATCGGGGTGTATCAGGACGCTCTCCGATTCGATACTCAGATTCGCGAGGCCGATGCGACGCGCAAGGCGGCCCGCGAGGCGAACCCCCAAGCCTGGGCCGCGCTGCTGCCGCAGGTGAGCGGCAACTACGCCTGGACGCGCTCGAAGTTCAATGGCGCTCAGCTGCAGCCCTTCCCCGCTCCCAACGGCGGCGCCCCGATCGGGCTTCCAATCAACATCACGGAGTACTCCACGCAGCATGGCTACCAGCTGCAGCTGCAGCAGAGCGTCTTCTCGTGGGCCAACCTCGAGACGATCGCGAAGGCGCACAAGCAGGTCGCCCAGGCCGAGGCTGCGTACCATGCGGCGCAAGAGGACCTCGTGCAGCGCGTCGCGATCGCCTACTTCAACATCCTCAATGCCAAGGACAATCTCGATGCGCAGCAGGCCTCCCTCGAGGCGCTTACCCGTCAGCTCGACCAGGCAAACAAGCGCTTTCAGGTCGGCCTGATCGCGATCACCGACGTGAAGGAGGCGCAGGCCGCCCATGACTCGGCCGCGGCTGCCGTGATCGACGCCAAGCGCAATCTCGCGAACATGCAGCAGGCTCTGCGCGAGATCACCGATCAGGACTATCCGAACCTCTCGAAGCCGGGTGAGGACATGCCGCTGCAGCCGCCGAAGCCGGCCGACCCGGAGCGCTGGGTCTCGGTGTCCATGGATCAGAACCTCAATCTGGTCGCGGCCAAGTTGAGCGCCGATGTGGCGCGGGACAACGTGCGCATCGCGTTCGGCGGGCATCTGCCCACGCTCAGTATCACCGGCACGCGCAGCGATCAGCGAACATCCGTCGACGAAACCTTTGCGTTCCCCGGCGGCTCACCGACGCGGATCAACGGGCCCACGTTCAACACGAACAATCAGATCGGTCTGCAGATCAACGTGCCGATCTTCAGCGGCGGCCTCGTGCAATCGGAGGTTCGCCAGGCGCAATACCAGTGGATTGCCGCGAAGGACCACGTGCAGACCGTCTCGCGTCAGACCGAGCATCAGGCGCGCGATGCATACGACGGAGTGGTGAGCGAGGCGAGCCGCGTGAGCGCGCTCAAGGCGAACGTCGAATCCGCGCAAACGGCGCTGCAGGCGACCGAGGCGGGGTATCAGGTCGGAACGCGCACGGCGGTGGATGTGCTCACTCAGCGGCAGGCGCTCGTGCAGGCGCAGACCAACTACGCCCAGGCGCGCTATACCTATATCACCGACATCATTGCGCTGCGCCTCGCCGCAGGCACCCTCGACGAAAGCGCCCTCGATGAGATCGACCATTGGCTCACCGTCAACGAGCCGATCTCCACCGCGCCCGTGACACAGCCGGCGCCGGGCGTGCCGCCTCAGCCCTGAAGCAGCGGCTCGATGAGCGCGAACAAGCGCTCGAGCGCGCCCCGGTTCTCTTCGACGATTGCGCGCGCCCGCGCCCCCATCGACTCGCGTGCCGGAGCACTCGCCAGCAGCTCGGTCAAGCTCGCGCCGAGCTCACGCGCATCCCGCACGACGTGCGCGGCATCGCGGCCGATCAGCAGCCGCGCGATCTCCGCCGCATTGAAAGTGTGGGGGCCCGTCAGGATGGGGCGGCCGAGCGCAGCAGGCTCGAGCAGATTGTGCCCGCCCACCGGCACCAGACTTCCCCCGACGAACACCGCATCGGCCGCCGCATAGAAGTCGAGCAGCTCGCCGAGCGTGTCGAGCAGCAATATTTGCGAGCGGCGGACATCCCCACCGTCCGCCGCGCCGGCGTGCCCTCGAGGCGCGTGGCGAGTGGCATCGCCGCCGCCGCATGCGGATCGCCGCGCGAACGGAACGCCGCGCTGCTCGAGCCATGCGCCCACCTCCGCAAACCTCGGCGCATGCCGCGGCGCAAGCACCAACAACGTATCGGGATGCGTACGCTGCACGGTCTCGTGAGCCTCGAGAGCCGCCTGCTCCTCGCCCTGATGCGTGCTGCCGGCCACCCACATCGGCCTGCCCGGGGCGTAGCGCTCACGCAGCTGCCGTCCACGCTCGGTCGTCTCCGGCGGCACCTCGAAGTCGAATTTGATGTTGCCGATCACGCGCACGGCCGCGGCCGGTGCGCCGAGCCGCAGGAACCGCTCGGCATCCGCCTCGCTCTGCGCCGCGATGAGCGCGCAGCCGGCAAGCGCCGGCTCGACGAGCGATCGCAGCAGCCGATAGCGGCGCGCAGAGCGCTCGGAGAGCCGCGCGCTCGCAATCACGAGCGGCACGCCGCGGCGGCGACACTCCTCGAAGAGATTCGGCCAGAGCTCGGTTTCCATGATGATGCCGAAGCGCGGTTTGGCCCGATCGAGGAACCGGCGCACGGCCCCCGGCAGATCGAGCGGCAGAAATCGGACGGTGCCGCCCGTAGGCGTCGCGGTGCCGAGCAGCGCATGCGCGCGCGCCGCGCCCGCGGGCGTCGTGGTGGTGACGACGAGCGCTGCGCCGGGCATCCGCTGCGCGAGCGCACGCGCGAGCCCCGCTGCGGCCTGCACCTCCCCGACCGAAGCCGCATGCACCCAGAGGCTGCCGGCGCAGTGCACGCCGAACCCGAACCGCTCGCCGAAGCCGTGCCAATACCCGCGCTCTTTGAATCCCCGCCACGCGAGCGCCCCGCAGAAAAGGGGCGCGAGCACACGGGTGGCAAACGGATACAAACGGGGCAATGCCCTCACGCATCGCTCCCGGGCAGGCGCACGGCACGTGCGCCGGCCGGGGGCTCGCGGTAGCCGTCGAGCAGTCCGTGCCAGTCGGGCTCGGTGAAGCGGTCGGCGGGCAGAGCGTAGGTCACCTTCTCGAGCGAGCGGCGCAGACGCACGAGATTGGCATCGCACCAGAGCCCGGGTTTGCGCAGGCTTCCTCGATCGAAATCGATCAGGAACACCTCATCCGCGCGGCCGAGCAGGACATTGTGCGCGTTGAGATCCGCGTGGCAGACCCCGAGGTCGTGGAAGCGGCGGATACAGCGACCGATCGCGATCCAGTTGAGGAGCGAGAGGGCGCCGACCTTCAGGCCCTCCGCTAGGGAGAGCGTCTCCGGCAGCCGTTCGGTGATGATGTCGCCGCGGTAGGCGATCCCGTCCTTGATGTAGCGTGCCGCGACGGGCGCGGGCACCGCGAGACCCGCGCGATGCAGGTGGTACATGAGCTGCCATTCGGCGAACGGCCGCGCCGCCGCCTCGCCGCTCCAGAGAAAACGGTCGCGCGAGACAAAAGTGAGGAGCCCTCCGCGGCGATAGTGGCGCAGCGCCCAGCGCTTTCCTTGGGTGCTGATGAAATGGACGGCCCCGCGCCCGCGGCCCTCGCCCTCGAGCTCCCCGCGGGCACTCCAGAACGACGGGTCGAATGCAGAGACCTGGAAATCTCCGGTACGCGAGGCGTCGTAGAGCATCGCGCCGCCTGCGATCAGGCGCCGCCGCACCTCCGAGCCGAGCGGCCAGCGCGCTCTCATCCGCATTCACCTAAACTCACCGGCATGCGCGACATATTAGTCCCCGTCTCACCGGGGGAGCTGCTCGATAAGATCACGATCCTGCGGATCAAAGCCGCGCGGATCACCGATCCGGCGAAGCTCGGGAACATCGCCACCGAGCTCGATCTGCTCGCCTCGATCTGGCGCGAATCGGGCTGCGCCGCGCCGGCCGATTCGCAGGCCGCGCAGGCGCTCGCTGCCGACGAGCGCGCGCTCGAGGCGGTCAACGAGAAGCTCTGGGACATCGAGGATCGCATCCGCGCGAAGGAGCTCGCGCAGCGCTTCGATGCGGAGTTCATCGAGCTCGCGCGCGCCGTCTACCTCTCGAACGACGAGCGCGCGGCGATCAAGAAGCGCATCAACGTGCGTCTCGGGTCGCGGATCGTCGAGGAGAAGTCGTACGCGTCTTACCGCCGCAGCGTGTACTCGGCGCCGCAGTAGGGACACTTCGCCCACCCCGTCGTCTCGATGGGCAGATACACACGCGGGTGCGAGTTCCACAGCACCATCTGCGGCATCGGACAAGCGAGCGGCAGGTCCTCGGGCGTGACTTCGTACTGATTCTGCGCGTTCGGCTGCAGGAGCGGCTGAGTGGCGGCCATGGCGCGCCGCATTATACCGATGAGCGGGCGAGACCGATCATCCGCCGCCGCCGGTCGATCCCGCACCGGCCGACATCACCTCTTTCCAGATGCCGCTCACCGCCTCGCGCTCCGCGGTGAGCTCGCTCTCCGGGACGATCGCCGGGCGCCCCTCGAGCGAGAGGTGGTGCGCCCGCGTGCGGTACGCGCGGTATGCCGCGGTGAGGGCATCGACCGTCGCCTGCGGCACGAGATTCGCGGAGGCGACCGACTCGAGTTGTCGGATCGTATCGGAATAGCGGGCGACCGGCGGATACTCCCGCGCCCACGTGAGCGCCCAGTATTGCGCCAGGAATTCGATATCGGCGATGCCTCCCGCATCCTGTTTGATGTCGAACTCGCCCGCTCCCGCCTTCGTGAGCTCACGCCGCATGCGCTC
>DATNFW010000072.1:0-15987 GCA_035606175.1 Steroidobacteraceae bacterium | reverse complement strand
ACCGTCGGCTCATCGCGCAGGGCCGGGTTGTAGCGGTTGTCGTCGCGGATGACCCGCGGCACGAGCACCCGGGGCTCGATGCTCACCGGCTGGTACACGACGCGTTTGCGCTCCGGATCGTAGCGGACCTCGACGTTGCCGGTGAGCGGGAAATCCTTGCGGAAAGGGTGCCCGATGAAGCCGTAATCCGTGAGGATGCGGCGCAGGTCGGGATGGCCGCGAAACAGAATGCCGAAGAGGTCGAATGCCTCCCGCTCGAACCAATTCGCGGAGGCCCAGATGTCCGTCACCGAGTCCACGACGGGCTCGGTCCCGGTCTCGCAGCGCGCACGCAGCCGCAGGCGCCGGTTGTGCGTGATCGACAGCAGCTGATAGGCGACCGCGAAGCGCGCGCCCCCGACGGGTGCGGTCAGCTCGGCCTCCTCGTACGGTGTGCGTCCCCGGGAAAATCCCGTGCGCGTCGCCGACTGGGTCTGCCATTGATCCATGCCGTATTCGAGATAGTCGACACCGGCGAGGTCCATCAGCATCTCGAATTTCAGCTCGGGTGCATCGCGGAGCGTTCGGCAGACCTCGGTGAGCACGCCGGGCTCGACCTCGTAGGCGAGCTCGTCGGCGAGCGCGGGGACGCGGCGCACGCGTCCCGCAAGGTGCGCGTCCACCTTCTGAGCCAGAGCTGAGATCGGCTCGGTCAAATGATCGACTCCTTACTCGAGCTAACGCGCGCTCGCGCTACCGCGCGATCGTGCTCGTTCGCGCGATCTTCTTCTGCAGCTGGATGATGCCGTAGACCAGTGCCTCGGCTGTCGGCGGACAGCCCGGCACGTACACATCGACCGGCACGATCCGGTCGCATCCGCGCACGACGGCATAAGAGTAGTGGTAATACCCGCCGCCATTCGCGCATGAGCCCATCGAGATGACCCAGCGCGGCTCGGCCATCTGGTCGTAGACCTTGCGCAGCGCCGGCGCCATCTTGTTGACGAGGGTCCCCGCGACGATCATCACGTCGGACTGCCTGGGGCTCGGCCGGAATACGACTCCGAAGCGGTCGAGGTCATAGCGCGAGGCGCCGGCATGCATCATCTCGACGGCGCAGCAGGCAAGCCCGAATGTCATGGGCCAGAGCGAGCCGGTGCGGGCCCAATTGACGAGCGTATCGACCTGAGTGGTGAGGAATCCGCGCTGCGCAAAGCCCTCCGGAGCGTCCGGCTCTAATCCCACTCCAGGGCTCCTTTCTTCCACTCGTAGATGAAGCCGACGATGAGGATCGCGAGGAAGATCCCCATCGCGACGAGGCCGAAGACACCGATCTTCTTGAGCGCAACGGCCCACGGAAACAGGAACGCGATCTCGAGGTCGAAGACGATGAAGAGAATCGCGACGAGGTAATAGCGCACATCGAAGCGCATCCGCGTGTCCTCGAAGGCCTCGAAGCCGCACTCGTAGGGCGAGAGCTTGTCACGATCGTCCGGCGCACGGGAGAAGAATCGCCCGAGGCCGGTACCGAGGGTGAGCAGCACCGCGGCAAGAGCCGTGGCAATGATCAGAAAGATCAGTACCGGAAGGTAGTCGGCAGGCATCCCGCTATTATAGCTGGCTCCTGGCAGGATTTTCACGACTCGAGGCTCGAGCTCGCCGCGCGTGCGCGCCGCGATCGCGCGGCTCACGTTCCAAACCTTTGGACGAGTGGCGAGAGATCCCGATGTTGGTGCCGACGGGGAGATTCGAACTCCCACACCTTGCGGCGCTAGCCCCTCAAGCTAGTGTGTCTACCAATTCCACCACGTCGGCACGAAACCGGATCTACTTGCCCGCGGGCGGAGCCGGCGCGGGAACCGTACGCGAGGACGGCGCGGAGGGCGCTGCGCCGCCGGCCGGTGCTGCCGCTCCGCCCTGATTCGCACCGCTCGCGCCCGTGGGGCTCGATCGAGGCGCGGGCACCGGCTTGCCCTCGCTGACGGGCGGCAGTGCCGGATGCGGAGCCGGCTGCTGAGTCTGACCGGCCGTATCGAAGATCGACTTCGGCTGCTCGGTTTGGTGCGAGCCGACGTAGCCGAGCACAAGGCTGTTCAGCATGAACACGACCGTGAAGATCGCCGTCGCGCGCGAGAGCGCGGTGCCCGCGCCGCGCGCGCCAAACACGGTCCCGGAAGCGCCCGCGCCGAAGCCCGCGCCAGCCTCCGCGCCCTTGCCCCGCTGGAGCATGACGAGCCCGACTATCGCGAGCGCGCTGAAGAATTGAATGAACGTCAGAGCTATACGCAGCATATCGAGAGTGACACGGACCCTCAGCGGCCGGCCGCTGCGAGGATCGCAAGAAATTCCTGAACCTTCAATGAGGCGCCGCCGACCAGGCCGCCGTCCACGTCGGGCTGAGCGAACAGCTCACCGGCATTGCCAGCCTTGACGCTGCCGCCGTAGAGGATACGCACTTCGGCCGCGATTTTAGCATCCCGCTCCGCGATACGCCCGCGGATGAAGCGATGCGCATCCTCAGCCTGCTCGGGGCTCGCGTTGTGACCCGTGCCGATCGCCCAGCAGGGCTCGTACGCGATGATGGCGCGCCCCATCGCCTCCGCGCCGCTCAGCTCGAGCACTGCATCGAGCTGGCGCGCGAGAACTGCGTGCGTGCGGCCTGCCTCGCGCTCGGAGAGGTGCTCGCCGACACAGAGGATCGGCACGAGGCCGCGCGTCTGCGCGGCGGCAAATTTACGCGCGACCAGATGATCGTCCTCCCCGTAGAGCGAGCGCCGCTCGGAGTGGCCGACGATCACGTGGGTGCACCCCACATCGCGCAGCATGGCCGCGGAGACCTCCCCGGTGTAGGCGCCCTGCCCCTCCGCGCAGACATCCTGCGCGCCGAGCGCCGCGGGCAGCTCCGCGTCGCGCAGCAGCCGGGCAACCTCCTGCAGATACACGAACGGCGGACACACGACGCACTGCGCGGCCGGCTCGGACGGAAACTGCGCCGCGATAGCCTCGATGAGCTCCGCGTTCTCCACGCGTGAGCCGTGCATCTTCCAATTTCCGGCGACTATGGGCGTGCGGCTCATAACAAAAAGCGGCGCATCATACAGACTCGGTGCCGGCGCGTCATTACTACTCCGCCGCGGTGCGTACGATGTCCGCAAGCTCGGTCGCGTAAGCGCGGGTCGCCTGCTCGTCGCGCCCCTCGACCATCACCCGGATCACGGGCTCTGTGCCCGAGGGCCGCAGCACGACGCGGCCGTCGTTCGCAAGGTGCGACTCGATGCGCCGCACCGCTGCCTCGACGCTCGGCACGCTCTTCGGATCGAAGCGGCGCGCCACCTTCACGTTGAGCAGCACCTGCGGAAACTTCGTCATGCCGGCGGCGAGCTCCGCGAGGCTCCTGCCCGTCTGCTTCATGACCGTGAGCACCTGCAGCGCGCTGACGAGCGCGTCGCCGGTCGTGGTTTTATCGAGCAATACGATGTGGCCCGAGGTCTCCCCGCCCAACACACCGCCCGACTCGCGCATCAGGCTGAGCACGTAGCGATCGCCAACCGCGGCGCGCAGGAACTCGATCCCTTCCGCGCGCAGCGCGAGCTCGAGGCCGAAGTTGCTCATCACCGTGCCGACCACCGGCCCGTCCAGCGTGCCCGCGCGCTTGCGTGCGCGCGCCATGATGTAGAGCAGCTGATCGCCATCGACGACGCGTCCCAGGTGATCGACCATGACGAGCCGGTCGCCATCGCCGTCGACCGCGATCCCGACACTAGCGCGCACGCCGGGGACGGTGAGCTGCAGCAGGTCGGGCGCCGTCGAGCCGCAGCCGTCGTTGATGTTGCGCCCGTTCGGCGAGCAGCCGATCGGCACGATCTCTGCACCGAGATCGGCGAGCACGCGCGGGGCGACTTTGTAGCAGGCGCCGTTGCCGCAATCGACCACGATCTTCAATCCCTCGAGCGTCACCCCGGCAGGCAGAGTCGAGGCACAGAACTCCTGGTAGAGAGTGCGCGAGGTGTCCACGCGCGTCGCGCGTCCGAGGCTGCGCGAGGCCCGCGTGAGGGGCGGACGCTCGAGCTCGGCCTCGATGCGCTCCTCGAGCTCGTCGGAAAGCTTTGCGCCGCTCGCGTCGAAGAATTTGATCCCGTTGTCGTCGTACAGGTTGTGCGAGGCGCTGATGACGACCCCGAAGCGGCATTCGAAGCGCCGCGTCAGATAGGCGATGCCGGGGGTCGGCAAGGGTCCGATCAGCATTACATCGACCCCTGCGGCCACGAATCCCGCCTCGAGCGCCGATTCGAACATGTAGCCCGAGAGCCGCGTGTCCTTGCCGATGAGCACCCGCCCTCCCTCGGACGCGAGCACGCGCGCGGCGGCGCTCGCGAGACTCAGCGCGAAGTCGACCGTCATCGGGTGCTCCCCGACACGGCCGCGGACTCCGTCGGTGCCAAAATACTTGCGAGTCATAGAGTCCCTTTCACGGCACTTGCGATTCTCACTGCATCGACCGTCGGGGCAACGTCGTGCGCGCGCACGATCCGCGCGCCGTTGAAGACCGCGAGCGCGGCGAGCGCGATGCTCCCGGCGAGCCGCTCGCCCTCGGGCCGCCCCGTGAGCGCACCGACCGAGGACTTGCGCGAGAGTCCGACCAGCACGGGCAAGCCGGTCGCCGCGAGCTCGGGAAGCCGCCCCAGAAGCTCGAGATTGTGCGTGAGGGTCTTGCCGAATCCAAATCCGGGGTCTATCGCGAGTCGCTCGGCGTCGATTCCCGCTGCGGCGCAAGTTTGCACGCGAGCGAGCAGAAAGGCTTTGACCTCGCTCATCACGTCGGCGTAGGTCGGATCGCGCTGCATCGTCGCGGGCTCACCGCGCATGTGCATGAGACAGATGCCGCAGCCCGTCGCTGCGGCCGCTGCGAGCGCGCCAGGCTCCGTGAGCGCGCGAACGTCGTTGATGAGGCCGGCCCCCGCTGAAGCGGCGGCGCGCATCACCTCCGGCTTGCTGGTGTCGACCGAGACGATCGCATCGATTCGCCGCGCGAGTCGCTCGATCACCGGCAGCACACGCTCGATCTCCTCAGCCCCGGAAACTTCCGCGGCGCCGGGACGCGTGGACTCGCCGCCCACGTCGATGATCGCGGCACCCTCCTCGGCCATGCGCATGCCGTGCTCGACCGCACGCTCGGGATCGAAAAAGCGGCCGCCATCGGAAAAGGAGTCGGGCGTGACGTTGAGCACGCCCATCACCGCGGGAGTCGTGAGATCGAGCGTCCTGCCGCCGCAGCGGAGCGCCGGCCCCAATGCTGGCACCGGGTCTTAGTGTTGGCCGGCTGGGGAGCCGATCGGCGCGACCGGCTGGCCGGCCGCAGGCTTGGTCGGCGGCGGTTTGTTGGTGAGCGTATCGTCCCAGCCGCTCGGCGGGCGCGGCGGCTTGCCGGCCATGATGTCCTTCAGCTGCTCCTCGTCGATCGTCTCGTATTTGATGAGTGCATCGGCCATCAAATGCAGCTTGTCGAGCAAGCTCGTGAGGATCTGGCGCGCGCGCTCGTAGTTGCTCTCGATGACGCGGCGCACTTCCTCATCGATCGCATGCGCGGTCCCGTCGGAGACCTGCTTGTGCTGAGTGACGCTGCGCCCGAGGAATACCTCGCCCGCATCCTCGGAGTAGGTGAGCGGTCCCAGCTTGTCCGAAAGACCCCACTTCGTCACCATGTTCCGCGCGAGCTCGGTCGCCCGCTCGATGTCGTTCGAGGCGCCGGTCGTCACCGCATCGGCCCCGTAGATCAGCTCCTCGGCGATGCGTCCGCCGAAGAGTGTGGCGATCGCGCTCTCGATGCGCCGCTTCGACATGCTGTAGCGATCCTGCTCGGGCAGGAACTGCGTCACGCCGAGCGCGCGGCCGCGCGGGATGATCGTGACCTTGTAGACCGGATCGTGCTCGGGCACGGTCATGCCGACGATCGCGTGGCCGGCCTCGTGGTAGGCCGTCATGCGCTTCTCGTCTTCGGTCATCACCATCGAGCGCCTCTCGGCGCCCATCATGATCTTGTCTTTCGCCCGCTCGAACTCCTCCATGCCCACGATGCGCTTGTTGGCGCGCGCGGCGAAGAGCGCCGCCTCGTTGACGAGGTTCATGAGGTCCGCACCCGAGAACCCGGGCGTGCCGCGCGCGATGAGCGCGGGCTTCACATCCTCGGCGAGCGGCACCCGGCGCATGTGCACGCGCAGGATCTGCTCGCGACCGCGCACGTCGGGCAGCGGCACGACGACCTGGCGGTCGAAGCGGCCCGGACGCAGCAGCGCGGGGTCGAGTACGTCGGGCCGGTTCGTCGCGGCGATGACGATGATGCCTTCGTTGCCCTCGAAGCCGTCCATCTCGACGAGCAGCTGGTTCAACGTCTGCTCGCGCTCGTCGTGGCCTCCTCCGAGGCCGGCGCCGCGGTGTCGGCCGACCGCGTCGATCTCATCGATGAAGATGATGCACGGCGCGTGCTTCTTCGCCTGCTCGAACATGTCGCGCACGCGCGAGGCGCCGACGCCGACGAACATCTCGACGAAATCCGATCCCGAGATGGTGAAGAACGGCACTTTCGCCTCACCGGCGATCGCCCGGGCGAGCAGCGTCTTGCCAGTGCCCGGGGAGCCGACCATCAGCACGCCCTTCGGAATCTTCCCGCCGAGCTTTTGGAACTTGCCGGGGTCTTTGAGGAAGTCGACGATCTCGGCAACCTCCTGCTTCGCCTCGTCGACCCCCGCCACATCGGCGAAGGTGACATTGACCTGATCCTCGCCCAGCAGGCGTGCGCGGCTCTTGCCGAAGGACATCGCACCGCGTCCTCCGGATGCCCCCTGCATCTGCCGCAGCATGTACACGAACACGATGATCAGCAGCAGCGCGGGCGCGAGCTGCAGCATGAGCTGCATGAGGAAATTCGGATGCGCCGGCGGCTTGCCCTCGATCGACACTCCGGCCTTCTCGAGCTCACCGATGAGAGCGCTGTAGTCGGTCTCGGGGTTATAGGTCTTGAACTGCTGCTTGTCCTTGAGCTCCCCGTACAGCATGTCGCCTTGGAAGACCACCGAGTCCACCCGGTGCCCCTTCACATCGTCGAGAAACGTCGAGTAGCGGATCTCCTCGGTGGTACCGCCCACCGGCATGTAGCGGCTGAACACCGCAAGCAACACCAGGACGATGATGACCCACAGGAGGATGTTTTTCGTCAAATCGTTCAAGTCGACGCGTCTCCCGAAACCCTATCCCGAACCTACACCAACGCCCGCTGCTTAGCCAGCAAGTACAGCTCCGGGCTCCGGGCCCGGGACGCCCCGGGTTTGATCAGCTTGACCTTCGCAAACCGCTGCCGTGCCGCGTGCACGAGCTCTTGAAATCCTGCGCCCTGGAAAGTCTTGATGAGGGCGGCGCCATTCCCGTTCAAGACGCGCTCGGCGAGCTCGAGCGCCAGCTCCGCGAGGTGCATCGAGCGTGGCTGGTCGACCGCATCGATGCCGCTCAAGGAAGGAGCCATATCCGAGAGGAGCACATCCGCGGCCCCCTCCGGCAGCCGCGCCACGATGGCCTCGAGCACCGTCTCGTCCCGGAAATCGCCCTGAACGAATTCCACCCCCGGGATGGGCTCGATCGGCAACAAATCCGCTGCCACCACCTGCCCGCTGCGCCCGACCTTACGCTTGGCGTACTGGCTCCAGGCCCCTGGCGCCGCTCCGAGGTCGATGCAAATCTGCCCCGGCCGCAGCAGCCTCTCCCGCCGATCGATCTCCTCGAGCTTGAAGACGGCGCGGGAGCGCCACCCCTCGGCCCTGGCGCGCCGCACGAAAGGATCAGCGGCGTGCTCCCCCGGCTTCAGGCGTGCTCTCCGAGGTTCATGGGACTGTACGGGACGAGCGCGTTATGTAACATGACGCGCGTCTCATCCCTCATATCCCTCGTATCGCACGGTCACGATCTCGTAGAACCGCAGGCCTCTCGGCGTCGTCACCTCGACCACCTCGCCCTGGACCTTGCCGACCAGGGCGCGTGCGATCGGGGAAGTGATCGAGATGCGCCCCGCGCGGATGTCCGCCTCGTCCTCGCCGGCGATCTGGTAGATGACTCGTACGCCCTCGTCCTGATCCTCGAGCTCGACGAGCGCCCCGAAGACGACCTTGCCGGTGTTCGGCAGCTTGCTCGGATCGATGATTTCCGCGTTCGCGAGCTTGGTCTCGATCTCGTTGATGCGGCCCTCGATGAAGCCCTGCTGCTCGCGCGCCGCGTGGTACTCGGCGTTCTCCGAGAGATCGCCGTGACCGCGGGCCTCGGCGATCGCTTTGATGATGCCGGGCCGCGCCTCGGATTTGAGTCGCTTGAGCTCCGCGCGGAGGGCCTCCGCTCCGCGCAGCGTCATCGGCGTCCTTTTCATGCGCGCCGCGCCTCCTCGTGCAGATCGCGCAGCCGGCGCACATCGACCTCATCGAGGTGATCGAGCGCCTCACAGGTCGCGAGCGCCGCGGCGAGCGTCGTGTAGTAGGTGACGCGCCGGTGCACGGCCTCGCGCCGGATCGAGTTCGATTCGCGCGTCGCCTGCTTGCCTTCGGTGGTGTTCACGATGAGATCGATCTCGTCGTTCTTGATCATATCGACGATGTGCGGACGGCCCTCGCGCACTTTGTTCGCGCGCCGGCAGGCGACGCCCGCCTCCGCGAGCACGCGCGCCGTGCCGGTGGTGGCGACGATCTCGAAGCCGCGCTCGATGAGCTTGCGCGCGAGTCCGACCGCACCCGGCTTGTCCCGGTCGCGAACGCTCAGCAGGCAGACTCCTTTGCGCGGGAGCGTCACGCCCGAGGCGGCCTGCGCCTTCGCGTACGCCTCCCCGAATGTCTGTCCCGTGCCCATAACCTCGCCCGTCGATTTCATCTCCGGGCCGAGTATCGGGTCGGCCTCGGGGAATTTCACGAACGGGAACACCGCCTCCTTCACGGCGAAGTACGGCGGCACGATCTCCCCACCCACGCCGATCTCGGCGAGCTTGCGCCCGCTCATCACGCGCGCGGCGATCTTCGCGAGCGGCAGCCCGGTCGCTTTCGAGACGAAGGGAGCCGTGCGCGAGGCGCGCGGGTTTACCTCGAGGATGTAGACGATCCCGTTCTGGATCGCGAATTGAATGTTCATGAGGCCGACGACATGCAGCGCCCGCGCGAGCTTGGCCGTCTGCTCGCGCAGCTGTGTTTGAATGTCGGACGAGAGACTGTAGGGCGGAAGCGAGCAGCCGGAGTCTCCGGAGTGCACGCCCGCCTGCTCGACGTGCTCCATGATGCCGCCGATCAGCACGTCCTCGCCGTCGCACACGGCATCGACATCCACCTCGATCGCCACATCGAGAAAACGATCGAGTAGCACCGGGCTGTCGTTTGAGACGCGCACCGCATCGAGCATGTAGGCGCGCAGATCCTCCTCCGTGAAGACGACCTCCATCGCGCGTCCGCCGAGCACGTACGAGGGGCGCACGACGAGCGGATAGCCCACCTCGCGCGCGAGGCGCACGGCCTGCTCCTCCGTGCGCGCCGTCGCATTCGCGGGCTGCTTGAGCCCCAAGTCGCGCACGAGCTTCTGGAAGCGCTCGCGATCCTCGGCGATGTCGATAGACTCGGCAGTCGTACCGATGATCGGCGCGCCGGCTTCCTCGAGCGCGCGGGAGAGCTTGAGCGGGGTCTGTCCGCCGAACTGAACGATGACGCCCTCGGGCTTCTCCTTCGCGAGGATCTCGAGCACGTCCTCGAGCGTCAGCGGCTCGAAATAGAGCCGGTCGGAGGTGTCGTAATCCGTCGAGACCGTCTCCGGATTGCAGTTCACCATGATTGTCTCGAAACCGTCCTCGCGCAGCTGCAGCGCCGCGTGTACGCAGCAGTAATCGAACTCGATGCCCTGCCCGATGCGGTTCGGACCGCCGCCGAGGATCATGATCTTGCGCCGCTCGCTCGGGTCCGCCTCGCACTCCTCCTCGTAAGTCGAATACAGATACGCGGTCGAGGTCGCGAACTCCGCCGCGCAGGTGTCGACGCGTTTGTAGACCGGCCGCACGCCGAGGTCGTGCCGCCTCTGGCGCACGGCCTTCTCGATCACGCCGACGAGCTTCGCGATCCGCGCATCCGAGAAACCCTTGCGCTTGAGAACGCGCAGGCGCTCCGCGTTGAGCCCGCTCATGCCGCGCTCGCGCACGCGTGCCTCCTCGGCGATGAGGTCCTCGAGCTGCGCGAGAAACCAGGGATCGATTCGCGTGAGCTCGGCGATGCGCTCGAACGTCCAGCCGGCGCGAAACGCATCGGCGGTGTAGAGCAGGCGGTTCGGCCCGGCGGCGCGCAGCTCGTACTCGAGGCGGCTCGCCGTCTCCTCATCGAGCGGCGCGCCGGGCTCGCTGTCCGCGGCCGGCACGATCTGCTCGGTCAAGCCGTCGAGGCCCGTCTCGAGCCCGCGCAGCGCCTTCTGCAGCGACTCCTGGAACGTGCGACCGATCGCCATCACCTCGCCGACGGACTTCATTTGCGTCGTGAGCCGATCGTTCGCATCGCGAAACTTCTCGAACGTGAAACGGGGAATCTTCGTGACGACGTAGTCGATCGAAGGCTCGAAGGAGGCGGGTGTGCGCCCGCCCGTGATGTCGTTCTTGAGCTCATCGAGCGTGTAGCCGACGGCGAGCTTCGCGGCGACCTTCGCGATCGGGAATCCGGTCGCCTTCGAGGCGAGCGCCGAGGAGCGCGAGACGCGCGGGTTCATCTCGATCACGAGGAGCCGCCCGTCCTCGGGGCTCACCGCGAACTGTACGTTCGAGCCGCCGGTATCGACGCCGATCTTGCGCAGCACCGCGATCGAGGCATCGCGCATGCGCTGGTATTCCTTGTCCGTGAGCGTCTGGGCGGGCGCGACCGTGATCGAATCACCGGTGTGCACGCCCATCGGATCCAAGTTCTCGATCGAGCAAACGATGATGCAATTGTCCTTGCGATCGCGCACCACCTCCATCTCGAACTCTTTCCATCCGATGACCGACTCCTCGAGCAGCACCTCGCTGGTCGGTGAGGCATCGAGCCCGCGGGCGACGATCGTCTCGAACTCCTCGCGGTTGTAGGCGATGCCTCCGCCGGTTCCCCCGAGCGTGAACGACGGACGGATCACGACCGGGTAGCCGATGTCGCCGACCGCCGCGTGCGCCTGCTCGAGGGTGCGCGCGATGCGCGAGCGCGGCACCTCGAGCCCGATGTCGCGCATGGCGTTGCGGAAGAGCTCGCGGTCCTCGGCCATGTCGATCGCGGCGCGCGAAGCGGCGATCAGCTCGACGCCGAAGCGCTCGAGCACACCCTCGCGCACCAGATCGAGCGCGGTGTTGAGCGCCGTCTGGCCTCCCATGGTCGGCAGCAGCGCGCTCGGGCGTTCCTTCTCGATGATCCGCGCGACCGTGCGCCAGTTGACGGGCTCGATGTAAATGGCGTCCGCCATCTCGGGATCGGTCATGATCGTCGCGGGATTGGAGTTCACGAGGATGACGCGATAGCCCTCCTCGCGAAGCGCCTTGCACGCCTGCGCGCCCGAGTAGTCGAACTCGCAGGCCTGCCCGATCACGATCGGCCCGGCGCCGATGATCAGGACGCTTTCGAGATCCGTTCTGCGCGGCATGGTTTTTAGCGTTCTGCGGCCTGGCGCCGCACGCTCGATTCGACCATTCGCAGCTGATTCTGCAGCCGCCTCAGCATCAGCTCGTTGAAGCGCTGGAAGAGCGGACGCATGTCGTGCGGGCCGGGGCTCGCCTCGGGATGGCCCTGAAAGCCGAAGGCCGGGTGATCCGTGAAGGCGAAGCCCTGCAGGGAGCCGTCGAAGAGCGAGCGGTGCGTCGGCTTGACGTGCGCCGGCAACGTCGTCTCATCGACCGCGAAACCGTGATTCTGGCTCGTGATGAACACACGCCCGCTCTCGAGGTCCTGCACCGGGTGATTCGCACCGTGATGGCCGAACTTCATTTTCATGGTCCGGGCGCCGCAGGCGAGACCGAGAAGCTGCAGCCCGAGGCAGATGCCGAACACCGGGATGTCGGTCTCGAGGAACTCGCGCACGGCCGCGATCGCGTAATCGCAGGGCTCGGGGTCGCCCGGGCCGTTCGATAGGAAGATGCCATCGGGCGCGAGCGCGAGCGCCTCGCGCGCGCTCGTCTGCGCCGGCACCACCGTCACGCGACAGCCGTGATCGGCGAGCATGCGCAGGATGTTGCGCTTGATGCCGAAATCGTAGGCCACGACGTGCAGTCGCTGATGTGAACGGATGAGCGGGCGGTGCGCTTCCTGCCACAGCCCTCCCTCGTTCCATTGATAAGGGCGCTTGACCGAGACGACGCGGGCGAGATCCATGCCTTTCAAACCCGGGAACTTGCGTGCCAGTCGTACGGCGGCGGCCTCATCGATGCCGTCGCCCGTCATGATGCAACCCGCCTGCGCACCGCTCTCGCGCAGAATGCGCGTGAGCTTGCGGGTGTCGATGCCGGCGATTGCGACGAGCTTGCCCCGCTCGAGGAACTCCCCGAGCGTCTCGCTGCGTCTCCAGCTGCTCGCGAGCGGAGGCAGATCGCGGATGATCAAACCCGCGGCGAAGATCTGGGTCGATTCCAGGTCCTCCGGCGTACAGCCGGTGTTGCCGATGTGCGGGTAGGTCAGCGTGACGATCTGACGAGCGTAGGAGGGGTCGGTGAGGATCTCCTGATAGCCAGTCAGGGCAGTATTGAAAACGACTTCGCCGGTGGTGTTGCTATCGGCCCCGATTGACTGGCCGCGGAAGATCGTGCCGTCCGCAAGCGCCAGCACCGCCGGTCCATTCACCCCAGATTTCCCCTCGTGAAGCCTGCTCTGCAGGCTCCTCAATTCATCAGAACTGCCGCCGATATGGGTGCCGTGCCGCTGCTCTTCAAGCACGCACCTCAGATGTACAAAGCGGGAGGAGTTCGACAGCCGAACATCCTCCCGCCTTGTATGGACTAACCCTTGCGGATTACGGGCGAAATTCTACTGAGGAACGGGGCGGGCGTCCATCGAACTTTCGGCCCTGCGCAGCTCCGCGATCCCCGTCCGCAGCCGCAGCGCCCACGCCTAAGTCATTGTTTCAGCAGCACATCTCGCATCGCGTAGCGGCCCGGCGGGTGACGCGCGAGCCACACGGCTGCATCGAGCGCCCCGCGTGCGAACACGCCCCGGTCGGTTGCGCGGTGACCGAGCGTCACCTGCTCGCCGGAGCCTGCGAAAAGCACGGTGTGCTCCCCCACGATATCCCCGCCCCGCACGACCGCAAAGCCGATGTCGCCCTCGCGCCGCGCATGTCCTCCTGCCATCCGATGCAACATGACGGCGGGGTCCGCCGCCACGCCGCGCGCTTCGGCAACTGCATTGCCGAGCGCGAGCGCCGTGCCGGAGGGTGCGTCGGGTTTGTGGCGATGATGAGCCTCGATGATCTCGATATCGAATTGGCTCGGCAGCACTCGTGCGCACTGGCGCGCGAGCTCGACGAGAAGGGTGATCCCGAGGCTCGTGTTAGGAGCGACTAGCAGCGCAATGTGCCGCGCCGCACGCTCGAGCTCATGTTGCACGTCGGTGCCGAGGCCGGTCGTCCCGATCAGGAGCGGCTTGCCCGCCGCGCAGCAGGCCGCGAGATTCGCCGCCGTGGCGCGCGGATGAGAGAAGTCGAGCGCGACGTCGCATGTCGCCAGCGCGCCCGCCAGATCGGCGCTGACCTTCACCCCGAGCGCGCTCGAGCCCGCGAGCTCGCCGAGATCGCGGCCGGCCAGCTCGCTCGAGGGCGACACCACGCCCGCTTGAATGATGACGTCCGAGCGCGCACCGGCTGCGCGGACGAGCGAGTGACCCATCCGTCCGCCTGCGCCGATGATCGCGAGGCGCAGCGCGCGGTGTCCCTCAGCAGGCCCGCGGTGTCCCTCAGCAGGCCCGCGGTGTCCTTCGACGGGTGCGCGGTGTCCCTCCCCTGACGCGTGAGTCGTCATCAGGCGCTCCGGCCCGAGAAGAAGCGCTTTACGCCGTCGAGGAATCCCTTCTGCCGCGGCGCGTGGCGATGTGCGTCCTGGCCGTCGCCCAGGAGCGACTCGTCGAGCTTGCGGACGAGCTCGCGCTGCTCGGCAGACAGATGCACCGGCGTCTCGACGACGACGCGGCAAAACAGGTCACCGCGCGGTCCGCCTCGCACGGGCTTGACGCCCTTGTCGCGCAGTCTGAATACGCGTCCGGATTGAGTCTCGGGCGGAATCTTGATCGTCACATCCCCATCGAGCGTCGGCACGACGAGCGCGCCGCCGAGCGCGGCCGTCGCAAAGCTGATCGGTACCTCGCACGAGAGATGTTCGCCGTCGCGCTCGAAGATCGCGTGATCTCGGACGTGCACTTCGACGTAGAGGTCGCCCGGCGGACCGCCGTTGCGGCCGGCCTCCCCTTCGCCCGTCAAACGAATTCGGTCGCCGGAGTCGACCCCCGGCGGCACTTTCACGGAGAGCTTCTTGGCACGTCGTACGCGACCCTGTCCGAGACAGGTATCGCAAGGATTGCGAACGATCGTGCCTGCTCCGCGGCAGCGCGGGCAGGTCTGCTGTAATTGAAAGAACCCTTGGGAGATCCGCACGTGCCCGGTTCCCCCGCACGTCTCGCACGTCGAGGGATTGCTGCCCTTCTGAGCTCCGGTCCCGTGGCAGGTCGTGCACTCATCGAGCTTCGCGACTTCGAGCTCGACCGTGTGCCCGAAGACTGCCTGATCGAGATCGAGCTCGAGCTCGTAGCGCAGGTCCGCTCCCCGGAATACCTGGGAGCGTCCCTGACGTGAGCCGCCGAAGATGTCGCCGAATACATCGCCGAAGATGTCGCTGAACGCATCTCCCGGCCCGAAACCGCCGCGGGAGCCCGGCCCGCGCCCGGCTGCCTCGACGCCTGCGTGGCCGAACTGATCGTACGCTGCCCGCTTCTGCGGGTCGGAGAGGACCTCGCAGGCTTCCTTGGCTTCTTTGAACCGCTCCTCCGCCTCCTTGTCGTTGGGATTGCGGTCCGGGTGGTACTTCATCGCGAGCCGGCGATAGGCCTTCTTGATTTCCGCCTCGGTCGCGCTCTTCGGTACGTCGAGAACCTTGTAATAGTCGCGCTTTGCCATGCCTGCCTGAATCATTCGCTCCTCACGCGCGACGACGCGCGGGGCAGGATTGCCCAGCGTGTCGCGGCATCGCGGCTTGCGACTCTACGAGGCTTTGCGGTTCTTGTCCCGGACTTCTTCGAACTCGGCGTCGACTACATCGTCCCGGCCGGCACCTCCTCCTGCGCCGCCCGCCGCACCCGCTCCTCCGGCAGCTCCGGGGCCCCCGCCTTCAGCGCCGGAGCCGCCCGGCTCGCCGCCCGTTTGGGAGTAGGCGCGCTGTGCGATGGCCGCTGAGGCCTGCGCGAGCGCGTCGGCCTTCTTGTTGATCACGTCCTTGTCGTCGCTCTTCAGCGCCGCGCGCAGATCGGACACCGCCGACTCGACGCGCGCCCGCTCCTCGCCCGAGACTTTCTCGCCGAGGTCCTGCAGCGATTTCTCCACGGAATGGATCAGCCCGTCGGCCTTGTTGCGCACCTCGACCAGCTCGCGGAAGCGCTTGTCCTCCTCCGCGTGCGCCTCGGCATCGCGCACCATCCGTTTGATTTCCTCCTCGTTGAGACCGCTCGAGGCTTTGATGACGATCTTCTGCTCCTTGCCCGTCGCTTTGTCCTTCGCGGACACGTTCAGGATGCCGTTCGCGTCGATGTCGAACGTGACCTCGATCTGCGGCATCCCGCGCGGCGCCGGCGGAATGTCCGAAAGGTCGAACTTGCCGAGCGACTTGTTGTCGCCGGCGCGCTCGCGCTCGCCCTGCAGGACGTGAATGGTCACGGCCGTCTGACCGTCTTCCGCCGTCGAGAACACCTGCGTGGCCCGCGTCGGAATCGTCGTGTTCTTGTCGATGAGCTTCGTCATGACGCC